>NZ_JASGBY010000002.1:0-566437 GCF_030053355.1 Pantoea sp. EA-12 | reverse complement strand
GTGCAGCGATGCATTGAGCTAACCGGTACTAATGACCCGTGAGGCTTAACCTTACAACGCCAGAGGCGTTTTTGAGAGACAGATTTTCAGCTTAGTTCACCGGATTAAGTCCAGTGGATTTTGTGCTGTGACAAGGCGGCAAATGAGACGATGTGAAGGAGCATACATAAGTATGTGACTGAGCAGCGCGAATGCAGCAACGCAGTCAGAGTGCAAAATACGCGGACGAAAACAGAATTTGCCTGGCGGCTTTAGCGCGGTGGTCCCACCTGACCCCATGCCGAACTCAGAAGTGAAACGCCGTAGCGCCGATGGTAGTGTGGGGTCTCCCCATGCGAGAGTAGGGAACTGCCAGGCATCAATTAAGTGAAGAAGCCCTGAACGAAAGTTCAGGGCTTTTTTACGTCTGCAGATCGATGAATTCACGTCTGTAGATCACTGAATGCACGTCTGCAGATCGCTGAATTTGCATGAAAATCAGTGAAAATCTCACCCTAAAACCCCTTTCAGCATCACAATTTGTAATATCCAGCCCGTTATATTTCCCGAAACCGACTCACAAATGCTTTAATCAATCCTTTGGCATTAATTTATCGCAAGGAAAGAGGTAAGACATGACTGACTCACTACAACAAAAAATGGCACCGTCAGAATCGGTGGCAAGTAGCAAACAACGCATCTGGGCGATTGTTGGCGCATCTTCAGGCAACCTGGTCGAATGGTTCGACTTCTACGTTTACTCGTTTTTTTCACTCTATTTTGCTCATGTATTTTTTCCGAGCGGTGATACGACCACGCAATTACTGCAAACAGCCGGCGTATTTGCTGCGGGTTTCTTGATGCGTCCGATTGGTGGCTGGCTATTTGGTTACATTGCAGACCGACATGGGCGTAAAAACTCCATGCTGATCTCCGTCTGCATGATGTGTCTGGGATCGTTAGTGATCGCCTGTCTACCGGGCTATGGTGAAATTGGTGTGGCGGCGCCGGTGATCTTATTGCTGGCGCGTATGTTTCAAGGGTTATCGGTGGGAGGGGAGTACGGTACCAGCGCTACCTACATGAGTGAAGTAGCACAGGAAGGCCGTAAAGGCTTTTACGCATCCTTTCAGTACGTCACGCTGATTGGCGGCCAGCTGTTGGCGGTGCTGACTGTCGTGGTTCTACAGCAGATATTGAGTGATGAAGAGCTACGCAGCTGGGGTTGGCGCATTCCATTCTTCCTGGGCGCGGTATTGGCTGTTGTCGCGCTCTGGTTGCGTCGCTCACTGAATGAAACTTCCGAGAAGAAAAATCGCGAACACCGTGATGCTGGCAGTATTGTTGGTCTACTTCGCAACCACTCTCGCGCTTTCCTGATGGTGCTCGGGTTTACTGCCGGTGGTTCGCTCAGCTTCTATACCTTCACTACTTATATGCAAAAGTATCTCGTTAATACCGCAGGTATGGATGCGCGCAGCGCCAGTGGATTGATGACTGGTGCGTTATTGGTCTTCATGTTGATACAGCCGATCGTTGGCGCGCTTTCTGACAAGATTGGTCGTCGATCTTCAATGATGATCTTTGGCGCGGGTGCGGCGATTTGTACTGTACCAATCCTGATGCTGCTGCAGAATGTTCAAAGCAGTTTCGCCGCGTTTGCGTTGATCATGCTGGCGCTGATCATCACCAGCTTTTACACCGCCATCAGTGGCATCCTTAAAGCGGAAATGTTCCCACCAGAAGTCCGTGCGCTCGGCGTGGGCCTGTCTTATGCAGTGGCGAATGCGATCTTTGGTGGTTCGGCAGAATATGTGGCGTTACTGCTAAAGAAAGAGGGAATTGAAACCAGCTTCTTCTGGTATGTCTCGGCGATGGGCGCGTTGGCGTTTCTGGTTTCGCTTATGCTGCATCGTAAAGGCAAGGGCATTTCGCTGTGATGATTACTGGCTCAGATTCCACAGTACAATGCCTGTCGCTGCACCTGCCACATCATAGCTGAGATCCTTCCAACTCCAGCCGCTCCCTGCTGAGCGGCTGTCATACCATTCTTTTCCCACACCAAAACTTAGTGAAAACAAAAAGCCAAATCGCAGATTCTGTCCCCGTCCTTGATGCTGATGTTGGGAAATTTCGCTGCCCGCAGCGGCCAAAGCAGCAGAAGAGAAGAAGTGCTCCGCTTTATCTCTGCCAGTCCAGTTATCCTGCGCCACATGCGCACATCCACTACAGCTTAAAACCACGCAGAGGATGAGCGCACGCATCGGTTACAACAAGCGGCTGATTAAGCGGTCAATACGGATACGGCGCAAACGGCGTATCAGCTTGCGGACTTTCGCTGGGTAATCAGAAATGCTCTCCAGCTCGCGGAAATGCTTAACTACGCTGGTGTGCTGGCGAATCAGAGCCAGCTCTTTCTCGCGTTGCTCAGCCAACTCATTTTTGGGATCGTGAATCAGCACCGCGTTTTCCAAATCCAGTCGCCATGCGCGAGGATTAAGGTTATTGCCGGTGATCATCATCCACTCATCATCGACCCAAATTCCCTTGAGGTGATAGCTGTTTTCGCCATCTTTCCACAAGCGCACCGTAAGCTGACCGTTATTCACGTAATACTGCAACCGGCTCAGGAAACGTCGCAGGTTGATCTCATACAAATAGGGCAGGGCACCGATGATTTTAAACGGCTGCTCAGGTGGGATGTAAAAGTCATTAGCGGTTTTATCACCGATGATGATCTCAACTTCTTTACCCTGACGCAGTAAATGGATCAGGTTACGCACCAGAATGGCTGGCAGGTTGAAGTAAGGAGTACAGAGTGTCAGTTTACGTTCTGCGCAGGGCATCAGGTGGAAGATGGTTTTGTTGAGTAAGCTGCGTTTACCCAATCCCACCAGTGGCGTTACGGCCAATGACTCGTTATCGGTATCCCCGACGTACTGATAGTTAAAACTGCGCAGATCCTGGCGGAACTGACGGGTTTCATTTTTAATTTCAGGGCTTGATGGGCGTTCGGTTTGATCGAGACGATTAACCGCATCAGACTGCTTAAGATTCTCGCAAATCCAGGCGTAAAGCGTATCGGCAAGCTTTGGATTACGAATCAACTGGTAGCGGTCATAGCGATATCGATCATGTTGATGCAGATAAACATCATTGAGACTGGCACCGCTATACAGCAGCGTATCATCAATGATAAAGCCTTTCAGATGCAGTACGCCGAGTGCCTCACGGGTATTCACCGGGATGCCATACACCGGAATTGCGATATCTGGATGTTGGGCGGCCATTTCGCAATACCAGTCGGCGTTAGTCAGCCCACGCGCGGCACCAATTCGGCCTCGCTGCGCACGATGCCAGTCCACCAGAATGCTGATGTCCAGCTCTGGACGAGCCTGGCGCGCAGCGTAAAGCGCCTGCATCACCCCACGGCCACCGTCATCGTTTTCCAGATACAGCGCAGTAATGCAAATGCGCTTCTCTGCCGTGGCAATTTTCGTCAGCAGGGTCTCACGGAACTCGGCAGGCGAGTAAAGCGTGGTTATATCTGACACGGATTGTGACAGTTTAGGCAGCTGTGCGAGGTGTTGTTGGTGTTTATTGCGTTTGAATTTAGACAACATCACAGTGCACTTCTTCTCTGTTCATTGCATGGCCTTTTGCCATCAAATCATGATCCTAACGTTAAATAATAACATCAACCGGCATGATAAGGAGGATTTTTACCTTTCTGTACAGGTCAGCCCTGGGATTCGCCGAGCGGCAAATTCAGACTGACAATCCCATCATCCAATTGAATATTCACACGAAAATTGAGTTTTCGTGCCAGCGTAATCATGCCGGTGTTGTGTGGCATGGTGATACCGTTCAATTGTTGCAGGCCATGATCGCGCGTGTAGCGGATCATCTTTTCCAGCAAACGTCTGCCCATACCGAGCCCTTTCAGGTCGGAACGCACCAATACAGAGAACTCGGCATCAATGTTATCGGCATCAGAAATGGCACGCGTCACCCCAATAATCTCTTCGCTGTCGTTGTGTTGACGTACGGCAACAATCGCCATTTCACGGTCATAATCGATTTGCGTCATATTCGCCAGGTCTTCATGGGTGAACTCGTTGATCTCACTGAAATAACGATAATAGAGGTCTTCCTTAGTCACCTGGGCGATAAAGGCGCGCAGCTGCGGCTCATCTTCTGGCAGAATCGGCCGGAACAGACAGTGCTGGCCATCTTTCAGTTCGACCTGCTCCTCGAGATGATGCGGATAAGGGCGGATAGCCAGTCTGGTCTCGTTATCGCCGTTAAAGGGGGCTAACTGGAGAGTGACATCCAGTAATGTGAACTCATCGGCGGAAGCGAGCAGGGGATGGATATCCAACCGCTGGATTTCCGGGCAATCCACCACCAGGTTGGAAACCTGAACCAACAACTGGCTAAGGCCCGCGATGTCCAGCGGGCGTAACGCGCTGCGGCTGCGCACTTTGCCACTTTTCATCGCCTGAATCACCAGGTAACGCGCCAGCGTCATGTTCAGTGGCGGCAGGGCAACGGCAGCCTGCTTATCCGGTTGCCACTCCACGCCACCTTCACCCAGCATAATAATGGGGCCAAACAGCGGGTCCTGTTCCACCACCACGCGAAGTTCCTGTGCGCCAGCGCGGTTCGCCATACTCTGCACCAGCAGCCCATCGATGCGTGCATGTGGATGGGTATGACGCACACGATCAAAAATGGCCTCTGCCGCCTGTTCGACTTCAGCCGCACTGCGCAGATAGAGCATGACCCCCTGAACGTCCGATTTATGCGGGATATCGGGTGAGCGCAGTTTAAGCGCCACGGGATAGCCGATCTGGTCGGCGATGCTGGCGGCTTCCTGGCTATCGCTCGCAATCCACGTTGGCAGCGTCGACAAATCGTAGGCTTGCAGCACGGGTTGGACTTCGTGGGTATCCAGCGTGGTGATTCCCTGGTCCAAGGCTTGTTGAATCAGCTGATGCGCCTGTGCGCTATTTTGCGTCAGGCCGACCGGTAGTGCCGGGGTTTCGCGCAGCTGTTTCTGGTTCCGACGATACTCAACCTGATGCATAAAGGCAGTGACAGTGCCTTCAGGCGTACGCCAGGTTGGAATGCCGGCTTGAGTAAAGGCACGACGAGCCGCCTGAGAGGAGTATTCACCACACCAGTTGGTGAGTAGTGTCACCTGCTTGCCACGGGGGTGTTTCGCCACCGCGGCAATGATCTGATCGGCCGTTTCGCTCGCTGGGGAGACGGCGCTCGGGGCATGGATAATCATCAGTGCATCGAGTTCGTGGCTATCCAGCAGTTGCTCAATGCAGGCGACATAGCGTGCCGGTGTGGCATCGTCCTTTAAATCCAGCGGATTGCCCCGTCCAACCCCTTCCGGTAGTAATTCCGCGAGCGCCTGCAAAGTGTCTTCACTCAGCGTGGCCAGCTTGCCATTACGCGCATACAGCTCATCCAGTGCCAGTGCTGCAGGCGCTGCGCCATTACTGACGATCATTAAACGGTCGCCCTTCAGCGGGCGCATATGACTCAGCGATTCGACCGCGGTAAACAGTTCATGCGTATCCTGCACACGCAGCAGACCTGCACGCTGAATCGCTGCATCCCAAGCGGCATCCAGTCCGCTGCGCGTACCGATCATGGCCTGCGCCTGATGGCTGCGTCCGCTTTTAATCACCAGAATCGGTTTATTACGCGATGCACTTCGTGATGCTGAAACAAAGCGGCGGGCGTCGCTGAGATGTTCGAGATAAAGCAAGATGGCGCTGGTTTTGCCGTCACGTGCGAGGAAGTCCAGCAGGTCATCCACGTCGATATCCAGACTGTCGCCCAAGGCGATGAACCAGGAGAAGCCCAGATTGCGCTGTTGCGCCCAGTCAAGAATGGTGTTGGAGACCGCCGCCGACTGGGAGATAAATGCAATACGCCCCTTAGCGATGGGTACGGGAGAGAAGCTGGCGTTCAGTCCCTGCCATGGGGCTAACAATCCCAGGCTATTGGGACCGAGCAGGCGGATTTGCCACTGGCTGGCGCAGGCTTTTAATTCTTCTAGCTGGCTGGCAGGAGCGGAAAGAATGATGCAGGCCTTGCAGCCTTTTTCACCCAGTTGCTGTAGTAGCTCGAGATTTCGTTTGGCATGAGTACAGATGATGGCGAGGTCGGGCGCAAACGGCAGGCTGGCAATATCCGGCCAGGCCAGTACACCGCTGACTGCTTTGTACTTTGGGGTTACCGGCAGCACCGGGCCGCTAAAACCACCAGCCAGCAGGTTACGCATCATAAAGTAGCCGGCGCGTCCCGGTTGTACCGACGCGCCAATTACCGCAATGGATTTAGGTCGTAACAGTGCTTCCAGACCACGTTGGCTCATCATCCGCTCCTGACATCAAGACTGGCATGATTGTAAACGCTTTTTAGTCTACTTGCCGACTCGTGGATCGCAGGCTTTAGATTTCGCTATTCAATAGTGATTGCTGATAGTGCACAGGATGGTGCGGTTTCCCGGCCAGATACGCATGGCGGAAATGCTCGAAATGCTGCTGAAGCGCTTGTGCAGCCTGGATATCCCCAGCCTGTTCCAGCAGCGCGGCAGCCACTTCAGCGGTGCAGTGCTGCCCTTCGCCGTGGGCTTCACGCAGCGTATAGCGTGAGGGGGTAGAGACATTCAAGGACATCACCGGAAAGGCATCCAGCCACGGGCTTTTGCGGAACATCTTGCGCGCTTCGGTCCAGGTGCCATCCAGCATAATAAACAGTGGCGGCTTGCCCGTGAGCGGTGGCGTGGTGAGCACTTCACGCTCGGCATCGGCATAAGAGCCTGGAAACACCACCAGCGGTTGATAATCGGTGGTTTTCATCAACGCCAGCAGGGCTTCATCCGGTTCAGTGCGTGACCAGCCAAATGCCAGCGTATCATGCAACACATCGGCAATCAGACGCCCGGTATTACTCGGCTTCATCGGTTCGGTGTCGAACATCACCAGACAAAAACGACTGCGCGCTTGCTGCGGCTGCAGCGTGGCACACAGGCAGTTTTTTTTCGGTAGCAGGCAGCGCTGGCAGCGCAACACGCGGTTACCTCGGGCGAGAAACGGGCGTGTAGCACGCGCTAAACGTTGCGCACGTAAGCGCAGGACGGCATTTTCAGACATAGGATCGCAGGCAGGAAAAACGACAGTGTAATGGATGCCACAAAGCAAGACCAGCACAGGGCTGGTCTCAAAAGGGTTACAGTGACTCGTCGAGCCACTCGTTGAACGGCGCTTTAGGCATGGCACCGTTCAGCATGTCGACCATTTCGCCATTTTTAAACAACATGATGGTAGGAATGCTGCGAATACGGAAACGCGCACTGAGAGTGGGTTCAGCCTCGGTGTTCACCTTCACAAAACGCACTTTGCCCCGACGCTCGTCGGCGACATCTTTAAATACAGGTGCGAAATTGACGCACGGACCGCACCAGGGCGCCCAGAAGTCGATGACCACCGGCAGGTCGTCCTGCAAATATTTATCCAGCGTGGCGGCGGTGGCATTCGCAACTTCACCATTAAACAATTGCTCACCGCAGCGACCACATTTCGCGCCATCGGTAATACGCTCCTCGGGAACGCGATTCGTTGCCTGACAGGAGGCACATACAGTATTCATCGTCACCTCTAACCGGACCTGTAAATATCATGATTGTCGGACATTATGAAAAGGTTGAGTGCTATGCTCAATCTGGATTGCCCAATAGGTTCAATAGTTGATAGCTAAGCACCGACACATCAGGTAATCTTCGCGCTCTCAATGCTGGAGGAACAGATGAACGACGAATTTAAAGGCAAAAGCGGCAAGGTAAAAGTGATGTATGTACGTGATGAGGATGCAGGGCAAAAGCCCAATCCCCGTACCGGCAAAGGCGGCCGTCCTGCTGCGCGCCAGGAAGATAATCGTCGTTCTGGCCCTCGCAGCGCACGTAATAATGAAGAGGGTGGCCGTAGCGGCGCACCAGCGGGGCGTGGTTCCGCTCAGCGTGATGCGCGCAACAGCGAACGTGGCCGCAGCTTCGGTCGCCGCGACGATCGTGATGACAACCGCAGCTTCGGTGATTCGCCGTGGCGCACCGTTTCACGCCCGCCAGTGGCCGATGACAGCCAAATTGATGACGCAGCAAGCAACAAGCCAGTGATTGATCCCGAGCAGATCCGTCGTCAGCGTCAGGAAGAGACGCGCGTATATGGTGAGAATGCTTGTCAGGCGCTGTTTGCCAGCCGTCCGGAAAGCATTGTGCGTGCCTGGTTTATCCAGAGCGTGACGCCACGTTTCCGTGAAACCCTGCGTTGGTTAGCGGCCAACCGCAAAGCTTACCATGTGGTGGATGATGCCGAGCTGACCAAGGCTTCAGGCACTGAACACCACGGTGGCGTGTGCTTCATTATTAAGAAGCGCATGGGCATGGAAGTGTCCGAGTGGCTGAAAAAGGCCGATACCAAAGATTGCGTGCTGGCGTTGGAAGATGTCAGCAACCCGCACAACCTGGGCGGCATCATGCGTAGCTGCGCCCACTTCGGTGTTAAAGGTTTGCTGGTGAACGATGCCTCTCTGCTGGAATCGGGCGCGGCAGTCCGCACCGCAGAAGGTGGTGCTGAGCATGTTCAGGCGATCAGTGGTGAAAGTTTTGCCAGTGGCCTCGAAGCCTTCCGTAAAGCCGGTTACACCATCGTCACCACATCCAGCCATGAAGGCACCCCGCTGGCGAAAGCTGAGCTACCAGCGAAGATGGTTTTGGTGTTGGGCCAGGAGCGTGAGGGGCTGTCTGACAGCGCCTTCCAGCAAGGCGATATCAGCCTGTCGATTGGTGGTACAGGCAACGTTGAAAGCCTCAACGTGTCGGTCGCAACCGGTATTCTACTGGCAGAATGGTGGCGTCAAAACGCATAAAAGAAAACGGGCCGCTCAGGCCCGTTTTTATTTGCAAACTTAGTGAGCGCCACCGCCGCCACCGCCCGCACCAAATGGCGGACGCGCAAACCACACCAGCACCAGCAAGATTAAAAACACCCCTGCCGAAGCCCAGAAGATCTCATTCGCTGAGATAATCAGGCCCTGATTGGTAATTTGCTGCGCGATATAGGCTGAAGCCTGCTGCTGCGTCATGCCCATACTTTGCAGTTGGTCATACATCTGCTGCGAATTAGGGTTGAACGGATTCACCGATTCCGACAGATAGCTGTGGTGCATCGATTCACGGTCAGTCCACATGGTGGTGGTGATCGAGGTCCCGATAGAACCGGCCAGCGTACGCACAAAGTTCGACAAACTGGATGCCGCCGCCATACGCTCTGGCGGTAATCCCGACAGCGTAATGGTGGTCAATGGCATAAAGAAGCAAGCCACGGCAAAGCCCTGAATAAACTGCGGCCACGCCGACGCACCAAAATCCATTCCCGGCTCAAAGGTGTAAGCGCGCCAGTAGAAACAGACGGCGTACATGATAAAGCTGAAGGTCACCAGGCGCCGCATATCCAGCTTGTGGGCGAAACGACCGATAATCGGCGACAGGATCACCGGGATAATCCCGACCGGAGCCGACGCCAAACCTGCCCAGGTGGCGGTGTAGCCGTATACCTCCTGCAACAATTGCGGCAGAAGCACGATCGAGCCGAAGTAGAGCATATAAGCCAGACTGATCGACAAACACCCAATGGTAAAGTTGCGCTTTTTAAATAGCGACAAATCAACTATAGGATGGTCATCGGTCAGCTCCCACACCAGCAGCACCAACAGCGCCACCACGGCGACCACCGCCAAAACAACAATCTCTGTCGAGCTAAACCAATCCAGTTCTTTACCGCGGTCCAGCATCACCTGCAGTGAGCCAATCCCCACCACCAGCAGCACCAGGCCGACCATATCGATCGGGCGAATTTCCGTTTTGGTTTCACGGCCGCGCAGGGTTTGCAGTGTCAGTAACACCACCACCACACCGATCGGCACGTTGATAAAGAAGATCCAGCCCCAGTGGTAGTTATCACTGATCCAGCCGCCCAGAATCGGACCGCAGATCGGTGCCACGATCACTGTCATCGCCCACAACGAAAGCGCCACACTGCGCTTCGCGGGGGGATAGTTATTCAGCAGCAAACTTTGCGACAGCGGAATCAACGGACCAGCTACCACTCCCTGGATGACGCGGAAGAAGATCAGCATCTCCAGGCTCTCTGACATGCCGCACGCCCACGAAGCCAGCACAAACAGAATGGTTGACCAGGTAAACAGCTTCACCTCACCGATACGTTTGGCTAACCAACCAGTGATCGGGATCGAGATGGCGTTTGCCACCCCGAATGAGGTAATCACCCACGTGCCCTGTGAGTTCGAGGCACCGAGGTTACCAGCGATCGTTGGGATCGCCACGTTAGCGATGGTGGAGTCCAGCACCTGCATGAACGTTGCCAGTGATAAGGCAATGGTCATCAGGACCAGCGGCGCTCCCTCAAGCGGTTTTTGTGCCATCACAGCCTCCCGCGGAATTAGTCGGCGTTGGCACGAACGATGTCAGTAATCAGCTGATTAACCGGCGCAAGGTCGATTGCCAGTGCATTACTTTCATAAGCGGCTTGCGAACGCACGCTGCTGGCTAATGTGGCACCGTCTTTATTCTGGGTATCCACTTTCACCAGGGTAGAGAGGCCAATACGCAGCGGATGCTCAGCCACTTGCTGTGGGTCCAGCTCAATACGCACCGGCAGGCGCTGAACCACTTTGATCCAGTTACCCGTGGCGTTCTGTGCCGGCAGCAGCGAGAAGGCGCTACCGGTACCCATATCCAGACCCACGACTTTACCGTGATACTCCACATCATCGCCGTAGATGTCGCTGACCACCGTAGCCGGTTGGCCAATACGCACGCCAGACAGTTGCGTTTCTTTGAAGTTGGCATCAATCCACAAATTGGTGGCAGGCACCACCGCCAGCAGAGGCGTGCTGGTGGAGATCTGAGAACCTACCTGTACGCTACGACGTGAAATGAAGCCATCAATCGGGCTGCGAATGTCGGTACGCTGCAACGCCAGCCAGGTATCACGCAGCTCGGCCGCGGCTTGCTTCACCGCCGGCTGGTTAGCCAAATCGGTATTCAGGATCATCGCCCGGTTCGCATTGTATTGCTGAACGGCGACATCCAGTTGCGCTTTTGCGGTCGCAACGGCATCACGTGCGTGTTGCAACTCTTCCCGGCCAATCAGATTCGAGGCACCCAGCGGTATGCGGCGTTGCAGGTCGGCTTCAGCCTGATCCAACGCCGTCTGCTGCAGTTTAATGGTGGCCTGATACTGCTTACCATTAATCATCAACTGATGAGTCTGACGTACGCTGGTGGCCAGCGCAGTCTGTGCTTTTTCAAAAGCCTGTTCCGCATCGGTTTTATCCAGCGAGACCAGCACATCGCCTTTTTTCACGCGGTCAGTGTTATCAAACCAGACTTTATTCACGCTGCCGGAAACCTGCGCCATCACCTGCACCTGGTTTCCCGCAACGTAGGCATCATCGGTTTCCTGGAAATGGCGCAACACCAGATACCAGTAAGCCAGATACGCCACGCCAATCAGTACAAACACGATAGCCAGCAGGATCAGCACACCTTTGCGCTTCTTCTTTTTATTCGCTGGCTGTTGCGGGCTTTGAGCTTCCGCTGTCGCACTCATGTTGTTCTCCACGTTTTCCATTTGGTCGGGATGTGTCGATCCATCAACACGGATCTCCGAGTCGAAAAAGCCAGCGTTTTAGACGCTGGCCGGATAAAAGGGGATTAAAATAGCGATTTCGGAAGGTGATTGTGTCGCACTTCTTGCTATTAGCGCGACAGGGAAGCGATAACCTGATCTTCGTCCATCTTATCAAGGCGGTTAAGCAGCTTACGCGTAATCGACTCCAGCTGATCCTGCTCAGAGGTAGAGAGCGAGGACCACAGATACTGCAAACTTTGATGCTGTGGTGGCAGCAGCTGACGTAAGAAATCATTACCTTTCTCGGTCAGATGTAAATGCAGGCAGCGGCGGTCATTTTCACTCTCGCGACGCTCAATCCAGCCACGTTTTTCCAGTTCATCGGCAATACGGGTGGCATTGGTACGTGAAGAACCCAGTGCGGAGCTCAGTTCTGACGGCTGAATGCTCTGATTTTCCTGCGCATCCAGGGTGATCAGCGCCATGAATAAGGTCTCGTTAATTCCCTGCGCCTTCAACATCTTGTTGCGGTTATCCAACAGTTTGCCCTGCATATGCATGCACAGGCGAGTCAGGATGATTTCCTGCAACGGAAAATCTTTATGGCGGTTAGCACGGATGTTTAGCATCTGTTCAATGGGGGAAAACGAACTTTCCATTTTAAAAAAAACCTCTTAGTTGCAACTGGTATAGTAAGGATGGTGACAGATTAAGCGTAGTCATATTTTCCGCCAGTGATTGTTCGCACGATCACATTGTCAACATCTGGCGTCCAGGTCATTCCGTAACCCTGGGCACTTCGCCCTGACAACTCGCCACTTTGCATGGTCACATTGTCATCAATTCGCCTCGCGAAACCTTTTTGTGAATAAATAATTTCGCGAGAAAAAATAACTGTGGTGAATAACTGTGCTGCTAACCATAACAAACTCAATCATCAATGAATAGTATCACTCACTATTTTGGACGTGTCTTTACGCTTTCTAAACACTTTTATGAAAAATGTTATGATTATAAATCAATTGGTTAATATGACATTGCTTGGCGTTCGGCCCGAAAAAATGGTGCCATTGAAAATGACGATTTTTGTGAGTGATCTGACGTAATTTCACAATGCGAGGAGGTTGCGCAGTGTTACCGATGAAACCGGCAAGAGAGTCAGCAAGCAGAAAAGCGCGAACAGCAGACATCAATGCAGCTAACGCGTGATGGCGTTGCAGTTTGATGGCGTTCATTGCGGCAGAAAGGTGTCAATAATCATATATGGGTAATAGTAACCCAAAAAATTATTACAATGGTGTGTTAATTAACAGGACGTACCAGTGCGCTATAGCGCACATTTGGTCGCGGCAGGGCGGTTAAAGCTTCAGGGGCGGCCTCCAGGCCGCCCACGACATTACTTCGCAGCAGCCTGCGCGTCTTGAATCCACTTATCAAACTGGGCCTGATGGCCTTTGATCCAGCCATCAACATGGCTGTTGATATCGGCTTCAGAAGCATGGCCTGCATGCATCGCGGCATTTTCGGCATTGATATCAGCCAGTGGCAGTTTCATCTCAGCAAACAGCTTGGCAGCAGCCGGATTCTTCTCCGCCCAAGCCTTATTCGCCACGATATGCATGGTGTTCACCGGGAAACCATAGTTCATGCCGTTAGGCAGTTTGGTATCCACTTTGCTTTGTGCGCCTGGCATTGAGGAGAACGGCACCTGCAGCCATACCACATCTTTGCCCGGCTTCAGCACGTCGCTCACCCAATACGGGGTCCAGGTGTAGTACAGAATCGGTTTACCCTGTTTGAAGCGCGTGATGGTGTCGGCGATCATCGCCGAGTAATTCCCCTGATTGTGCTCAACGGTGTTACTCAGCTTATAGGCATCAATCTGGTGGTTAATGACCGCCTCGCAGCCCCAGCCCGGCGTACAGCCGGTGAGATCGGCTTTACCGTCACCGTTGGTATCAAACAGCTTGGCGATTTTAGGATCTTTCAGCTGTTCGATATTGGTGATGTGATATTGGTCAGCCGTTTTTTTATCGATCAGATAACCCTGGGCCGCACCGGTCACATAGGTGCCCTCGCGGTAAAACTTCTGATCGCCACCCGCTGCGGCGTACATATCATCGTGCAGCGGTTTCCAGTTAGTCGCCATAAAGGTGGCGTCACCGGCGGCGATGGTGGTGTACGCCACGTTGTAATCCACTTCACTCGGCTTATCGACGGTATAACCCAGTTTTTCCAGGGCGCGGCTCACCAGCAGCGTCTGGAAGGTCTCTTCGGAAATGGTGCTCTGAGCAGGCTTAACGGTGATGCCTTTACCTGGAAGGTCGGCGGCGGACACGTGCGTCGCGGCAAACGTCGTCAGGACGGCGGCGAATAGAGTTGTCTTGCGCATAGTCATTCCTTATTTTACGTGTGGCGTCGGAGACGGACGGCCTCAACGGGCCGTCCAAAAAAATCAGGCTTTTTTACTGAAGGGGCGCAGCAGCAAGCCAATCGGGCCGGTGTTGTACCAGTGACGGCTGCCACGGCTGCGGCTGTCTTGACCGACCGACTGCGTCAAGCGGTCGAGAATGATGGCGAGAATCACGATACCCACACCGCCTACGCTGGCGAGGCCCATGTCGAGGCGGCCAATGCCGCGCAGAACCATCTGGCCGAGACCGCCCACTGCGATCATCGAGGCAATTACCACCATCGACAGCGCCAGCATCAGCGTCTGGTTCACACCGGCCATGATGGTCGGCATCGCCAGCGGCAACTGCACTTTGAATAGCATCTGACGCGGGCTGGCACCAAAGGATTCACTCGCCTCAATCAGGTCAGCGGGCACCTGCTTAATGCCCAGAATGGTCAGGCGCACAATTGGCGGCAGGGCAAAGATAATGGTCACCACCACACCCGGCACGTTACCAATACCGAACAGCATCACAATCGGTACCAGGTACACGAAGGCTGGCGTGGTCTGCATGGCATCCAGCAACGGGCGCACAATACGCGCGGCGCGCTCACTGCGTGCCAGCCAAATCCCCAGCGGCAGCCCGATGATGATGCAGAACAGCAGGGCGGTGAGGACCAATGCCAGCGTGACCATCGCCTGCGACCAGGCACCAATCATGCCGATCAGCACCAGTGAAATCAGCGTAGCGATGCCCATTGCTGGCGTAGCGATTTGCCAGGCGATCAGGGCAAACAGCACAATGGCAACCGGTGCGGGCAAGCCCATCAATAAGTTCTGGAATGCGCTGAGGATGTAATCCACCGGCACACGAATGCCCTGGAATACCGGGCGGAAATGGTTTACCACCCAATCGATGCCTTCCGTCACCCAACGATCCAGTGGAATCATGGTGTTATGGAAGGGATCCATGATGTTGAAATGCTCTGGCTTTGGCGCGGGCGCACTGCTGAGCCAGTCACTGTTACCAGCAGCAGAGGTGGCGGCGTCGTGACCGCCACTGCTGGCTGCATCCGAGCCGGTACTGGAGGCATTGCCCCAGGCATCAGCGGAACCTGCGCTTGAACCGGAGTCTGCTGGAGCGGCACTGCCGCTGCTCGACCAGGGATCGCTGCTGCTGGCGGCTGCGCTGGAATCTGTTGTGGTGGCTTGCGGTGTGGTCTGGCTGGCGCTATCCCACGGATTGGCTGTTTGTTCACTCATGACTGGGCTCCTTCACGATCTAAAGCGCGCAATAGCATGCTTTTGGAAATGATACCGACGTACTGATTGTCTTCACCGACCACGGGTACGGCGCAGGGCGCTTGTGCCACATGGGACAGCAGATCGTTCAGGGAGGTATCCGCAGGAACCGCTAACGGTGTTTCGAGTAACGCATTATCCAGGCCTTCGCCCGCTGCCAGTGCCGCTTTCAACGAATCCGTAGACACCACGCCAACAAATTTCTGTTTTTCCAGCACATAACCAAATTCACGATCTTCATCCTGCAGCAGTTTGATCGCCGAACGAGGGCCAAAACCGGCTGCTTTACGGATTAGCGCGCCAGCACTGCGGCGAGCAATATCTTTGGCGCTAAACACGTGGCTGATATCCACGCCACGGAAGAAGGTACGCACGTAATCGTTAGCAGGATTATTGAGGATTTCGTCCGGTGTACCGACCTGCACCACTTCACCGCCTTGCATAATGGCAATACGGTCGCCAATTCGCATAGCTTCATCGAGGTCATGGGAAATAAAGACGATGGTACGTTGGTGTTTCGCCTGTAATTTTACCAACTCATCCTGCATTTCAGTACGAATCAGTGGATCGAGTGCTGAGAAGGCTTCATCCATCAATAAAATATCCGGATTAATGGCCAGCGCGCGGGCTAATCCAACACGCTGACGCATACCTCCGGAGAGTTCATCGGGATAGGAGTGCGCATAATTTTCTAATCCTACCTGACGCAATGCTTCCAGCGCTTTTTCCTGACGTTCCTGTACCGGTACGCCCGCTAATTCCATGCCGAAGGCTGCATTATTCAGTACCGTCATATGCGGCATTAATGCGAAGGACTGGAATACCATGCTGATCTTATTTCTGCGTACTTCACGCAGTTCAGCGTCCGATATTTTGGCAATATCGACACCGTCAATGATAACCTGGCCACGAGTGGGCTCTATCAGACGATTGAGAAGGCGAACCATGGTGGATTTCCCCGAACCGGAGAGCCCCATGATGACGAAGATCTCGCCTTCTTCAATGGCCAGACTGGCATTTTTGACGCCGAGTGAAAGACCGGTTTTCGCCAGAATAGTCTCTTTGCTTTCACCTTTATCAATCAGCTTAAATGCCTTTTCGGGGTTATCCCCAAATACCTTATATAAATTCTTTACTTCAAGTTTAATTGCCATGCCGTCATTAATTTCCCGGTTAAATGTTTCACTATTTCTTGTTGTGGTCTCGATTAAATTTAAGCGCCCTATAACCTAGCATAGTGAGAATATCTGACAACCCTAAATGGGAATATTGACGCGTTGAGAGCTTCGTGAAGGGGCGATAATTCCAGTGCTCACAAGGGATGAGCGTGAATCAATTTTTTCTGAATTTTTTGTGAAATTTACCCGGTTTGATGTCAATTGCTGGCTGAAATGCAAATAAATTGGGGTTAAGTGGGCGATATAATAGACAAATAGATGGCGCTAAAGTGACAAAATAATGAAGGCAAAAAAAGGAAATAGCGGGCGAATATTGGCTTTTTTTGGGGGATATATCGTGGGCTCTGTGGAGGGGCGGCCTGAAGTCCGCCCCTGAGTCAAATAATGCGACGGGCAAAGGCGCCCGAAAGCAGAAATGTGACTTAAAAATTCCAGTCCTCATCTTCGGTTTCGACCGCTTTTCCCATCACATAGGAAGAGCCTGACCCGGAGAAGAAATCGTGGTTCTCATCAGCATTCGGTGACAAGGCTGAAAGAATGGCCGGATTTACCGTGGTGAGTTCCGCCGGGAACAGCGCCTCATAACCCAGGTTCATCAGCGCCTTATTAGCGTTGTAATGCAGGAAGGTTTTCACCTCCTCCGTCCAGCCGACATCATCGTACAGCGCTTCGGTATACACCACTTCGTTCTCATACAGCGCCAGCAGCAAATCGATGGCGAACTGCTGCAACTCTTCACGGCGCGCATCATCCACTTTTTCCAACGCTTTCTGATACTTGTAGCCAATGTAGTACCCGTGCACCGCTTCGTCACGGATGATCAGGCGAATCAGGTCGGCGGTGTTGGTTAATTTACCGCGGCTCGACCAATACATCGGCAGCCAGAAACCCGAGTAAAACAGGAAGGATTCCAGAAACACGCTGGCGATTTTCTTCTTCAGCGGATCTTCGGCGCGATAGTGCTCCAGCACAATCTTCGCCTTGTTCTGTAACGCTTCGTTCTCTTCACTCCAGCGATAGGCGGCATCGACATCTGCGGTATTACACAGCGTAGAGAAAATCGAACTATACGATCGCGCATGTACCGCTTCCATAAAGCTGATATTCGACAGCACCGCCTCTTCATGAGGCGTGATGGCGTCTTCCATCAGACCCGGCGCACCGATCACGTTCTGGATGGTGTCGAGCAGCGTCAAACCGGTAAACACGCGGATGGTGAGCTGCTGCTGCTGTGCATCCAGTGACTGCCACGCGGGCAGATCGTTGGAGAGCGGCACTTTTTCCGGCAGCCAGAAGTTGCTGGTCAATCGGTTCCATACTTCGAGATCTTTGTCGTCCTGGATACGGTTCCAGTTAATCGCTTGAATTTGTTTAAGTTGCATAGTTTTCATCACAGTGAGCAGGAGACGCAGCCTTGAACTTCAGTGCCCTGCAGCGCCATTTGACGCAGACGAATGTAATAGAGGGTTTTGATGCCTTTTTTCCACGCATAAATCTGCGCTTTGTTGATATCACGCGTGGTGACGTCATCGCGGAAGAACAGCGTCAGCGACAAGCCTTGATCGACGTGCTGCGTGGCTTCGGCGTAGGTATCAATAATCGCTTCTGGGCCAATCTGGTAGGCATCCTGATACAGCTCCAGATTCTCGTTAGTCATAAACGGCGCCGGATAGTAAACGCGACCGGTTTTACCCTCTTTGCGGATCTCAATGCGCGACACAATCGGGTGAATGCTGGACGTCGCATGATTGATGTAGGAGATCGAACCGGTCGGCGGGATCGCCTGCAAGTTCTGGTTATACAGACCATGCTGCATCACCGACTCACGCAGCGCCTGCCAGTCAGCCTGGGTGGGCAACGCAATCCCGGCATCAGCAAAGATTTTGGCCACGCGCGCGGTGCGCGGCTGCCATACACGTTCGATGTACTTATCAAAGTAGTGACCATTGGCATACTGCGACTGGGCAAAGCCGTCAAAGCGCTGTTTACGTTCCTGCGCCAGCAGGTTAGAGGTCCGCACGGCGTGATAGGTCACGCAATAGAAGTAGAGGTTGGTGAAGTCCAGCGCCTCTTCACAGCCGTACGCCATGCCTTCACGGGCCAGGTAGCCGTGCAGGTTCATCTGACCCAAACCCACCGCGTGTGAACGGCGATTACCTTCCGCGACGGATGGCACCGAGTTGATTTCACTCATCTCCGATACCGCCGTCAGTGCACGTACGGCGGTTTCCACCGTTTGTGCCAGATTGCGTGAGTCCATCGCGTGGGCAATGTTCAGCGAGCCGAGATTGCAGGAGATATCCTTGCCGATGCGGCGATAGCTGAGATCGTCATGGAACTCGCTGGCGCTGTTAACCTGCAAAATCTCCGAGCACAGGTTGCTCATGTTGATGCGACCGGCAATCGGGTTGCTGCGGTTCACGCTGTCTTCAAACATTATGTACGGATAGCCAGACTCAAACTGAATCTCTGCCAGTGTCTGGAAGAAGTCGCGCGGCTTGATATAGGTCTTGGTGATGCGATCGTCCGCCAGCATTTCGTCGTAAAGCTCGCTGATGCTGATGTCGCCGAATGCTTTACCGTAGATGCGTTCAACATCGTACGGAGAGAACAGGGCCATATCGCGGTTCTCTTTCGCCAGCTGGAAGGTGATGTCCGGGATCACCACGCCGAGCGACAGCGTTTTAATACGGATCTTCTCGTCGGCGTTTTCACGTTTGGTATCGAGGAAGCGCAGAATATCGGGATGATGCGCATTCAGCCACACGGCGCCAGCACCCTGACGGGCACCGAGCTGGTTGGCATAAGAGAAGGCATCTTCCAGCATCTTCATCACCGGGATCACGCCGGAAGATTGGTTCTCGATACGCTTGATCGGTGCGCCGGATTCACGCAGGTTAGACAGCAGGAACGCTACGCCTCCGCCGCGTTTAGACAACTGCAGCGCCGAGTTCACCGCGCGACCGATCGACTCCATGTTGTCTTCAATACGCAGTAGGAAGCAGGACACCAACTCACCACGCTGCTGTTTGCCGCAGTTGAGGAAGGTTGGCGTCGCCGGCTGGAAGCGGCCGCTGAGCATTTCTGCCAACAACTCACGCGCCAGGCCCTCATTGCCACGCGCCAGCGTCAGCGCCACCATGCAGGCGCGCTGCTCGAAGGTTTCCAGGTAGCGTTTGCCGTCGAAGGTTTTCAGCGTGTAGCTGGTGTAGAACTTCCAGGCACCGAGGAAGGTGTGAAAGTTAAAACCCCAGGCATCAGCTTCATCGTGCAGTTGGCAAAGGAAAGCGAATTCGTACTGATTCAGCACCTCGGCTTCGTAGTAACCTTCGGCGACCAGATAGCGCAGACGCTCGCCCGCAGAAGCGAAGGAGACGGTATTCGGCTCGACGTGCTGTAAAAAGAACTGACGCGTGGCCTCGTGATCTTTCTCGAACTGAATGCGGCCATCGGCGTCATACAGGTTCAGCATGGCATTGAGCGCATGGTAGTCCAACTGCGTGCTGTTTAGGGTGTCTGTCGTTGCCAAAATTGGGTTACTCCCGCTTTTACATTAGCGATATCGTCGGGGGTTCCCATCAGCTCAAAGCGGTAGAGATAGGGAACCTGACATTTCTGCGCAATGATGTCGCCCGCCAGGCAATAGCCTTCACCGAAATTGCGGTTTCCGGCAGCGATCACCCCGCGGATACCGCGTCGGTTAGCGTCATCATTAAGGAATTGGATCACTTGTCTGGGCACCGCTCCCCGCGCACTGCCGCCGCCGTAGCTCGGCACCACTAAGATATAGGGTTGGTCGATGTGCAGGCGCTGCTTGCCATCAATTGGAATGCGGCAAGCAGGAAAGCCCAGACGAGTGATGAATCGGTGCGTGTTTTCCGACTGGCTAGAGAAGTAGACCAGTGGGAACATCGCCTTATCCCCCGACAGCAGCGAGCTGGCGCAGGCTGGCGATTTTGTCAGGGCGGAAGCCGCTCCAGTGGTCGTCGTGCGTCATCACCACTGGCACCTGGCGATAGCCAAGGGATTTGAGGTTGTCGATGGCTTCCGGTTGGGTATCGAGGTTGATCAGTTGATAGTCGATACCTTTACGGTCCATGGCATTTTTTGTCGCGTTGCACTGGACACAGTTGTTCTTAGTGTAAATAATAATGCGCATGATTCGTATTTCCCTTTGATTGCGGTCAGTTTGCGAGATACGAAGCAAAATCCTGTTTGCTGCGAACTTCGTCCTTGACGACATCTGGTTGCGAGTTGATGGGTTGAATACTAGATGTAGTGTTCGTGGCGGTCAAGCCCACCAGATATAGGGATTTTGTATTTTAATCTTCAGATAATCGCTAACGTCAGAGATCATGCGCCTTCCAGGCCCGAAAATTTTTTTGTAAAGGCGAAGAGGGGACGTTTTAGGTCAAATTTTGTGCGTTCTGTCGCCCTCACCCCAGCCCTCTCCCGCAAGCGGGCGAGGGGGCAGTCAGAGCGTTGGGGCAGCATGAGCGCATCACTTATTAAGTGCATCAGACAGTCCCCTCTCCCGCTTGCGGGAGAGGGTTAGGGTGAGGGTGAGGGGAAAAAGGCGCACTTACTCTCAAAAAACAAAAAAGCCCCGCAATAGCGAGGCTCTCCTTAACACTATGACGTGTTTAGCGACGTGACATCAGCAGCGCACCGAGCACCAAACCAACCGCTGCACCGACGCCCACGCCATGCCAGGGTTTATCATGCACATAGGCATCAACCTGATAGCTGGCGTCTTTCGCCGCTTGCGTCACACGGCCCTGGCTACCGTTCAATTTTGCGCGGGTCTGTTTCAGCAGCGACTGTGCCTTACTGCGCGCACTGTCCACTTCATCTTTGGCTTCGCTGCCGTAAGATTTAAGTAATGCCTCGAGCGAATCGGCCAGCTCGTTTACATCCTGATTGATATCAATGTCATCGTTTTTGCTTACGCGATTGAACATTTTTTTCGCTCCCTTTGATTTAACAAGTAATACTCAGTGTAGACGAAACGTGATTAAACGCAGGCGTTTGCCAGGCTTTAGGGAAATTCCGAATGTCCTGAGTGGTCGCGCTGTTGTAAGGTTGCGGGGCTGTGAGAAGAGAGGAGCAAGCATGTATTTACGTCCGGATGAGGTAGCGCGCGTACTGGAAAAAGCAGGGTTCGAAATGGATACCCTGACGCCAAAGATCTACGGTTATCGTCGTGGTGAAAATTATGTCTACGTCAATCGCGAAGCGCGCATGGGACGAACGGCACTGATCATTCACCCCACGCTGAAAGAAAAAAGTCAGCACTTCGCTGAGCCCGCCTCAGAAATGAAGACCTGCGATCACTACACGCAGTTTCCGCTGTATCTGATGGGTGAATCGCAAGAGCATTACGGTATCCCACACGGTTTTAGCTCGCGCATTGCGCTTGAGCGCTATCTACAAGGCGTATTTGGCGCCTGATACTGCGCCCCGCTCGCACGGGGCCGCACCGCTGTTTTGATAAATCCCCACCTTTTGCCACGTTGCAAATTGCCGCGCTGGCGCGTATAACCCTGTGTCCATATAGATGTTCAGACGTCCATACGGATAAAAATAATGCAAACGCAGGAAACGCCTTCACAGGACAACTTTAAGCGCACCATGAAAGTGCGGCATCTGGTGATGCTGTCGCTGGGTGGTGTCATCGGTACCGGACTGTTCTTCAACACCGGCTATATCATTTCGACCACAGGGGCGGCCGGTACGCTGTTGGCCTACCTGATTGGTGCGCTGGTAGTGTGGTTGGTGATGGTATGCCTCGGAGAACTGGCGGTGGCGATGCCGGAAACCGGTGCTTTCCACGTCTATGCGGCACGCTATCTCAGCCCGGCGACCGGTTACACGGTGGCGTGGCTCTACTGGCTGACGTGGACCGTGGCGCTCGGTTCCAGCCTGACAGCGGCGGGATTCAGTATGCAGTACTGGTTCCCGACCACGCCCGTATGGCTGTGGTGCCTGGTGTTTTGCATTGCTATCTATCTGCTCAATATCGTCTCGACACGCTTCTTTGCGGAAGGGGAGTTCTGGTTCTCGATCATTAAAGTGATCACCATCATCGCCTTTATCATTCTCGGCGCGGGTGCGATGTTCGGTTTTATCCCGATGAAGGATGGCAGCGCGGCACCGGGTCTGCATAACCTGACGGCATCCGGTTGGCTACCGCACGGCACCTTGCCGATTCTGATGACCATGGTGGCAGTGAACTTCGCTTTTTCTGGCACCGAGTTGATTGGCATTGCCGCCGGAGAGACGGAACAGCCGCAGAAAGCGTTGCCGCTGGCGATCCGCACCACGGTCGCGCGTCTCGTCATTTTCTTCATTGGTACGGTATTCGTGCTTGCGGCACTGATTCCGATGGATCAGGCCGGCATCGTCAAAAGCCCGTTTGTGCTGGTGTTTGAAAAAATCGGGATTCCCTATGCAGCGGATATCTTCAACTTCGTGATCCTCACCGCGATCCTCTCAGCGGCGAACTCCGGCCTTTACGCCTCGGGCCGCATGCTGTGGTCACTGGCGAATGAGAACACGCTGCCGCGCTGTTTTGCGCAGGTTAATCGTCGCGGTATTCCGGTGCTGGCGATCACCGTCAGTATGATTGGTGGCTTGCTGGCGCTGTTCTCCAGCGTGATCGCCCCCGATACCGTGTTCGTGGCCCTCTCTGCGATCTCCGGCTTTGCCGTGGTGGCGGTGTGGCTCAGCATCTGTGCATCGCATTATGTATTCCGCCGTCGCCATCTGGCCGAGGGCGGTTCGCTGCAGCAGTTGGCCTATCGTGCGCCGTTGTATCCGCTGACACCGATTCTCGGCTTCCTGCTGTGTCTGCTGGCATGTGTAGGGTTGGCCTTCGATCCGTCACAGCGAATTGCGCTGTGGTGCGGCATTCCGTTTGTACTGTTCTGTTATGCCGCATACCATGTGACGCATCGACGTAACCTGAAGGCCGAGGGGGCCAATGATGTCGCGTAATCCTGTGGCAGAAGCGTTAACTCAACATAACACGCTGATTTTAGACGGCGCACTGGCAACCGAACTGGAAGCACGCGGTTGTAATCTGGCTGATGCGTTATGGTCTGCCAAAGTGCTGGTGGAAAACCCTGAGCTGATTTATCAGGTGCATCATGACTACTTTGCTGCAGGTGCCAATGTGGCGATCACTGCCAGCTATCAGGCCACACCGCAAGGGTTTGCGGCGCGAGGCTTGAATGAAGCCCAGTCTCTCGATCTCATTACTCAAAGCGTCAAGCTGGCACAGCGCGCGCGTGACGACTATCGCGCCGCTTCAGGCAGTGAAGCCGCGTTGCTGGTGGCCGGTTCGGTAGGGCCTTACGGTGCTTTTCTTGCTAATGGGGCTGAGTATCGTGGTGATTACGCGCTGCCAGAAGCGGAGATGAAAGCCTTCCATCGCCCACGCGTTAAAGCCTTACTGGATGCGGGTGTGGATTTGCTGGCATGTGAAACCTTACCGTCGTTTGCAGAAGCGCAAGCGCTGGTGAGTTTGCTGGCAGAGTTCCCCGACAGCAGCGCCTGGTTCTCGTTTACGCTGCGCGATGCGCAACATATCAGTGATGGCACGCCGCTAAGCCAGGTGGCTGAACTGGTCAATGCCACACCGCAGGTCGTGGCGATTGGCATCAACTGCGTGGCACTGGAGAGCGTGACGCCGGCACTGCAAACTTTGCAGGCGCTGTGCGCCAAGCCGTTGCTGGTCTATCCCAACTCTGGCGAGCAGTACGATGCCAGCAGCAAAACCTGGCACTCAGCACCGTCAGGTTGCACGCTCAAAGATAAATTCCCCGAGTGGCAACAGGCGGGCGCACGCTTGATTGGCGGCTGCTGCCGTACCACACCGCAGGATATCGCGGCGATTGCCGCCTGTTGTCAACCGCAATAAAGACCAGAAAAGCAGCATTGATAGCGCGATTGAGGCGAGTGAAAAGCGGAATAGGGCAGTTTAGACTGTCCTATCTGATGCTAAAGCGGACCTGCTATGAACCTGCGACACCTTCTTCCTGCCACTGCGCTGCTGCTGAGCGGCTGTGCCACTATTGTCGGCACGGAAACGCAGCCGGTAAAAATTGACTCTGTGCCGCAGGGCGCGCGCTTCACCGTGCAGGATGAGACGGGCCGTGCCGTGGCACAGGGCTATACGCCACAAACCGTCGAGCTGGCAAAATCCACCGGCAACTACTTCGGTAAGAAACACTATCAGGTGATGCTGGAGAGCCCAGGCTATGTGCCGGTGACGCTGCCGATCGAGGCCAGTGCTAACTTGTGGTATCTGCTGGGCAATATTCCTCTGCTGGGCTTCCCTGGCTGGTTGCTGGTCGATCCGTTCTATGGCGGCATGTACGACCTGAAACCTGAACATCCGCAGCCACGTTTGAACGTGGTGGGCGCGCGCGGCGGTTAATCATTGAGGTCGCCATAAATGGCGAGCCTACAAGAATGGATGCGGTTTTTTTGTAGGGTGCGCATTGATGCGCACCCTCAAACAGTCCGCACCAGCATGACCGATCTTTCCGCTATTCATGCACTGCCTCGGTGCACCAATCCACATCACCACCGCACCACCTCTGGTTTTACCGTTCTGGCACAGGCATTGCTTGGCTTGTATAGATAAGACTATACAACCGTTGTTTTTCATCACCTTTTATCAGGAGTGGAAGATGGGCAAGCCAGTGCAACATGTTGTTCGTGTGTTAACCGCAGCGGTACTTTGCGCCAGTGCTTTGGGTGCGCAAGCCGCTGACACCAAAATCGCTATCGGTATCTCCGGCTGGACCGGTTTTGCCCCGCTGACGCTGGCGGATAAGGCCGGGATCTTCAAAAAGCATGGCCTGGATGTCGATGTGAAAATGATCCCGCAAAGCAGCCGACATCTGGCGGTGGCGTCCGGCACCATCCAGTGTGCAGCAACCACCGTCGAAACCTACATCTCCTGGAATGCAGCTGGCGTGCCGATCAAGCAGATCGTCCAGCTGGACAAATCCTACGGCGCGGATGGCCTCGCCACTCGCAGTGACATCACCAGCATCAAAGATCTGAAAGGCAAAACCATCGCGGTCGATGCCCCGGGCACCTCGCCTTACTTCTTGCTGGCGTGGATGCTGGATAAAAACGGCATGACGATGAAAGACTTGCGTCTCGCCACCATGGCACCGCAGGCGGCTGCGCAATCCTTCGCGGCGGGTCAGAACGATGCGGCGGTAACTTATGAACCCTATTTATCGGTGATCCGCAATCAACCTAAGGCAGGAAAAATCCTCGCTACCACGCTGGATTACCCGATGGTGATGGACACGTTGGGTTGTACGCCGACCTTCCTGAAAGACCACCCGGACGCCGCCAAAGCGCTGGTGGCCAGCTATTACGATGCACTGGAAATGATCAAACAGCAGCCTGACAAGTCCAACGAAATCATGGGTGCTGCGGTGAAATCCACCGGCAAAGAGTTTGCCGAGTCAGCCAGTTTCTTGCGCTGGCAGGGGCCAGAGGAGAACAAAAAGTTCTTTAGCGGTGAGATTGAAACCTTTAGCGATGAAGCGGGCAAGCTGCTGCTGCGCGCGGGTGTGATCAAGAAAATGCCGGACGTGAAAAGCTTGTACGACGCCAGCTTCGTGCAGTAAGCAGGAGAAAGGAGATGGAGATGAGTAAAAGCCAACCGGTAAGCCCGCCTGCGTCACTGCCCGATGCGCCCACGCGCTGGCATAACCCGTTAATGGTGCCGCTGAAAGCCATTTCGCTGCGCTTACGTATCGCGCTGGGCGTGGCGTTCTTTGTGCTGTTCATCGCGGTGTGGACGCTGGTGACGCTGGGCGGCATGGTATCGCCCACGTTTCTGGCGGATCCACTTACCATGCTGCAGCAGGGTGTGGTGCTGTTCACCGAGTACAACTTCTCGTTGGATATCGGCATGACGGTGATGCGCGTGCTGGCCGGCTTCTTACTGGCCGCGATAATTGGTGTGCCGCTGGGCATCATGATGGGCGCCTATAAAACCTGGGAAGCCTTTCTCGAACCCTTCGTCTCCTTTTGCCGTTACTTACCGGCTTCGGCATTCGTGCCGTTGCTGATCCTGTGGGCCGGTATTGGTGAAACACAGAAGATTTTGGTGATCTTTATCGGCTCATTCTTCCAGATCGTTTTAATGGTCGCGGTGACCGTCAGCGGTGCGCGGCGCGATCTGGTTGAAGCCGCCTACACGCTGGGATGCAGCAACCGTTCGATCGTGCGCCGCGTGCTGATACCGGGCGCGGCACCGGGCATTGCCGAACTGCTGCGCTTAGTGCTGGGTTGGGCGTGGACCTATGTGATTGTCGCTGAGTTGATCGGATCGGAGAGTGGTATCGGCCACATGATCGTCGATAGCCAGGCGCTGCTTAACACCGGGCAGATCATTTTCGGCATCATTGTGATTGGCTGCATTGGCCTGATCTCCGACTATCTGTTCAAAGTGCTCAACCGGCGCTTGTTTGCATGGAGTACCTTGTGATGAAGCACAGCAAACTTAACGTTCGCGGTGTCGAACGCATTTTTACCGGGCCGAAAGGCGAGCAAACGCAGGCGCTGCAACCGATCCACTATCAGGTGGAGGAGAATGATTTCATCACCATTCTCGGGCCATCTGGCTGCGGCAAATCCACGCTGCTGCGCATCATCGCCGGTTTGGATACGCCAACGCGCGGAGAAATCTGGCTGGACGGCAAGAGCGTGGAGGGGCCGGGGGCCGATCGCGGCATGGTGTTCCAGAGTTACACCTTGTTCCCATGGCTGACGGTGGAAGAGAACATCCGCTTTGGTTTGCAGGAGCGCGGTCTCAGTGCGGCACAGCAGAAAGAGCGCAGCGATTATTACATCCAGCAAGTGGGATTACGCGGTTTTGCCCAGCACTATCCGCGCCAGCTCTCTGGCGGGATGCAACAACGTACCGCGATAGCCCGTGCGCTGGCCAACGACCCCAAAGTACTGTTGATGGATGAACCCTTTGGCGCGCTGGATAACCAAACGCGCGTGATGATGCAGGAACTGTTGCTGTCCGTGTGGGAGCAGTCGCGCAAAACCGTATTGTTCGTGACGCATGACATTGATGAAGCGATTTTCATGGCGAACAAAGTGGCGATATTCAGCGCGCGCCCTGGCCGCATCAAACAGGAAGTGGCGGTGAATTTCAACGCGCAGCGGGATTACACCATCAAAACGTCACCGGAATTTATGACGCTCAAAGCCGAAGTCACCGAATCGATTCGCAGCGAAACGCTGCAGGCAATGGCGCATTAAGCGGGGATAAAATGTGTCGCTATCGTATGCTTTTGTAGGGTGCGGCCTTCAGGCCGCCAGTTGATGCATCGGGCGCGCCAAGGCACGCCCCGACAATACTCCTTGGGGTTAAGCCACTATCCGGCCCAGTGCCATATGCGCTGCACGGTCGCACATATGATCGATCACATCGGGATCGTGGCTCACCAGCACCATGGTCAACCCATCATTCTGCTTCAGGTCGTTTAACAGGTTGAGGATCTCCGCCTGCACTGACATATCCAGCGCCGAGGTTGGCTCATCGAGCAGCAGGATCTTCGGCTCCAGCAGCAGCGCACGGACAATCGCCACACGTTGCCGCTGTCCACCAGAGAGCTGATGCGGATAGCGATCCGCCAACGCCGGATCCAAACCCACATGGCGGAAGCCGTCATTAATGCGATCGTCGATATTGTCGCGCTTCAGCATTTTCAGCGGTTCTGCCAGGGTACGGCGCAGGCGATGACGCGGATGCAGCGAGGCATAAGGGTCCTGAAACACCATCTGCACATCACGGCGCAGTGGACCGGTAAAGGCTTTACCCGGTTGCACTGCGGTGCCTGCCAGCTGCATCGTGCCGCTCCAGAAGGGATTCAACCCGGCCATCACCCACAGCAGCGATGACTTACCACAACCCGAAGGCCCAACCAGACCAAAACACTCGCCCGGCGCAACCTGCAGCGAAATATCATGCACCACGGTACGCAGCTCGTAACCCTGTTTGTGGGACACGCTGAGGTGGCTTAACTCAATCATCACTCTTCTCCAGCGACGCGCGATCCAACACCGGCAGACGTTCGCCATGTGTCGCTTTGCTGGGACGACACGCCCACAGTGTGCGGGTGTAGGGATGGGTAGCATTCGCAAGCTGCGCTGCAGGCAGTGTATCCAGCAGACGGCCCTTATACATCACCATCACCCGATCGCAGTGTTCGGAAACCTGTTGCAGATCGTGGCTGATCAGCAGCAAGCCCATATTGCGCTGCTCGACCAACCGACGGATCAGCGCCAGTACCTGATCGCGCATCGCGTGATCGAGCGCTGAAGTCGGTTCATCGGCAATCAGCAGGTCGGGATCGGTGATCAGCGCAATCGCCAGCATCACGCGTTGCCCCATACCGCCAGAGAGCTGATGGGGATAGCGTTTCATCAACTGGCGCGGCTCGGGAAGACCGACCGCCTCCAGCATCTCGCACACTTTGGCTTCGCGTTCGGCTCGGCTCATTTTGCGGTGCAGCACCAGCGGCTCTTCCACCTGCCAGCCGATGGTGCGCGTCGGATTCAGCGCGTATTTCGGGTCCTGCATCACCATCGCCACTTTGCCACCGCGTAGGGTGATCCAGTCACGTTCACTCAGTGACAGCGCATCAGCCCCCGCCACCTGCAAACAATCGGCTTGCAGATGCAGAGCGGGTGACAGCAAACCCATCAGTGAGCGGGCGGTGAGTGATTTGCCGGAACCGGATTCACCGACCAGCGCCACGCGCTCACGGCCAATCTGGAAAGCGATATTATCCACCAGCAGTGCATCCTCGCTGCGGATGGTCAGCCCTTGGGCATCAATTAACAGATCATTTGGCATGACGAGTATCCAGTCGGTCGCGCAGGCCATCGCCTGTCAGGTTAAACGCCAGGCTGGCAAACAGAATCGCACCGCCAGGCGCGGCGGCTACCCACCACTGATCGAAAATCACTTTGCTGCCTTCCGCGACCATTGAACCCCATTCGGCGGTCGGCGGTTGCACGCCCATGCCGAGGAAGCCCAGACCGGCTGCGGAAAGAATGATGCCACCCAGACTCAGAGCTGCACGCACCACGGCTGTCGGTAAACACAGCGGCAAAATGTGGCCGAACATCAGGCGCAGACCGGTAATGCCCTGCATGCGTGCGGCAGCCAGATAATCACTGCGGCGTAACGCCAGGGTTTCAGCACGTGCCTGACGGGCAAACGGCGGCCAACTGGTTAGCGCCAGCGCCAGCGCGCCGTTCATCAATCCCGGACCGAGCATGGCAACCAGCGCCAGGGCGATCACCAGATTCGGCAGTGACAGGAAGATATCGGTTATGCGCATCAGCACGCGCTCGGTCCAGCCGCCGACATAGCCCGCCGTGATGCCAACCAGCAGGCCAACCGGAATGGTCAGCAGCAGAATCAGCGACACCAGCAGCAGCGTCGGCCGTGCGCCGTAGATCACGCGGGACAATAAATCACGGCCAAAGCCATCGGTACCGAACCAGTGCACGGCAGAAGGGGACTGCAAGCGCTGGGCAATCACCTGCGCGTTAGGATCGAACGGGGCCAGCAGCGGGGCAAACAGCGCCATCGCCACCACAATCAACACCAGCGTTAAGCCAATGGTGAGTGAGGTGACGCGTGCACGGCGGCGGCGTGGCCGCAGGGTTTCCAGTTCAGAGAGTTGTTGAGTCATCGGGTTCTCGGATCGGTTAACCAGGTTAAGGCATCGGCCACGGCGTTAAGCAGAATAAAGCAGCTGCCAATCAGCAGGGTCGAGCCGAGAATCGCGGGTGTATCCGAGGAAAACAGCGCGTTCGTCATGTAGCGTCCAACACCTGGCCAGGCGAATACCGTTTCGGTTAACACCGAACCTTCCAGCAGCGTGGCGTAGGAGAGGGCGATGACGGTGATCAGCGTGCCAAGGACGTTGGGAAAGATATGGCGTAACAAGATGCGAGTGCGGCCTGCGCCTTTTGCGCGCGCCAGAATCACATACTCTTTGCTGCTCTCTTCCAGCAGCGCCGCACGCAGTAGGCGCGTAATGCCAGCCATCGCCAGCAGGCCGAGGATCACCACCGGCAGCCACAGGTGCGCAATCGCATTGCGGAACATTTCAGGATCGCCAGACAGCCAGCTATCGATCAGCACAAAGCCGGTTTTCGGCTCCAGCGTGTAGATCCAGATATCATCCAGCTGTCCCGGTCCCGCAGACCAGTGCAGCACCGCGTAAAACAGCAGCAGACCGAGCAGGCCCAGCCAGAACACCGGTACTGAATAGCCGAGCAGTGAAATAAAACGCGCCACGTTATCAATGACGCTACCCGGCTTCCATGCCGCCAGCAGCGCCAGCGTAATGCCAAACACGGCGGCGAAGATCATCGCGCAAGTGGCCAGTTCGATAGTGGCTGGAAAGGTGCGCATCAAATCCGCGCTCACCGGCTGATTGGTGAGATGCGAAAGCCCTAAGTTGCCCTGAGCCAGATGGCTGATATAGCGCCAGAACTGTACCAGTACCGGCTGATCGAGACCGAGATCGTGACGCACCTGCGCATAAGTTGCTTCGCTGGCGTGATCGCCCGCGATTTGCTGTACCGGATCGACCGGCGACAGGTGCGACAACATGAAAGTGAACGCTAACAAACCTACCAGCGTCACCAGCAGTGATAACACACTGGTGACCAGGCGGCTAAAGCGTTGCCAGAGCGGCCGGGCGAACCCGGCCTGTGAAGCAGACACTGCCATTACTTAGAGACCTGCGAGTAGTACACCATGTCTGGGTTAATCCCCTGCACATAGCCTTTCAGGTTATCGCGCAGTGCAATCAGGTTACGTGCCTGCAAACCGATCACATACGGTGAGTTTTTCAGCACTTCACGCTGCATGGCCTGGTACAGTTCCACACGCTTGTTGCTGTCGGCTTCGGCGGTGGCCGCCAGCGTCTGCTTGCTCAACTCAGGAATATGCCAGTCAGAGCGGTAGGCAATGGTTTTGCTGCCATCTTCAGGGTTGTAAGCAAAGGAGGCGGCATTGGTGTTCGGATCGAAATAGTCCGCACCCCAGGCATTCAACGTGGCTTCATACTGGTGCGCTTTCACGCGGGTTGACACTTCAGAACTCAGACCCGGCTGCACTTCCACCTTCACGCCACCTTTGGCAAAGCTGCCCTGCAAGGCCTGAGCGATATCCAGGTACGGCGGTTGGTTGCTGGTGGAGAGCTTAAAGCTGACGTTGGTCAGACCCGCTTTCTTCAGAATGGCTTTGGCTTTTTCCGGATCGTAGCTGTACGGCGTGTCATTCAGCGCGCCGAGGAAACCTTTCGGCAAGAAAGTCTGATGGACTTCGAACTGGCCTTTCAACAGATCGTTGGCGATGCCTTTATAGTCGAACAGGTAACGGGCCGCTTCCCACAGCGCGGGATTCTTCAGCACCGGGTTCTCACCGACGTTGAACTGGATGTAATAGAGCGAGGCCATAGGAATCGCTTCGGTCTTCACACCCGCTTTGTCTTTCAGCGCGGCGATTTGGTCAGCGCCGAGGTTACGTGCGATATCCACATCGCCCTGCTCCAGCAGCAAGCGACGCGCCGCTGGCTCAGGCACGTTCTTGATTAAGATGTTTTTCAGCTTCGGTGCACCAGCCGGTGACGTCGGGTTGGCGGTGAGCAGCACCACTTCATGCAGCACCACTTTACGGATCTGATACGGGCCGCTGCCGGCAGAGTGGGTGCCCAGCCACGCGTGGCCGAAGTCGCCGTTTTTCGCGTTGGCCTGTGCGGTCTTCTCATCAACAATCGATGAAACCGGGGCAGACAGCAGGCTCAGCACATAGGCCGGGCTGACGTTGGCGCTCCAGCTGATCTGCACATGATTGTCATCGACCTTCTTCAGGAAGGTATCGACATTGTCTTTATTCCAGCCCAGTTGGGTCAGGATAAAGGAAGGGTCGAGGTTCAGTTTCACCACGCGGCCCAGCGAGAAGATGACATCTTCCGGACGCAGCGGATTACCGCTGGCGAATTGCGCGCCTTTACGCAGTTCAAAAGTCAGGCTGCGATTATCACTACCTGAGGTCCATGAAGTGGCCAACGTGGGTTTCAAATCAGTAGGATTGGTCGGGTCAGACTGGACCAATCGTTGATAGATGTTAGTGAACGCTTGCACCGTGGTCAGTTCAAAGCCCTGTGCGGGGTCGAAGCTATCAGCATCATCAGTCGACTGCGCAATCACCAGCGTATCCTTCGGTGTTGCGGCCTGAGCAGAGAAGGCGGCTACCAGCGATAATGCCAGCAGTGAGGGAATAATTTTTTTCATGTTGTTTCCTTGCCTTAAAAAAGTAACGCGAGTTTACGAGAGCGGCGTAATGAAGAATAGTCAATTTATGGCTATGCATATGCTTTGCGGTTCTAAGTGCCGTAGTTTAGTTATAAGCTTGTTAAATATGATGGTATTGATGCCGCAGGATGTGGTTAGGGGCGCGTGTTTTTCCCGCTTCTATCAACCAAATCGCAACGAAAATTAAATGAATAACGCAACGGGAATAATTAACTTTACTTCGTTTACTTCAGGAATATAATAGCGCCAACTTCAAACAGGAGAATTCAGTTGGACAGTCACCCTTTAAGATGGCAATACAAGGCAAGCTGACGCGCGAATTCTTTTGTCGCTGCTTGCCAACACGGCGGGCAGCAATCCTCACCTCTCTCTGATGATTGTTCCCTTTAACACTGGTTGTAACGGGCTGAAACCCGTGGGAATTTCATCATGCACATGATTTTAAACGCACTTTTCCCTCCGCCTCGATGCGCGCGCTGATCTTCAGCGTGCAGATTTAGCCGTTACTGGCGCATGCCTTGTTACGCCCCTAGAAAAGTTTGGGCGGTCTGAGGGCTGCATTCAGTAGCGGAATCGACATCGTAATATTCATTTCTCGTTTATTTAAACGAGCGATTTTCTTCGCCCTTATTTCCGGGAGGTAATATGGAAGTTCCCGACAGGTTATTTTTAATCAACTAACGCTAAGCCGTTAATTTAATTTATCCCACATTATGCGCTCAACGCGCAGGGACTTTTATTGCCGAAAAAAAGAGGAATGTCATCATGACTGACATGAAACTCAACCAGGACAAAAAAGCCTGGAACAACAGCGTGCGCCAGCCACGCCAGAAAACACCGCGCTATCTGATTGAAGACGAAGCGGGTTTCACCGCTGATGAAACTCTGGTGCGCCTGCGTAGTGATGCATTGGGGCTGAGTGAACGTGAAGCCGAAGCGCGCCTGGAAGTCTATGGCCGTAATCAGGTGGAGCATGATAAAGCGCCACCGGCGCTGATTCAGCTGTTTCAGGCGTTTAACAACCCATTTATCTACGTATTAATGGCGCTGGCCGCAGTCAGCTTTTTCACCGATTACTGGATGCCGATGCGCAAAGGCGAGGAGACCGATCTGACCGGTGTCATCATCATTGTGACGATGGTAACGCTCAGCGGTTTGCTGCGCTTCTGGCAGGAATTCCGCACTAACAAAGCCGCGCAGGCGTTGAAATCCATGGTGCGCACCACTGCCACCGTGCTGCGCCGTGAATCCGCGCAGCAGCCGCCGGTCAAACAGGAAGTGGATATCGCCACGCTGGTGCCGGGCGACATTATCTATCTCTCTGCGGGCGATCTGGTGCCTGCTGATGTTCGTCTGCTGGATTCGCGTGACCTGTTTATCAGCCAGGCGATTTTGACCGGTGAATCCCTGCCGGTTGAGAAATATGACGTTACCGGTCATGTCACCAGCAAAGGCGCCGGGGCGAGTGAACAGGGCGCTTCACTGCTGGAGCTGGGCAGCGTCTGTCTGATGGGCACCAATGTCTCCAGCGGCAGTGCCAAAGCGGTGGTGGTGGCTACCGGTAGCGAAACTTACTTTGGCAGCCTGGCGAAATCGATCGTCGGTAATCGTACCCAAACGGCGTTTGATCGTGGAGTCAATAGCGTGAGCTGGCTGCTGATCCGCTTCATGCTGGTGATGGTGCCGGTGGTGTTGCTGATTAACGGTTTAACCAAAGGCGACTGGCTGGATGCCTCGCTGTTTGCTCTGGCCGTCGCGGTTGGTTTGACACCGGAAATGCTGCCGATGATCGTCAGTTCCAACCTGGCCAAGGGCGCGATCGCCATGTCACGCCGTAAAGTGATTGTGAAACGGCTGAACGCGATTCAAAACCTCGGGGCGATGGACATCCTGTGTACCGATAAAACCGGCACGCTGACACAGGACAACATCATCCTTGAACATCATCTGGATTGCGCCGGGGTAGAAAACTCCCGCGTGCTGATGCTGAGCTGGCTCAATAGCCACTATCAGAGCGGCACGCCAAATCTGATGGATCGCGCCATTCTGCGTTATGGCAAAGATCGTATCAGTGCCGATATGGGCGACTATTACGCCAAAGTGGATGAGCTGCCGTTTGATTTTGTGCGTCGTCGCGTTTCAGTGGTGGTGCGCGATCGTCGCCTCAACCAACAGATGCTGATTTGCAAAGGTGCAGTGGAAGAGATGCTGAGCATCGCCACCGCCGAGCGTGAAGGGAAACTGGTGCAGCCGCTCGATGAAAAACGCCGTGCAGAACTGTTGGCGCTGGCACATCAATACAACGAACAGGGCTTCCGTGTATTGCTGGTCGCCAGCCGTGTATTGGAGGAGCCAGGCTTGCAGCAGGCACTGAACGTAGCGGATGAGCAAGGGTTAACCGTCGAAGGGCTGCTGACATTCCTCGATCCACCAAAAGAGAGCGCCGCTAAAGCGATTACCGCACTGCGCGAAAACGGCGTCAGCGTCAAAGTGTTGACCGGCGATAATCCGGTGGTCACCGCGCGCATCTGCCAGCAGGTGGGGATTGATAGCGGAGATATCGTCACTGGCGACCAAATTGCCATGATGAGCGATGAGCAGTTGGCTACCGCTGCCGCGCAGAGTGCGGTGTTTGCCAAACTGACACCGTTGCAGAAATCACGCATTTTGCGCGCGCTGCAACAACAAGGGCATACCGTTGGCTTCCTCGGCGACGGCATTAATGATGCCCCCGCGCTGCGTGATGCCGATGTGGGCATCTCAGTCGACAGCGCCGCAGACATCGCCAAAGAGTCTTCTGACATCATCCTGCTGGAAAAGGATCTGATGGTGCTGGAAGAGGGAGTGATGAAAGGACGCGAGACCTTCGGCAATATCATCAAGTATCTGAACATGACCGCCAGCTCCAACTTCGGCAACGTGTTCTCCGTGCTGGTGGCGAGCGCCTTTATCCCGTTCCTGCCAATGCTGGCGATTCATCTGCTGATCCAGAACCTGATGTACGATCTGTCTCAGCTGGCATTGCCCTGGGACAAAATGGACCGCGAGTTCCTGCGCAAACCGCGTAAATGGGACGCGCGTAATATCAAACGCTTTATGCTGTGGATTGGGCCTACCTCGTCAATCTTTGATATCACCACTTTTGCCGTAATGTGGTACGTGTTTGCTGCTAACACACCTGAAATGCAGTCGCTGTTCCAGTCAGGTTGGTTTGTGGAAGGGTTGCTGTCTCAGACGCTGGTGGTGCATATGCTGCGCACCCAGAAAATACCGTTCATTCAGAGCCGGGCTGCATTGCCGGTGCTGCTCGCCACCGCGTGCGTGATGATTGCCGGTATTCTGCTGCCATTCTCTCCGCTGGGCAGCATGGTGGGACTGGTGCCGCTGCCATGGTCATATTTCCCATGGCTGGTAGCGACATTACTCGGTTACTGCGTCGTCGCACAGGGCATGAAAACCCTGTACATCAAACGCTTCGGCCAGTGGTTCTAAACCCATGGAGGCACTATGCGGAAACGGAATCTCGATAAGGTGGTGTGCCACCTGCTGATAATGATGGTGGTGATCATTGTGCTAACGTTGGTGTTACGTTAGTGAATCTAAGGGCAGGTTATCCTGCCCTTTATTCGTATGAAGTCACGTAAAGCTGCTTTTTGAATCCTGCGCTTCGTTTGACTCCTTTAGGATCACCAAAGAAGGGCAGGGTGAATTTGGGGGAATCAGCCACCGAGAGAGACCAGCGAGACTCACCAAGAAAATGAAATTCGATGTGATCGCTGTGAACCGCAAGGTCCTCAAACATTCCGGAGGTGTATATATTCTCAATATGAATAATTTCCTCTACCCCAGCATCACGATGACAAAGCACGATGGTAAGAGATTCTTCATAAAGGTTGCCATCGGTCACAAACAAGACATACCTTCCAGCGCTAATTTCTACCGCAGCTTCCAGCACTGAGCCGGGAATAACGATGCCGCTGGGGAGTTGATCTAAAAGAACTTCGCTTCGTGCCTGAGTGGTTTCGCTAGCGGGAGTGGTCTCTGCCAGAGAAATATTAAAGATCTGCTGCATCATCGCCAAATTGCTCCCATTTGCCACGCGGCAAGGGCTGCGCCCACGAAGCCGCCAATCATCACACACACGGGGGCGCCGGGACCACACGCCAGACCAGCCAGTGCACCTCCTGCAGCGCCGCCTGCAATGCCAGCGCCATTAATTGCCAACTGCCGCCCCGCCTCTGAAACCTTGTTATCTGATTGATAGATTTCGTAGACCGAGATGGCAACGGAGAGGACAATCAGACCGCGCCCCGCACGTGACAGTTGCATCATTCTCAGATTGATACGTGGATTAGATTTCCCTGCCGATTCGACAATAGCGGCATAGACGCGATCCTGCTGGCTACTGGACAATTGATTAAAATGCACCTTGGCGCCATACAATTCGGTGGCCTTCTTCGCGATGAGTGCATTCAAGGTTTTGCCGGACATCTTCATTTGTTCGGCCATGGCGCGACCTAATGGCGTGCTGCGCCCCCTGATCATATCCATGATCACATTTCGCGTTTCATGTGCTTCCTGCGCGGCCTTTTCCCAAGTGATCAATCCCATATTAGCCCGAGACTGTAAGTCATCAGCCATTTTCTTGATAAGCTTCGAGTACTCGATTCTCAGTCGGGGATCGATGGAGAGTCGCGCAGCAGCCGTCGAAATATCACCCTGTAACGCACTGATTGCCTCGTCAAATTTTTCTCGCCCGCTATGATCGAGCGATTGTAAAAGAGCGACATCCATGCGGGATCCTCACTGTGAACATAAAATGGACTCTATCAAAGCCATAAACAGTGACGCAAGAATGAACAGTTTGCTGTCAAATCCAGTTAGCTAATACGCAATAACGACCTTGGCTTTTAATTAACACACTGATTTTATTTTATAAAATTAGCGGTAATACTTAAGTTGATTTGACTTAAGTCTATCAATCTACTCTCTGTATATCAGACAGTTCTGAGGTGAAAATGGGCCAGTTAAAACGTGCGCTGATTATTGGCGCATCAAAAGGGATTGGATTAGCCGTCGTGCAGCAACTACTCGCCGATGGCTGGGAAGTCACCGCCACTTATCGCAGCACCGCCGTTTCTTATCAGCATGAGAAGCTGCGCTGGATGCCATTGGATATCACCATTGCCACTCAGCGTGAGCACTTACTTCAGCAGCTCAAAGGCGAGCAGTTTGATCGTGCGCTGATCAATGCTGGCATTCTCGGCCCGGACTCGATGGAGCTGATCGCCACCAGAGATGATGAGTTAATGCAGCTGTTTATGACCAACTCGGTGGCACCTATCCGCATGGCTGAAAGTCTGTTGCCACTACTGCAGGAAAAGCAGGGTGTGCTCGGCATCACCACGTCACGCCTCGGTAGCCTGACCGAAAATCCAGAGGCGCTTCGCCCTTACTACTCGGCCAGTAAGATTGCGCTCAACATGCTGAGCCGCGCCTTGGTTCAGCAGATGGCATCGCGTGGCACCACCTTGCTGTCACTGCATCCGGGCTGGGTGAAAACCGATATGGGTGGCGATGATGCGGATATTACCGCCGTCGAAAGTGCGCAGGGGTTAGTGGCACAGATGGATAGTTTTGCCGGGCAGGGCGGACATCATTATGTCGATTACAGCGGCAGGGTATTAGCCTGGTGATACTGACGGCCTGCTGGAGGTTGCCAGCAGGTTATTTACTCTTCGTCTGGCGTGTAATACTGCACGCCAATTTCAATGCGCTCGCGACCGCTGGCCACGCGATGACGGTTGCTGTCACGCAGTGAATAGATGCAGCCGCAATACTCCTGCTGATAGAAACGCTCGCGCTTGCTGATCTCGATCATGCGCGAGGATCCACCGCCTTTACGCCAGTTAAATTCCCAATACAGCATATCAGGATAGTGCGCGGCTGCACGGACGCCGCAGTCATTGATCTGCTTCATATCCTTCCAGCGTGAAATGCCCAGCGAACTGGTGATCACTGGAAAGCCATTTTCATGCGCGTACAGCGCGGTACGTTCAAAACGCATATCAAAACACATGGTGCAACGCACGCCGCGTTCCGGCTCCCATTCCATGCCGCGTGCACGATCAAACCAGTTGTCTTTATCGTAATCGGCATCAACGAAAGGCACGCCAAACTGCTCAGCAAAGCGGATATTCTCATCTTTACGCAGCTCGTACTCTTTCAATGGGTGAATGTTTGGGTTGTAGAAGAAGATGGTGTAATCAATACCGGAAGCCAGCATCGCTTCCATCACTTCCCCCGAACATGGCGCGCAGCAGGAGTGCAGCAGCACTTTGTTGTGACCGTTGGGTAAGGGCAGGGGCTGGCGTTTGAAGGTGTCAGACATAAGAGAATCTGGTTAATGGAGTGTTGGGCTGAGTGTAAGTGTATATTGTTGAGGACGCAAAGGCGCAGGCAACAAAAAAGGCCACAATCGCGGCCTTTCGGTATTCAGTTAGAAGAAATTACTCGGTTACTTTCTTCTTCAATTCGCTGGCACCTTCTTTGGTCGCATTCCAGCCTTTGGTTGCACCTTCTTTGGTGGCATCAACGCCTTTCTCGGTGCCTTCTTTGGTTTTGTTCCAACCTTTTTGAGCGCCTTCGCTGATTTTGCTGGTGGTGCTGTTGCTCTTACCTTCAGCAGCATGCTGCGCTTTCAGCTTCTGCTCTTCGCCTTGATGCTGCGCTTTGTGCAGTTTTTCTTTGGCGGTGTTTGCGCCCGCTTGTGCGTTCGCTACGGTTTCGTCAGTTGCATGTGTAGTCGCGGCAAAAGCCGAAGAAGCCAGCAGCAGGGCCGATACAGCAATAATTGTCTTTTTCATGAATATTCCCTCATCAATCGCTCTGTGAGTTATGAGCGTAGCTAACAATGGCACGCTCAGCCAGAATTGGCTCCAGGAATAACCTTAATTGAATCATTAGGTTTGGATGGCGCGAAAAATGTGCAGTGACTGTCCAGCCGACAACTGCATAGCGCAATGCCATGGCAGAGAGGATGTGATGGGACACTGCTTTACGGCATGCAACCCTTTCTCATGGCGATGTAAGCGGATAGTTTAGAGCCGTGTTTAAATCAGGATAAGACCTCAAGGAAAAGAGATGGCGGCTAAGATTGTTGAAATTTTGCAATATCGATTAAAACCTACCACGGGTAAAGACTTCCACAAGATAATGCGTGAGATCAGCATTCCCCTTCATGTCCAGCACAGTATTGATGTCGTTGCGTATGGCTGTTCACGGCATGATATTGATCACTACTATCTGATTCGCGAATTTGAAAACGAAGTTAGGATGAAATCGGTGCTGGATGATTTTTACGCCAGCGACGACTGGCAACGGGGACCGCGAGAGGAGATCGTGAGTCGAATAGAAGCCAGCCTCAAATCAACGATGCTGCTTTCACCGGGCGCAGTTGCTGCAATGAGAAACTGCTTCCAGGATGCTGAGAAGGAATGACGTAATCTGAGGAGTTTGCATTAAGTTCCTAAACTCCCAACAGACGTAATGTGGAAAAGGTCAGCTTATTGCGTGATGTCCGAAGAGATTATTCTTCATCACGCTCTTTAGCCGCACGCTGACGCTCATAATATTCATCTTCAGCAGAAATGATCTCGTCCAGCAGTGAATCCATATCCACGTCATGAACCTCTTCCAGGAAGTGCCCGGTTAATGGTGTTTCAGGCGTTAATTTTCCGTCTTCATATAACTGCCAGATCTCCTTGGCAAAACGCGTTGCCAGGATTTGTGGGGCAAACTGACCGTAATAGGCAGTGATGTTATTTACATCGCGCGCGAACATCGATTCAGCGTGGTTGTTCGCCGCTGCATCCACCGCTTGCGGCAGGTCAATGATCACCGGGCCTTGAGCATCCTGCAGTACATTAAATTCCGACAGATCGCCATGCACGATCCCGGCACATAACATGCGCACGATATTACGAATCATCGTGTCAAAGTCAGCCAGCGCTTCCTGTTCCGACAGCATGATATCGCTCAGACGAGGCGCAACGGCCCCATCCGCATCGGTAACCAGTTCCATCAACAACACACCGTCCAGACACATATAAGGCTCTGGCACGCGCACGCCGGCTTTAGCCAGGCGGAACAGTGCATCTACCTCAGCGGTATGCCACACGTCCTCTTGCTGCTTGCGTCCAAACTTGGAGCCTTTCTGCATGGCACGGGCGCTGCGGGAGTTGCGAACTTTACGCCCTTCCTGATATTGCACGGCTTGCTTGAAGCTGCGTTGCGATGCCTCTTTGTACACTTTGGCACACTGAACTTTGTCACCGCACAGTACGGTGTAAACGTCAGCCTCTTTGCCGCTTTTCAGCCGCTGAAGCACGTTGTCAATCAGGCCATCATCGACCAGAGGTTGGATTCGGTTTGGAATTTTCATGCGGCTTTATACCGCATTTCAGGTGCTTTTCGCATTAAGAAGTTGGGGCGTTTTATGGGAAAAACCAAATGTATAGCGGTAAAAAGGGGATGGGTACATCCTATGGGAAGATCTGAGACACAAAAAAGCCCGCAAGGCTTTCACTGCGCGGGCTCTTAAGACTTCACCTCGGAGATTGTCAGGCTGATTGCGCCAATTGCCGATGTAGGACCTGCAGACTAGTGCCCGCCCCTGCCCATGCAGCAGCCGAGCCGACCACATACAGGTTTTGCTTGGCGCGTGAGACGGCTACATTGATTATGTTTGGCGGGCTTGCCGCCCACTGACGCGCTCTTTGCTGACTTGCTTTCGGAGCACCCAATAACAGGATGACCGTGTCTGCTTCTCGGCCCTGGAACGTGTGTATCGTGCCTACGCGATCACGGCACCACTCATCCAACTTTACGCCTAACGTCCGCAGCAGATCAGTTTCACTGTCGAGACGCCGACGCATGTTCTGCTCTACGATCTTGAATGGCGTAATGATAAATACGTCCGGATTTGTAATGCCCGATGCTGCCAGCTCTTTGAGCATTCGTACAACCGCTTCCCCTTCGTCGGGACACCATTTCGTCTCTGCATCGCCATTGATATCCACCCAGTGAGATCGCCCCAAAGCCGAGCCGATAGATCCTGGTCTCTTAGGCCCGACAGCATGGACCATCTGCCCGGCATAAGCGATTGAGTTAGAAACATCGAACATTGGGTTCTGGCAACGCCTGTGAACGAGGAGTGGCAGCCCGACTTCTCGATCACCTACATCCATGACGAAGGTGGATTTGAAGCGCGATGCCTGATCAGCAAGGGTCTGCGTAGATGCTGCGGGGGCAGACCAATCGATTTGGTCAATGTCGAAGAACTTGCAGATTTCGGCGTTCAGCTTTTCAGGAAGCGAAACCACAGGTGGGATTTGCAACGGATCACCTACCACGATGGAGCGCTTTGCCCGCATGATTGCTCCAACTGCTGCCTGAGGAACTGCCTGGCCCGCTTCATCTACCAGAAGCCAGCCAATACTCTCTGGTGGCAGATCCCCGAACATGGTTCGTACTGAGGCAAACGTCGTGGACACAGTCGGCACCACCATGAAAAGGCTTGACCAAAGTTCGGGAAGAAGTTCACGGTGAGCAGGAGACTGGAAGGCACCTGCCACCATGCCCGACATCAATAGCCCAAGATTGTGTTGCAAGCGGCTGGCCGAAGCATCGACGAACGTTTTATGCACTGCCAGGGCGGCGGCGAAAAGATCCTCCCGCAGGCGATGAACCTCATCGGGAAGCCATGGTGCAGTCAGGTGGATAGCCTCGTGCTCGCGCTCAAAGAATCTCTCATCAACGACTCTGTCTCCCATGCGGTTTCTTGCCTCTGCCTCGGTCGCCTTCAATTTTGAGACAGCCTGACATTTGCTGGAAATCTCCTGGTCGAGTTGCTGTAACTGGGACTCAGAATTGCTCCACTTAGTCCTTGCAAGCTCCAGCGCGCCGTCTTTCTCCTGTGCCTGTAAGACTGATTGCTGCAAGGTCGCAGAGAGCTTCTGTAGTGTCGATCTCCACGATTTCCAGGCCGCAGTCGCGAACAAGCGGGAGAAGACACCTGGACGGCCAGCAAGATGGCTATCGAGCAAGGTTTTGTCCTGCTCGATCTGCGACTTTGCCTTCTCATGCTCCCGTTGGCAGGCTGCAACAATCTGGTGTGCCTCTTCGACGGCTTCATTCAGACTCGGACGACGCTGTTCCACTCTTTGAAGTTCGGTGGTCGCCCCCTTGAGCGCCTGGATATCCCGTCGCATCTCTTCGATGCTGGCGATTTCGGCATCTACCGTCTCCTTGAGTTTAAGGAAAACGGATCGCGCTTTACGCCAGGCTGCTAAAGCGTCCGCTTCGTTGGTGCTGGGGCGCTCATTGACAACCACGCTGGGCATCACGCGATCGATGATTTCGCCAGTTTGTTCGTCCTTGATCTCACGCATGACGTTTATGCCGCGAGCTGCTTTCAGGTAGGTAAGGAAACCGCCGTCCTCATTCCACCAGAAACCTTGCTGGAACGTGCCTCGGTTGCTGCTCTTGCCGAGTGCTGCGGCAATCAGTCCCCAGGTTTCGATAGGATCGGAGGGTGTGTCGTCCTCGGCCTCGAAATAGCCGGCGCGTTTGGGATTCGCAATCAGGTCGCTGATGGACCGGAAGTAGGCGATCTCTTCATGGCGACCATTGGCATCCTTGAGAGGAAGCTCTTTACTGACGTTTTCGACCGCTTTGTTATTCGAGGAGGCTACGACGATCTCATGGCCCTTCAAGGATGCATGTAACTTGTAGAAATGCAGGAAGGCATTGGAACCGAATGCCAGCTTCTCGCCTGTTGTGGAAAAGGCATCCTGCGGTTTGTTGAAGCCGGACATCGCCGTGGCCCGATCAAGAATGCACCCAACAACAATATCTCGCAGAAGAGTGGTCTTTCCGGTACCCGGTGGCCCATTGACACCGATGATACCTGGAGCATCATTCAGCTCAGCACGCGCCGCATTTACGGCAGCCTGTTGAAGAAGCACCAATGGATGACCGCCTTTCGAAGGCCAACGAGCTTGCGGCATGAGCGACGGTGCGACATACGGCTCAACTGCGGAAATAGGCGATAGCACGTCGATTTTCTGGTCAGGCCTGCCAATTCCCATGTAGCGGAGCAAACCGGTTCCGGCTTTGCCCGTCTCTAGCAGTTTGGTTGCTTCAGCGAGATCTTCAAGATAGAAGGAATTCAGTAACGATGGTTCAGGCGGCGCCTTGGCCTTAAAATGATGAAACACCTTAATCGCGAATGTGGGTGGCTCAACCATATGCTCAGGTACACCGAACTGAGACACAAGCCATTTATAAGCGTTAAGAACGACATCCAAATCGATCGGTATGGGTTCTCCATCCTCGTTATGGCGACGAACCATTTGATCCAGATGCGCTTTAATGCGCGGCTCAACATTTGGCCAATTCCCTAAGCTCCCAAGCTTCATATCGAGAGCCGGCTTGAGTGCCCAGGCAAAACTGGAAACGGCGACGCCTTTGTCCTCAAGCACATAACCTTCCTTGTCGATCAGGATCGATCCGATGGCCGCTTTCTTACCTTCCGGGCGTGAAAGCTCCTCATCCTCGCCAAAAACCTTGACCAACTCGTCCGTCGCCTTGTCGAGAGCGATGGAGCCGAGGACGACCTCAAAATAAAGCTTATAACTGGGCTTGCTACGGGCATTTGGTCCCCATGGAACACCTCGCTCCAATAGAGCAACCCTGGAGCGGTCGCCGGTTGCCATATCCTCTGGACGCTTATAACCCTGAGGCGACAACGCCTCGAGGGCAGTCCATGCTGCCAGTATTGCTCGCGCATCATTTGGTTTTTCTGATGGAGAGAAAGACGGGATCGAACCAGGATCGACCTGTTCGATGCCGAACTGTTGTTGCATGACAGGGTCTGTAGTCGCTGTAGGTTGCAGTTGCACTGTCGTTACAGGCGCATCGCTTTGCACAACCTGGGAAGATTGCATGGACGCTGAACTGGGATGACGCGCTGATAGACTGGAACCCGACATGGATGACACGCTGCGAACGCTTAGTTCAGTTAGGGCTTGCTCAATATTTGTTTTCAGCGTCCGCGCTCTGGCAGTGTTGCGAAAAGTCAGCTCGCCCAACAGCTGTTCAAGCTCACTAACGTTGTTCAGTGACCGTTCGAAGATTGCTTCCAGATCGAAGATTGATTTTTGCGCATATTGCCTTGTCGTCATTGATTTCCGCCACCCCGTATCCCTTCAGTGGAGAGATTTTATGCTAATTAGGTTAATTTCTTAAACTGTTAACTTTCGCTCTTGGTTCAGAGCGGTAATGCTAGTAGGACTGTGGGGGGCTGCTGTGAGCGCTCGGCGGAAGTTGGCAACGGTTCTGACCACTGACCAATAATGATTGGATTGCTAAAATCGCGCTGTGTTAATCAGCGGGGAGTCGGTCATATATTCTAACGTGTACCAATTATCTCTGGATGAAGGCGGACCGTCCCGGAAGGTAACGGACACAAAAAAGCCCGCAAGGTTTGCGTCGTGCGGGCTCTAAGGACTTCATCGGATGACTCTGGTGTCACCGATGGAGAATTTTGGGCTGGCGGAGTCTGAACATAACTCGCAAGCTAATGTATTTACGTGTTTTTATCTAATTCAACTTTGTTCCGTGTACCTAAACGTGTACTAATTATTGGATCTCATACCCCGGAACGGCTTCGCTAGAATACCGAATGCTCGGCGCTAAATCCAAAGTAAAATGATTTTATGGAAAAGTGTTCACACTGTTCACTTTGTGTTTTTATTTATTTAATTCATGCAGTTAGATGGTGAATGGTTTGAGGGGGGATATACACTAGTGTGCACTGAGGGTGATCACCTTAGCTTAGATTATAAAAAACGAGCAAAACCGGTATGAGTTGAATGATGTGAATAGGCGTTGCATGCTGACAATGATCAGCGCAGTGCTAGAAGCAGACGTTGCAAACACCGTGCTATTTTAATATGAGATAATGGTCAAGACCTTTTAAAGCTCATAGTTGGGTGTGCTAAAACAATTACAGGATGATATAGATGGATTTATATACTAATCGAATTTCTAAAAATGACTTCGTTAAAAACGGTATCATCAACCATGTTGAAGATGGTATGGATATATTTATTGCATCAGCATTTTATACAGAATCTGATGTTGTCGATGCCTTACTTGCAAGAGGGTGTCACTTGCGGATTGTTGTTCGCCTTGGTTTTCCTACCTCACCTATTGCACTTGAAAAACTTCTAAATCACGACAACGTAGAAGCAAGATTCTTCACTAGTAATTCTTTCCATCCAAAGCTATATATTTTTGGTGATAAAAAAATCTTATTGGGTTCCGCTAACCTAACTCGATCTGCTATCTTGACTAATCAGGAAGTTATGGTAGGGATTGAAGCTGAAGATTATCGATTTTCGGAACTTATTGAGCTGTTTTCTGATTATTGGGATGAAGCAGAAGTGCTAACAAAAGAGGCTATAAAAAAATACCGAAATATTTATAATAAATTCTCACAAGTAAATAAAACTATATTGGAAATGGAAAGTACTGTTACAGATGTAATAGGAGATGTGAACTTTTCAAATATAGATCGTGGTCGCAAAAAAAGCACTAATAAATCTATATTTTTAGGGACTTATCAGAAATCCTATCAAGAAGCTGTAACTGCGTTTCGTCGTATTGAAAGTGTGTACAAGAACCATGAAAGAAAAGTAGATGGAGAATTAATACCATTACGGTTAGAAATCGACTCATTTTTTAGCTTTGTACGAGATTTTTATGCAACCCAAGACACCTGGAAAGACCAACCTCTTGGATGGGATGACCAACAAAAGTATAGAACCAAAATCCTCATTAGTGAATGGTTGGTCACGGAATGGGAACATTTTGAAAGTCGTATTGTACCGATTAATTATCCTCTAATTAAACGTGTGTTGGGTTCAAAGGAGTCAATACAATCAGCATCAATGAGTAATATAGTTGATGCTTTATGTGTATTACATTCTTTCCATGACCGATTCCGATTTTACAAAGGTGGTTTAGAAACCTTGAAATCTTCATTTATTGAAGGCAATGAGGAAAAACAGGTAAAAGACACTTTGACTTATCTTCTATATGGCAAAGGGGATACTGTATCACGTATGGCTGACTGTATCTACGATAGGGAATATAAGTTGAACCATTTTGGTAAATCCAATATTCAAGAGCTTATAGGTTGGATAAATAAAGAAGAGCTGCCTGTGATTAACGGTAGGACAACTAAAGTTTTAAGGTATTTTGGTAATCAAATTAGACAAATAAATGAGTAGTCATGTTCTGGATGAGTGGTATGTTTAGGTGGGTTTGATATGCCTTTGTCAGAACAGTGTTGGTAAATAAGCGTAGGTGTCCAGATTGATCTGAATGTTCGCGAAAAAAACACAATAATATATATAAAGACAGTTTTTATTCTCTGGGGTTAGCAAGCGCATTAAATAAAATAAAATCGGCAAAGGCCGGTTTATATTGAATGAATTATTAGGAGCTACATGCTGGTAACCAATCTGCTTCACTATCCTCATGTAACGTGAGGTTGGTTTGTATGCCGTTATTCGTTCGTCGCTTTAACAGCACGCGTTCGTACTCTTTCAGCGTCTGCGGTACTGCTTGGCCGAAAGCCGTTAGGCTAAGCGGGTGTTGATGCCCACGCGATTCCATAAATGACAAATACGCGTGATAGAGATAGCGCTTCGGGTTAATTGGGCGAATATTGGCGTTACCGATAAACAGCCCGTTCGGCGTGCTCAACGGCATCAGGTACCGCGCCGCCGCCGGAACCCGTTGAGAAAGTCGTGCCGGTACCGGTCAAAGAACGGCAGACATTAGGCCGATACGGCTCAGCACTCCGCAATACTCATTAACCTCACAGCCTCTGACCATACAGCGGTTTTTTTGTACCTGCAGCTCGCCGTTTGAAACCTTTTTCTGGCAAGGCGGTTTGTAAAGAGCCGTGCATGCATATGGTGCATGTATTTGCATGCAAAATTATGCGTTTATGGGATAGGTTCAGGCCATACAGGGCGCGGCTTAGATTGCTTTATGCACCTGCATTAAAAGCGGTGCATAAAGCGGGCAGGCGAGGGGGGGATAGCATTGCGCGCTGGGCATACTGCAACAGTACTAACCAAAATGTTAGACATTTGGGCATTAAAGGATGTTTTACTTAGCTTCAACCGTATTGAGTGAGTAAATGATTAATTTAAGTAATGTAACGTTGGGTTTTAAGGTTGTTGTTAAAAGAAGCAATCTATTTTTCCTTTTAATAACAGAGTGTTGTATTTTTAAGTGTTTAGCATCATTTTTAAATGTTAAGTTATAAGAATCTTTTAGAGCTTAATATTATAAGAGTTTTCTTATGATTTCTGTTATCAATGACTTCTCAAAATCATGATTGTTTCTAATATATTCTGAAAAAGGAGTTTTTATGAAAATAGAATTTTTTGGAGTCAATAATTTTCGGGGCCTATCTGGTGGTCTTGATAAAAATAGAATTGTTTTTAAAGATACCAATACGCTATTCATATATGGCGTAAACAATGCAGGAAAATCGACTTTTCTTAAGGCTTACATGTTCTTCTATAAAGATGAAAAGCCGGTTTTGGATGATTTATATAGGAGGGATGGAAGTCTAGATATGGAGTTTGAATTAGAGGTTCTTTTAGATCAGATAGATATTTCAAAGATAGAGGCGGTGGCTCCAAATAAAAAAGAAAGTTATAAGAAGTATCTAAATAACAATCTATTAAGGATAAAAAAGGTTTGGGTTCATAAAGCAGGTAAGTTTGAAGTCAATAATTTAACATATAACTACACCACAAATAGTTATGAAGATGTTGGTTATGCTTCGTTAGGCCTACACACAGTCTTTCAAGCTTGTTTGCCGAAACCCATATTTATAAAGGCCATGCCTACTGAAGAAGAAGCAAAAACAATATTGAATGAAATTTTAAAGATGATGGCAGAAAGCACTTTAAAAGCTCAGGATTTTGTACAGCTTAAGGAAGCTCAGGAAAAAATAAAGCAACTCCAAGAAAAAATGTATGATGCGGATTTAATAAACAATTATCAAAATTCAGTTAATAGTTACTTCAATAAAATATTTGGCGATACTAGTGTAAGTTTCAAAGACCATAAAGATAGAGTTGTTTGGACCGAAAATAAGCTGGGTAAAGAATACGATATTGAGTTCACTAAGACTGGTATTGATGGATCAAGGGATGAAAACATTCCTTCTTCTTATAGCAGTGTTGGACATGGTACTATCCGAACAGCAATCTTTACCCTTTTACTGATGAGAGATGTTGCTGAGAAATTTGAAAGGCAACAGGGAAGAAAGGACTATATGGTTCTTTTTGAAGAGCCGGAGTTATTTCTTTATCCAAGAATGGTCAAAGAATTAAGAGAACTTATTTATCAGGTTAGCACCGAAGAATTACCTTATCAGGTACTATGTGCTTCACATTCTGCAGCAATGATTGACATTACTAAGCCAAAATCATCAATCGTAAGGTTAGTTAAAACATCGACCGGAACGGAGATGTACCAAATTAATGATGAATTTCTGAAGAAGGCTAAGGGCGGGCTTACTAAGGAAGAGCTAAAACAAGAGATGTATGAAGTTTTACGGTTTAATCCTTTCATATGTGAGTCTTTTTACTCTGATGAAATATTGTTGATTGAAGGACCCACAGAGGAAATAATCTCTAGGGCTTATTTACAAGAAATGAATCCAAGGAAATCTCTGTTCATACTTAATTGTGGTACAGTCAATAATATTCCGTTCTATCAAAAAATATTCTCTAAATTTAACATCAAGTACCATATTATATTTGACACGGATGCATCAAATATAATAGGTGTCGATGAACGAGGGAACGAAATATTTGATTCTGGCATCCAAAAAAGCATTGTTGAACAGTACAATAAAGATCATGATTTGATGAAAGGTAATATTGGTGTCTTCTGCACGCATAACACAACTTTCGAACCAGCACATCAACATGAAAGTTTACCTGTTGAGTTAAGATTCAATCAAACAAGTGATAAAAGCAAGCCATATAATGCCAATTTATATTGGAAGGAAGTTTTGAAGCCGAATATAAATCATGCTGAGATCAATAAAGTGCCATTGATCTCTTACCTTGAAAGAATTATTAATCATTAAGTAATAAAGGCTGGCTAATGTCAGCCTTTATTCTCTTTAACTTTACTTCCCCACCAATCCATAAGTTCGACTCGCTGCTTGAGATAAGTGGATCTATTATATGCCCTACGAACCTCATTTTTGTCTGAATGGGCTAGCGCCGACTCTATTACGTCAGGGTTTAAACCAGCCTCATTCATAGCTGTACTAGCAATGGAACGAAGACCATGAGCAACCAACTTACCGCCATAACCTATTCGCTTTAATGCCGCATTCGCAGTCTGGCTATTCATTGGCTCTTTGGGATTGTTTCGACTTGGAAAAACATATTGTCGGTTAGCACTGATAGGCCGCATAACCTCAAGAATATCGAGAGCTTGTTTCGATAAAGGAACGACATGTTCGCGCTTGGCCTTCATGCGCTCCGCTGGAATAACCCAAAGGTTTAAATCGAAGTCGATCTCTGCCCACTGTGTTCCAGAGGCTTCTGACGGCCGTACAAGGGTAAGAAGCTGCCACTCGATTAAACAACGTGTGGTGATTGAAAGATTGGACATGACCAATGAGCGCATTAGCTTTGGTAGTTCTTCCGGTCGTAAGGTTGGCATGTTCTGCTTCTTGGGTTTTTCAAAAGCCATACCAACGCCCGAAGCAGGGTTCGCATCAATCAACCCTGTGTTGACTGCAAAAATCATGATCTCGTTAATGCGCTGCACTAACCGGCGAACCGTCTCAAGCGCGCCGCGAGCTTTAATCGGCTCCAGTGCTTCAACAATCGTTCTGACCTTGAGTGCCTGAACAGGAATCTCACCGATAGCAGGGAAGACATCCTTCTCAAGCGACCGCCAATTATCCTTCGCATAATCTTCGGTAACGCTTTTGCTCATGGCAGGAATTACCTTCCGGCAACAACTGAAAAAATACCATCCAGCTCAATTTGACGTTGCTCTGAAACTTCCTCTTGCTGCTTCTGCGGGGCAATCCCTTGCGCAAGCATCAAAAGATATTGGTCACGCATTTGGCGTGCGCCAGCGAGCGTCAGGGCAGGGTAAGAGCCAATGCTGAGATTTGTGCGACTGGTGCTATTCGGTCGCTGATAGCGAAAACGCTACAGCTTCTTACCTGATGTTTAGACGAGCAGGAAAAGGCCGTCGCCATCATGCAGTGTGAAGTCTTACTCTTGAGGCTTAGCTTTGAGGATTTCGTTATTGGTGAGTGGGCGTGTCATCTGCGCCATGACTGGTTTCCGTCCATAATTGGTACACGTTTTTGGTACACATTATAAAGTGTACCAATTATCTCTGGATTCAGGCGGAACGTCTCGGAAGATTACAGGCACAAAAAAGCCCGCAGGGCTTGCGCCATGCGGGCTCTTAGGACTTCATCGGATGACTCTGGTGTCACCGATGGAGAATTTTGGTGGAGCTGGCGGGAGTTGAACCCGCGTCCGAAATTACTACACCGTCGGCACTACATGCTTAGTCAATCTTTACATTCGCCGGCCAGCTGCGGACAGACACGCCACTGACAAACTAGCCTGATTGGATTTAATGCTTCAACCCCAGGCAGGGCATCCACACGATCTCTTTTGGGTTTGACCTCTCTTGATCCCCGTCTTAAGAGCGGAAGCTAGGGAGAGAGGGCTTCAAAGCAGGGTATTAAGCTGCTAAAGCGTAGTTTTCGTCGTTTGCGACTATTTTTTTGCGGCTTTTTACGAGGCAAACCGCCCCTCGGCATGCTCCTAAGGCTTCACAATCCCGTCGAGTCCAGAATCAGCCCCAGAACTTCTCATACTACAGAAAGATGACGTCTGAATCCAGTGCTTAACGCTTTGAATTCTTCATAATACGTGCTTTATCCATCTTCCATTCACGTTCTTTCACGTCGTCACGCTTGTCGTGTTCTTTCTTACCGCGTGCCACACCAATTTTCAGTTTGGCCCAGGCGTTTTTCCAGTACATCGACAGCGCAACCACGGTAAAACCTTCGCGGTTGACACGGCCATAGAGCGAGTCAAGTTCGCGCTGTTTTAACAGCAGTTTACGGTTACGGGTCGGGTCGCACACCACGTGTGTGGAGGCTACGGCCAGCGGCTGGAAAGTGGAACCAAACAGATAGGCTTCGCCATCGCGCAACAAAATATAGCTGTCGCTGATGTTGGCTTTACCGGCGCGGAGTGATTTGACTTCCCATCCTTGCAACGACAGACCTGCTTCGAACTCTTCTTCAATGAAGTATTCGTGGCGAGCGCGTTTGTTGAGGGCAATAGTGGCTGAACCGGGTTTGTGAGCTTTTTTCTTTGTCATAGTGCGGCGTAGTCTACATCACTCAGTCTGTGGGCGCATCCCCCTGTCCTGGGGGCGGTAAAAAACAGTTCATTTTAGCACAGCTAGCAAACCCGTGAATTTTGTTTGGTAACCGAAAATGGTATTATTCAACGGTTTTGTGATGAACAGGAACCATTATGGCCCAGATTAGCCGTTCGGCGTTGGTCCCCTATAGCGCTGAGCAGATGTACCGTCTTGTTAATGACGTGGATGCTTATCCCGAATTTCTGCCAGGCTGCACGGGCAGTCGAGTGTTAGATAACAACGGAAATCAGATGACGGCGGCGGTGGATGTCTCGAAAGCAGGCATCAGTAAAACCTTTACCACGCGCAATACATTGATCAGTAATCAAAGCATTTTGATGCAACTGGTTGACGGTCCATTTCGTAAGCTGACCGGTGGATGGCACTTCACCTCTTTAGGTGATGATGCCTGTAAAGTCGAGCTAAGCCTCGACTTCGAATTCACCAACATGCTGGTTGAAATGGCGTTTGGTCGCATCTTTAAAGAGTTGGCCAACAGTATGGTGCAGGCGTTCTCACAGCGCGCCAAAGAGGTTTACCGTGGCTGATATCAGCGTTGAAGTGGTGTATGCGCTGCCCGAAAAGCAGTACTCGCGCACTGTCACGCTCGATGAAGGCGCGACGGTAGAGCAGGCGATTAAAGCATCGGGACTCTTAACGCTGCGCAAAGACATTGACCTGAAAAGTAACAAAGTCGGTATCTTCAGCCGCCCGGTCAAATTGGGTGATGCCGTTCAGGATGGCGATCGTGTAGAGATTTATCGCCCGCTGATTGCCGATCCGAAAGAGATGCGCCGTCAACGCGCTGAACGTTCGGCTACCAACAAGTAACCCAATCTCAGACACAAAAAAAGGCGCTCAGGCGCCTTTTTTGTTGTGATTCACTTAGCCTTCCGACCCAGTGAGCTTCGGTTTGTTGTCGATATTGGTCAACGTACCGTTGCTGTCGAAGGTCAGCGTCAGCGTTTGCTGTTTTACACCTTCATGACCTGGTTCCTGGCGGAACACGTAATACCAAACGTTGCTGCCAAACGGGTCGTGCATCATTGGCGTGCCGAGCGTGTAGGCAACCTGTTGCTGCGTCATGCCGGTGTGAATCTTCGAAACATCGTTGGCGACCAAGTAGTTACCTTGGTTGATGTCCGGACGATACACTACGCGCTCAAGGGTGGAACATCCGGCGGTCATCATCAACATTACCACTGCCGCGGCAGTCAGCGTTTTACAGCGCATCTATACATTCCTTTTCTGGGGCCAAACGCCTTTCATCAGGCAGTTTTGTTGCCATCGAAATCTGAACTCTGCTTACGGCAGGCTTTATTATGGCGATATATACCCTTCATACTTCAAGTTGCAGGTGCGTTGACTACGTGCATTCACCTCAGTCACTTACTTCAGTAAGCTCCTGAGGTGAATGCACTTGTCGCCTTCCTGAAACTCGAATTATTTTGTGTATTACTGCCGATGATAATAAACCTTTGCCATATTGGAAACCTCTACAAAGCAAGCATATGACCATTGGGCCAGAAAAAAGTGCGGTATTAGGCTGCTAAAAGTTCTTTGGCGTTGGCCAGGGTGTTACGCGTGACTTCGCTGCCGCCCAGCAAACGCGCCAGTTCCTGCAGGCGAGCACGTTTATCCAGTGGCTGCATATGGGTTTCTGTCATGGCGCCATCCGTCTCTTTACTGACGAAGAAGTGTTGATGTCCGCAACCGGCTACCTGTGGTAAATGCGTCACGCACATCACCTGTGTTGACTCACCCAGTTGACGCAACATTTGACCCACCACCGCAGCGGTTGGTCCACTGATACCGACATCGACTTCATCAAAGATCATCGCTGGGGTTTCCATTTTCTGCGCAGTGATCACCTGGATCGCCAAGGCGATACGTGACAGTTCACCGCCGGATGCCACTTTGCCCAGTGGTTGCAGCGGCTGGCCAGGGTTGGTGGTCACGCGGAATTCAATCCGGGTTGCGCCGTCCGCCGTCAGTTGATCGGCATTGAATTCCAGCTCAATGGCAAACTGACCGTGCGGCATGGAGAGGGTGCGCATGCTTTGGGTGATCAGTTGACTCAACTCTTGTGCTGACTGTTCACGCAGCTGATGCAGTTTTTCCGCACAGGCCAATGCCGCCTGATGATGGGCAACGACTTCAGTTTGTAACGTCTCCTGATCGCTCTCTTGCTGCGACAGCTGTTCGGCTTCATCCAGCAACTGCTGATACAGCACCGGTAAGGTTTCCGGGGAAACATGATGCTTACGGGACAAGGCGATCTGGCGTGACAGGCGCTGCTCCAGCTCATGCAAACGGTTAGGATCCAGATCCAGTCGCTCGCAGTAATGGCGTAACTCATCGCTGGCTTCACTCAGCTGAATCGCGGCTTCTTCCAGCAGATTGAACACGCCGCTCACTTTGTCATCCAGCGTCACTAATTCACCCAGCATATTACGGGCGCTATACAACAAACTTTGCAGATTCGTATCGTCACTGTCGGCAAGAATCTGCAGGGCCTGTTGGCTGGTTGAGAGCAACTGGCCGCTGTTAGCCAGGCGCTTGTACTCTTCATCAATCTGTTCAAACTCGCCAGGCTGCGGGGCAAATTCATTGAGTTCTTTTAACTGATATTGCAGCAGTTCACGACGCGCCTCACGCTCTTGCGAGAGTTGCTGATGCTGCGCCAGCGCGCGGCAGCTTTGATGCCAGCGCTGGTAGTGCTGGCGCATGTCGGTGAGCAGGCCATCATGGGCGGCATAGGCGTCCAGCAGGTGTTTTTGGTGATCGGATTTAAGCAGGAGCTGATGCGCATGCTGACCGTGAATCTGGATCAGCAGCTGCCCCAGTTCGCGTAACTGTGAGAGCGGTACGGAAGTGCCGTTGATAAAGCCACGGGAACGTCCATCGGCGCTGATCACGCGGCGCAACAGGCACTCGTTGCCTTCATCAAGTTGATTCTCGAACAACCAGCGCTGGGCTGAAGGCGAGGCTTTCAGTTGGAAGCGCGCACAGATATCTGCTCGACTGGCACCCTGACGCACCATATCTGCTTCAGAACGGCCGCCCAGGCACAGGCCCAACGCATCAATTGCGATGGATTTACCTGCGCCGGTTTCCCCTGTGATTGCTGTCATACCACGATGAAAGTCAATCTCCAGTTCACGAACGATAGCAAAGTTACTGATGGTCAGTTGTGCCAGCATAGAATCACCTGTATGTAAAAACAGATATGGTTTTTCATACAGTATAAACTGGTTTTTTATACAGTAAAGTAGCTGGCGGTGATTTTCAGAACAATTTTTTAGACCAGCCTAATTTTGAGCTTAAGGTATTAAAATAATTGTAATTTTTTGGATGGATAAGATTGAGATGATGGGCGCTGCGACGGATCAACACATCCTCTCCTTCCTGAATTGGCAGCGCGATTTGGCTGTCGCAACTGATCTCCAGGTCGCTTCGCAGTGAGGAAAAACGCAGGCGAATGCTGCTGCTGCTGTTAATCACCAACGGGCGAGCGGAGAGCGTGTGCGGGAACATCGGCACCAGCGCAATCGCATCCAGCGAGGGCGTCAGGATCGGGCCGCCAGCGGAAAGCGAGTAGGCGGTTGAGCCCGTCGGTGTGGAAATAATCAATCCATCGGAGCGCTGTGAAAACGCAAAGACTTCATCGATGTAGACCTCGAATTCAATCATATGCGCCACTTTGCCCGGATGTAGCACCACTTCGTTGATAGCGCTGCCAATACGCGGTGAGCAATCTTGCTTACACACTTGTGCTTCCAGCAGGAAACGGCTCTCCACGAAGTATTCGCCCTGCAGCACATCATCTAACTGTTGCTGAGCATTGTCGGGATCGAGATCGGTGAGAAAACCGAGATTACCGCGGTTAATCCCAATCACTTTAATGTCATAACGTGCCAGCACGCGCGCGGCACCCAGCATGTTGCCGTCCCCCCCGACCACGACCGCTAAATCGGCGCGTTGACCGATATCCGCCAGGCTGCCGGTTTCCACATCTTTCAAATTCAATTCGCGGGCAATCTGCTGCTCGACGATCACCTCATAGCCTTTTGCTGTCAGCCAGCGCCAGAGCATTTCATGGGTGGTTAACGCAGTAGGATGACGCGGATGACCCACAATCCCAATGCAGTTAAAGTGTTTGTTCATTTAGCAGGTGTTCCTCATAAGCCAAAACGGCCAGGCAATGTGATGGGTTCACTTGAAACCGTCAAACTGATCCCCATAATAAGCCAACCAGCGAGATGAATGTGCAAAACGCGGAGAAATTCATGAGTAGTAAAGAACAGAATACCCCTAACGAGCAAGTCTCAGACGAAATTCAACAGGATCAACAGCACGTGGACGCAGAGACGGCAACTGAGGTGGATCCGCGTGATGAGCGTATTGCGCAACTGGAAGCTGAATTAGCCCAGTCGCAGACCGGCGTGCGCGATGCGCAGCTGCGTGCTCAGGCGGAGATTGAAAATATCCGTCGCCGTGCCGAAATGGACGTGGAAAAGGCGCACAAGTTTGCGCTGGAAAAATTTGCCAATGAGCTGCTGCCGGTGATCGATAGCCTGGAGCGCGCGTTGGAAGTGACCGACAAAGAGAACACCGAGCTTGCCTCTATGATTGAAGGCATTGAGCTGACGCTGAAATCCCTGCTGGGTGCCGTGCGTAAGTACGGTGTGGAAGTGGTCGGTGAAACCAATGTGCCATTCAACCCAGACGTGCATCAGGCGATGTCGATGATTGAATCTGAAGATATGGCGCCTAATCACGTGCTGATGGTAATGCAGCGTGGTTATACCCTCAATGGTCGCCTGCTGCGCCCGGCGATGGTGGCCGTGACCAAAGCGAAAGGTTAATTAGTCCGCTTTAAAGATCAACGGCCGCTGAATGCGGCCGTTTTTATTTGTCAGGGTAATACGGGCATCCAGTCGATAGGTGTTTGCCCAGACTGGCTCAGCAGCGCATTGGCCTGCGAGAAGTGCTGGCTGCCGAAAAATCCACGATGGGCCGAGAGCGGTGAAGGGTGGGGCGCTTTCAATACGTGATGGCGCTGAGTATCAATAATGCTGCCTTTCTTCTGCGCATGTGAACCCCACAGCAAGAAAATTACCCCTTCACGATGTTGATTAATGGCGCTGATCACGTTGTCGGTAAAGGTTTCCCAACCGAAACGCGCATGGGAATGCGCCTTGCTGGCTTCGACGGTGAGCACGGTGTTTAACAGCATCACGCCTTGCGTGGCCCAGCTTTCCAGAAAGCCATGCTGTGGGCGGATAAAACCTGGAATATCCTTCTCAAGCTCTTTGTACATATTCAATAGAGAAGGCGGGATGTTCACGCCCGGTAATACCGAGAAGGCCAAACCGTGGGCCTGATTGGGACCGTGATAGGGATCCTGGCCCAGAATCACCACTTTGATGTCACCCAACTCCGTCAAACGGAAGGCATTGAACACATCTTTCTGCGGCGGATAAACGGTGACACCGGCTGCGCGCTCATTCGCCACGGCTTTTAACGTGTCGATAAAGTAAGGTTTCTCTTTCTCTTCAGCCAGCACGCTGTGCCAGGTTAGCTTTTCAGCCATTTTCAACTCCCTGCAAAATTTTGCACCTAGCTTAACGTGTCGTAAGCGGTAGCAGAAGGGTAAAAATAATTTGAGAAAACACAAAAAAAGTTATTACTCATAATTGTTATAAATCAATTTGTTAGTTTTTTCGCTGGTATTCGGGCTGGGCATAATTGATGCAAGTCAATACGGCCTGTTTAGCGGGGTGATATACCAGAGCATCTAATTACATGATGAACCGCGCTGTGCCTGTCAGCAGCGCATCAAAGCCCTGGAGGTCACTATGATTACTGGTATTCAAATTACTCAGGCCAACAACCCAAAACTTCTGAACTCATTCTGGTTGCTGGATGATGAGAAAGCCGAAGCGCGTTGCCTGTGTGCTAAAGGCGATTTCACTGAAGATCAGGTCGTTGCGATCAGCGATTTGGGCGAGATTGCTTACCGTGAGATCCCACTGGAGCAGAAGCCAGAAGTGCGTATTGAAGGGGGCCAGCATCTGAATGTGAATGTGCTGCGCCGTGAAACGCTTGAAGACGCCGTCAAGCACCCGGAGAAATATCCGCAACTGACCATTCGTGTTTCAGGTTATGCGGTGCGCTTTAATGCGCTGACGCCGGAACAGCAGCGCGATGTGATTACCCGTACTTTCACTGAAAGTCTGTAATTGATCGGCTGACCAAAAGTCACACAATCATTCAGGCCGTGCCGATGTCAGTCGGTGCGGCCTTTTTGCATTTAATGATGTGCGCCAAGAGTCTCAGAAAGGTCATTGCGATGAAAAGCGTAGCGTAAAGGCTATTTCTTATCTTCAGACATAAAAAAACGCCTCAAAAGAGGCGCTTTAATTGTGCGAGTGCTGTTTTATTCCGCACTGCTCTCTGGCGTGCTGCTGCCGCTTGGCTTGCGGCGCTTACCGACATTTTTAGTGTCGCGATGACGCTGTTTAACACGCGGTTTTTCCGCTTCTTTCTCTTTTTGTTCTTTTCGCTTCGCCAGCACTTTTTTCGACGGTTTACCCGTGACTTTGGCACTTGGCGCGCGTGATTCTGGGCGCAACTCTTCAATCACGCGAGCCTTAACGGGCTCATTAATATAACGTGTGATTTTGCCCAGCAGCAGATGGTCATGCGCTTCAACCAGCGAGATCGCCGTACCTTTACGGCCAGCACGCGCGGTGCGGCCAATGCGGTGCAGATAGACATCAGCGGTGCGCGGCAGGTCAAAGTTAATTACATGCGTCACATCATCAATGTCGATACCGCGCGCGGCAACGTCAGTGGCAATCATTACGTTTACGCGATTTTCATTGATGCGCTTGATCGCTTCGTTGCGGTTGACCTGCACCATCTCACCTTCCAGATAACTGGTGCGGATGCCGGCTTCGTGCAACCAGGTCACCACCTCATGCAGACGCTCACGCTTGCGTACAAAGACGATCACGCGCTTGGCTTCTGGCATTTTCAGCAGATGGATCAGCAACTTGGTCTTGTGCTCAAGATTGTCGGCGCGGTAGTACCATTGCTGAATCTTTTTACGTTCGCTTTTGCTGGGATCGGCTTCAATCGACACCGGATCATTCAGCAGACGCTCGGCGAAATCTTTGATGTTGTCGCCTTCCAGCGTGGCAGAGAACAGCAACGTCTGCTTACGCCAGCGCGTTTCGGCCGCGATGGTTTCGATATCTTGCGCGAAGCCCATGTCGAGCATGCGATCGGCTTCGTCGAGGATCAGGGTCTCAACGGCACGGCAATCAAAGTTCTCTTCTTTGATGTACTGCAGCAAACGGCCAGTGGTGGCCACCACGATGTCCTGATTTTCACTGAACACTTCTGCGTGGTTCATGTACGCCACGCCGCCGGTAATGGTGGCGATATCGAGATGGGTGTGTTTTGCCAGCTCACGTGCCTGGTCAGCCACTTGCATCGCCAGTTCACGGGTAGGTGTAACAATCAGGATACGCGGTGGGCCCGATTTTTTACGTGGGAAATCGAGCAGGTGCTGTAATGCAGGCAGCAGAAAGGCTGCCGTTTTCCCCGTCCCGGTTGGAGCCGAACCCAGAACGTCACGGCCTTCCAGCGCGGCAGGAATGGTCTCAGCCTGAATAACAGTGGGGCGCGTGTAGCCTTTTTCCTGCAAAGCTTGCAGCAGGCTTTCGTCAAGTTCGAGTTCGGAGAATGTGGTTACGGTCATGGTCTACCTCAGTTTGGGGCGCTGATTATAGACAGATCAAACATAATCTTCATCTGTTTGTGCATTTCAGGTGCAGGTGAATTCCCGGCGTGACCACGTTACACTCCCCGCAGTAAACAATTCAATGGTAGTGAAGAATGTCTCAGGAGCAGCCGCAGACGCGGGCGATGTTAAGAAAAGATGGTTTCACCTTTAAGCAATTTTTCGTGGCACATGACCGCTGTGCGATGAAAGTCGGAACGGATGGGGTGTTACTTGGCGCCTGGGCTCCCGTGGCGGGGACACGTCGTATCCTCGATATTGGCTGTGGCAGCGGGTTGATTGCCTTGATGTTGGCGCAGCGTACCCCCGAACAAGTCACGCTTGATGCGGTTGAGCTGGAAGAGAGTGCAGCAAGCCAGGCTCTCGAGAATGTGCAGGCTTCACCCTGGGCCGATCGTATCACCATCCATCATCAGGATATTGTGAGCTGGAGTGAGCAAAGCGAGAAACGCTACTCTCTGATTGTCAGTAACCCTCCGTTTTTTGCACCGGGCACCACCACCGGCAGTGTCGAGCGGGATAACGCGCGCAGTACCGCCACGCTCGACCATCCCACGTTGTTACGCTGCGCCGCTCAATTAATAGAAGAAGAGGGGATTTTTTGTGTGGTACTGCCTGAAGAGGCGGGAGAACAGCTGATTTCATTAGCGCTGGCAGAGGGGTGGCATCTGCGTTACCGCTACGATGTTGCGGCTTACGCGCAGCGCCCGCCAAATCGTCTGGTATTGGGCTTTTCCCCGACCGCGGGCGAAACGTTGCTGGAACGTCTCGCCATTCGCGATGAGGACAAGAGTTACTCGGCTGACTGGCTCAGCCTGGTTTCCGATTTTTATCTGTTCAGATAATTATCCGGTTGGAGTTGCGTGGGTAGGGCTTCAGAAAGCTGATCGGGATAGTCTGGCGTGTAATGCAGACCTCGGCTCTCTTTGCGCTGCAGCGCACAGCGCACCATCAGCTCCGCCACCTGAACTAAATTGCGCAGTTCCAACAGATTATTAGAGAGACGGAAGTGCGCATAGTACTCATCAATTTCCTGCTGTAACAACGTAATACGGCGCAGGGCGCGCTCCAGCCTTTTGGTGGTGCGCACAATGCCCATGTAGTCCCACATAAACAGGCGTAGCTCATGCCAGTTATGCTGAATCACCACGCGCTCGTCTGCGTCATCCACGCGGCTTTCATCCCATGCGGGTAACTGCTCAACGGCAGTAACTGCTGGCAGGCGACGAATCATATCTTCCGCCGCCGACCAGCCATAAACCAGACACTCCAGCAGTGAGTTGGATGCCATGCGATTGGCGCCGTGCAGTCCGGTATAGCTCACTTCACCGATGGCATACAGCCCATCAACGTCGGTACGGCCGTGCTGATCCACCATCACGCCACCGCAGGTATAGTGCGCAGCGGGGACGATCGGGATGGGCTCTTTAGTGAGATCCAAACCGAAGGTCAGCAATTTTTCATAGATCATCGGGAAGTGGGCGCGCACAAAGCTTTCCGGCTGATGGCTGATATCGAGATACATGCAATCCACGCCGAGTCGCTTCATTTCATGATCGATGGCGCGTGCCACGACATCGCGCGGTGCTAATTCGGCACGCTCATCAAAATCAGGCATGAAGCGCGAACCGTCTGGACGCAGTAGCCACGCACCTTCACCGCGCAGGGCTTCGGTCAGCAAAAAATTTTGTGCCTGAGGGTGGAATAAACAGGTGGGATGGAACTGGTTAAACTCCAGATTGGCCACGCGACAGCCCGCACGCCACGCCATGGCGATACCATCACCCGAGGCGACATCCGGATTAGTGGTGTACTGATAGACTTTTGCCGCGCCGCCAGTCGCCAGCACCACGGCCCGTGCACGGCAGGTTTCAACCTGTTCGCGATTGCGATTCCAGATCCATGCACCCACCACTCGGCGTTTGCCCGGCAGTCCGACTTTATCTGAAAGAATTAAATCCACCGCGTTGGTGCGTTCAATGATGCGTATATTGGGATGGCTTAATGCCTGGCTGACCAAGGTCGTTTCCACTGCGCGACCGGTGGCATCGGCACTGTGCAGAATACGGCGATGGCTGTGGCCGCCTTCACGCGTCAGATGATAACGCGCCTCACCGTCGGGTTGCGGTTCCATATCGAACGCTACGCCATTATCAATTAACCACTGCACGCAATGGCGCGCATTGCTGGCGATAAAGCTGACGGTTTCACGATCGCATAACCCAGCGCCAGCGATCAGGGTATCTTCAACGTGGGATTCAATGCTGTCGGTTTCATCAAACACCGCCGCGATCCCGCCCTGTGCATACAGTGTTGAGCCTTCGTTAACCTGCGCTTTGCTCAGCACGGTTACCTGGTAATAGGGGGCAAGACGCAGCGCCAGCGACAAACCGGCGGCACCGCTGCCCACAATCAACACATCACAATGGTAATCAGGTATCGAAGTCATGGTGTTTAATTTACTAAACAAAAGGTGACCCGAGCATATGCCTGGATGGCGGTTCTGTGAAGTATTTTGAACAAATTACGCGGAAAAAATCTTCAGGCAGCGGAGATAACAACGCGATTTCAGTGAGTTATGTCTTAAAATGAGTACATCGTGTTTTTTATATCAAACACTATGAAAATTCAGGTAATAAAGATGAAAATTAGGGCGTCATAGGGTACTCTGCCAGCGATTATCGGTGCTGCAAAAGACACCACCAGCGTAGTCAGTCGCTACACTGAAAGACAATCAACAACAAATGATGTCGTGGTTCCGATACGGAAATTATCTGGTCGTAGTGAACTTCAGGCCAACATATGACTCAAAGCGCATGCTTGCTCAGAACAATGAGATGTGCTGGCAGTTCACTTACGAATAAAAAAGATTTGGGGAGACATTACCTCGGATGAGCGAGCAGTTAACGGATCAGGTTCTCGTTGAGCGGGTTCAGAAGGGAGATCAAAAGTCATTTAATATACTGGTTATTCGATACCAGCATAAAGTGGCGAGCCTGGTTTCACGCTATGTTCCTTCAGGCGATGTGCCTGATGTGGTTCAGGAATCCTTTATTAAAGCGTATCGCGCACTGGAATCATTCCGTGGCGATAGCGCCTTTTATACATGGCTGTACCGCATCGCGGTGAATACCGCAAAAAATTACCTGGTGGCTCAGGGGCGTCGTCCACCCTCTAGTGATGTGGATGCGATTGATGCAGAAAATTTCGAAAGTGCGGGTGCACTAAAAGAAATTTCGAACCCTGAGAACTTAATGTTGTCAGAGGAACTGAAACAAATTGTTTTTCGGACCATTGAGGCGCTTCCCGAAGATCTGCGTATGGCCATTACCCTGCGGGAATTGGATGGCTTAAGTTACGAAGAGATTGCCGCCATCATGGATTGCCCGGTCGGTACCGTACGTTCGCGTATCTTCCGCGCCCGAGAGGCCATTGATAATAAAGTTCAACCGCTTATCCAACGTCAGTGATAACGGCTACTGGAAGGGTACCAAAGCATGCAGAAAGAAAAACTTTCCGCTTTAATGGATGGTGAAACTTTAGATAACGAGCTGTTGGCGTCGTTATCGAAGGATGCAGATCTTCAAAAAAGTTGGGAGAGCTACCATCTAATCCGCGACACCATGCGAGGTGACGTTGGTGAAGTGCTGCATTTTGATATCTCCGCACGTGTTGCGGCGGCCATTGCTCTTGAACCAGCACGCAAAGTCACTACGCTGATTCCTGAAGCGCAGCCTGAGCCTTCACGCTGGGAGAAAATGCCATTCTGGCGTCGTGGCGGCACCTGGACCGCGCAACTGGCGCAAATCGGTGTGGCTGCCTGTGTGTCGCTGGCGGTGATTGTGGGTGTTCAACACTACAACAATCAACCTGGCAGTGGCGCGACAGAAGCATCTGATTCCCCTGCATTTAATACGCTGCCTATGATGGGTAAAGCTTCACCTGTCAGCCTTGGCGTGCCGTCTGATGCGTTTGACACCAACAGCTCTAACCAGCAGGTGCAAGAACAGCGTCGTCGTGTGAATGCAATGCTGCAGGATTACGAATTGCAACGCCGTCTGCATGCCGATCAGGTTCAGTTTGATGAGAAGAACGATCCGCAGCAGGCCCAGGCTAACGTTCCCGGAAATCAGTCGTTAGGAACTCAACAGCAGTAATGAAGCAGCTTTGGTGTGCCGTTAGCCTGCTGGCAGGCAGCCTGCTTTGGTCATCCACCGCCCCGGCGCAGACCTCTGCGTCCGGGGCGTTGTTACATCAAATGGAGCAGGCAAGTCAGAATCTCAACTACGAATTTGCCTACATCAATGTCTCGCGTCTTGGCATTGAGTCTCTGCGTTATCGTCACGCGGTTATCGACAATCGTATCTTTGCCCAACTGTTGCAGATGGATGGACCACGCCGTGAAGTGATTCAGCGGGGTAATGACATCAGCTATTTCGAGCCAGGGCTTGATCCCTTCTCGTTACCGGGTAACCACATCATCGATGCGCTGCCTGCGTTGATGTTTGCGGATTTCTCGCGTTTAGGTGAAGCCTACGATTTCATTCCGGTAGGGCGTTCACGCATGGCTGATCAGATGTGTGAAGTGGTGCGCATCGTGTCGCGTGATGGCACCCGTTACAGCTATGTGGTGTGGTTGGATGTGGACACCAAATTGCCATTGCGTATTGATCTCCTCGATCGTGATGGCGAAACGCTGGAGCAGTTCCGCGTGATCAGTTTTGCGGTCGATGAAGGCGTGCGAAACCTGATGCAAGGGCTGGAAAAAGCCAATCTGCCACCGACCTTGTCATTACCGGCGGGCGATAAAGTCCAACTCAGCTGGCAGCCAGGTTGGCTCCCGGCAGGGATGACGCTGATTTCGCAAAGCCGCCGCGATATGCCGGCCATGAACAAAACGGTCGAATCTCGTCTGTACAGCGATGGCTTGTTTAGCTTCGCCATCAATATTACCCCTGCCGATAAAAGCAGTGTGCCGCAGTCATTGCGCACTGGGCGTCGTACGGTGCAGACAGAAGTGCGCGATAATCGTGAAATCACGGTGGTGGGTGAGTTACCCCCTGCTACGGCTAAACGTATTGCGGACAGCATAGATTCAGGTGCACAAAAATGATGAGAGAATGGGCCACCGTGGTGGCGTGGGAGAAGGGCGTTGCCACGCTGCATTCGGAAGCAAAAACCTCCTGTAACAGCTGCTCGGCCCGCAAAGGCTGTGGCAGCCACGCGCTTAACCAACTGGGGCCGAAAAATGCCCATGTGATGACCATTGCCAGCCCAGAGCCTTTACAGCCGGGCCAGCGCATTGAATTGGGCATCCGTGAAAGCAGTTTGTTAGGGTCGGCGCTGTTGGTTTACATGACGCCACTGTTTGGTCTGTTTTTGGTTGCAGGCATCTTCCAGATGCTGTTCCACAGCGATTTAGCCGCCGCATGCGGTGCACTATTAGGCGGCATTGGCGGCTTTATTGTTGCGAAAGGTGTTTCCAGTTTGTTTGGCGATCGCGAAGCCTTCCAACCGGTGATTCTGAGCGTGGCATTACCGCCTGATGCCTTACGCGTGGAAAACGAAGTTTGATCCCCGTCAGGGCCGCATCAGTGCGGCCTTTTCGTTTTGGCTTAACCGCTGAAATCTGTTGCGATTCCCCGCAGTTCCATTCTTTAACGCGCGGCATTAACAGTGTAATATGCGTCGTCATTAATGAGGCTGACAGGGTTCCGGGTAAAGCTCACTTTCCTGAATGTGTCTGTGCTCAAGTTTTCCACTGATTTTTTACGTGAAGATATTCATATAAATGAAGCACATACGAAATTTCTCTATCATCGCTCACATTGACCACGGCAAATCAACGCTGTCAGACCGTTTGATTCAAATTTGTGGTGGCCTTAGCGATCGTGAGATGGCAGCGCAAGTTCTGGACTCCATGGATCTGGAGCGCGAGCGCGGCATCACCATCAAAGCGCAGAGCGTGACTCTCGATTACAAAGCGTTGAACGGTGAAACTTACCAGCTCAATTTTATCGATACTCCCGGTCACGTTGACTTCTCTTACGAAGTTTCCCGCTCTCTGGCGGCGTGTGAAGGGGCATTGCTGGTGGTCGATGCAGGCCAGGGCGTTGAAGCACAGACGCTGGCAAACTGCTACACCGCAATGGAAATGGATCTGGAAGTGGTACCGGTTCTGAACAAAATCGACTTGCCTGCGGCCGATCCAGAGCGTGTGGCGGAAGAGATTGAAGACATCGTGGGTATCGATGCTGCTGATGCGGTGCGCTGCTCGGCGAAAACCGGCGTGGGCGTGCCTGATGTGCTTGAGCGTCTGGTGCGTGATATTCCACCACCGGAAGGCGATCCTGAAGGGCCGCTGCAGGCGCTGATCATCGACTCCTGGTTTGATAACTACCTTGGCGTAGTGTCCTTGATTCGTATCAAGAACGGTACACTGCGCAAAGGCGACAAAGTGAAGGTGATGAGTACCGGCCAGACGTATAACGCTGACCGTCTCGGTATTTTCACGCCTAAGCAGGTTGACCGTAACGAACTGAACTGCGGCGAAGTGGGCTGGTTAGTGTGCGCGATTAAAGACATCCTCGGCGCGCCAGTCGGCGATACGCTGACGCTGCAGCGCAACCCTGCGGACAAAGTGTTGCCGGGCTTTAAAAAGGTGAAACCACAGGTTTACGCCGGTCTGTTCCCGATCAGCTCTGATGACTATGAAGCGTTCCGCGATGCACTGGGCAAACTGAGCCTGAACGATGCTTCCCTGTTCTATGAGCCAGAAAGCTCGACAGCATTGGGCTTTGGTTTCCGTATTGGCTTCCTGGGTCTGCTGCACATGGAGATCATTCAGGAGCGTCTGGAGCGTGAATACGATCTCGACCTGATCACCACGGCACCAACAGTAGTCTACGAAGTGGAAACCACCGATGGTCAGGTGATCTACGTCGACAGCCCTTCCAAGCTGCCGCCGCTGAATAACATCGCTGAACTGCGTGAACCGATCGCGGAGTGCCACATGTTGCTGCCACAGGAGTTCCTCGGCAACGTTATCACCCTGTGTATCGAAAAACGTGGCGTTCAGACCAACATGGTTTACCACGGTAAACAAGTTGCGCTGACTTACGAAATTCCAATGGCGGAAGTGGTGCTCGACTTCTTCGACCGTCTGAAATCGACGTCTCGCGGCTATGCATCGCTTGACTACAACTTTAAACGTTTCCAAGCCTCTGACATGGTGCGTGTCGACGTGATGATTAACTCAGAACGTGTTGATGCGCTGGCGCTGATTACCCACCGTGATAACTCACAGTATCGTGGCCGCGACCTCGTGGAGAAGATGAAAGATCTGATCCCGCGTCAGCAGTTCGATATTGCTATTCAGGCGGCCATCGGCAACCACATTATCGCTCGCTCAACGGTCAAACAGCTGCGTAAAAACGTCCTGGCAAAATGCTATGGCGGTGACGTTAGCCGTAAGAAGAAACTGTTGCAGAAGCAGAAAGACGGTAAGAAGCGAATGAAGCAGGTCGGCAACGTTGAGCTGCCGCAGGAAGCATTCCTTGCCATTCTGCATGTCGGTAAAGACAGCAAATAAGGAATTTTAATGGCTAACATGTTTGCCCTGGTCCTGGTGATCGCCACACTGATAACTGGCGTTATCTGGTGTATCGATCGCTTTAAATGGGCACCCGCGCGTCGTGCTAAGCAGGCTGCTGCACAAGCGCAGGCTGGTAATACTTTAGACAGTAAAACGCTGGCCAAAGTTGCTGCACAGCCAGGTTGGGTCGAAACCACGGCATCGGTGTTCCCGGTGCTGGCGGTAGTGCTGATCGTTCGCTCGTTCATTTTTGAGCCGTTCCAGATCCCGTCTGGTTCAATGATGCCCACGCTGCTGATTGGCGACTTTATCCTGGTGGAGAAGTTTGCTTACGGTATCAAAGATCCGATTACGCAAACCACGCTGATCCCAACGGGGCATCCGCAGCGCGGTGATGTGGCGGTATTTAAATATCCGAAAGATCCCAGCGTGGATTACATCAAGCGTGTGATTGGTTTGCCGGGCGATAAAGTGGTGTTTGATCCTTACAGTAAAACGCTGACTATCAACCCAGGCTGTGGCACAGGCAAGTGTGAAACCGCACTGCCCGTGACCTACACCAATGTTGAACCGAGCGCCTTCATTCAGACTTTTAGTGGCTTTGATGGTAATGAAACCGGCAATGGTTTCTTCCAGGCGCCACAAGGCGAAACCATGAAAGGCGGTTTGCGCCTGGGTACGCGTAAAGAGACATTGGGCACCGTCACGCACGATATCCTGTTAGTCAACGAAGCGCAGAGCCAGGCAAGCATGTATTATCAGCAGCCGGGCCAGCCGCAATCGACCTGGATCGTGCCGGAAGGGCAATACTTCATGATGGGCGATAACCGCGATAACAGCGCCGACAGCCGCTACTGGGGCTTTGTGCCCGAGAAGAACCTGGTTGGTAAAGCGGTGGCGATCTGGATGAGCTTTGATAAACAAGAAGGACAGTGGCCAACGGGCGTGCGCTTAAGTCGCATTGGCGGAATCCACTGATATTAAAAACGGTTGGCCTCTCTCGGGGGGCCACTGCACACCAAACAGAACGTGTTGGAACCTCAGCCCTGTTTCGTATGCAGAGTTACAGACGCACAGAATAACTGGAATCGCATGAACCCCATCCTTATTAACAAGCTGCAGCGCAAACTGGGCTACACTTTTACTCATCCGGAACTACTGCAGCAAGCGCTGACTCACCGTAGTGCCAGCAGTAAACATAATGAACGTCTTGAGTTTCTTGGCGATTCCATTCTCAGCTATGTGATCGCAAATGCGCTGTATCACCGCTTCCCGCGCGTTGACGAAGGCGATATGAGCCGCATGCGCGCCACGCTGGTGCGCGGCAATACGCTGGCAGAAATGGCGCGTGAATTTGAGCTGGGAGAATGCTTACGTCTGGGACCGGGCGAACTGAAGAGCGGTGGTTTCCGTCGTGAATCCATTCTTGCCGATACGGTGGAAGCGCTGATTGGCGGTATCTTCCTCGACAGCAATATCCAGACCGTCGAGAAGTTGATTCTCGACTGGTATCAAAATCGCCTTGATCAAATCAGCCCAGGCGATAAGCAAAAAGATCCAAAAACGCGTTTGCAGGAGTATCTGCAAGGGCGCCATCTGCCACTGCCATCTTATTTGGTCGTGCAGGTACGTGGCGAAGCCCACGATCAGGAATTCACCATTCACTGTCAGGTGAGTGGCATGGCAGAACCGGTGGTGGGCGTAGGGTCCAGCCGCCGTAAAGCAGAGCAGGCTGCCGCCGAACAGGCGTTGATTAAGCTTGGTCTCGAATAAATAAATAGTTATATCGCAGCGTCAACAGTGGCACTGCCCAAGTCAGGACTCGAATGAGCGAACTCGAAACATATAGCGGCTTTGTCGCGATTGTAGGCCGACCTAACGTCGGTAAATCCACTTTGCTGAACCAGCTGCTGGGGCAGAAAGTGTCGATTACGTCACGCAAGCCGCAAACCACGCGTCACCGCATCATGGGGATTCACACCGAAGGCGCTTATCAGGCGATTTACGTGGATACCCCAGGGCTGCACATGGAAGAAAAGCGGGCGATTAACCGTCTGATGAACCGTGCTGCCAGCAGTTCGATTGGTGATGTGGAGCTGGTGATTTTCGTCGTTGAAGGCACGCGCTGGACGCCAGACGATGAGATGGTGCTCAACAAACTGCGCGACGGCAAAGTGCCCGTAGTGTTAGCGATCAATAAGGTCGATAACATTCAGGATAAAAGCATTCTGTTGCCGCATCTGCAGTTCCTCAGCCAGCAGATGAACTTCCTTGAAATCGTACCGATCTCGGCGGAAAGCGGGAAGAACGTTGATGCTATTGCCGCAATCGCGCGCAAATGCTTGCCAAAATCTGAGCATCACTTCCCAGAAGATTACGTCACCGATCGCTCTCAGCGCTTTATGGCCTCTGAGATCATCCGTGAAAAATTGATGCGCTTCCTGGGTGCTGAACTGCCTTATTCCGTCACCGTGGAGATCGAGCAGTTTGTCTCAAACGATCGCGGCGGCTACGACATCAATGGCCTGATCCTCGTTGAGCGTGAAGGGCAGAAGAAGATGGTAATCGGCAATAAAGGTGCCAAGATCAAAACCATCGGCATTGAAGCGCGTAAAGACATGGAAGAGATGTTTGAAGCGAAAGTGCATCTTGAACTGTGGGTCAAAGTGAAATCGGGCTGGGCAGACGACGAACGTGCGCTGCGCAGCTTGGGTTACTCCGACGAAGGTTAATTGATGGAAGGCTGGCAACGCGCCTTTGTGCTGCATAGTCGCCCTTACAGCGAAACCAGCCTACTCCTCGATCTGTTCAGTGAAAGCGAAGGGCGCGTTCGCGTCCTTGCCAAAGGCGCGCGTTCGCGCCGCTCTCAACTCAAAGGTGCATTACAGCCTTTCACACCGTTGCTGGTGCGTTGGGGCGGTCGTGGTGAAGTGAAAACACTGCGCAGCGCCGAAGCGGTATCGCTGGCATTACCGCTCAGTGGCATCACACTCTACTGCGGACTGTACGTCAATGAACTGCTGTCCCGCGTGCTTGAGCAAGAAATTCCCTTCTCCGATCTCTTCTTCGATTACCTCAATTGCATCCAGATGTTGGCAGCAGGCAATGGCACGCCAGAACCTGCTCTGCGTCGTTTTGAGCTGGCGCTGCTGGGTCACCTGGGTTATGGCGTCGATTTCTTGCATTGCGCGGGCAGTGGCGAAGAGATCGATGACGGCATGACATACAGCTACCGGGAAGAGAAGGGATTTATTGCCAGCCTGGTGGTGAATCAGCGCAGTTTTACCGGCCGCCAGCTGCGTGCGCTCTGGGAGCGCGATTTCCCCGATGCCGACAGCCTGCGTGCGGCAAAACGCTTTACGCGAATGGCGTTGAAGCCTTATCTCGGCGGTAAACCCCTGAAGAGCCAGGAACTGTTTCGTCAGTTTGTCCCAAAAAAGAAACCCGATGTGTCAAACGACTAGCGCTGGTCGTACCGCTTGATATTCTTAAGCCCGGTAAACTGCAAACACACTGAACACATTTAAGGATTGTCATGGCTGAGTTGCTGTTAGGGGTCAACATTGACCATATCGCCACCGTACGTAACGCACGTGGCACCCATTATCCCGATCCCGTTCAAGCGGCGTTTGTTTCAGAGCAAGCGGGTGCAGATGGCATTACCGTTCACCTGCGCGAAGATCGTCGCCATATTACCGATCGTGATGTGCGGATCCTGCGTGACACCATCCAGACACGCATGAACCTGGAGATGGCGGTCACCGATGAGATGATCGATATCGCTTGTCAGATCAAACCGCATTTCGTCTGCCTGGTGCCTGAAAAGCGTCAGGAAGTGACCACGGAAGGCGGTCTGGATGTAGCGGGCCAGCAGGACAAAATCAACGCTGCGGTTCGCTTGTTAAGCGAGGCAGGCATTCTGGTCTCTCTGTTTATCGATGCTGATCACCGTCAGATTGAGGCAGCCGTCGCCAGTGGTGCGCCGTATATCGAAATTCACACTGGCGCTTATGCCGAAGCCCCGGAAGGGCTGGAGCGTGAAGCCGAGCTATCACGCATTCGTAAAGCTGCGACCTTTGCCGCCAGTTTAGGTTTGAAGGTCAATGCCGGTCATGGCCTGACGTATCACAACGTGCAACCTATCGCTGAATTGCCAGAAATGCATGAGCTGAATATTGGTCACGCGATTATTGGTCGCGCACTGTTTAGCGGACTGGCTGATGCAGTAGCTGAAATGAAACAGCTGATGCGGGAAGCGCGTCGCTAATGGCGATTCTCGGGCTTGGCAGTGACATTGTCGAAATCGAACGCATTGCCGGTGTGATTGAACGCTCCGGCGATCGTCTGGCGCGTCGCGTACTGAGTGAAGCCGAGTGGCAGCAATATCAAGCGCACCAGCAGCCCGTGCGCTTTTTGGCAAAACGTTTTGCCGTCAAAGAAGCGGCAGCCAAAGCGTTCGGCACCGGCATCCGGGGGGGATTGGCGTTTAATCAGTTCGAAGTGTACAACGATGCCTTGGGCAAACCGGGTTTACGTTTCTTCGAGCAGGCGAAAGTGATTGCCAGCCAACTCGGTGTGAAACACGTGCATGTCACGTTAGCCGATGAACGTCATTATGCCTGCGCTACAGTGATCATCGAAGATTAAGCGTGTATACCCTTCATACTTCAAGTCCCCTCATGGGGCCTACTTTTGGTGCATGTGCGTTGGCTACGTGCATTCACCTCAGTCACTTACTTCAGTAAGCTCCTGAGGATTCATGCACTTGCCGCCTTCCTGAAACTCGAATTATTTTGGGTATAAGACCACAAATTTTTCCCACAGCGCCTCGCGACTTTCAGGGTGCTGTGGGTCAGAAATGATGGTGTTATCAATCGGGCAGACGCTTTGGCAGGTCGGCACATCATAATGGCCCACGCATTCTGTGCAGCGGTCGACATCAATCTCATAGATTGCCTCCCCTAAGCTGATCGCCTGGTTTGGGCATTCAGGTTCGCACATATCACAGTTGATGCATTTCGTGGTGATTAATAACGCCATGGTGTCTGTCAGTGTGTTTAGCAGGCGCGCACCTTAGCATAAATCACCTCAATTGACCCGACAGGGTATTGGCCTGCATCAAACAATCTGCGAATAAAACGCACTGTAGAACTATTCATCAATTATTGATGACGGGTTGCTAGTGAGTGGGAATAATCCGAGTTATCATTTCGTGCGATAATGACCGGCAAAATTGCTTGTCATACAGGCATGAAAAATAACGAAGTGAAAAAGATTCTGATTAAACAACACTGTTTGTGCTGCGGTCGCCCAATTGGCTTCTGGGCGCGACTCATCTCTGCTGAGCAATCGCTGTGCGATGAATGCTTACACCACTTGCAACGTGACAGTCGTGAAGCCTGTCGCCAGGCGGAAGGGCCGAACGATAAAAAGGCCGGTTAACGGCCTTTTTAATTGGACTTAAACCAGCTTCTTCACCAACTCTTCACTGTGGCGAATATGGCTCGACGCGCGTTCTGGATCGTTCTGAACCAGCGCCATAAACAGCAGGTCGGTCAATGCCAGCTGTGCGCTGGTTGAAGAGATGGCCGCGCTGCGTGTGCTCTGCTCTTCAGCCACGGTGTAGAGGCAGATAGACGCACACTGCTGCAATGAGTTAGGGGTGAAGCCGGTAAAGGCCAGCACATCTACACCCAACTGCGCAGCTTCCTGCGCGGCAAGATTGATTTCCCGACGTTCACCGGTGTAGGAGATCGTCAGCAAGACATCGCCCGGCGCCATCGCCTGTACGCTGGCCAGTAAAGCATGCATATCCTGCTCGGCCACCGCGTTGATGCCAATCTTCATTAGCTTCCACGAGAAATCTTTCGCCACCAGCCCCGATGCGCCAATCCCGACCAATAAAATGCGGTTGGCGTTTTTCAGCAGTTGCAGCGTCTGTAGTAGCTTCTCTTCGCTGTTGATATCCAGCGTGGCGCGGATCGCGGAGATTTTCTCTGTCAGTAACTTCTCTCCCACCACTTTGAGCGGGTCATCACTGAGGATATGGTTATGAACCGTAATGGCGTCACGATCGGCCAGCGATTCACTCAGCGCCAGCTTCAACGCCGGAAAACCTTTGTAGCCCAGTTTCTGGGCGAATTTCACCACGCTAGACTGGCTGACACCCGATTCCTCAGCCAGTTTTTGCGAACTCAGATGCCGTGCCCGATCCGGCTGCGACAGCAAAAAATCCGCCAGCCGACGCTCATTCAGCGCCAGTCGAGGGTAAAGCTGGCGAATTCGCAGCAATGAACTCATGTTCGATCCTTAATCCAACTATTCCCGATTGAGCGTAGTCTCTTTTCGCGCCCTCACTGTTTAATGACAGCGCACCGCTACAAAGAATAAACTATTCAGCTGGCATTGTAGTCATTGGAATTAAAAATGACTGTTTTCGCCCCCGAGAATGAAGCTGGCTACACTGTAGGGCAAGCCGTAGAGTTGAAAAGCGATAAGGAGTGGAGTTTGACTAAGGGTACGCAACGCCGAGTGGTATTTTTCGATCTGGATGGCACGCTGCACCAGCAGGACATGTTTGGCACTTTTATGCGCTATCTATTGCGTCGCCAGCCGCTCAACCTGTTGCTGGTGGTGCCGCTGCTGCCGGTGATTGGCTTAGGCATGCTGATTAAAGGCCGGGCTGCGCGTTGGCCGATGAGCTTACTGCTTTGGGCGATTACGTTTGGTCACAACGAACAGCGGTTACGTCAGCGTGAGGCGGAGTTCGCTGCCTGGTTTCGTCAGCGTGTCACCGCATTTCCGGTGGTGCAGCAGCGCCTCACCGATTATCTCAGCAGTGATGATGCCGATGTGTGGCTGATTACCGGCTCTCCGCAATCGCTGGTTGAGCAAGTCTATTTCGATTCGGCGTTCCTGCCGCGTGTTCAACTGATCGCCAGCCAGATGCAGCCAGGGCTGGGTGGTCGCGTGCTGGCGATGCGCTGCCTGGGTCATGAGAAGGTGGCGCAGCTCGAAGAGAAGATTGGTACGCCCTTGCAGCTATACAGCGGCTACAGTGACAGCAAGCAGGACAACCCGCTGTTATTCTTTTGCCAGCATCGCTGGCGTGTCACGCCGCGCGGTGAGCTGCAACAGCTGGAGTGAATCACGCGGCAATTCCGTCTATAATGCGCCGCCTTTTCTATCCGCAGGAGTTGCCGGTGAGCCCACAAACTGATGAATACTGGATGCGTCATGCGCTTGAACTGGCGCGGCGCGCGTGGGAGCAGGGCGAAGTGCCCGTGGGGGCGGTGTTGGTCCAGGGCGATAAAGTGATCGGCGAAGGCTGGAACCGCCCGATTGGTCAGTGCGATCCCACCGCCCATGCCGAAATCATGGCGCTGCGTCAGGGCGGGAAAATCCTCGAAAATTACCGCCTGCTCGACACTACCTTATATGTCACGCTGGAACCCTGTGTGATGTGTGCGGGCGCCATGGTGCACAGCCGCATCACGCGGCTGGTGTATGGAGCGAAAGATGAAAAGACCGGTGCGGCAGGTTCACTGCTGGACGTGATTGGCCATCCGGGTATGAATCACCAGATTCAAATCAATTGCGGTGTATTAGCAGAAGAGTGTGCCGGGATGCTGAGTGACTTCTTCCGCATGCGCCGTGAACAAAAGAAAGCGCTGCGTCAGGCGCAGCGCGAAGGTTAATTCATCGCAATCTTGGGTTCGACCGCCGGATAGCCGGCACCCAGTTCGGCTTCCAGTGCAGACTGCTGCGCTAACCGCTTATCCTGCTCTTGTAGATAACCCACCAGACTGATCTGATACTTACGGATATTCTCGACGTAATTATAGGCTTCATGGCCACGCGCGTAGCCATAGGTGGTCTGCGCGTAGTAACGCTTCTGGCTAAGCATTGGTAGACGTAATTTCACATCGGCCCAGCTGTCTGGGTTACCGCCCTGTTTCGCCGTCAACTTACGCACATCCAACATATGCGCATACCCCATGTTGTAAGCCGCCAGTGCAAACCAGATACGCTCGTCATCAGGAATGGTGTCGGGTACTTTTTCCATCATGCGTTGCAGGTATTCACTGCCACCGCGGATGCTCTGCTCAGGATCGAGGCGGTCATTCACATTCAGGCTGTCTGCCGTGTTACGCGTCAGCATCATCATGCCGCGCACCCCGGTGGGGGAGGTGGCCTGAGGATTCCAGTGCGATTCCTGATAGGAGATGGCCGCCAGCAGACGCCAGTCCATGCTCGCCGCATACTTTTCAAACAGCGGCTTGATATCCGGCAGCGTGCTATCAATGGCGCGCAGGAAGGTACGCGTATCGACATAATCGAAGGTGCCAACGTGACCGAGATATTTCTCTTCCAGCCGCGCCATGGTGCCTTCTTCACCCATCTGGCTGTAGAAGTCGAGCATCGCGGCATTCAGGCTGTCGTCATCGTTACGCGGTAAATACCACGTCACCGGCTCTTCATCGGTCACGTCAAACGCCACGGCCAGCTGTGGATGGATACGCTGTAACAGGCCGATGGTCACGGAGTCGCCCACGGTGTAGTCAAGTTTGCCATCTGCCACCGCTTCCAGCAGGGCCTTTTGTCCCTGATCGGTGGATATCGCCCAATCGAGATCGGGATAGCTGTCAGCTTTAGCGGAACGTAAAGTTGACAGATATGCCGAACCGGACTGCACAATCAGGCGGCCTTTCAGATCGCCAAGGTTCTTCGGCCGAGGCTTATCAATGCGGTACACCAACTGCTGAGAAACGGAGTAGTAGCTGGGGCCACTTTGATAGTGGGCCAGGCGTTCACCGTTATAAATCAGCCCGGCTGCCAGCAAATCCGCTTTACCATCATCGAGATCGTCAAACAGATCGCCGAGGTTCGGACGCACCGTGACCTCAAGTTTGACGCCTAAATAATCGGCGAAGCGTTTCGCCAGCTCGTAATCCATACCGGCTGGTGCATTGTTGATGGTGTAGTAAGTCAGCGGGGAGTTCACAGTACTGATGCGCAGTACTCCCCGTGATTTAATCTGCGATAGCGCGTCTTTTCCACCGCCGTACCACGGGATGGAGGGCCACAGTGCCAGCGCAAGCAGCACGGTGATCAGACCGATAAACAGATAGTTTATTTTCAGGCGTTTCAAATAGTTGTCTCTTAATGGCTCACAGGCCTCTGTCTTTTAAAGGCAGTATTTATGTTGTTTTCACTCCCAGAGCGAGGGGCATTTTGCGCAACAAAGCGCAACAGGGCAACTTATATAGCAAGAATTGCGCAAAATTCAGCCAAATGCTGAGTGCCAGATTTTATGCGCAAACGGTTTCGTAACCCGCGAGGTTTCTCTATAATACCGCCCGTTTTCCCCTGTTGCGCCCAATGAAGCGTCGCCCGGCGCTTCAAAGACGAGAGATCTTTGATGATGGAAATTCTGCGTGGTTCGCCCGCTCTGTCGGCATTTCGTGTAAACAAACTGCTGACCCGCTTTCAGGACGCTCACCTGCCAGTGAGTGATATTTACGCCGAGTACGTCCATTTTGCCGATGTCAGCGCACCACTCAGTGCGGATGAACACGCCCGCCTGCAACGTTTGCTGAAATACGGTCCTTCTCTCGCCGAACACGCGCCACAAGGGCGTCTGTTGCTGGTGACCCCGCGCCCTGGCACGATCTCCCCGTGGTCCTCAAAAGCCACCGACATCGCGCACAACTGTGACTTGCCACAGGTTATTCGCCTGGAACGCGGTATGGCGTTTTATGTGCAGGCACCGCAACTGACCGAAGCACAATGGCAGCAGCTGGCTAGCCTGCTGCATGACCGCATGATGGAAACCGTGTTTGGTGACCTCAATGATGCGCAGCAACTGTTTGCACATCATGAGCCGCAGCCGCTGAAAAGCGTTGACGTGCTGGGCGCAGGCCGCAGCGCACTGGAGCAAGCCAACACCACGCTGGGTCTGGCGCTGGCCGATGACGAGATCGACTACCTGCTGGATGCCTTTACCAAGCTGGGTCGCAATCCTAACGACATCGAGCTCTACATGTTTGCCCAGGCAAACTCTGAGCACTGCCGTCACAAAATCTTCAACGCCGATTGGATCATCGACGGTGAAAAACAGCCGAAATCGCTGTTTAAAATGATCAAAAACACCTTTGAACATAATCCAGAGCACGTGCTGTCTGCTTATAAAGACAACGCTGCGGTGATGGAAGGTTCACAGGTTGGCCGCTTCTACGCCGATGCGCAGAAGGGCGAATACAACTTCCATCAGGAAGATGCCCATATCCTGATGAAGGTGGAAACCCACAACCACCCAACGGCGATTTCACCATGGCCAGGTGCGGCAACCGGTTCAGGCGGTGAAATCCGTGATGAAGGCGCAACCGGACGTGGCGCGAAGCCAAAAGCAGGTCTGGTCGGCTTCTCGGTTTCCAACCTGCGTATTCCGGGCTTTGAACAGCCATGGGAAGAAGATTTCGGTAAGCCAGATCGCATCGTCACTGCGCTGGACATCATGACCGAAGGCCCGCTGGGCGGCGCGGCGTTCAACAACGAATTTGGTCGTCCGGCCCTGAATGGTTACTTCCGTACCTACGAAGAGCGCGTCAACAGCCATAATGGCTCAGAACTGCGTGGATACCATAAGCCAATCATGCTGGCGGGCGGTATTGGTAACATTCGTGCCGACCATGTGCAAAAAGGCGAAATCGTTGTCGGCGCGAAACTGATCGTGCTTGGCGGTCCGGCGATGAACATCGGTTTAGGCGGCGGCGCGGCCTCTTCCATGGCGTCGGGTCAGTCTGATGCTGACCTGGATTTCGCTTCTGTACAGCGTGATAACCCAGAAATGGAACGTCGTTGCCAGGAAGTGATCGACCGCTGCTGGCAGCTGGGCGAAGCCAACCCGATTCTGTTCATCCACGATGTGGGTGCAGGCGGCCTGTCCAACGCAATGCCTGAACTGGTCAGCGATGGCGGCCGTGGCGGTAACTTCAACCTGCGCGATATCCTCAACGATGAGCCAGGCATGAGCCCGCTGGAAGTGTGGTGTAACGAATCGCAGGAGCGTTATGTGCTGGCGGTTGCGCCTGCGCAGTTAGCGCTGTTCGATGAGCTGTGTCAGCGTGAGCGCGCGCCGTATGCGGTGATTGGTGAAGCGACGGAAGAGCTGCATCTGAACCTCGGCGACAGCCACTTCGACAACAAACCTATCGATATGCCACTGGACGTGCTGCTGGGCAAAACGCCGAAGATGACGCGTGATGTTGCCAGCCAGCAAGCCAAAGGCGATGCGCTGGTACGTGAAAACATTACCGTGGCCGATGCGGTTAACCGCGTATTGCATCTGCCAACCGTGGCAGAGAAAACCTTCCTGATCACCATTGGTGACCGCAGTGTAACCGGTATGGTGGCACGCGATCAGATGGTGGGACCCTGGCAGATTCCGGTAGCAAACTGTGCTGTCACCACCGCGAGCCTCGACAGCTATCACGGTGAAGCCTTCTCACTGGGCGAGCGTGCACCGGTCGCCTTGCTGGACTTCGCCGCATCGGGCCGTCTGGCCGTGGGTGAAGCGCTGACGAACCTGGCCGCTACCTCGATTGGTTCCCTGCAGCGCGTGAAACTCTCGGCAAACTGGATGGCCGCAGCCGGTCACCCAGGTGAAGATGCCGGTCTGTATGCTGCAGTGAAAGCGGTTGGCGAAGAGTTGTGTCCAGCGCTGGGTATCACTATCCCGGTGGGCAAAGACTCCATGTCGATGAAGACCCGCTGGCAGCAGGGCACCGAGCAGCGTGAGATGACCTCACCGCTGTCACTGGTGATAACCGCATTTGCGCGTGTAGAAGATGTGCGTCGCACGGTCACGCCACAGTTGCAAGCGGATAAAGATAACCTGCTGTTGCTGGTTGATCTGGGTAACGGTGCCAACACCTTAGGTGCCACCGCGCTGTCTCAGGTTTACCGTCAGCTGGGCGACAAACCTGCTGATGTGCGCGATGCGTCGCAGCTGGCAGGCTTCTTTAACGCCATTCAGGCGCTGGTGGCCGAGCAGAAATTGCTGGCTTATCACGACCGTTCAGATGGCGGCTTGCTGGTGACACTGGCCGAAATGGCCTTCACCGGTCACTGCGGTATTGAAGCGGATATCGCCGCACTGGGCAGCGATGCGTTGGCGGCACTGTTCACCGAAGAGTTGGGTGCAGTAATCCAGATTAACGCCGCAGATCGTGCAGCCGTTGAGAAAGTGTTTGCCGACCATGGTCTGAGCAGCAACGTGCATGTGATTGGCCAGGCATTACCGGGTGATCGCTTTGTCATTCGTTCTGGCGACAGCGCCGTGTACAGCGAGAGCCGTACCACATTGCGTACCTGGTGGGCAGAAACCACCTGGCAGATGCAGCGTCTGCGTGATAACCCAGCCTGTGCTGACCAGGAACATGAAGCGAAGAAGGACGACAACGACCCTGGCTTAAACGTGCATCTGACCTTCAAGCCAGAAGAAGATGTGGCTGCACCGATGATCGCCACTGGCGCGCGTCCACGTGTTGCCGTGCTGCGTGAGCAGGGTGTGAACTCCCACGTTGAAATGGCGGCTGCCTTCCATCGTGCTGGCTTCACCGCCGTTGACGTCCACATGAGCGATCTGCTGGCGGGGCGTCGTGGTCTGGAAGAGTTCCAGGCGCTGGTAGCCTGCGGTGGTTTCTCTTACGGCGATGTGCTGGGTGCCGGTGAGGGTTGGGCGAAGTCAATTCTGTTCAACGGCCGTGTGCGTGACGAGTTTGAAAACTTCTTCCACCGCCCACAGACCCTGGCGCTGGGGGTGTGTAATGGCTGCCAGATGATGTCAAACCTGCGTGAGCTGATTCCAGGTAGTGAACTGTGGCCACGCTTTGTGCGTAACCAGTCAGAGCGTTTTGAAGCGCGTTTCAGCCTGGTGGAAGTCGCGGCAAGTCCATCACTGCTGCTGGACGGCATGGCCGGTTCTCACATGCCTATCGCGGTTTCTCACGGCGAAGGGTTTGTGGAAGTGCGCGATGCTAACCATCTGGCGCAGCTGGAAAGCAAAGGCCTGGTGGCACTGCGCTTCGTTGATAACTTCGGTAAAGTGACCGAGAGTTACCCAGCAAACCCGAACGGTTCGCCGAACGGTATCACAGCGGTGACCAACGAAAGCGGACGTGTGACCATCATGATGCCACACCCGGAGCGTGTGTTCCGTACCGTGAGCAACTCCTGGCATCCGGCAGAGTGGGGCGAAGACAGCCCATGGATGCGTATTTTCCGCAATGCGCGTAAGCAGTTGGGATAAGTCTTCCCATTCGAATAAGAAGTCGCCTTCGGGCGACTTTTTTTTTGCGCCCGGTAAAGCGGTTTTGCCGCCTTTTGGCGAGTGTCTGAAATCGGCGACAATCCACGCCTGCCACTGTCTCCAAATGGTGACATTTAACTCATTGATTTTTAATGTCTCAATTTATCAATTTTTATAGCGTTGCCGATTAACGACACTTTTACCAGACCAGCCGGTCCGCTTTGAGCATTAAAACGTGATTAACCCCCGCATAACTCTGATAATACTGACTATTTCATTTTTGGCACGATAGTTGCTATACTTACAGCGTTGCTCATTCTCCTGTCTATGAATGCCCCGCATTGCGGTTGAGCTCATAAAAACTGAATGACGCACCAAACGGAGCCTGCCGTCCACCCCACCGATAATCGTTTGCTTTGCAACGTTATCAAGCATCGGACGTAACGTTGAGTAAGGCTCCACCTATTTTGCAAGCGATGCTGCGGCGTCGCTCTCACGGCAGGCCAAAAGGCCTGCCGTTTTCATATCTCCACTTTCTAACCTTCTGATACTTCGCTAGCATGCCTGCAGTTCACCTTTAAGGAAGCGCGGTTGTGAATAAATGGCGTCTGTTTCCCCGTTCTCTCAGGCAATTAGTGTTGCTGGCTTTCCTGCTGGTACTGCTGCCGCTGTTAGTGCTGGCGTGGCAAGCGTGGGAAAGCCTGTCAGCGTTGAGCGATCAGGCGGCTGATACCAACCGCAATACCTTCACCGATGTCCGCCGCAGCGAAGCAATGGCGCGCACGGCACTGGAGTTGGAACGCAGCTACCGACAGTATTGCGTACTGGGTGATGCCACGCTGCAAAAGCTGTATCAGACGCAGTGGACGCGTTATGGTCAGATGCTGGCAAGCCATGCTGCCAGTCTGCCGGATCTTCCCTCCTTTAAAGTTCTGCAGGCGGCCTTGCCGCAATTAGCCAACGTGCAATGTGACAATGGCAATCCACAGGGCGTTGCCGCCACGGCACTGGAACGTTTTTCCGATGCGAATGCGCAAATGGTGCAGGCAACGCGCGAAGTGGTGTTCTCTCGTGGGTTACAACTGCAACGTGAAATTGCCGATCGCGGCCAGTTCTTTGGCTGGCAAGCGCTGATACTCTTTCTTATCAGCCTGGCGCTGGTGCTGCTGTTTACCGGTATGATCATCGGTCCGGTGAAACGCGTCGAACGCATGATTAATCGTCTGGGGCAGGGCAAAGCACTGGGTGATAGCGTGAGTTTTCGAGGCCCAAGGGAGATCCGTTCACTCGGGCAACGTATTGTCTGGCTCAGCGAACGTCTGAGCTGGCTGGAAGCACAGCGTCATGAGTTTCTGCGTCATCTTTCACATGAACTGAAAACACCGCTGGCCAGCCTGCGTGAAGGCACAGAACTGTTGGCCGATCAGGTCGCTGGGCCACTGAATGCGGAGCAGCAGGAAGTGGTGGCGATTCTGGATACCAGCAGCCGTCATTTACAGCGTCTTATTGAACAGTTGCTGGATTACAACCGCAAGCTGGCGGATGGGCCAATGGCGCTGGAGCCGGTGGCGATTAATGACATTATTGATGCGGTGGTAAAAGTTCATTCACTGCCCGCCAGCGCGCGGCAGTTGACCACGCATGTTGATTTACAGGTGACGCATTGTCTGGCCGAGGCCACGTTGCTGCAACGCGTCATCGATAACCTCTATTCGAACGCCGTGAACTACGGCAGCGAATCCGGTAACATCTGGCTGCAGAGCCAGCAGAAAGGCAACCAGGTATGGATTGAGGTGGCGAATACCGGCACAACGATTCCCGCGGAAGAACAGGCCATGATCTTTGAGCCCTTTTATCAGGGCAGCCAGCAGCGCAAAGGGCCGGTTAAAGGCAGCGGGCTGGGCTTAAGCATCGCCAAAGATTGCTTGCGCAGGATGCAAGGCGATTTGCAATTGGTGACGCGCAAGGATGCAGATGTGTGTTTTCGTATTATTTTGACTACCAGCGCCGGGAATGCCTGATTAATGAAACTCTCCCTGATAAAACTTTTCAGCTGCGCGTTAATGGCGTTTGGCCTGAGTGCCTGCCAGACGCCGCCAACGGGCAGCACCTTGCATGATGGTGCCAGTCTGGCTGAACCAGACCTGCGGCTGCCCGATTATTTGGCCACCGATTGCCAAAATGTCTGGAAGATTGAAACCCCTGCGGCGATGAGCAATCCCCTTTACTGGCAGCGCGCCATCGACTGTGCTGAAAGGTTATCTCCTGCTGAAGCACGCGCTGAGGCGCGCCGTTGGCCGGTACAGGGTTGGGCGAGAGCCTATAAACAAAGCATCCTGCTCGCCAATGGTAATGTGACGCCAATCGAGCGCCGTCAGTATCTGGACATGTTAGATGGCTACAGCGCGGCTTACCCCACGGCGGTTCGTCCGCTGCTACAACTGTGGCGCAGTAACCAGGCTGCACAATTAGCCTTGAGTGGCGAGCGTAGCCGTTATGCTGCGTTGCAGCAGAGTAATGACGCCGAACTCGATAGCCTACGCCAGCAGCAGACCAAACTGCGTCAGTCGCTGGAAGAGACCCAGCGCAAGCTTGAGCGCTTAACGGACATCGAACGCCAGCTGTCATCACGTAAAGCACCTGACAGCAGCGATACGTCGCACGGTGCCAGTGATGCGCAAAGTGAGGATCAGTAACCATGAAACAGTCCGCACGTTTACTGCTGGTGGATGACGACCCAGGTTTGCTTAAGCTACTGGGGATGCGGCTCAGCAGTGAGGGTTTTCAGGTATCGACAGCCGAAAGTGGCCCGGAAGCACTGCGTCATCTGCAAAAAGAGAAAGCGGATTTAGTGATCAGCGATCTGCGTATGGATGAGATGGACGGATTGGCGCTGTTTGGCGAAATCCAAAAACGCCACGCCGGCTTACCGGTGATCATCCTTACCGCGCATGGCTCTATTCCTGAAGCCGTATCGGCGACGCAGCAGGGCGTATTCAGTTTCCTGACCAAACCCGTGGATCGCGATGCGCTGTACAAAGCCATCGATGAAGCACTGGCACAGCGAGCGCCCGCCAGTGATGATGCCTGGCGTGAAGCGGTTGTGACGCGCAACCCTCTGATGATGCGTTTGCTGGAGCAGGCGCATATGGTGGCGCAATCTGACGTCAGCGTATTGATCAACGGCCAAAGCGGCACCGGTAAAGAGGTGCTGGCGCAGGCGATTCATGCCGCCAGCCCACGCGCGAAGAAAGCGTTTATCGCCATCAACTGCGGTGCATTACCGGAACAGCTTTTGGAATCTGAACTCTTTGGTCATGCGAAGGGCGCCTTTACGGGGGCGGTTAGCGCGCGTGAAGGGTTGTTCCAGGCGGCAGAGGGCGGCACGCTGTTTCTGGATGAAATCGGGGATATGCCACAGGCGCTGCAGGTGAAACTGCTACGCGTGTTGCAGGAGCGCAAAGTGCGGCCGCTGGGCAGTAACCGCGATGTCGATATCAACGTGCGCATTATCTCTGCTACCCATCGCGATCTCCCTAAAGCAATGGAGAAGAAGAGCTTCCGTGAGGATCTCTACTATCGACTCAACGTGGTGAATCTGAAGATCCCCGCGCTGCATGAGCGCGCTGAGGATATTCCGCTGCTGGCCAACCATCTGTTACGCCAGTCAGCTGAGCGGCATAAACCTTTTGTCCGCAGTTTTTCCGTGGATGCGATGAAACGGCTGGTCGGTGCCAGTTGGCCTGGCAACGTCCGGCAGCTGGTGAACGTGATTGAGCAGTGCGTTGCACTCAGCACCTCGCCGGTGATAAGCGATGCGCTGGTTGAGCAAGCGCTGGCAGGAGAAAATACCGCGCTGCCCACCTTTGTCGAAGCGCGAAATCAGTTCGAGCTGAACTATCTGCGTAAATTGCTGCAAATGACCAAAGGAAATGTCACCAATGCCGCGCGTCTGGCTGGACGTAACCGTACTGAATTCTATAAGCTGCTGTCACGCCATGAGCTGGACGCCAGTGAATTTAAAGAGTAGCTTGCTGCGGCAGCGTCAGGAACACATATACTAAGGTTATCCGTCCATCATGGAGGGAGTGAAAAAAGGATCTGTCATGAAAAAGATCGATGCAATTATTAAACCATTCAAACTCGATGATGTGCGCGAAGCGTTAGCAGAAGTGGGCATCACCGGGATGACGGTCAGTGAAGTGAAGGGCTTTGGACGTCAAAAAGGCCATACTGAGCTGTATCGTGGTGCGGAGTACATGGTCGATTTTCTACCAAAAGTGAAAATCGAGATGGTGGTGGGTGATGACATCGTCGACACCTGCGTAGAAGCCATTATGAAAACCGCGCAAACCGGTAAAATCGGCGACGGTAAGATCTTCGTCTTCGACGTGGCGCGCGTTGTGCGTATCCGTACCGGTGAAGAGGACGAAGAGGCAATCTAAACCTCTCCGTTACCCGCTAAAAAGCCTGCATTGAGCAGGCTTTTTTGTTTACAGCACTTTATGTGGACCGAAGACTTCATAGTGGATGCGATCGGCACTGACTCCGGCATCAACCAGCTGACGGGCGACAAACTGCATAAACGGCAGCGGGCCACACAGCCAGTATTGGCGATCTTGCTGATTTAATTCGCCTGAGACGCTGGCGAGATCCATCAATCCCTGCGCATCATAACTTCCCGCATCCTGGCTTTCAGGTTGGCGATACCAGATATGGCTGCTGAATGTTGCCAGGCGTGCGCCTGTGGCTTTAACTTCGTCAGCAAACGCATGCTGTGATTTGCATTCGGCGGCATGCAGCCAGTTGACGGCTCCTGCATGCTGTTGGTCGGCAAGGCTGGCCAGCATCGCCAGCATCGGGGTCTGTCCGACACCGGCTGAGATTAGCGTGACAGGGGCCGAGGATGCGGTTTGCAGGAAGAAATCACCGGCGGGCGCCGCACACTGCACAATGTCGCCGACTTTGGCTTTGGCGTGAAGCCAGCCTGAAACGCTGCCGTGTTCTTCGCGCTTAACGGCAATGCGATAGGCTTTTCCGTTAGGTAGATGCGTCAGTGAATACTGGCGATGCTGAATATTGTCGCTGCCAGCGGGGCGCAAACTCACCGCCAGATACTGTCCGGGTAAGAAATCAGCCACTGGCTGCCCATCATTGGGCACCAGTTCAAAGCTTTTGATGACCGAACTTTCCTGATTGATGGCGCGGATACGGAAGTCTCGCGCACCACGCCAGCCACCGGCTTTCTCTTCGGATGTACGATAAATCTCTTCTTCGCGCTGAATAAACACATTAGCCAGCACGCCGTAAGCTTTACCCCAGGCTTCCAGCACCTCATCGCCCGGATTGAGCAGCTCTTCAATGGTTGCCAGCAAGGTTTCACCCACCACGGCGTACTGCTCAGGCTGAATGTTCAGGCTGGTATGTTTCTGCGCGATCTTCTCCACTGCGGGCAATAACACCGCCAGATTTTCCAGATTACTACCGTACGCCACAATCGCATTGAACAACGCTTCACGCTGGTTGCCGCTGCGCTGATTATTCATGTTGAACACGTCTTTTAACTCTGGGTGTTGTGTTAACAAACGCTGATAGAAGTGGCCGGTGAGTTGAGGGCCAACCTGGGCGATGGCGGGTAAAGAAGATTTAACGGTAGCGATAGTCTGCGCATCTAGCATGGTGAATACCTCAGGGTAAATTTAAACATGTATTTTAAATGCATCTTATGATCGTTCATCTTGCCTGTAAATCCCCCGCTTTGATTAAGGGTTATGCGTTAAAGCTGGAAGCTGGCACACAAACCTGAAAAATATTCCCGTTCAATGTGAAGGAATATCGTGATTTTCAGGCGTAAAAAAATGCGTAAAAATCCCGTTCCAGCGCCATGCCAATCGTTTGCGTAAAAAGAGCGGGTTGCGGCTACCTTCACCTGACAAAACCGTTTACACTATTGGCCTTCGCCCCCTTGCCGGGGCCTAAACTGCCGTTAAAAGTTAGCTAGTCAGGAGATGCCGGATGTTAAAGCGTGATATGAACATTGCCGATTATGATGCCGAGTTGTGGCAGGCTATGGAGCAAGAGAAGGTGCGTCAGGAAGAGCACATTGAACTGATTGCTTCTGAAAACTACACCAGCCCACGCGTTATGCAGGCGCAAGGTTCACAGCTCACCAACAAATACGCGGAAGGGTATCCAGGCAAGCGTTACTACGGCGGATGCGAATACGTTGATATCGTTGAACAGCTGGCGATTGATCGCGCAAAAGAACTGTTCGGCGCAGACTTTGCCAACGTACAGCCTCACTCAGGTTCTCAGGCGAACTTCGCGGTGTACACTGCGCTGCTGCAGCCGGGCGATACCATCCTGGGGATGAACCTGGCGCACGGTGGTCACCTGACTCACGGTTCTCCGGTTAACCTGTCGGGCAAACTGTATAACGTTATCCCTTACGGCATCGACGAAACCGGTAAAATCAATTACGACGAACTGGCTGAGCTGGCTAAAACCCACAAGCCTAAAATGATCGTCGGCGGTTTCTCTGCTTATTCTGGTGTTTGTGACTGGGCTAAAATGCGTGAAATCGCGGATAGCGTGGGTGCTTACCTGTTCGTTGACATGGCGCACGTTGCCGGTCTGATCGCAGCGGATGTGTACCCGAACCCGGTTCCACATGCGCACATCGTCACTTCAACCACGCACAAAACCCTGGCGGGTCCACGTGGCGGTCTGATTCTGGCGAAAAACGGCGACGAAGATCTGTATAAAAAATTGAACTCCGCGGTGTTCCCGGGTGGTCAGGGCGGCCCATTGATGCACGTCATCGCCGGTAAAGCGGTCGCGTTCAAAGAAGCCATGGAGCCAGAATTCAAGTCTTACCAGCAGCAAGTCGCGAAAAACGCGAAAGCGATGGTGGAAGTGCTACTGGAGCGTGGCTACAACATCGTTTCTGGTGGGACTTATAACCACCTGTTCCTGATCGATCTGGTGAGCAAAAACCTGACCGGTAAAGAAGCCGATGCCGCGCTGGGCCGTGCAAACATCACTGTGAACAAAAACAGTGTGCCAAACGATCCGAAGAGCCCATTCGTGACCTCAGGTGTGCGTATTGGTACCCCAGCGGTGACCCGTCGTGGCTTCAAAGAAGCAGAAGTTCGCGAACTGGCTGGCTGGATTGCGGATGTGTTGGACAACATCAACGACGAAGCGACCATTGAGCGCACTAAGCAGAAAGTTCTCGACGTCTGTGCACGTCTGCCAGTTTATGCCTGATTTGGCATAACGTTGAAGTGATAAAAAGGATGGCGAAAGTCATCCTTTTTTTATTGTGCAACAAAAGCTTATCCAGCTGCATACCTTCACATTCCTCCTGTCTCACTATTTCCTTTTGGGTTCTGCTCTGACAAAGTAGCCGCCAAATGGGCTGCGGGCGCAGCCGACATGCCTGCGGGAGGCAAAATGACCATCGGATCGGCCAGATGGCTGGGACTCAGCTACTTCACTTATTTCTTTTGTTACGGCATCTATCTTCCTTTCTGGAGCGTTTGGCTAAAAGGCATCGGCTTAGATGCTGAGAAAATCGGCCTGCTGCTGGGATGCGGCATGGTGGCGCGATTCGTTGGCAGTTTGTTTATTGCCTCACAGGTGAAAAATCCCTCCCAACTTATTCTGGCGCTGCGGCTGCTGGCGTTAATGACCTGCTTATTCGCTTTGGGATTCTGGTTAGGCGGTCAGTGGCTCTGGCTGATGCTGGTGATGGTGGGCTTTAATCTGTTCTTCTCACCCCTGGTGCCATTAAGTGACGCGTTAGCCGCCACCTGGACGCAGCAAATCGGTCTGGCGTATGGTCCAGTGCGGTTATGGGGATCGCTGGCGTTTGTGATCAGTTCCGCGCTCACCGGGATGATGGTCAATGCCTGGTCATCGCAGGCGATTCTGGTTTTACTGAGTTTGGGCGTGCTGGTGATGTTATCCGGCATGATGCTGGTTCCTAAAACACGACCACAAGGGGATATGCGGCAGGGGGCCACCGGTGGATGGTCGGCGTGGCGCGACCTGCTGCGTGAAAACGCGGTATGGCGCTTTATGCTGTGTGTGACATTAATGCAGGGCGCTCACGCGGCGTATTACAGCTTCAGTGCCATTTGGTGGCAGGACGCGGGCTACTCGACTTCAGTGATTGGCTATTTGTGGTCATTGGGCGTGGTCGCGGAAATTGTGGTATTTGCCCTCAGTAATCGGCTGTTCCGCCGCTGGAGTGCACGTGACTTGTTACTGCTCTCCTGCGTTTGTGCGCTGGTGCGTTGGGTGATGCTCGGTTCAAGCACGGCGCTGCCGTTGCTGATTGTGGCGCAAATTCTGCACTGCGGCAGTTTTACCGTGTGCCATCTGGCGGCGATGCGTTTTATTGCCTCACGCAAGGGGGCAGAAGTGATCCGCTTGCAGTCGCTCTACTCAGCGTTAGCGATGGGGGGCGGTATTGCCGTGATGACGATGATTTCTGGCGTACTGTTCACCCACTTGCAGGGACATCTGTTCTGGGTGATGGCGCTGGTCGCGCTTCCTGCACTCTTCCTGCGGCCGCGCGCCGCTTAAGCCTCCAGTAATTGCCGGATACGCTGCTGCTGATGATAACTCAGCGGCAGCTCGGCATGGATCAGTGGCGGGGAAAATAGCGGTAAAGAGGTGGCATAGGGGGTGATCACCAGCGCAACGTCACGCGGGGCGCCTTCACGTTGAAAATGCAGCATGTCCTGATAGGTGATGTTGATGGGCAGCAGTGTCATTTCGCGGATCTGCTGCTCCAGCAATTGCTCCAGCGCGGCATCTGCGCCCGTTAACAGCAGTACCTGCTTTTCCTGCAATGCGCTCTCCTGCATTAGCCAGGCGCCAAAGAGTACCGCCACTAAACTCACCTCCTCAGCATTGAATTGCGTGCCGAAATCGCTGCTGAAGTGATACAGCGCGCGCTCGGTGGTGCGCAGCAATCGTGGATAGAGTCGCGCAACATCTAACGCCACGCTGTTATCAATGCCAATGGCAAAGTGGCTGCGATCCAGTGCCTGAGCCAGATGGGTAAAGAGTTGCAGTTTCAGCTCATGCTGGTTTTTGATGCGTGTCTGTGCCAGTTGCTCAAAGCGGGCAATCAGCGCTTCCACCGCCGCCATCAGCTTCTCAGCCTGTGCATCCCGCAGTTGATTGCCATCCGGCGCATGGATCAAGCTGAATAACAGTGTCCAGAAATCGGTTTCACTGGCGTCCGGAGCTAAATGACAACGCTTCTGCCAGTGATGGATGACATCGTCAGCCGCGCCGCGCTCTGTTTTAGCGGCCAGCCATATGCGTTGTTTTTCGCTGAACAAGGCGTTTTGCCGCTGGCACAGGGAATACTTCATGAAGATCTGCAGGAACAGGCGATCGCGCGGACTAAAGTCGCGAGACAGCCTTAAACTGCAGTGCTGGATCAGCGCCTGCAGATTGGTTTCATCCCACAGTGCTTTTTCGATGTTGAGTACTTTCAGGCGCTGGCGTAGCACCGGAGCAAAATGTTGGCAGACGAAATCCTGCGACAAACGCAGCGCGCGTCGCAGCCAATGGAGCAGGCATAGCCGCCTGTCCAGTTCCGTCCCATGTATGCGAAAACTGCCATCGACCATCTGGTGTAACTCCAGTTGATGGTAGCGCTGTATCTCATCACCGACTTCCGCGATATCCTGTCGGGCGACGACAGGATCAACGCCATTTAACTGGCAGAGCTTTTCAAGCGTTAGCGCGGGAGCGGGCAGAAACAGTAGCAATAGCAGATGGCAACGACGCTGGGCGCGGCTGAAGAGTGGTGCAGATGAAGGTGCAGAACTCATCAAGTGTATTATCCGCAGGTCATTTTTTTAGCTAAGAATAGCTAACTCCACGCGGTAACCCTGCACTTTGTCGTGACTTTTGCTCAGAGCTTTAAAGCGGGTCACAGTTTTTCTGGACCACTATAATCTTCACTTGAGAATTGTTACTTTATAACACATGAAAATTTTACTCATTCCCATTACGCTGCTGTTTAGCGCCGCGGCCTGGTCACATCCGCACAGCTTTATCGATATGAAAACCGAGTTTGTCAGTGACAACAATCATCTGACCGGCATGAAGATGGTGTGGACCATGGACGAGATTACCTCAGCCGATTTGCTCTATGACGCGGGCAAGGCGAAACCCGGGGATGTTGTGTGGAAAAAGCTGGCGGCACAGGTGATGGCGAATGTGTTGGGGCAGCACTACTTTTCTGAAGTGTGGCAGGACAAAACGCGCGTGAAATTCCTGAATTTACCCAAGGAGTACAACTTGTCGCGTAATGGCAACAAAGCGGTGCTGGAGTTTATTGTGCCGTTTGGTGAGCCGCAGTTACTCACTGACAGGCAGTACCGCATCCAGACGTTTGACCCGAGTTACTTTGTCGATATGTATTACGACAACCCACAGGCATTAACCATGGACGACAGCGTGAAAGCGCATTGCCAGATTGATTTGCACACCCCGAAACCTGACGACTCGCTGAAACAATATGCGCTGTCACTGGACAAAGCCGATGCGCCGCCTGAAGACATGGATCTGGGCCAGCAATTTGCACAAACGGTAACCCTGACATGTCATTGATTTCTCTCCCTGCCCGTACACGTCGCCTTTGGCCGCTGTGGTTGTTAGCGTTAATCATGTTGGCGGCGGGTTTTACCTTGTGGCAGCACTGGCCGCAAATTCTGCTGCAAAGCGTGATGTGGCAAAAAATTCTCAATCGCGAAATGACGCAGCTACTGCAACAGGTTTCACAGCAGCCTCAGCAGGCGGGCGCAACGCTGATGCTGTTCAGCCTGGCGTATGGCGTCTTGCATGCGCTTGGGCCTGGCCACGGCAAAGTGGTGATCAGCACCTTTCTGGCCACCCATCCTGCAAAGCTAAAAACCAGTATGAAACTGACGCTGTTGGCTGCGCTATTACAAGGTGGCGTGGCGATTGGGTTGGTGACGGTGATGCTGGTGGTACTGCAAACCTCATCACGGCAGATGCACCTCGGCAGCTATTGGCTGGAGAAGGGGAGCTATCTGTTAGTGATGGCGCTAGGCGTGTGGGTGGGATGGCGAGCCCTGCGTTCGCTTTATCAGGTGTTACGTCCCGTGCGGCCAAAAATGCAGATTCACGCCCTTCGGCCGCATCATCAGCATGATGAAAACTGTGGATGTGGCCATGCGCACTTGCCCAGTGCTGAACAGATGGATCAGGCAGTCAGTAAAAAAACGCAGGCGCTGGTGGTGTTTTCCATGGGGATGCGCCCCTGTTCTGGAGCCATCATGATGCTGCTGTTTGCAAAGGTAATTGGTGTCTACGCCTGGGGTGTGGCCTCGGCGGTAGCGATGGCGGTCGGAACTGCGGTGACAGTATCCGCTATGGGGCTGCTGGTTCAGCGATCGCGTCGACTGGCAGAACGATTGGGGGCAGCGAACAGCAGTACACGCATGGCAAAAATCGTGATGCCGGCGTTGGCATTGGCTGGAGGGGCATTATTGGTTCTGGCGGGAGCTTTTCTGTGGCAAAGCGCGCAACCGATGATGAGTAGCGGCTTGCGCCCGTTCTAAGGGCGTAAAAAAAGGCGGATAGGATATCCGCCTTTTTTTGCTTAGCGCTTCAGCGCTTCGCTCAGTTCTTCACGCATGGTCGCCAGCATGGCTTTAACAACGCGAGGGTTACCGGCAACGATGTTACCGGACATCATATAGCCGTGGTTGCCGGTGAAGTCAGTCACCAGGCCGCCCGCTTCACGCACCAGCAGTTCGCCCGCAGCGAAATCCCAAGGCTTCAGGCCGATCTCAAAGAAACCGTCCACGCGACCAGCCGCCACGTAGGCCAGATCCAGCGCAGCAGAACCGGTACGACGGAAGTCAGCACACTGAGTAAACAGTTTGCCCACGATATTGATGTATGGCGTGGCGTGTTGCTTCAGTTTGAACGGGAAGCCGGTGGCGAGGATGGTGCCATCCAGATCGCGTGCTGTGCTGCCACGGAGACGGTAGCCATTCAGCTGTGCGCCCTGACCGCGTACGGCGGTGAACAGTTCGTTGCGCATTGGATCGTAAACCACGGCAACTTCGGTGCGGCCTTTAATGCGCACAGCGATAGAAACAGAGAAGTGTGGTAAACGTTTGATGAAGTTGGTGGTGCCATCCAGCGGATCGATTACCCATTGAATATCTTGATCATCGCCCGCCAGTTCACCGCTTTCTTCGGTGACGATGGAGTGTTGCGGGTACGATTTACGAATGACTTCGATAATCAGACGTTCTGCGTCACGGTCAACATTGGTAACGAAGTCGTTGCTGCCTTTCTGGCTAGCTTCAACCGCGTCCGGGGTTTCATAATTCTTGGCAATTAAATTTCCGGCCTTGCGCGCTGCGCGCACGGCGATGTTGAGCATCGGATGCATCGGTATCTCTCGCTGGATGTTAAAGAACGGGTGAAAACGGCGCGGAGTATATCAGGGTGTTCAGCAAATGTCCTGCTTTTATGCTAGGCTACGCGCCATCATTTTCTCATCACTGACTATTATGCTGCAAAATATCCGAATCGTACTGGTTGAAACCTCGCACACCGGCAACATGGGCTCTGTTGCCCGCGCTATGAAAACCATGGGCTTATCCAATCTGTATCTGGTCAACCCGCTGGTTAAACCGGATTCACAGGCCATCTCGCTTGCTGCTGGCGCCAGTGATGTGATCGGCGACGCGAAGATCGTTGATACGCTGGACGAGGCGATTGCCGGTTGTAGCTTAGTGGTGGGCACCAGTGCGCGTTCACGTTCACTGCCGTGGCCGATGCTGGATTCACGTGAATGCGGCATCAAAAGTGTTGAAGAGGGCCAGCAGGCACCCGTTGCATTGGTGTTTGGTCGCGAGCGCGTTGGCCTGACCAACGACGAATTGCAGAAGTGCCATTATCACGTAGCCATTCAGGCCAACCCAGAATACAGCTCGCTCAACCTGGCGATGGCCGTGCAGATTATTGCCTATGAAGTGCGTATGGCCTGGCTGGAAGCACAGGAAAAAGCCAACCCGAAGCCACAAGAAGAGGAGTCTCCCTATCCTTTAGTGGACGATCTGGAGCGTTTCTATCAGCACATTGAAAAGATGATGCTGGACAGTGGCTTTATTCGCGAAGGTACGCCGAGCCAGGTGATGAGCAAACTGCGTCGTCTCTATACCCGCGCGCGCCCGGAGCGTGATGAATTAAATATCCTGCGCGGCATGCTGGCATCCTTCCAAAAGCCTAAAGGTGATAAGGGTAATAGTTGAGTAAAACAGTTGGTTAAATAGTTGAGTAAATTACTTGGTTAAATAGTTGACCGTTTTACTCAGGAATGGCAGACTGGCGTCAATTCATTAGATAGCCCGCCGATACCCGGACGGACGCTTACGAGGTTGTATGCTATGAGACTGACATCCAAAGGACGTTATGCCGTAACCGCTATGCTGGACGTTGCACTGCACTCCAATGAGGGCCCGGTGCCACTGGCAGATATTTCTGAGCGTCAGGGCATTTCGCTCTCCTATCTGGAGCAGTTATTCTCGCGTCTACGTAAGCACGGCCTGGTAGCCAGCGTTCGTGGCCCAGGCGGCGGTTATCTGTTAGGTAAAGATGCGGGCGCTATCGCCGTGGGTGCAGTGATTACCGCGGTTGACGAATCTGTTGATGCGACCAAATGCCAGGGCAAAGAAGGTTGCCAGGGCGGCGAGCGTTGCCTGACCCACGTTCTGTGGCGTGATCTGAGCGAGCGCATCAGCGAATTCCTCAACAACATCACTCTGGCAGAACTGGTCAACAACCAGGAGATCCTGGACGTAGCAGACCGTCAGAACATGACCGACAACCGTCGCTTCCAGCAGCACCGCATGCAAGAAACCATCAACGTTAATCTGCGCGCTTAATCCGCTCTTAGCCATAAATCGCCATGCTTTGTCTTCAGCCAAAGCATGGCGGATTGATCCCCTCAACGTTTTCGACGCCCACTCTTAAACTCTCAATTTCAACGCTATAGTTCTCGATCCCGACCCTAAATGATTTACGTTGCAAGAAGGCGGCAAGTGAACGAATCCCCAGGAGCTTACATCAGTAAGTGACTGGGGTGAGAGCGCGCAGTCAACGCACTTGCGGCGTAAAGCATGACGGGTCGAATCGTGCTATAAAGACGTATGATTTTATATCCGGAGTTATAGCGCAATGAAATTACCGATCTACCTGGATTACGCAGCGACCACGCCTGCGGATCCGCGTGTCGCCACCAAAATGATGCAGTTCCTCACTTTGGATGGCACCTTCGGTAACCCCGCTTCCCGTTCTCACCGTTTTGGCTGGCAGGCTGAAGAAGCCGTTGATGTGGCACGCAATCAGATTGCTGAGCTGGTTAACGCCGATCCGCGTGAAATCGTTTTTACCTCTGGTGCCACTGAAGCTGACAACCTTGCGATTAAAGGTGCAGCGCAGTTCCATCAGGCACGCGGCAAGCACATCATTACCAGCCAAACAGAGCACAAAGCCGTGCTGGATAGCTGCCAACAGCTGGAACGTGAAGGTTTTGACGTCACCTGGCTCCAGCCGGGTAGCGACGGCATTGTCACGCCTGCGATGCTGGAAGCCGCGCTGCGTGACGATACCGTGCTGGTTTCACTGATGCATGTGAACAATGAAACCGGGGTAATTCAGGACATCGCAGCCTTTGGCGCACTGTGCCGGGCGCGTGACATTCTGTTCCACGTTGACGCCACCCAAAGTGTAGGCAAGCTGCCGATTGACGTCAGTACACTGCCGGTCGATCTGATGTCGTTCTCCGCGCATAAAATTTATGGCCCAAAAGGCATTGGTGCGCTGTGGGTGCGTCGCAAGCCTAAATTGCAGATTGATGCGCAAATGCACGGCGGTGGACACGAGCGAGGGATGCGTTCAGGGACGTTACCGGTGCATCAAATCGTGGGGATGGGCGAGGCTTACCGCATTGCGCGTGAGGAGATGGGCAGCGAGATGGCGCGTCTTGCGACATTGCGTCAGCGTCTCTGGCACGGTATCAGTCAGTTAGATAATGTAAAGGTTAACGGCTCGCTGGAGCAGGGTGCGCCGAATATTCTGAACCTCAGTTTTGCCCACGTTGATGGCGAATCGCTGATTATGGCGTTGAAAGATTTGGCGCTCTCATCCGGTTCCGCCTGTACCTCAGCCAGCCTCGAACCCTCTTATGTGCTACGCGCCATGGGCGTTGAACAGGAGCTGGCTCACAGTTCACTGCGCTTCTCTCTGGGCCGTTTCACCACAGAGGAAGAGATTGATTATGCTATTGAACTGGTTAAAAAAGCGGTCAGTCGTTTGCAGACGTTAACCCCTGCAACGTCCCGCTAATTCATGCACCCCTTGCGCCGGTTCTGGCGCAAGGTGACACCTAACGCAACGGAGCCACGCGATGACAACACAACCGATGACAATTACGCTCAGCTCCCAGGCCGCCGATGCGCGCTGGGGTGAAAAAGCGTTGCTGAGCAGTACTGAAAGTGGCATGACCGTACATCTGACTGGCGCGGATGCGCTGATGAGCATCCAGCGCGCGGGGCGTAAGCTGGACGGTCAAGGTATCCGCCATGTTGCACTGAGCGGTGAAGGCTGGGATTTAGAGAAGTGCTGGGCATTTTGGCAAGGCTATCGCAGCCCTAAAGGCCAGCGCCAGGTTGAGTGGCCAGAACTGAATGAACACGATCAGGCAGAATTCGATCGTCGTCTGAAGATCATTGATTGGGTTCGCAACACCATCAACCTGCCAGCGGAAGATCTGAGCCCAGAGCAACTGGCACACGGTGCTATTGATCTGATCACGGAAGTGGGTGCCGAGGCTGTCAGCTATCGCATCACCAAAGGTGAAGATCTGCGCGAGCAAGGTTATGCCGGTATTCACACCGTAGGCCGCGGTTCAACCCGCCCACCGGTATTGTTAGCGCTGGACTTTAACCCAACTGGTGACGAGAATGCGCCGGTTTATGCCTGCCTGGTCGGTAAAGGCATCACCTTCGATACCGGTGGCTACAGCCTGAAGCAGAGCGCCTTTATGGACTCGATGAAGTCCGATATGGGCGGGGCTGCAACGCTGACTGGCGCACTGGCGTTGGCGATTTCACGCGGCCTGACGAAACGCGTGAAGTTGTATCTGTGCTGTGCAGACAACATGGTGAGCGGTAACGCGTTCCGTCTTGGCGACATTATTCGTTATCGCAACGGTAAAACCGTTGAAGTGATGAATACCGATGCCGAAGGCCGCCTGGTATTGGCTGACGGCTTGATTGACGCCAGCGAGCAGAATCCCGAGTTGCTGATTGATGCCGCCACCCTGACCGGTGCAGCGAAAACCGCGCTGGGTAACGATTATCACGCGCTGTTTACCTTTGACGACGTGCTGGCTGAATCACTGATGGGGAGCGCAACCGGTGAAAACGAAGCCTTCTGGCGTTTACCGCTGGCCGAGTTCCATCGTAGCCATCTGCCATCAAACTTCGCCGATCTGAATAACATCGCCAGCCCGGCGCATGCCGCCGGTGCCAGCAGTGCGGCCGCTTTCCTTTCGTATTTCGTCAGAAAATATCAGCAAGGCTGGCTGCACATTGACTGCTCTGCGACCTATCGCAAAAGTGCTGTCGAACAGTGGTCTGCTGGCGCAACCGGCCTGGGCGTGCGTACTGTCGCCAACCTGTTGCTGAAATAAAGCCGCTGCGCATCATGCGCTGCTGTAGGGTCGCCATTTATGGCGACCAAAAAGCGCTTAAGTCACAGACTTCTGCCTGAGCTTGCCGTTTTTTGGAACTGGATAAATGAGTAATCGTCTTGAAGAGGTGCTGAAGCTGGCCGCCACTGAGCCCGCGCACCGTCCGGAATTTTTTCAACTACTACTGGAATCTGACGTCTGGGTGCCGGGTGAAAGTCCTGCTGAACAATTTGATGCCACCTCGCCCGTGGAATTACTGCACTGGGAAAAAGAGGGCGGTGGAAGCGTGATCCCGTTCTTCACTTCTGAAGAGGCGATGGGCGAGGCGATCAAAGAAGAACAGCCATACCTGCGTTTACCGGCGCGAACCCTGTTCGAGATGACGCTGGGAGAGAGCTTGTTCCTCAATCCGAAGTTGCCGGCGGGCAAAGAGTTTTCGCCAGGCGAGATTGCGCATCTTATCGGTGAAGAGGGCAGTGCGCTCAGCCAGCAAACCGTTCTGGAAGGTGGCCATGCGCTGTTATTGTCGGAAGTCGCTGAGCCACCGGCGCAGATGATTGATTCGCTGACGCAGCTGTTTGCCAAGTACAAGCAGGTGCGTCGAGCTTATATTGCCAGCATTCGCGAAAGCGCCACGGAAGAACCGAACCTGCTGATTGGCATTGAAGCGGACAGCAATATTGATGAGATTATTCAGGCCGCAGGCAGTGTCGCCACCGACACGCTGGCAGATGATGCCCCCATCGATATCTGCGAAGTGGTAAGCGATGAGAAGGGCGTGAGCCATTTCTTTACTGCTCACATCACACCGTTCTACGAACGCCGCTGGGGCAGCTTCCTGCGTGATTTCAAAGGCAGCCAGCGCATTATTTAAAATACCCGTTGTAGCGGCGCAATTTATTGCGCATCGGTCAGCCATCGTGCGGCTTCAGATACGCGCGTTAAATCGCGCCGCTACCCTGCATTGCAATCTCTTATTTCTCGATCGGTAAATCGTCGCGGCTGCCCCATTCTCCCCAGGAGCCGTCATACAGCGTCACATCTCGCACACCCAAAGCGGTCAACGCCAGAATCACCACTACCGCCGTCACGCCAGAACCACAGCTGGCGACAATCGGCTGATCCAGCTTGATTCCCGCTTTCTCGAACAGATCGCGCAGCTCAGCAGCGGGTTTCAGCGCACCGTTCACTACCAGATTATTCCACGGCATGTTCAGGCTGTTGGGAATGTGTCCGCGCAGTAGGCCGGGACGGGGCTCATCCACTTCAGCGTTAAACCGGTTAGCGGCACGGGCATCGACGATCTGTGCACCACCTTCATGGCTGATTAGCAGCACATCCGTCAGGCGCTTCACCTGCGCGCTGTCATATTTGGCTTCAAACTCGCCTTCCGGCAAGCTGACTGGCCCTGTCGCGACGTCAAACCCGGCAGCTTTCCAACCCTGTAATCCTCCCGCCAGTATGGAGACGTTCACGCAGCCAAAGGCGCGCAGCATCCACCAGGCACGTGGCGCAGAGAACAGGTTGCCCTCATCGTAGATCACCAGATGTTTATCCTGGTTGACGCCCAGCTCGCGCATCGCGACTGCAAAGGCTTCGGGGCGCGGCATCATATGTGGATAAGCGCTGGTGTGATCGGATAAAGCTTCGATATTGAAGTAAGGCGCATCCGGCAAATGTCCAGCCAGATATTCTGCCTCGATATCTCGCACCGCTTCCTGACCAGGCGGCAACATGCGCGCATCCAAAACCTGCAACGTTTCCTCGGTGTAATGCTCTTTTAACCAATCGGCAGATACAAACAGGGGAGCTGTCATCGCAACAACCTCTTCTTAATCATCGGAAAGCAGAAAGGCCCAGTGTCCGGGAATGTGAACGCTATCTCAAGGGTATCATTGCTAAAGTGAGTAGGTTGATGTGAAATTGCGCAGCAAACACTTTTTAACCTTTTGGGGCTGGTGAGGGACTTACCATGACAATACGTATTAATCGACTGCTGCTCAGCGTGCTGATCGGCGGTTCACTTCTGGGCAGCACATTGCTGCCTGCACAAGCGGCGGATACGCCTGCGGTGCAAAACGCGGCAAAAACACTCGCGGTTATCGACCTTTCAGAACTGCAACTGGATGGTGCGGCAGCACTGGTGTTGACCTTCAACACTGCGCTCGACAGCAAGCAGGATATCAATGCGCTCATCCACCTCAGCGATGAGAAAAGCGGTAAAGTCGATGGCGGCTGGGAGCTGGCGCAAAATGGCAAAACCTTACGCTTCCGCCATCCTGAGCCGTCGCGCAAATTGACAGTCACCGTTGATGCCGGCCTCAAGGCCGCCGATGGCAGCAGCTTATCCAGCACTTTTAACCAGACACTCACCACGCGTGATATCCAGCCGATGGTCGGTTTCGCCAGCCGTGGTTCATTACTGCCGCTGCGCCTGACACAGGGTTTACCGGTGCTGGCGCTGAATGTGAATAACATTGATGTCGACTTCTTCCGGGTAAAAAGTGCCCCATTGGCCGATTTCCTCGCCCAGTGGAATTACGGCAACAATCTTTCGTACTGGGAATCCCGCGACCTGCTGAAAAATGCCGATTTAATCTACAGCGGTCGTTTTGACCTCAATCCAGCACGTAACACCCGTGAAAAAATGCAGCTGCCGCTGGGTGACGTTGATGCCCTCAAACAACCCGGCGTGTATCTGGCGGTGATGAAGCAGGCGGGCACTTATAACTACACGCAACCCGCGACCCTGTTCACCCTCAGCGACATTGGCTTATCGCTGCACAGCTTCCCGGATCAACTGGAACTCTTTACGCAAAGTCTGGCGAGTGGCGCACCGCTGGATGACGTCAATGTGCAACTGCTGGATGAAAAAGGTCAGCAACTGGCAAGTGGCATCAGTGACAGTCAGGGCCATCTTCGTTTACCCGCCAATGCCAAAGGCAAGCTGCTGCTGGCGACGCTGAAAGGACAAACCTCGCTAATCGATCTTAATCGCCCCGCCTTGGATCTGGCCGAATTCCCGATCGACGGCCCACAAGGTTACGACAAACAGTTCTTTATCTTTGGTCCGCGCGATCTCTATCGCCCCGGCGAAACCGTCATTGTTAACGCCTTACTGCGTGATGCGGATGGCAAGCCGCTGCCACCGCAACCTGTGAAAGCTGAGGTCGTGCAGCCGAATGGTGAAGTCACACAAACCTTTGTGTGGCAGCCGGAAAACGGTGTCTATCAGCAGCGTTTTTCGTTGCCTGCTTCGGCTATGACCGGAGAGTGGACGCTGCGTATTAACAGTGGGGATAACCAGCCACGGAACTGGTCATTCCATGTGGAAGATTTTCTGCCAGAGCGGATGGCGTTGGCGCTGAGCAACAGTGAACAGCCGCTGGCACCTGATGCGACGGTGACTTTTGCGGTTGAAGGGCGTTATCTCTACGGCGCGCCTGCAGCGGGCAACGAACTGCAGGGACAACTATTCCTGCGCCCGGCGCGTGAAGCGGTGACGGCACTACCTGGCTACCAGTTTGGTGACATTACCGAAGAGTTAAAGCGCAGCCTGGACGATGTCGACGAGAAGCTGGATGAAAGCGGCAAGCTGCAGCTCAACGTGGAGAGCAACTGGGCGGAGAGTCACTCACCATTAAATTTGATTTTGCAAGCCAGCCTGCTGGAAACCGGTGGTCGCCCGGTGACACGCCGCGCAACTCAAGCCATCTGGCCCGCACCCGCACTGCCGGGTATTCGCCCGTTGTTTAACAGCGAATCAGTTTACGACTATCGCACCGATCGTTACCGCGATGAACCGACGGTGCCAGAAAACAGTCTGGCGGAATTCGATGTGGTTTATGCCAACCCTCAGGGGGAGAAACTGGCCGCGCAGGATCTGGATGTGCGCCTGATCCATGAGCGTCGTGACTATTTCTGGAGCTTCTCCGACAGTGAAGGCTGGCAGTCGCGTTACGATCAAAAAGACCTGCAGGAAGACGAGCAGCGCATCACTATCGCAGCGGGTGGCAGCCAGAAAGTGAGCTTCCCGGTGGAGTGGGGCACCTACCGGCTGGAAGTGCATGCGGGTGACAATATTATCAGCAGCGTGCGCTTTAATGCGGGCTACTGGTGGCAGGACAATACCGACGGCACGGGGGCGTTACGTCCCGATCAGGTCAAACTGAAAATCGATAAAAGCGCCTATCAACCGGGTGACACTGCGCACGTGCAGGTCGAATCTCCTGCGGCGGGTAAAGGTTATCTGATGGTGGAATCAAGCAGCGGCACGCTGTGGTGGCAACCGCTGGATGTGCCTGCGGGTGGCGCGACCATTGATGTCCCTATTAGTGAAAGCTGGAAGCGTCACGATCTTTATCTCAGCGCGATCGTCGTGAGAGACGGTGATAAAGCCAGTGGCACCACGCCAAAACGGGCGGTGGGTCTGCTGCATTTGCCGATGGCTACGGAAGCGCGTCGCCTTAACCTGGTATTGGATGCGCCGGATAAAATCCGCCCTGAGCAGACGATAAAAGTGAAGGTCAAAGCCAGCCGAGAAGGTGGCAAGTTACCCAAGCAGGTTCAGGTATTGCTGTCTGCGGTGGACAGTGGCGTGTTGAACATCACGGATTATAAAACGCCGAATCCGTGGCAGGCGTTCTTTGGTCGCAAGCGCTACAACGCCGATCAATACGATGTTTATGGCCAACTGATTGAAGGCGGGGGCAAGCTGGCCGCGCTGCGTTTTGGCGGTGATGGTGACGATGCTGATGCGCTGTCTCGTGGCGGCAAGAAACCTGTGACGGACGTGCAAATTATCGCGCAGCAGCTGCAACCGGTGACGCTGGACGCTAATGGAGAGGGCACACTTGAACTGCCGATCCCTGCCTTTAATGGTGAGTTACGCCTGATGGCGCAGGTGTGGAGTGACGACAGCTTTGGCTCGGCGGATCGTAAATTGGTGGTGGCTGCACCCCTGATCAGCGAGTTGGCGACACCGCGCTTTATGGCCAGCGGTGACCAATCGACGCTGGCGCTGGATCTCACCAACCTCACCGATCAGCCTCAAACATTGAAGGTTGATGTGACGGCGAAGGGGTTGATTGCGTTGACCGGTAATGTGCCCTCTTCGGTGCAACTGGCGAAAGGGGCGCGCACCACCTTGCAGATTCCCGTGAAAGCGCAGGGGGCCTTTGGCGAAGGTGCGGTGCAGGTCAAGGTTTCGGGCATGAGCCTGCCGGGGGAAACCTTGGCACCGAGTGAGCGTCAATGGACCATCGGCGTGCGCCCGGCCTATCCAGCACAAACCCTGAGTTTCGATAATGTGATGCAAACCGGCCAGAGTTGGCAGGTTGTCGCCAGCGCGTTTAATGGCCTGCAAAAAGACACCTTGACCGGGCAATTGTCCCTGAGCAATCGACCGCCACTAAATATCGCCAGCTTCATCAGCCAACTTTACGCTTATCCTTACGGCTGCCTGGAGCAGACGGCCAGCGGGATTTGGCCGTCGGTATTCACCAACAAGGCGCAACTGGATGCCTTAGGCATCAAAACCAGCACAGACGAGGCGCGCCGCGCGTCGATTGCTACCGGTATTGCGCGTCTTGCTGGCATGCAACGTGGCAACGGCAGCTTTGGCTTGTGGAGCAAAGAGAGCGCTGAAGAGTTCTGGCTGACCGCTTACGTCACCGACTTCCTGCTGCGCGCCAGTGAGGCGGGTTACAGCGTGCCAGAAGGCGTCATCAGCCGTGCAGATGAGCGTCTGCTGCGCTACTTGCAGGACCCGTCACAGATTGAAACCAGCTGGAGCAGCGATGCCGATGGCCTGCGTTTCAGTGTGCAAGCCTATGCCGGCTTGGTATTGGCACGCCAGCAACAGGCACCACTCGGGGCACTGCGTGCCTTGTATGACAAGCGTGAACAGGCAAAATCGGGTCTGGCACTGGTGCAACTGGGCGTGGCGTTGAAACTGATGGGCGATCCACAGCGCGCGCAGCTGGCACTGGCGCAAGGAATCGGATTGGAGCGTAAACCGAATAGCTGGCTAGGCGACTATGGTAGCCCGGTGCGCGATCGTGCACTGATGCTATCGCTGCTAACGGAAAATCAATTGCTGCCAGATATGCAGGGGCCATTACTGATTGACCTGGCAAAAGCGGTGCACGGCCAGCGCTGGTTCTCCACGCAGGAAAATAACGCCCTGTTCCTTGCCGCGCGCACCTTACAGCAGCACAAAGGTGAGCAGTGGCAAGCCTCGCTACAAGGAAGAAGCGAACCGTTGAGCAGCAATCAGGCGATCAACATGGGGATCGACGAAGCGCAGCTGCGACAAGGGCTGTCGGTGAAAAGCGACAATGCGTCACCGCTCTTCGGCACGCTGAATGTGGTGGGTTATCCGCGTACGGCACCGTCGCCAATGAGCAACGTCCTCAACATCACCCGTGAATACTTCACGCTGGAGGGGAAACCGGCCGATCTTACCAATCTGAAGAGTGGTGAACTGCTGGTGGTCCGACTGAAGGTGGCGGCCAGCGAACGTGTCAGCGATGCACTGGTGGTGGATCTGTTGCCCGCGGGGCTGGAGCTGGAAAACCAGAATCTCAGCGACAGCAGCGCCAGTCTTGGCGACAGTGCTGATGCGCTGAAAGAGAGCATGATGGATATGCAGCAGGCCAACATCAAACACATTGAGTTCCGCGACGATCGTTTTGTCGCGGCGCTGGCGCTGGATGGCTACACGCCAGGCACGTTGCTGTATCTTGCACGTGCGGTGACGCCGGGTAGCTATCTTCTTCCGCCACCGCAGGTGGAATCCATGTATGTGCCTGAATGGCGTGCGATTGGCAGTACGCCAGAAAAACTGAACGTGCGCTAAGCATTGATGAACAAGGTAAAGCGACTAAAGCGGTGGCGCTGGCTGCCGCTTTTTTTACTGTTGCTGTTAGCGGGCTTGTGGTTGCTGGATCGGCTCGATCCGCTGCCGCTGCGAGAGGTGCAGCCCGCGCGTGTCGTGGTGGCCGAAGATGGCACACCGCTGTGGCGTTTTGCGGACCAACACGGGGTCTGGCGTTATCCCGTCACGCTGGAAGAGGTCTCGCCTGATTATATCCAGGCACTCCTGACCTACGAAGATCGCTGGTTCTGGCATCATCCGGGCATCAACCCGATGGCGGTTGTGCGTGCCATCGGGCAAAACGTGCTGCATCACAGCATTGTCTCGGGCGGCAGTACACTCACAATGCAAGTCGCGCGACTGATCGATCCTCAACCCCGCACGCTGCGTGGCAAAGTGGTTCAGGCGTGGCGCGCACTGCAACTGGAGTGGCACCTGTCGAAGCGCGACATTCTGACGCTGTATCTCAATCGCGCCCCTTTTGGCGGTACCGTTGAAGGTGTCGGAGCGGCAAGCTGGATGTGGCTGGGTAAGCCACCGTCACAACTCACTAAAGGTGAGGCGGCGTTACTCGCGGTACTTCCGCAGGCGCCGAGCCGTCTGCGTCCAGACCGCTGGCCGCAACGTGCGGAAGCCGCCCGCAACAAAGTCCTGGATCGGCTCGCTGAGTATCGGGTGTGGTCGGCGCAAGATGTCGCTGATATCAAACAGGAATCCGTCTGGTTGCCGCCGCGTCAGACGCCGCAAATGGCCCCGCTGTTGGCGCGTCGTCTGCTGTCGCTCTCACCCGACAATAAAATTACCTCCACGATTGATGTGTCGCTGCAGCGTGAGCTGGAGAGTCTGGCCACTTCGCTTAAAACTCAGTTGCCACCGCGCACCTCGCTGGCACTGCTGGTAGTTGATCACAGCAATATGAAGGTGCGTGGCTATGTGGGTTCGGTGTCTTTCAATGACGACAGCCGCTTTGGCCATGTCGATATGATCTCCAGCGTGCGCTCGCCCGGTTCGGTGCTAAAGCCTTTTGTTTATGGTATGGCGCTGGATGAAGGGCTGATCCACGGTGAATCACTGTTACAGGATGTGCCGCGCCGCTTTGGCGATTATCGTCCGGGCAATTTTGATGCCGGTTTTCATGGCCCGGTCAGTGCCAGTGAAGCGCTGGAACGTTCGCTGAATCTGCCTGCGGTGCAGCTACTGGACGCCCTCGGCCCGAAAACGGTGGCGGCGCGCTTACGCAATGTGGGCTTGAACCTGCGATTCCCGGCTGGCGCCGAGCCCAACCTGTCATTGATCCTGGGCGGCACGGGCGCAAGACTGGATGATATTGTCGCGGCGTACAGCGCCTTTGCCCGCCAGGGTAATGCGGCGCAACTGCGTTGGTTACCTGACCAGCCTCTGCTGGATCGCCCTTTGCTGTCACCCGGAGCAGCCTGGATTATTCGGCGCATACTGGCAGGTGAAGCGTTACCCTCTGGCGCAGTGCCGGATCTCGCACCACTGGCATGGAAAACCGGCACCAGCTATGGCTATCGGGATGCATGGACCATTGGCATCACGCCACGTTATCTGATTGGTGTATGGGTCGGCAGACCCGACGCCACACCCGTTGCCGGGCAATTTGGTTTTGCCTCAGCAGTGCCGGTAATGAATCAGGTCAACAATCTGCTGGCGGGGCATATGTCGGTGCGCGGTGCACCGCGTGACCCGCGCCCGGACTCGGTCAGCGCCATGAGCATTTGCTGGCCAGGAGGTCAGCCTTTACCGATGGGGGACGACAACTGCCGCCAGCGTCGCCAAAGTTGGGTGCTGAATCAAACGGTGCCGCCCACGCTATTGGCACCCGGTCAGGAGAGCGTTAACGGTTTACGCCAGCAATACTGGCTGAATAGCCAAGGCTTACGTGTGGCGGCAGACTGCCCGGATGCGCAAAGCCATGAGCGGCTGATGTGGCCCTTACCGCTTGAGCCCTGGTTACCCTTAGCAGAGCGCCGCGAACAGCGCTTGCCGCCGATTGATCCGCGCTGCCCGCCGTTAAACCAAGGCAATGCGCCGCCAATGGTGATCACGGGCGTCATTAACGGTCAGCGCGTGCAGCCGCTGCCGGGCAAAGTGGTATTGATGTTGCCGGTGGCGGTGCAGGGCGGAAAAGGGGAGCAGCGCTGGTGGTTTTTGAATGGACAACCCGTTGAGCAGGAAGCGGAGAAGAACAGTGCCGTACTGGTGTTGAGTGAGCCGGGCCCGTATCAACTGGTGGTGATGGATGAAGCGGGGCAACTGGCATCCGTCTCATTTATTCGCGGCTGAATCCACGCTATGCCAGATTTTGCGCGTGTTCGCCCCGACAAAAATCAATTATTTTCGATAATTCCACCAATCGGCAATAGGCAACGCCTGATGATGTCCCTATAATCGGCGCGTTTTCTTACCGGGAGCGAGTTCCCGGTTTCTTCAGGATGCTAACTAGAGGTCATCATGGCAATCGAACGTACTTTCTCAATCGTTAAACCAAATGCTGTCGCTAAGAACGTGATTGGTGTTATCTACAACCGTTTTGAAAGCGCAGGCTTCAAAATCGTTGGCGCGAAAATGCTGCACCTGACCAAAGAGCAGGCAGAAGGCTTTTACGCTGAGCACAAAGGCCGTCCATTCTTCGATGGTCTGGTTGAGTTCATGACTTCTGGTCCCGTTGTTGTTTCTGTTCTGGAAGGCGAAAATGCCGTTCAGCGTCATCGTGACCTGATGGGTGCAACCAACCCAGACAACGCACTGGCCGGTACTCTGCGTGCTGACTACGCTGACAGCTTCACCGAGAACGCGACCCACGGTTCTGACTCTGCTGAGTCTGCTGCACGTGAAATCGCTTACTTCTTCGCTGAGAACGAAGTCTGCCCACGCACTCGCTAAGTGCGTTGCAGCTGATGCGGATAAACGTCTTTACACCTTTTACGCGTAAGTAAAGTCGTTCCCCCTGGCATCATGCAGCAGATGTAGTACAATTATGCGCCCTTGTTGAGCCAGCCTCAGCGAGGGCGCCTTTTTTTTCCTATTCTTAACCAGAGCCGTAACGTGTAACAACGAGGCCAGAGAACATTATGTCCGAACAGATTGTGACGCCGTCGTCCGCTTCCCCCGTGGTTGTTTCCCCAAAAAACGAAAAAATTAACCTGCTGGATCTTAACCGTCAGCAGATGCGTGAATTCTTCCTCGAAATGGGCGAAAAGCCGTTCCGCGCTGATCAAGTCATGAAGTGGATGTACCACTACTGCTGCGACGATTTCGAGCAGATGACGGATATCAATAAAGTGCTGCGTGGCAAACTGATGCAGCGCGCTGAAATTCGTGCGCCGGAAGTGGCGGAAGAGATGCGTTCCAGCGATGGCACCATCAAATGGGCGATCCGCGTGGGCGATCAGCTGGTGGAAACCGTGTATATCCCGGAAGCCGACCGTGCAACGCTGTGCGTCTCCTCGCAGGTGGGTTGTGCGCTGGAGTGCAAATTCTGTTCGACCGCGCAGCAGGGCTTTAACCGTAACCTGCGCGTCTCCGAAATTATTGGTCAGGTATGGCGTGCGGCGAAAATCATCGGCGCGGCTAAGATCACCGGCCAGCGTCCGATCACCAACGTGGTGATGATGGGCATGGGTGAGCCGTTGCTCAACCTGAACAACGTGGTCCCTGCGATGGACATCATGCTGGACGATTTCGGTTTTGGTCTGTCAAAACGCCGCGTGACGCTCTCGACTTCAGGTGTGGTTCCCGCGCTGGATAAGTTGGGCGATATGATCGACGTTGCGCTGGCGATTTCACTGCACGCGCCGAACGACACCATCCGTGATGAAATTGTGCCGATCAACAAAAAGTACAACATCGAAACCTTCCTGGCCGCAGTGAAGCGCTATATCGGCAAATCAAACGCCAATCAGGGCCGTGTGACCATTGAGTACGTGATGTTGGATCACATCAATGACAGCACCGACAATGCGCATGAACTGGCGGCCTTGTTGAAAGAGACACCGTGCAAAATCAACCTGATTCCATGGAATCCCTTCCCTGGTGCACCTTACGGCCGCAGCTCAAACAGCCGTATTGACCGCTTCTCCAAAGTGCTGATGGACTACGGTTTTACCACTATCGTGCGTAAGACGCGCGGCGATGATATCGATGCCGCCTGTGGTCAGCTGGCAGGGGATGTGATTGACCGTACCAAGCGCACACTGCGTAAGAAAATGGCCGGTGAAACCATCTCTGTGAAGGCGCTCTGAAACCCGTCGCCTGGTGATATTCACCGGGCGTGAGGCGTGACAGTCTCTCTGCTCGATTTTGAGCAGGAGAGACAAAAATGCGTAAAGGATTACTCGCGGTGGTTGTGGCTGGCTTTGTTGTAAGTGGTTGTGTCAATCCATCCCCCAACACCCGTGCCGCTGACATCAGGCTGCAGTTAGGATTACACTATCTGGCTGTGAAAGATTATGGCGCGGCGCAACGCAATCTCTTACGTGCAGAGCGTGCCGCACCCAAGGACTACCGCGTGCCGTTGGCGCTTGCGCGATTGGCACAGGCGCAGCAGAATAGCGCGCAGACACATTGGCACTACCAACGCGCTCAGCAGTTAGCGCCAACGAATGGCTATGTCGCTAACAATTACGGTGCGTTTCTCTGCGGTTTAAGGCAGTATGACGAAGCGCATCAACAGTTTAAGCTGGCGATCGCAGCGCAGGAAATTGATGCCCGGCAGGATGCATTTCTGTTTTCGGGCTATTGTTACCTGCAGGCTGGAGAGAGTGCCGCAGCGCGCGAACCACTAGGCCACGCGCTGGATGCCGCACCGGAGCAGGGGAGTCATCTGCTTGCGGAAGTGGAAAGGCGTCTTGAGCAGCAGGATCGCACGGCGGTTCCGCTGTTATTAGAAGTGTACCACCAGCGGTTGCCCGCAACGGCAGACAGCCTGTGGTTACAAATACGTTTCGCCGCGCAACAGGGAAACGCTGCTGACGTTACACGTTATGGCGATCTGTTGGCGCGAAGTTTTCCACAATCGATACAGTACCAGCGTTATTTTGCTAATGAATACTGAAGCCACTCAAGAGAATTCTGCAGTACATTCCACAGGTGAACGCCTGCGTCTGGCCCGTGAGCAGATGGGACTGACCCAGCAAAACGTCGCTGAACGCCTGTGCCTGAAGCTTTCTACCGTGCGGGATATTGAAGAGGACAAATCACCAGCTGATTTAGCCTCAACTTTCCTGCGAGGTTATATCCGTTCTTATGCTCGTCTGGTGCATGTGCCGGAGGATGACCTGTTGCCGATGATGGCAAAACAGGCACCGGTGCGCGCGGCTAAAATTGAGCCGATGCAGAGCTTCTCATTGGGCAAACGCCGTAAAAAGCGCGATGGCTGGTTGATGATTTTCACGTGGCTGGTGGTCTTTGTGGTCATCGGCCTGACAGGTGCCTGGTGGTGGCAGAACCATAAAGCCTCGCAGGCGGATCTGGTCTCTATGGCGGACCAGAACGGCAGCAGCAACGATAGCAGCCAGTCAATTCCGTTGGGTGATAGCAGCACTGACAGTGCTGCAGATACAGACACCAATGCAGCAGGCACACCGGTCGACAATGGTGCCGGTGCCGTTGCGACGCCGAACACCAGCAGCAATGCTCCAGTGGCGAACACCTCTTCTCCGGCAGCAACTAGCGATAACGCGGTGGTCTCGCCAAGCCAGGCGCCTGTTGACAACGCACCGCCAGCAGCCACTTCACCGGCTCCGGCCAACAGCATTCCGGCGGGTCAAATGCCGACGGGTAATGCAGCAGTCAGCGAGCCAGCGGGCGACCCAAACGCTGTCGTCATGAATTTCAAAGCGGATTGCTGGTTGGAAGTCACAGACGCGACAGGTAAGAAGCTGTTCAGCGGGCTGCAACGCAGCGGCGGTAAGCTCAGCCTGTCTGGAACGCCTCCGTATCGTCTGAAAATTGGTGCTCCAGGTGCGGTTGATGTGCAATATCAGAATCAGCCCGTTGATTTAAGTCGTTTTATCCGTAATAACCAGGTTGCCCGTCTGACGCTGGGTGCGCAATAACGCGCAGCGCGCTTTCCGGGTAATTGTGGAGAGAGAATATGCATAACGAAGCACCCATTATCCGTCGCAAATCAACACGGATTTACGTCGGCAAGGTGCCGGTTGGTGATGGTGCGCCCATTGCCGTTCAGTCAATGACCAACACCCGTACCACGGATGTGGAAGCCACGGTTAACCAGATTCGCCAGCTTGAGCGAGTCGGTGTCGATATCGTCCGTGTTTCTGTGCCTACCATGGATGCGGCTGAAGCGTTCAAACTGATTAAGCAACAGGTCAATGTGCCGCTGGTGGCGGACATTCATTTTGACTATCGCATCGCCTTGAAAGTCGCCGAATACGGCGTAGATTGCCTGCGTATCAATCCGGGCAACATCGGCAATAACGAGCGTATTCGCCAGGTGGTGGATTGCGCGCGTCACTACAATATTCCTATCCGTATTGGCGTTAACGCCGGTTCACTGGAGAAGGATCTGCAGGAAAAATACGGTGAGCCAACGCCTCAGGCGCTGCTTGAATCCGCTATGCGTCACGTCGATCACCTCGATCGCCTCAATTTTGATCAATTCAAAGTGAGTGTTAAAGCCTCTGACGTCTTCCTCGCCGTTGAATCTTATCGTCTGCTGGCGAAAGCCATCGATCAGCCACTTCATCTCGGTATCACCGAAGCAGGCGGCGCGCGTGCCGGCTCGGTGAAATCGGCTATTGGCCTCGGTTTGCTGCTGGCAGAAGGCATTGGCGATACGCTGCGTATCTCGCTGGCGGCCGATCCGGTTGAAGAAGTCAAAGTCGGTTATGACATTCTGAAATCACTGCGAATTCGTTCTCGTGGCATTAACTTCATTGCCTGCCCAACCTGCTCACGTCAGGAGTTTGATGTGATCGGTACCGTGAATGCGCTGGAAGAACGTCTTGAAGACATCATCACGCCAATGGATATCTCCATCATCGGGTGCGTGGTGAACGGTCCGGGCGAAGCAACGGTTTCAACCATGGGCGTGACGGGCGGTAGCCGCAAAAGTGGTTTCTACGAAGACGGCGTGCGTCAACGTGACCGTCTTGATAACGACAACATGATTGATCAGCTGGAAGCACGCATTCGTGCCAAAGCCAGCATGCTGGATGAAAGCCGCCGCATTAACGTGCAGCAGCTGGAAAAATAAGGGACGGTGCGCGCTCGCCGCGCGCCAGTTTGTGAATGAACCTGTGCGGTTTCATCCTCATAAGGTATGATGCCGGACAGGTTTTTTTGTATTAAGAGATTCTAACGTGGCGAAGAATATTCAAGCGATCCGTGGGATGAACGATTACCTGCCGGCGGATACCGCGATTTGGCAGCGTATTGAGGGCACCCTGAAGCAGGTGCTGGCCAGTTACGGTTTTAGCGAAATTCGCTTACCGATTGTGGAACAAACGCCGCTGTTTAAACGCGCAATCGGTGAAGTCACCGATGTGGTTGAAAAAGAGATGTATACCTTTGACGACCGCAACGGTGAAAGTCTGACACTGCGCCCAGAAGGTACCGCAGGCTGCGTGCGTGCCGGTATCGAGCATGGCTTGCTCTACAACCAGGAACAGCGTTTGTGGTACATCGGCCCGATGTTCCGCTACGAACGTCCGCAAAAAGGCCGTTATCGCCAGTTCCATCAGATTGGCGCTGAAGTGTTTGGTCTGCAAGGACCGGATGTCGATGCCGAACTGATTATGATGACTGCACGTTGGTGGAAAGCGTTGGGTATTGCTGACCACGTGCGTCTGGAACTGAATTCCATCGGCTCACTTGAAGCGCGCGCTAACTATCGTGATGCACTGGTGGCATTCCTCGAACAGCATAAAGAGAAGCTGGACGAAGATTGCAAACGCCGCATGTACAGCAACCCGCTGCGCGTGCTGGACAGCAAGAACCCGGACGTGCAGGTTCTGCTGAATGACGCGCCAACCCTGAACGAATACCTTGACGAAGATTCTCGTGCGCACTTCGACGGCCTGTGTGCCCTGTTGGACGATGCGGGCATTGCTTATACCGTGAATCAGCGTCTGGTGCGTGGTCTCGACTATTACAACCGTACCGTCTTCGAATGGGTGACCAGCAGCCTCGGCGCGCAAGGTACCGTGTGTGCCGGTGGCCGCTATGATGGCCTGGTTGAACAGTTAGGTGGACGCGCCACGCCAGCCGTTGGTTTCGCGATGGGCCTGGAGCGTTTGGTGTTGCTGGTTCAGGCGGTTAATCCAGATTTTGAACCGACGCGCATTGTTGATGTCTATGTTATCGCTTCGGGGCAGGGCGTTCAGTCTGCCGCGATGCAACTGGCGGAAAAACTGCGTGATGCTGATCCGGCACTGAAGCTCATGACGAACTTCGGTGGCGGTAACTTCAAGAAGCAGTTTGGCCGTGCAGACAAGTGGGGCGCACGCATTGCGCTGGTAATGGGTGAAGATGAAGTGAAAACCGGTCAGGTTGTCGTCAAAAATCTGGCAACCGGCGATCAACAAACTATTGCCCAGAGCGAAGCCGCAGCAACGTTGCGCACGCTGCTGCAGTCAGCGTAGCACTGCGACAGCCATTTACAGGAGAGGGATTGCGTGGAAGTTTACAGCAACGAAAACGAACAAGTTGACGCACTGCGTCAGTTCTTTGCCAACAACGGTAAAGCACTGGCTGTGGGTGTGATCATCGGCATCGCTGCGCTGGGGGGCTGGCGTTTCTGGACCAGCCATCAGGATGGTGCAGATAAAGCCGCATCGGCACAGTATCAACAGCTGACCACGGCAATGCAGGCTGACAAGCCTCAGACGCTGGAAGCCGTCGCGACGTTTGCCAGTGAAAACAACAACACTTACGGTGCACTGGCGTCGCTGGATTTAGCGAAGCAGTACGTCGAAGCCAATCAGCTAGACAAAGCCATTACGCTGTTGCAAAGCGGTCTGAAAGACACCAAAGATGCCAACCTGCAGGCGGTGATTAACCTGCGTCTGGCGCGCATTCAACTGCAACAAAACCAGGCTGATGCTGCACTGACTACCCTCAACAATGTTAAGGGTGATGGCTGGACAGCCATTATTGCGGACATTCGTGGTGAAGCACTGCTGAGCAAAGGCGACAAGCAGGGCGCACGTGATGCCTGGAGCAAAGGCGCTGAATCGCAGGCCTCTCCTGCGTTGAAGCAGATGCTGCAGATGAAGATGAATAACTTAAGCTAAGCCAGTCAAGAGAGCGCACATGGAATTACGTAAATACCTGCTGCCAGGGCTGATTTCAGTCACCCTCCTCAGCGGTTGCTCGCTGTTCAGCGGCGAAGAAGATGTAGTGAAAATGGCCCCGCTGCCGAAAGTGGAAAACCAGTTTACGCCACAGACTGCCTGGAGCACCTCTGTGGGTGATGGCGTTGGCGATTTCTATTCCAATTTGCATCCGGCCTGGCAGGATGGCACCGTCTATGCGGCTGACCGCTTTGGTGTGGTGAAAGCGCTGGACGCCAGCAACGGTAAAGAGAAATGGAAAGTTAATCTCTCTGAGAAAACCGGCTTCTTCTCGAAAAACATTTCTGCACTGCTCTCTGGCGGTATTACCGCTACCAGCGATCGCATCTATATCGGCAGCGAACGCGGCCAGGTCTTTGCGCTGAACAACAGTGATGGCAGCATCGCCTGGCAGACCAAAGTCGCCGGTGAAGCCTTATCGCGCCCGGTGGTCAGCGACGGCCTGGTGCTGATTCATACCAGCAACGGTATGTTGCAAGGTTTGGATCAGAGCAGCGGCGCCATCAAATGGAGCGTGAACCTGGACATGCCTGCGCTGTCACTGCGCGGTGAATCTGCCCCAACCGTGGCCTTTGGTGGTGCAATTGTCGGCGGTGATAACGGTCGTGTCAGTGCCGTGATCCTGAACCAAGGGCAGCTGATTTGGCAGCAGCGTATTTCGCAGCCGAGCGGCGCCACTGAAATTGATCGTCTGAGTGATGTGGATACTACGCCAGTTGTGGTCAATGGTGTCGTTTACGCGCTGGCGTACAACGGTAACCTGACGGCACTGGAATTGCGCTCAGGCCAGATTTTGTGGAAACGTGAAATCGGCGGCGTGAAAGATATGGTGATTGATGCGGGCCGTATTTATCTGGTCGATCAAGACGACCGTGTGATTGCGCTGAATGCTGACGGTGGCGTGGCCATCTGGCGTCAGAGTGATTTGCTGCACCGTAATCTGACTTCACCTGTGCTGTTCAACGGTTATCTGGTCGTGGGTGATAGCGAAGGCTACCTGCACTGGATCAACACGCTGGATGGTCGCTTTGTCGCGCAGCAGAAACTGGACAGCGATGGCTTCCAGACTGAGCCGGTCGTGGCGGGTGATAAGCTGCTGATTCAGGCGAAGGGCGGCGAAGTTTACGCCATCACGCGTTAAGATCTGGCTCTGCGGGGAACGATTTCCCGCTCGCTTTTACGGCTCCTGATTCGTCAGGGGCCGTTTCGTTTTTTGTCAGGCATGGTATTCTTTGCGCCTTCAGCCTGACGCCTTCCGGCAAATGTCGTTATAATCACGCCATTCGGGCGATTAATTTTCAAAACTGAGGCAAGTGTTATGGTACCTGTGGTCGCGCTGGTTGGGCGTCCCAATGTGGGAAAATCTACGCTATTTAACCGCTTAACGCGCACTCGTGATGCGCTGGTAGCGGATTTTCCTGGACTGACTCGCGATCGCAAATATGGTCGCGCCGAAGTGGAAGGGCGCGAATTTATTGTTATCGATACCGGTGGTATTGATGGCACCGAGGAAGGCGTCGAAAACCGCATGGCAGAACAGTCGCTGCTGGCGATTGAAGAAGCCGATGTGGTGCTGTTTATGGTTGATGCGCGTGCAGGCGTTATGCCGGCCGATCAGCAGATCGCCAATCATTTGCGAGCACGTGAAAAAGCCACCTTTGTGGTCGCCAACAAAACGGACGGCATCGATCCGGATGCTGCAGTGTTGGATTTCTACGCGCTGGGCTTGGGTGAAATTCATCCCATCGCTGCCTCGCATGGTCGCGGTGTAAATAACTTGCTCGAAGCGGCACTTCTGCCGTGGATGGACGAAATCGTTCCAGAAGTCGAGCTAACGGAAGAAGAAGAGAACGCTGCCTACTGGGCTGCGTTAGAGGCAGAAGAGAGCGATCAGGCACTTGAGGAAGAGGAAGAAGAAGATTTCGACCCCACCACCTTGCCGATCAAGCTGGCTATCGTTGGTCGCCCTAACGTGGGTAAATCCACGTTAACTAACCGTATCCTTGGCGAAGACCGTGTCGTGGTCTACGACATGCCGGGCACAACGCGTGACAGCATCTATATCCCGATGGAGCGTGATGAGCGCGAATACGTTCTGATCGACACTGCGGGTGTGCGTAAGCGCGGTAAGATCACGGAAACCGTCGAGAAATTCTCCGTCATCAAAACTCTGCAGGCCATCGAAGATGCCAACGTGGTGATGCTGGTGATTGATGCGCGTGAAGGTATCTCCGATCAGGATCTATCGCTGCTTGGCTTTATCCTCAACAGCGGACGCTCACTGGTGATCGTGGTCAACAAGTGGGATGGCATGACGCAAGAAGCCAGAGAAGAAGTCAAAGAGATGCTGGACTTCCGTCTGGGCTTTATCGATTTCGCGCGTATCCACTTTATCTCGGCACTGCACGGTAGCGGCGTAGGTAATCTGTTCGAGTCCGTGACCGAAGCCTACGATTGCTCAACCAAACGCGTCGGCACAGCGATGTTGACACGTATTATGACCATGGCGTCGGATGACCATCAGCCGCCATTGGTGCGTGGCCGTCGCGTGAAGCTGAAATATGCTCATGCCGGTGGTTATAACCCGCCTATCGTGGTGATCCACGGTAACCAGGTGAAGGATCTGCCAGATTCTTATAAACGTTATCTGATGAACTACTTCCGTCGTTCACTTAACGTCATGGGTACGCCAATTCGTATTCAGTTTAAAGAGGGCGATAACCCGTATGCGGGCAAACGCAACTTGCTGACGCCAACGCAGCAGCGTAAACGTCAGCGTCTGATGTCGCACCTGAAGAAAAACAAACGTTAATATGATGAGGGCCCATACGGGCCCTTTTTTTTGGCTTTAAAATGGGATCACGCCGCTACGACTTGCGCCATATCAGGCGCGAAAAATGTAACAAGGAGAATCTATGCCCCATTTGTGCCCCCAGTGCCAGCACCCTCTCAACCCTACCGATACCGGTTTCACTTGCGATAATTGCCATCACCATTATGCCCAATGCGCGGTCTGCCCAGATTGCCAACAGCCGTTACAGGTGCTGAAAGCCTGCGGTGCAGTGGACTATTTTTGCCAGCACGGACACGGACTCATCTCGAAAAAGCGTGTCGAATTCGTGCCTGAACTCCCTGCCTCTTAAAAATTTCACCTTACTGGCGTCATATTTATTAATACCTTACGGCTGGTTTTGTAGCAAAAATGCTATTAGCCAGTAACTCCTTCGTTATGGATGTTCACTTTCTAATGTACCAGGTGGTACAATCCTGCCGCCTTGAAGCGAGAATGACTCTCACCTGCGATGTGTCCTCGCTCACAAGCGCCGAATCACGGGCATTGTACCCGTACCAATAGATATAAAATAAAGCGTAACGGATTAGCTCTTGCTGCCAGTTTCGGCGGGAGCATTGTCACCGGCTGCCAATGGCGTACCGGCACCAGCGCGTTATTTTTTCAGGAGAGTTTTTGTTATGGCAGAAAATTCCGCTCGTCCCTGTAAAGGGCTGAGTATCTGGTCTGTATTGTTCGGGCTGGTCCTTCTGGCTGTCGGTCTGTTCTTCGCGATCGGTGGCGGCAAGTTGGTCGCCTTGGGCGGCAGTTGGTACTTCCTCATTTCCGGTATTGTGATGTTGCTGTCGGCGATTCAGTTCTTCCGTCGCAAGTCTTCTGCCGTCACCCTGTTTATTCTGGTCTTCGTTGGCACCCTGATTTGGGCGCTGTTCGATGCGGGCTTCCATTTCTGGCAGTTGGTTTCGCGCCTGATGGTCCCCGCGGGCCTGATGCTGCTGGCGTTCCTGACATGGCCTGCACTACGTAAGCGTGAAGGCAAAAGCTCGCTGGCGAAAGTGTCTTACGTTCTGTCTGCCGTTATTGCTGTTGGCATGGTGGCGACTTTTGTTCAGATGTTCCAGCCGCATCCAACCGTTGCGTTTGAAGGCAAACAACTGCCGCTGATTCCGGTAGACAAGTCTAAGCCACAGCAGGACTGGAGCAGCTATGGCCGTACGCCAGAAGGTGACCGTTTTGCGGCAATCGACCAGATTACCCGTGATAACGTCAAAGACCTGCAGGTTGCCTGGACCTTCCACACGGGCGATACGCCGATCAGCCCAACCGGTAACGGTGCGGAAGATCAGGAAACGCCACTGCAAGTGGGTAACACGCTGTATCTTTGCACCCCACATAACAACGTGATTGCGGTTGCAGCCGATACCGGTAAGCAGATCTGGAAGCGTGAAATCAACGCGCAAGCCGAAGTGTGGAACCGTTGCCGTGGTCTGGCGTATTTCGATGCGACCAAACCCGTACAGCAGCCTTCTCAGCCGGGCTCAACGCCGGTGCCTGCGCCAGTTCTGGCGGCAGGTGATACCTGCCAGCGCCGTATCCTGATGAACACCATCGATGCGCGTCTGGTTGCTATCAACGCCGACAACGGTGAATTCTGTGAAGACTTCGGTGACCACGGTGTGGTTGACCTGAAAAAAGGTCTGGGCGCTGCGCCAGATCCACAATATCAGTTAACTTCAGCGCCTCAAGTGGCGGGCACTACCGTGGTTGTGGGTGGCCGTGTTGCGGATAACGTACAGACGGATATGCCAGGCGGCGTACTGCGCGGCTTTGATGTGATCACCGGTCAGATGCGTTGGGCGTTTGACCCAGGTAATGTTGATCCAAATGCCGTTCTGATGCCGGGCAAAGACTACACCCGTAGTACCCCGAACTCATGGGCTCCGATGTCTTACGACCCAGCCATGAATACCGTGTTCCTGCCGATGGGTAGCTCATCTGTTGACCTGTATGGTGCAGATCGTACCAAGCTGGATCACACCTATGGCGCGTCTATCCTTGCGCTGGATGCCACCACAGGTAAGCAGAAGTGGGTTTATCAGACCGTGCATAACGATCTGTGGGACTTCGACCTGCCAATGCAGCCGAGCCTGGTCGACTTCCCGATGAAGGATGGTACGACCAAGCCTGCTGTGGTTATCGGTGCGAAAACCGGCATGATTTGGGTGCTGGATCGCCTGACCGGCAAGCCTTTAACGAAAGTTGAAGAGCAGCCAATGCCGCAGGGTCATATCCCGAACGAGCAGTACACCAAAACCCAGCCGCACTCAGTGGAAATGCCAAACATTGGCAACCAGAAGCTGACCGAGTCTGACATGTGGGGTGCAACACCGTTTGACCAGTTAGTGTGCCGTATTGCCTTCAAAGGCATGCGTTACGATGGCCTGTTCACTGTACCCGATACAGATAAGTCACTCAGCTTCCCAGGCTCACTTGGTGGGATGAACTGGGGCAGCATCTCGTTTGACCCGAACAACCAGTATATGTTCGTCAACGACATGCGTCTGGGCTTGTGGGTGCAGATGATTCCTCAGGACACCACTAAATCGGCTGCCAGCAACGGTGGTGAAGCCATCAACACCGGTATGGGTGCGGTTCCGCTGAAAGGCACACCGTATGCGGTGAACAAAAACCGCTTCATGTCACCGCTGGGCATTCCGTGCCAGGCACCACCGTTCGGAACCTTGTCTGCTATCGACATGAAAACCCGCCAGATTGTTTGGCAGGTGCCAGTGGGTACCGTGCAGGATACCGGTCCGTTTGGTATCAAGATGCACGCACAGATGCCAATCGGTATGCCTACGCTGGGCGGTACTTTAGCGACTCAGGGCGGCCTGGTATTCATCGCCGGTACGCAGGATTACTATCTGCGCGCCTTTGATAGCTCAACCGGTAAAGAAGTGTGGAAAGCACGTCTGCCAGTGGGCAGCCAGGGCGGTCCAATCAGCTATGTTTCACCGAAAAATGGCAAACAGTACATCCTGATCTCTGCAGGTGGTGCTCGCCAGTCACCAGACCGTGGTGATTACGTGATTGCTTACGCGCTGCCAGACAGCAAGTAAGTCGCTGTAAAAATGAGAAAGGCCGACATCATGATGTCGGCCTTTTTTTATAACCATCCGTGGCGCACTGCATCCCTTAAGGTACCTTATTTACTGCTGCTTGGAGGGGCGACGGCTTTTTTGACCTCCTTTTCTTCCAGCTTCCCTGGCTCTCTCAGGATCGTTTCTGAAATTGCCCCCACTGACTTTGCCGCCAGCACTGCCGGCTTCCCTGGCACGCTCTGGGTCCTCTGCAAAGTTCCCAGCACCGCCTCGTTGCTTCTTTTGTGTCATAGCAGAGACCTCATCTAAGGGTGTTTTCTTTGATGTGGACTAGCTAGCCACTTAATGATTATAGTCAGTAAGTTACAGCTTGCTTTGGGAGATCTCCGAGATCACTGGCCGTCACGCCACAGTGCCTCCAGCTCAGGAGAGGCCAGCGTTTCCGGAATCAAAATCACGACTGATCCCGCTTCCTGATGTGTGGCATAGGTGATTTGAATACGGAAATAGCGTTGATCGCCGTGTCCAAGATTAGCGGCTTGATCTTCTGGCTCACCTAGCGGTAGTGCCTGCTCCAACACGTTGCAGACGCGCTGCTTTTGCGGTTCTGGCAGCTGTCCCAAGGCAAAGCGCCGTTCTCCGCGTAAACGGGGGATAAAGGCGATACCGCCCTCGCGTGCCAGCTCAATGATGGCGTCATCACTCAGATGAATGTTCACGTTACGCCTACCTGTTGCCATGCGGATTGAATGGCTTCCGCTACCGAACGGTTAAAGCGTTTGCCGCCATGCTCGATGGTAAAGCGGGCAAAGGTACTGAAATCGGCATCCTGCGGCAGTGCTTTATCACATAAGGTGTCATACCAGGCTTGCCCCGCCAGCTCCCATGCAAAGCCTCCCAGCGCCTTAGCGGCGAGATAGAAGGCCCGGTTGGGAATACCTGAGTTGAGATGCACACCGCCATTATCATCGCGTGTTTCAATGTAGTGCGTCATATCGGCAGGTTGGGGATCCTTACCGAGCTGAGGATCGTCATAGGCGGTGCCAGGTGCAGACATCGAACGTAGACCGCGGCCATGAATGCCTTTTGCCAGCAATCCTTCACCAATGATCCAGTCAGCCTGATCGGCGCTCTGTTTAAGATGAAACTGTTTGACCAGTGAACCGAACACATCGGACATCGATTCATTCAGCGCACCAGACTGCTGGAAATAGACCAACCCCGCCTCGGTTTCCGTCACCCCGTGCGTCAGTTCGTGCGCCACCACATCTAAGGCGATGGTGAAGCGGTTGAATATCACACCGTCGCCATCGCCAAACACCATCTGTTGGCCGTTCCAGAAGGCGTTCTGATATGCCTTGCCATAGTGTACGGTGCCGTCAAGTTTCAGCCCTTTGTTATCCAGAGAATTGCGCTTGAAGGTTTGCCAGTAGAAGTCGTAGGTGATGCCAAGATAGTTCCAGGCTTCTTCAGCCGCCACATCGCCATTGGTGGGTTGGCCTTCATCTCGAATCAGTGTGCCAGGCAAGTTTTGTGTATTTTCAGCATCATAAATGGCACGTAGCACTGTGCCCGGTGGCGAAGTCGCAACGCCGATATTAGGACGATTGTGCTCAGCCATCAGTTGTTGAACATGGGTGAGGGTGCGGCGAGCGGAATCTTGAGGTGCACCTGAACAGTGGTCAATGATATTGCGTAGCATGTACGGAGGAATAACGCTGTAAGGCATAGTAACTCCTGGCCGTGAGTGAACATGCCAGAAGTATAGTTTTTCAGCTAGGTACGTGCTTTACGACTGCGTGATTTGAGGGGGTCGAGAGTGGTCACCTGGCTTTCCACCCAGCCATCATCCAGACGCGTGCGCAGCAAATCGCCTTTGTGCAGTTGCCTGGTCTTCTTCACCAGTTGGCCTTGGGTATCGGTGGTGACACTGAAGCCACGAGCCAACGTTGCCAAAGGACTGACGCCTTCCAGCTGTGCTGCCAGCGTACTAAAGCGCTGACGATTGTGGTTGAGCTGCTTTTCCATACCCTGCTGTAAGCGATATTGCCACTGCTGCATCTGCTGTTGTGCGCGATGGATGCGGCCCTGTGGTTGTTGCGTGTTGAGACGATGGAGCAGGCGATCCTGTTGGCGACTGGCTAAACGCAGCCGTTGATCCATCGCTTCACCGAGGCGGCGTTGCAGCTGGAACAGCGTGGTTTGTTGACGCGCCAGGCGTAACTGAGGATGTTGCTGCTGTAAGCGGTGATGAATGCGTGTGAAGCGTCGCTGCTGCTCAGCCAGATAAAAATCCATCGCCATTTCCATCCGCTGCTGCTGGGACTGCAAACGACGCAGCAGTTCTTGCTGATTACGGCTCACCAGCTCTGCCGCAGCGGAAGGGGTTGGCGCCCGCAGGTCAGCAACAAAGTCGGCGATGGTGATGTCGGTTTCGTGTCCGACCGCGCTGACAATCGGTAAACGGCTGGCAAAGATCGCCCGCGCGACGCGTTCGTCGTTAAAACTCCACAGATCCTCTAACGATCCACCGCCACGGCCGACAATCAACACATCACACTCATCGCGCAGGTTGGCTAGCTCGATGGCGCGCACAATCGCTGCAGGCGCATCCACACCTTGTACCGGAGTGGGGTAGATCACTACGGGCAATGAGGGATCACGCCGATGCAGAACACGCAGCACATCATGCAGCGCCGCGCCGGTGGCGGAGGTAATCACGCCAACCTGACGAGCGGGCTCGGGCAACGGCTGCTTGAACTGTTGATCAAACAAGCCTTCTGCTGCCAGGCGCGCTTTCATCTGCTCGAACTGTTGTTGCAGCAGACCTTCACCCGCAGGGTGCATGCTTTCGATAATCAGCTGATAATCGCCACGCGGTTCGTACAGCGTGATGCTGGCGCGTACCAAAACCTGCTGACCGTGTTGCGGACGGAAAGTCACCCGGCGATTGCTGTTGCGGAACATCGCACAGCGCACTTGCGCACCATCATCTTTCAGCGTGAAGTACCAGTGACCGGAAGAGGGCTGGCTAAAATTTGAAATTTCCGCACTGAGCCACACCAGGCCCATCTCATTTTCCAGCAGTTGACGCACTGTGGTATTGAGGCGACTGACAGTAAAAATATTGGCGGTTGGCGGTAGCGACATGTGATGTAGATCAAATTTTAAATCAGAGGGTTAATTAACCGATACTACATGCCTGACCAAGAGGATCAAGACATTTTCCGAAAAAACACTGGAGGCAACCGATTTCGGCCTGTATAATGCCGCGGCAATATTTTATCTGTTTTAATCGCCCCCAGGTGGAGATATTGCTATGTTAAGAATCACTAAAGAAGCCCTCACTTTTGACGACGTTCTGCTCGTTCCAGCTCACTCCACTGTCTTACCGAACACCGCTGATCTCAGCACCCAACTGACGAAAAACATCCGTCTGAACATCCCTATGCTGTCTGCTGCAATGGACACCGTGACCGAAGCCGGTCTGGCAATTGCACTGGCACAAGAAGGTGGTCTGGGCTTTATCCACAAAAATATGTCGATTGAGCGCCAGGCGGATGAAGTTCGCAAAGTAAAAAAACACGAAAGTGGCGTAGTGACCGATCCGCAAACTGTACTGCCAACCACCACGCTGGCGGCAGTACAAGAGTTGACTGAGCGTAACGGTTTCGCCGGTTACCCGGTGGTTAACACCGACAACGAACTGGTCGGCATCATTACCGGTCGTGACGTGCGTTTCGTCACCGATTTGAACCAACCTGTTTCTGCGGTGATGACCCCGAAAGAGCGTCTGGTGACGGTGAAAGAGGGTGAAGCACGCGACATCGTACTGCAGAAAATGCACGAAAAACGTGTTGAGAAAGCGCTGGTCGTTGATGACAGCTTCCACCTGCTGGGCATGATCACCGTTAAAGATTTCCAGAAAGCAGAACGTAAACCTAATGCGTGTAAAGACGCAGAAGGCCGTCTGCGCGTAGGCGCTGCGGTGGGTGCCGGTGCGGGTAACGAAGAGCGTGTTGATGCGCTGGTCGCTGCTGGTGTTGACGTGCTGCTGATTGACTCGTCACACGGCCACTCTGAAGGCGTATTGCAGCGTATCCGTGAAACCCGTGCGAAATATCCAAATCTGGAAATCATCGGCGGCAACGTGGCGACCGGTGCAGGTGCACTGGCGCTGGCAGAAGCCGGTGTTAGCGCGGTGAAAGTAGGTATCGGCCCGGGTTCAATTTGTACCACGCGTATTGTGACTGGTGTCGGTGTACCACAGATCACTGCGGTTTCAGATGCGGTTGAAGCACTGGAAGGCACTGGCATCCCGGTTATCGCTGATGGCGGTATTCGTTTCTCCGGTGATATCGCGAAAGCGATTGCTGCGGGCGCGGCGGCTGTGATGGTGGGTTCAATGCTGGCGGGTACTGAAGAATCTCCTGGCGAAATCGAACTCTATCAAGGTCGTTCATTCAAATCCTACCGTGGTATGGGTTCACTGGGCGCGATGTCTAAAGGTTCATCTGACCGCTACTTCCAGACCGACAACGCCGCTGACAAATTGGTACCTGAAGGTATCGAAGGCCGCGTAGCCTACAAAGGCCGTCTGAAAGAGATCGTGCACCAGCAGATGGGTGGCCTGCGTTCATGCATGGGCCTGACCGGTTGCCCAACCATTGACGACCTGCGTACCAAGGCTGAGTTCGTGCGCATCAGTGGCGCAGGCATTAATGAAAGCCACGTGCATGACGTGACCATCACCAAAGAGTCACCGAACTACCGCATGGGTTCATAATCCCGTAAGATTCAACGCCCGGCACCTGCCGGGCGCTTTTATTATTAAGTCCATCCCAATGGAAACGCCTCAATGACGACTGAAAATATTCATAAACATCGCATTTTGATCCTCGATTTTGGTTCTCAGTATACGCAGCTGGTTGCGCGCCGCGTGCGTGAGCTGGGCGTCTACTGCGAACTCTGGGCGTGGGATGTCACCGAAGAGCAAATTCGTAGCTTCAATCCAAACGGCATCATCCTGTCAGGTGGCCCGGAAAGCACCACTGAGTTGAACAGCCCACGTGCGCCAGAATACGTGTTCAACGCTGGCGTGCCGGTTCTGGGTGTGTGCTACGGTATGCAGACCATGGCGATGCAGCTGGGCGGCAAAGTTGAAGGTTCTAACGAGCGTGAGTTTGGCTATGCGCAGGTCGAAGTGCTGACCCAGAGCGCGCTGGTGCGTGACATCGAAGATGCCATCAGTGCCGCCGGTAAACCGCTGCTGGATGTGTGGATGAGCCACGGTGACAAAGTCACTGCCATCCCAGCCGGCTTTGAAACCGTCGCCAGCACCGAGACTTGTCCGTTTGCCATCATGGCGAACGAAGAGAAGAAATTCTACGGCGTGCAGTTCCACCCAGAAGTGACGCACACCCGTCAGGGTCTGCGCATGCTGGAACGTTTCATCCGCGATATCTGCGGCTGTGAAGCACTGTGGACCCCAGCCAAGATCATCGAAGACGCGGTAGAGCGTATTCGTGAGCAGGTCGGCGAAGATAAAGTGATCCTCGGCCTGTCTGGTGGTGTGGATTCTTCTGTGACGGCAATGCTGCTGCACCGTGCCATCGGTGAGCGCCTGACCTGTGTGTTCGTGGACAACGGCCTGCTGCGTTTGAATGAAGCCGAGCAGGTGATGGACATGTTTGGTGACCACTTCGGTCTGAACATCGTGCACGTTGCCGCAGAAAACCGCTTCCTCGATGCACTGGCGGGTGAGAACGATCCAGAAGCCAAGCGTAAGATCATTGGTCGTGTGTTCGTTGAAGTGTTCGACGAAGAAGCACTGAAACTGACTGATGTGAAATGGCTGGCGCAGGGCACCATCTATCCGGACGTGATCGAGTCTGCGGCTTCTGCCACCGGTAAAGCGCACGTGATCAAATCGCACCACAACGTGGGCGGTCTGCCGAAAGAGATGAAGATGGGTCTGGTTGAGCCGCTGAAAGAGCTGTTCAAAGATGAAGTACGCAAGATCGGTCTGGAACTCGGCCTGCCGTACGCGATGCTGTATCGCCATCCGTTCCCAGGCCCAGGCCTCGGTGTGCGTGTGCTGGGCGAAGTGAAGAAAGAGTACTGCGATCTGTTGCGCCGTGCAGATGCGATCTTCATCGAAGAGCTGCATAAAGCTGATCTGTACAACAAAGTGAGCCAGGCCTTCACCGTGTTCCTGCCAGTACGCTCTGTTGGCGTGATGGGCGATGGTCGTAAATATGATTGGGTGGTATCACTGCGTGCAGTTGAAACCATCGACTTCATGACTGCGCACTGGGCGCACCTGCCGTACGATTTCCTCGGCCGCGTTTCCAACCGCATCATCAACGAAGTGAACGGCATTTCCCGCGTGGTTTACGATATTTCTGGTAAGCCACCGGCGACGATTGAGTGGGAATGATTCGCTTTAATTAAACCGTCTATCAAGCCCGCTTAACAGCGGGCTTTTTTTGATTAAAAATTTACGTTCATTCCGTTCTGATTATTTTTCCTATCGCATAGTTGGTGAATACAAACTCACCCCTCTCAATGCATGATGGTCGATGAATTGTTATTCATCAGGACGTCGTCGATGTTGCCACTGAAAGCCTTTCTGCTCTCCTTTCTCTGCATTGTGCTGCTCTCTTTGGCAGCCAGTCTTGCGCAGGCCACGCGTACCGGCGAATTGACTACCGAACGTGGTGGTTGGGCGACGGCGCGACGGGATTCGGCTGGATTAGCGCCGGACCCGCATCAATACGTCAATGAAGCGATTGTGCAAGTGTATGCTGCGCCCACCTATGGTTGGAAAGGCGCAGTGGCGGTGCATCCGTGGATCATTTTCAAGCGCGCGGGCGAGACCCAATACAACCGCTATGAGGTGATCAGTTGGGGCAGTGATAATAAGGTACGGCGCAATTCAAACTTGCCCGACGGTTACTGGTATGGCGCGAAACCACGGTTGCTGGTGGAGCATCGCGGCAAAGCGGCAGAGGCGATGATTCCGCAGATCGAAGCGGCGATAAAATCGTATCCGTGGCCGCACACCTATCACGCATGGCCGGGGCCGAACAGCAACACCTTTATGGCGCACATTGGTCGCGAAGTGCCGTCTCTGCAACTGGACCTGCCCGCTAACGCGATCGGTAAGGATTACCGTTCGTTGCTGCATCCGATTGGTTTACCGCCGTCCGGGCGTGGTGTGCAGGTTTCCCTGTTGGGTGTGCTTGGCGTCACCGTTGGGGCAGAAGAGGGGCTGGAGGTAAATGTATTGGGGCTGAATCTGGGGCTCGACTTCACGCCGTTTAAGCTGCGTTTGCCCTTTATCGGCGGGTTAGGGCAGGACAATTTACAGAAAGAGAATCCGTGATTATTCAGGTCGCGCAATAAATTGTGTAATGCTGATCTGCAGCGAAAATTCAATATCCATGTCAGTGCGCATGAATGCGCACCCTACGAAACCCGAGCACAAGCATCGTAGGGTTGCCATTCATGGCGACCGAAAAGCGCTAAACTGACAAGCATTACGCAATACAAAATTCAGCACACGCCGAAATCACCGTCTTCGTGATACAGCGCCACGGTATCCGCTCTGAGTTCAATTTCACGTTTGATGTGATCATCAATGCGGGCGCACCAAAGTAATTCACCTTCAACGCGCGTGACCTGCATTTTTGGGCCACCAGTTTTCGACTGCACAATATCACCTACATTAAACATGCTGTATCTCCGTCAGGTCAGTGTTAGCGCTAAGTGTATATGCGCTCACTCACTGACGCGCCTTAATTTGTGCGTTAATGATGCAGCAAAAACACTGTCGCCAGACCGAGGAAAATAAAGAAACCACCGGTATCGGTGATTGCGGTGATCAACACGCTGGAGCCCACGGCCGGATCGCGTTTCATCTTGGTCATGATCAACGGAATCAGTACGCCCATTAAAGCCGCGAGCAACAAATTCAGCACCATTGCCAGCATCATCACGCCGCCGAGTGGCAGGTTGTCATACATCAACCAGGTGATGCTGCCCATAATCCCGCCCCAGAACAGACCGTTAATCAACGCGACACCGAGTTCACGCACCACCAGGAATGAGAAGTTACCTGGCTCAACTTGATGCAATGCCAATGCGCGCACAATCATGGTGATAGTCTGATTACCGGTGTTACCGCCAATCCCGGCCACAATCGGCATCAAGGCGGCCAGCGCCACCAGTTGGGAGATGGTTTCTTCAAACAGGCCGATCACCCGTGAGGCGATAAACGCCGTGCATAAGTTGATAGCGAGCCATGCCCAGCGTTTACCCACGGCTTTGCGCACTGGGGCAAACACGTCTTCACCTTGGCTGATACCCCCCATTTTACGGATATTGCTTTCGTTCTCTTCGTTGACCAGGTCGATGACATCTTCCACGGTAATACGACCAATCAACTTGCCTTGCGCATCCGTCACGGCAGCCGAGATCAGGTTATAACGTTCAAAGGCACTGGCCGCCTCTTCCGCATTGTCGTTAAGCTGAAAAGTGGTGGGGCGCGCGTTCATCACATCAGAGACCAGCGTTTTCGGTTTGTTGAGCAGAATGTCGGTCAGTGATAGCTCACCCAACAACTGGTTCTCTTCATTGGTGATGAAAATTTTATCCGTGCCATCTGGCATGCTTTTACGCTTGCGCAGAAAACGCTGCACCGTGGCGAGCGTCACATCTGAACGCACCGTCAGGATGTTGAAATCCATCACCTGGCCCACGCGGTCACGATCTAACTCGATCACTTCCAACAGACGAGCACGCAGGTTTGGTTCCAGCGTGGTTAGCAGGCGTCCAGTGAGGTCGCGCGGCAGATAGCGCGCCAGATATACCTGATCGTCGATGTCCAGCGGCTCAATGGCGTGCAGAATCTCGCGATCAGTCATACCTTCGGTCAAACTGGCCCAGACGGTTTCCGATGCCTCAACCAATACGCGTCCACGCTGTTCGGAAGGCACCAGACGCCACAATGCCAGACGTTCTTGTTCGGGTAACGCCTCAAGGATATCCGCCAGGTCAGCTGCATGCAGATGTTGAAGCTCATCTTCCAACTGCTGACGCCACTCGGTGATCTCGCGCAGTTCCGCAGCGTTGAGATCGACAGATTTTTCCAGCAACACGTCGACTAAGTCGTGCTCACTGAGTAGCAGGTGAAGAATGCGTTGGCGGGTTTCAGTTAATTGTTGTGCATACGGTGCAGACATAGCGCGTCCCTTGTGTCTGTAAAGTCAGGTCAAAGTGTAGCGCGTTGCGGGTTATCAGGGCGAGTTAAGCAGCATTGTCATGTCAGGACAATGTGGAGGAGCAACGATGACCCGCAAATTCTCTAGCGCGAATCGCTGATGCTCAGTGTCGGTACCGGCTCAGGTAAGGCTTTTTTTTGCTGATGATGCTCAATGGCACCAGGGATGATGAAAATCAGACGGCCAACCAAAATAAAGAAACTGATCAGCAAAATAATGCGAGTCATGGTGCCGGTTTTAGGACGTCTTCGTGCAGGGAAAGCGCTGTTCACGCGGGGTGGTTCCTGTAGATACCCAGTTGGGCGATGGCAACATTTAGTCACAGTTAGATCTTCAGGTCAATCGCTGTGTGAAAAATGAGCAGGAATGGTTAAGGGTAAATTGATCAAAATCAGATTAGGCCGTGGGTGGCGTAATGTTGTGCTCTTCAATAAAATCGCATCTTCATGCCAGTACGCATAAATGCGCACCCTACGAAAACCGCGCACGATAGTCGTAGGGTTGCCATTCATGGCGACCAAAAAAGCAATTGACCGCCAGTGGCCTAATAGCTGGCTTTCTGCGCCAGTAGCGTGGCAAAGCGATACTTAATGCGATGACCGTTTTCGTCACGGCGGTGCAGCTCGCCCACATCTTCGTTGTACTTCACGATATGCCAGTTACGGTAATAATGGCTCAGCTCACCGGATTTAAAGGTGAAAGGGAAATTCTGCGAGTTAGGATAATCATCCGTGCTCATCGCCGCCACAATCAAGTTGTAGCCATATTTCACCGTGCTGGCCTGCATATCGGCAATCAGCTGCGGAATGGTCTCCGGCTGCAGGAACATCATCACCACGGTCGACAGCACAAACTGATAGCCGCCGTTGAAGCGAACCTGATTGAGATCGCACAGTTCAGTGCGAATGTTCAGTAGATTCTCTTCCTGGATAATGCCATTCAGTCGCTCAAGGCTCTGGGGATTGCTGTCCCAGGCCGTCACGTCAAAGCCATGTTGATTCAGGAACAGGCTGTTACGGCCCTGGCCGCAGCCCAAATCCAGCGCCTTACCCACTTCCAGTTTTGGCAGTGCGGCCAGCACTTCGGAGTGGGTGGGCGTCAGACCATATTTTTCCGCATAAAAGTTATCGGGACGGTTTGTCATAGTGATACAGCGGGCCAGCAGCCCGCGTTACTCCTCTTCCAGCGTCAGTTTCCAGCCAGTCACATCATTCCAGTAAGACTGTTCGCGCTCCAGATCCAGCTGCACCAAGGTATTCTGACTCAGATAACCATTGGGGAATTTCAGCGTCCAGTTACCGTCATCCGTGGTCAGCTTCAGCGAATCAGGTTTGGTGGTGGCCTGGCGCTGATTATTCAGCAAGGTGCCCAGGCGCAGCAGGAACACCATCGGTAGAAACTGTTTCTTTTTAAACAAGGTGAAACGTGGCATCTCATCCTGCTTCACCGCTTTACGATGGTAGCGTACCAGCGTGGCCAGCAGCATCTGTTGATCCTGATTAAAGCCAGGCATGTTCGAGTTTTGCAGGATGTAAGCTGAATGGCGCTGCATGCCACTGTGATTGATGGTCAACCCCACTTCATGCAGCAGCGCAGCCCATTTCAACAGGGCGGAAAGCTGTGGATTGGCTTGTTTCGGGTTCTGATCCAGCCACTGCAGGTAGAGCTGCTCTGTGGTTTCCAGTACCCGACGCGCCTGATCGCTATCAATGGCGTAATGATTGGCCAGACTCTGCGCGGTGCGGCTACGAATATCCTGATGGCGGAAACGGCCCTCCATCTCATACAGCACGCCTTCACGCAGTGCGCCATCTGACAGGCGCAACTCGCGGATTGCCAGCGCATCAAACACACCGCAAAGTATTGCCAGGCCCGGCACAAACACGGCTTTGCGCTCTTCCGACAAGCCCGGCAGGCTCAGTGCATTGAAAGACTTATGTTTCAACACCTCGGTGACCAGCATCTCCAGCGTTTCTGGGGTGATCAGTTTTTCTTTCTCACCCATCGCCAAAAGTACTTCACAGGCCGCTTTGATCGAACCTGATGCGCCCAGGGCGTATTGCCAACCATGCAAACGATACTGCCAGGCCATGGTTTCCAGCTTCTGCGCCGCCGACAAACGTGCACGACGGAAGTTCTCTGGCGAGATTTCCCCTTTCGGGAAATAGAGATTGGCAAAGCTGACGCAGCCCATGCGGCGGCTCTCTACCAGTTGCGGCTCGAAATCTTCACCGATCACCAACTCCGTCGAGCCACCACCGATGTCGATCACCAGTTTGCGGCCTTTCTCCGGCTGGGTATGTTCCACGCCCATGAAGATTAAACGCGCTTCTTCATTGCCGGATATCACCTCAATCGGGTAGGGGATCACTTCGGCAGCCCGCTGCAGGAACTCTTCCGCATTGGTGGCAATACGCAGCGTGTGCGTGCCGACAATGGTCACGTTCGCCGCACTGAACCCTTGCAGGCGCTCAGCGAACAGCGCCAGGCAGCTCAAGCCGCGCTCCATCGCCTCATCACTCAGGCGATTTTGCGCATCCAATCCATCGGCCAGATGCACGCGCTGTTTCAGACGCCCCAACACCTGCATTGCGCCATCCACCACACGGGCGATCACCATGTGGAAACTGTTAGACCCGAGGTCGATGGCCGCAAATTCCTGCGGTTTTGGCGTACTTTTATGGGAAATTGGCATAGGCGTTATTCGGGTTGTTCCAGTTTCTTGATGTAATCATAAATGGCCAGCTGCGACCGCACCTTCTTGCGATTGCCGCGCGGAACATAACGGTTACTCAGTTCTTTGTCCACGATGCGGGCTTTCACCGTATCACTCAACAGAATGGCGATAATATCCAGAATGCGCTGCTTCACCCGTGGATCGAGAATTGCCACGGCCACCTCAATGCGGTGATCGATATTACGCGTCATCCAGTCTGCGGAAGAGAGGTAGACTTTTTTCTCGCCGCCACTCTCAAAAATATAGACGCGGTCGTGCTCCAGATAACGGTCAACGATGCTGGTGATGCGAATATTTTCGCTGATGCCCGGTAAATCAGGGATCAGAGAGCACATGCCGCGCACCAGCAGATTAATTTTCACGCCTGCTGCGGAAGCCGCATACAGCCGATCAACCAGACCGTTATCCACCAGGTTATTGATTTTAAGCGTAATGCCCGCCGGTTTCTTCTGCTGGGCGTTGGCAATCTCAGCATCAATCAACTTATACAACATGTCGCGCGAGTTTTGCGGCGATACCAGCAGATGCTCGAACGTCACCGGGCGATACGGGTTTTCAATAAAGTTAAACACGCGGCGCACTTCGTTGGTGATACGCGCATCGGCGGTCAGCAATGAATAGTCAGTATAAATGCGCGCGGTTTTTTCGTTGAAGTTACCTGTGCCGATGTGCGCATAACGCACGATTTCATCGCCTTCGCGACGCGAAATCAGGAACAGCTTGGCGTGAATTTTCAGACCTGGCGCGGAGAAGATCACATGCACGCCCGCTTCCGTCAGGCGTTTTGCCCAGCGGATGTTGGCTTCTTCATCGAAGCGCGCCTGCAACTCCACCACCACGGTGACTTTTTTACCGTTATAGGCGGCGTGAATCATCGCATCCATGATGCGCGAGTTTTTGGCCACGCGATAAATGTTGATCTTAATCGCCAGCACGCTTGGGTCGAACGACGCTTGACGCAGCAGTTCCAGCACGTGCTCAAAGGTGTGATACGGATAGTAGAGCAGCACATCGCGATTGCGGATGGCGTCAAAACCGTTGCGGAAGCCGTCAAAGCCGATGTGGCGAATTTGTGGCAGCGCGCGGTTTTCGAGGTTGGCTTTGCCGACATTCGGGAAGCCGATAAAGTCTTTAAAGTTGTGATAACGACCGCCCGGTACAATGGAGTCGTAATTGGAAATCGACAGCTTGTGGCGCAGCATTTCTACCATCGCATCTGGCATATCTCGCTGATAAACAAAACGGACCGGCTCAGCATTGAGACGCTGCTTAAGGCTGGATGACATCAATTCCAGCAGGCTCGATTCCATTTCAGTAACCAGATCGTACTCGGCGTCACGCGTCATTTTCATCGAATAGGCATTCAGCGCATCGTAATCGAAGAAGCCTTTGAAGATTTCGTCCAGGCAATAGCGCAAAATGTTATCGAGTAGAATCATCGGCTTACGACGACGCGGTGATTCGGCAGGCAGATTAATAAAACGCGGCACCTTATCGGACGGAATCTCCAGCAGCGCATAGCGAATATCGTCGCCGCGAATAATTTCGACCGCCAGATAGGTGTAGTCGTCTTTGAGGAATTCAATCAGGTCGGTGTCGTGATTAATCAGAATCGGCGTAACGTGCTGGCGTAATTGATGTTTGAAGTAATAGCGCAGCCACTCTTGCTGATTGGGCGACAGTTGACGTTCGTTAATCAGGAAGATTTGATTACGCGCCATCTCCAGCAGCAGGTCGTTGTACAGTGCATCGAATTCCTGATCCGATTTCTGCACCCGCAGCTGAATTTTTTTCAATATATGGCGTAACGTCGTCGGCGTACCTTGCTCTTCACCAATCAGAATGCGACGTTTCAGATCGGCGAAGCGCACTTTGTAGAACTCTTCGAGATTGTTGGAATAGATACCGAGGAAGCGCATACGCTCAATCAGCGGGTTGGTTTTATCCGCCGCTTCCTGCAAAACACGTTCGTTGAAGCTTAACCAGCTTAGTTCTTTTTCTATATACAGCTTTTCCTGACCCATTCTGACTCCGTAATGCTGTTGCTGGACGGATTGTCCGGCGGGATAATCGTAAAAATGCGCTCCCGCTCAGTGTCCGTCACCATTATGGCGAGAGTATGGCAAGCTTGTCCAACGCCAAAGGTTGTCTTATCAATCAGCTACGGGCAACATAGCGACGTGTCTTCACCTGTAACCTGGCCTGCATGAGCATAAACCGAATTCCTGTCCACTTTAGCGACCGCCGTCGACGCGCCACCGATCACGTTGTTCGTCGTGTGGTGACCGCGTGTGGCGTGGGCATTTTGCTGCTGATGCTACTGCTTTTTTTCTGGTTGATCTGGGTGGTGCTACCGCTTTTTAGCGCGCCTGGCATGCAAGCGACCACCAATCTTCAACTTTGGGATAAAGCCCCGGTGCTGGCCATGGGCAGCGACGGCCATCTTGGCTGGCGCATTAGTCGCAATGAAGCGCGTTTTATTCCGCTTGATGGACAACCTGCCACCGACGCCTTGCCGTTACCCGGCAAACCCGATGCCGCGGTGTACAGTAGCAACAGTAGTAGCGTATTACTCAATATGCAGGGTGCGCTGCTGTTGATGCAACCGCTGATCCACGACAACCACGGTGAATGGTATTTTCCGTTCGGCGATCGCCCACTGCAGTTGAAGCAAGGGCCGGTGAGCAACATGGCGCTGGCTTCGCTGGGCGATCATCAGTGGCGTATTGCCGCGCAAACGCCCGCAGGCATCAGCCTGATGACGTTGGAAAATCAGCAAACCCTCAATCAAATTCTGCTGCCGCAGCAACAAGCCGATCATCTGCTGTTGTCGCCCGACGGCACGCTGCTCTACGCCAGTGAAGGGCGTTTACTGCGTGTGTGGGAGATCACCGCAGAGGGCGCACAACTGCGTGAAACCCAAACGCTCAATCAGCGTCCGCAGAGCCTGCATATTCTTACCGGTGGACAGACTCTGTTAATTCAGGATAACCAAGGCGTAAATCAGTGGTTTGCGATTGCGAGTGATAAAGGCCCGCGCCTGCAGGAGATTCACACCTTCAACAACAGTAAAGATGCGATAAGCATTGTGCCCGAGCCGCAGCGTCGCGTGTTTGCCACCTTTAATCATGCCGGTGAGGTCAAACTGTTTGCCAGTAAACAACAGGGGCCGATTCTGACTCGCCAACTGGCACCGGGCATTCAGGCGCTGGCCTTTGCACCGCGCGGGGATGCACTGATTGTTGAGCGCGACGGGCAGTGGCAGCAATTTGCTCTGGATAATCCGTGGCCCGATTTCACCTGGCGAAATCTGTGGCAGAAAATCTGGTATGAAAACTATCCGCAACCGGATTGGGTGTGGCAATCCACCGCCGCGGGTGACAGCTATCAAGCCAAATTCAGCCTGATACCGATGGTGGTTGGCACGCTGAAAGCCGCTGCGCTGGCTCTGCTGTTTGCCACCCCGCTGGCACTGGCCGCCGCGATGTATACCGCCTGGTTTATGTCGCCGGGATTACGGCGCTGGGTGAAGCCCGGGATTGAGATGATGGGTGCGTTACCGAGCGTAGTGATCGGACTGATTGCCGGCGTGTGGCTGGCACCGCATATCAGTACTGCGTTGATAGGCGTGCTGCTGTTGCCGCTGGTGCTGGCCGCCACATTGTTACTCTGTGGCGTGCTCAGCCCACATCTGCCACTTTGCTGGCGTCGCCCGGGTTTTGAAGTGATTTTGTTGCTGCCGGTGTTGCTGGTGGTGACCTTGTTGACACTGTGGTTGCCAACGCAGCTGTGGCCGAACATCGGGGAGCAGCTCGCGCATTACGAGCAACGCAACTTACTGATCGCCGGGTTAGCGATGGGGTTCGCCTTAGTGCCGTTGATTTTCACCCTGTCAGAAGATGCCTTGTTCAGTGTGCCGGGCGCGTTAGGGCAGGGATCGCTGGCATTAGGCGCAACGCCATGGCAAACCCTGACGCGTGTGGTGCTGCCCGGCGCATCGGCAGGGATCTTTGCTGCCTTGATGATCGGCTTTGGCCGCGCGGTGGGTGAAACCATGATTGTGCTAATGGCCACCGGAAACACGCCGGTCAGTGAAGGCGGGTTGTTTGCGGGTTTGCGTGCGCTCTCTGCCAACATCGCGATTGAAATGCCGGAGGCGGCAGCGGGCAGTGCTCATTACCGTATCCTGTTCCTCAGTGCGCTTTTACTGCTGATGTTTACGCTGGTGATCAACACCGTGGCGGAGTTGATTCGTCAGCGCCTGCGTCAACGTTACAGCCAGCATGAGGGGCAGGGATGAAAGCGATGCGTCAAAACGATCGCTGGCGCTGGCTCACTGCCGGTGCGGTGGCGGTGTGCCTGCTGGCGTTTACCTTGTTAATTGGCTTGCTGGGCTGGCAGGGCGTGCGCGCCTTCTGGCCGCAACCGGTCGATCAATATCTGTTCCAGCCACCGGAAGGCGCGGCGGTGATGGTGCTGGGTGAAACCCTGCACAAACAGCCGCAGGGCGAGCAGTGGCGCTATGTGGTGAAAACCGGCAACCGCGATTTTGCCGCACCCGATTTTCGCGCGCTCTATAGCCAGGGCGCGGCGAAAACCCGTCGCCCGGCGGATGCCATTGTGTTGCAACGCCGCAGCGGCGGTAACGCCTACGGCTGGCTGATTGAGCTGCGTGAAGATAACGAAGTATTGACCGCGCGAGACCGTGATGCACTGCTACATCAGCGTTTGACGCAGGTGCATGAGCAGCTGCGCCAGGCCAGTCACATTCGTCGCGTGCAGATGGCGCGTCTCAATGCCCAACTGGAAAGCCTGCAGCAGCAAGCCGATGAGCAGCAGCGTCACGGGACTTTTACCTTGCAGGAGCAGTCGGAGTTTGATGCGAACAGCTCTGCGCTGCATCGCCGCTTTAACGAATTAGCCCAGCAGCTAACTCGGCTGCAGCATCAAAGCCAGCGCGATAGCCTGGTGCTGCGCGATGTGCAGGGCCAGGATCACATTATTCCTTTGGCACAGGTGGTGGATGCCTGGTATCCCAATGCGATGTCGTTTGGCCAGCAACTCCAGCACTTCTTTAGCCAGATTTGGCAGTTTGTCAGTGACTCGCCGACATCGGGCGGAGGTGAGAGCGGAGCCTTCCCGGCGATCTTTGGCACCGTACTGATGGTGCTGCTGATGTCGATCATCGTTATGCCGCTGGGCGTGGTAGCCGCGGTATGGCTGCATGAATACGCCGGACGCAACGCCTTAACCCGACTGGTGCGCATCGCCGTCGTGAATCTGGCGGGGGTGCCGTCGATTGTTTATGGTGTGTTTGGTCTTGGTTTCTTTGTCTGGTTGATTGGCGGCACCATCGACCAACTGCTGTTCTCACGCTCGCTGCCCAATCCCACTTTTGGTACGCCAGGCTTGCTTTGGGCAGCGTTGACGCTGGCGCTGTTAACCTTGCCAGTGGTGATTGTTGCCACCGAAGAGGGCTTATCGCGCATTCCGGATAATCTGCGTCAGGGCTCACTGGCGCTGGGAGCCACGCAGGCGGAAACGCTGTGGCGCGTGGTACTGCCGCTGGCCGTTCCTGCGATGCTGACGGGCTTGATTCTGGCCGTGGCGCGCGCGGCGGGTGAAACCGCGCCCTTGATGTTGGTGGGCGTAGTGAAAATGGCCCCTGAATTGCCCGTCGATGCGGTTTTCCCTTACCTGCATCTGGATCGCAAATTTATGCACCTCGGATTTCAGATCTACGATTTGGCCTTTCAGAGCCCAAACATCGATGCTGATCGACCCTTGGTTTACGCCACCGCGTTGTTGCTGGTGGTGATCATCCTGTCGCTCAATCTGCTGGCCATGGCGTTGCGCCATCGTCTGCGCGAGCGTTACCGGCTAATGACGCACTAAAAAGGTTTTGAGATGACGCCCGATTACGACATCGCGTTAACCGTCAACCAGCTGTCGCTGTGGTACGGGGAGCGCCAGGCGCTAAACAGTATTGATTTACAGATCCCAAAGAACCGCATCACGGCGCTGATCGGTCCCTCTGGATGTGGTAAATCGACGCTGTTGCGCTGCTTTAATCGCATGAATGATGTGATTGACCGCTGTCGCATTGAGGGCGAAATTCTGCTCGACCAACATGCGGTGATGCAGGCGAATCAGGATCTGCCGGCATTGCGCCGTCGCATTGGTATGGTGTTCCAGCGCCCGAATCCGTTCCCGAAATCGATCTACGAAAACGTGGTGTATGGCTTGCGTCTGCAAGGTGTGCGCGATCGTCGTGTGCTGAATGAAGCCTGCGAGCGTGCGCTGCGCGCTGCGGCACTGTGGAGTGAAGTAAAGGATCAACTGGGGCAGAATGCGTTGACGCTTTCCAGCGGTCAGCAGCAGCGCTTGGTGATTGCGCGCGCTATTGCGATTGAGCCGGAAGTCCTGTTGCTGGATGAGCCGACCTCGGCACTTGATCCCATCTCCACGTTAGTGATCGAAGAGCTGATGACCACGCTGAAGCAGCATTTCACGCTGGTGCTGGTGACGCACAACATGCAGCAGGCGGCGCGCGTGTCGGATTACACGGCGTTTATGCATAACGGCCAGTTAGTGGAGTTCGATGAAACCGATCGGATATTTACGTCACCGAGAGCACGAAAAACGGAAGATTATATTACGGGGCGGTTTGGTTAAGTCATTCTGCGATCGGTAGCGGCGCAATGTATTGCGCTGAGTTGTGCGCACATAAAAAAACAGCGCGATAAATCGCGCCGCTACGGTATGTGCTTGCCTGTATTTGGTGCGCATTTATGCGTACCAAAACCTCAGTCGTGTGCGTATCCAGCAGGCGGCAACGGTTGCCCATCCAGCCAGGCTTTTCCTTCACGCATCTGCAAACGTCCATCGACAAACCAGCTAATCACCAACGGATAGATCGCATGCTCCTGATGCTGCACGCGTGCGGTGATCTCTTCTTCGTCATCTTCAGCAAATACCGGTACGCGCGCCTGCAGAATCACCGGCCCGCCATCCAGCTCATCGGTGACAAAGTGCACTGATGTGCCGTGCTCCTCGTCACCATTTTCTAATGCCTGGCGATGAGTATGCAGTCCGGGATATTTTGGCAACAGCGACGGATGGATATTCACCAGCCGGTCGTGATAATGCGCGACAAACGCCTGGCTGAGGATGCGCATGTAACCGGCCAACACCACCAGATCCGGCGCATAAGCGTCGATTTCCTGCATCAGTTGGCGATCAAAGGCATCACGGTCGGCGAAATCACTGGCGGCAAGGGCATGGCCAGGTACGTTCGCATCCTGCGCACGGGTTAAACCATAAGCCGAAGCTTTATTACTGAAAACGGCAGCGACGCTGCCGTTGACACGCCCGCTTGCGCAGGCGTCAAGGATGGACTGAAGATTACTTCCGTTGCCGGAGATCAGTACAACCAGTTTTTTCATGGATTAATAACCACACGCTCTTCAGAGTCAGAGGCTTTAATCACACCGATTTTCCACGCTTTCTCGCCAGCGTCGCTCATCAGCTGTACCGCTTTATCGGCATCCGCCGGGCTCAGCGCGATGATCATGCCCACGCCGCAGTTAAAGGTACGATACATTTCGTGACGGCTCACGTTGCCCGCTTGCTGCAACCAGCTGAACACGGACGGCCACTGCCAGCTTTTCTCGTCCAGCACCGCTTGGGTGTTGTCTGGCAGCACGCGAGGAATGTTTTCCCAGAAGCCGCCACCGGTCAGGTGAGAAATCGCATGAACATCCACCTGTTCGATCAGGCTCAGGATGTTTTTCACGTAGATGCGGGTCGGTGCCAGCAGGTGATCGGCCAGTGGTTTGCCATCCAGCTGTTTGGTTTCTGGATTGGTCTGGCTAACTTCCAGAATTTTGCGCACCAGGGAGTAACCATTCGAGTGTGGGCCGCTGGAACCCAGCGCGATCAGCACGTCGCCGTCCTGCACTTTCGAACCGTCAATGATTTCTGATTTCTCTACCACGCCAACGCAGAACCCGGCCACGTCGTAATCTTCACCGTGGTACATGCCTGGCATCTCAGCAGTTTCACCGCCGACCAGCGCACAGCCTGACTGCAAGCAACCTTCGGCGATGCCGGTGATCACTGCTGATGCGGTGTCCACATCCAGTTTGCCGGTCGCGTAGTAGTCAAGGAAGAACAGTGGCTCAGCACCCTGAACAATCAAATCGTTCACACACATCGCAACCAGATCGATACCGATGCTGTCATGACGCTTGAGGTCCATTGCCAGACGCAGCTTGGTGCCGACGCCATCGGTTCCAGAGACCAGCACAGGCTCGCGGTATTTCTGCGGCAGCGCACAGAGCGCGCCAAAGCCACCCAATCCACCCATGACTTCCGGGCGGCGAGTTTTCTTTACTACGCCTTTGATACGGTCAACCAGATCGTTACCAGCATCGATATCAACACCGGCGTCTTTGTAGCTGAGAGAGGTTTTGTCGGTCACTGCGGAGTCCCCACGCGAATTGCGGTTGGTGGCAAAAATTAAGCGCGCTAATTCTACCAGTGCAGGCAAACGTTTGCGAGTCCCATCTCTCGCCGCTTTGCGCGGCGCTGATTTTTCGCTAATTCTTATGATCGAGCAAATTGCGCTAAGCCATTGACCAATGACAAGTGGCGCAGCGACAAAAAGGCGGTATAATCCGGCGATTTTTTTTTAGCTCAACTCAATTCCGGGAGAACAATCATGAAGATCGTGGAAGTCAAACACCCGCTGGTCAAACATAAACTGGGCCTGATGCGTGAGCATGATATCAGCACCAAACGATTCCGCGAACTGGCCTCGGAAGTCGGCAGCCTGCTGACTTATGAAGCCACAGCTGATTTGGCAACCGAGCGCGTGACCATCGAAGGCTGGAACGGCCCGGTCGACGTCGATCAAATCAAAGGCAAAAAGATCACCGTGGTTCCGATTCTGCGCGCGGGTCTGGGCATGATGGAAGGTGTGCTGGAGCACGTGCCAAGCGCGCGTATCAGCGTGGTGGGTGTGTACCGTGATGAAGAGACGCTGGAGCCGGTACCGTACTTCCAGAAACTGGTCTCCAACATCGAAGAGCGCCTGGCGCTGGTGGTTGACCCGATGCTGGCGACCGGTGGTTCGATGATTGCCACCATCGACCTGCTGAAAAAAGCCGGCTGCAACAGCATTAAAGTGCTGGTATTAGTCGCCGCACCGGAAGGGATTGCCGCGCTGGAAAAAGCGCATCCGGACGTTGAGCTGTATACCGCGTCAATCGATCAGGGATTGAACGAGAAGGGATATATCATCCCTGGCCTCGGCGATGCCGGCGATAAGATTTTCGGAACTAAGTAATGATCGCTCCGGGCTATTTTGCTTGCCACTTTGCTCCCGGGCAGTGCTCGAAATCCTCACGTACTCCAGTACGCTCCGGTTTCTCCGCGCTGGCCGTGAACACATTGCCTGCGCCAATAACGCCCGGCCTGCATCTGCAGGCAGAATATGCATTCGTATTATTTGAAAAATAGCATTTGAGTAGCCGGCCAAAGAGTCGGCTTTTTTTTGGCAAAAACACAACAATCCTCCCCAAGTCATTCGAGCCATGGCAAGGCGGCAAACGAGTTCATCCCGATGAGCTTACATCAGTAAGTGATTCGGGTGAACGAGAGCAGCCAACGCAGCCATGGATTGAAGGACGCAGGGGAGAGGGGATAAATGATGACAAGACGTGCTATCGGTGTCGACGAACGTCCACCGCTGCTACAAACCATACCACTCAGCCTGCAACACCTGTTCGCCATGTTTGGTGCCACGGTGCTGGTGCCGATTCTGTTCCACATCAACCCGGCCACCGTGTTGCTGTTTAACGGCGTGGGTACGCTGCTGTATCTGTTTATCTGTAAAGGCAAAATCCCGGCATATCTGGGCTCAAGCTTTGCCTTTATTTCACCGGTTCTGCTGCTGTTGCCTCTGGGCTATGAAGTGGCGCTGGGCGGATTTATCCTGTGTGGATTCCTGTTCTGTGTGGTGGCGCTGATTGTCAAAAAAGCTGGCACCGGCTGGCTCGACGTGATGTTCCCGCCTGCGGCGATGGGAGCGATTGTGGCGGTTATCGGCCTGGAGTTGGCGGGTGTTGCGGCCAACATGGCGGGTCTGTTGCCTGCGGATGGCACATCACCTGACAGCAAAACCATTATCATCTCGATGGTGACGTTGGCGGTGACCGTGTTCGGTTCCGTGCTGTTTCGTGGCTTCCTTGCCATCATTCCGATTCTGATCGGCGTGCTGGCGGGTTATGCGCTCTCCTCCTTTATGGGCATTGTGAACTGGAGTTCGGTCGCGGATGCACCTTGGTTTGCCTTACCCACCTTCTACACACCACGCTTTGAATGGGCTGCCATGCTCACCATTCTGCCTGCTGCACTGGTGGTGATTGCGGAGCACGTTGGTCACCTGGTGGTGACGGCGAACATCGTGAAAAAAGACCTGATCCGCGATCCGGGCCTGCACCGCTCCATGTTCGCCAACGGCTTATCCACCATGATCTCCGGTTTCTTCGGCTCCACGCCGAATACCACTTACGGCGAAAACATCGGCGTGATGGCCATTACCCGAGTTTACAGTACCTGGGTGATCGGCGGGGCGGCGATCTTCGCTATCCTGCTCTCTTGCGTCGGTAAACTGGCGGCCGCCATTCAGGCGATCCCGGTGCCCGTGATGGGCGGTGTTTCTCTGCTGCTGTACGGGGTGATTGGCGCTTCCGGTATTCGTGTGCTGATTGAATCCAAAGTGGATTACAACAAAGCGCAGAATCTGATCCTGACCTCGGTGATCCTGATCATCGGCGTGAGTGGTGCGAAAGTGCACATTGGTGCGGCAGAATTGAAAGGCATGGCGCTGGCGACCATTGTTGGTGTTGCGCTGGCTTTGATCTTCCGCGTTATCAACTTGATACGTCCAGAAGAAGTGGTGCTGGATGCGGAAGAAAAGCGTCAGGCCTGATGCGCTTCGTCGGGCAGGGACGCCCGGTTCATCTCTTGCAAAGATCGTGATAAACTTGCGCCGTTTTCTGCCTGCTCATCCGTTGAGGTACTTCTGAACACGCCGGCACAGCTTTCACTGCCACTCTATCTACCCGATGATGAAACCTTTGCCAGTTTCTGGCCGGGGGAAAATCCGTCTTTGCTGGCGGCGCTGCAAGGCGCACTTTCTCAGCAACACGGCAGCTATCTCTATTTTTGGTCCCGCGAAGGCGGCGGTCGTAGCCATCTATTGCATGCAGCCTGTGCGGAAATGTCCGCGCGCGGTGAAGCGGTGGGCTATGTCCCGCTGGATAAGCGGACCTGGTTTGTGCCGGAAGTCTTAGACGGTATGGAGAACCTGGCATTAGTGTGCATCGATAACATCGAATGTATTGCGGGCGATGCCGAGTGGGAAATGGCGATCTTCGATCTCTACAACCGCATTCTGGAAATCGGCAAAACGCGCCTGCTGATCACCGGCGATCGTCCTCCGCGCCAGTTGAATCTGGGGCTGCCGGATCTGGCGTCGCGACTCGACTGGGGGCAAATTTATCGTTTGCAGCCGCTGTCGGATGAAGACAAATTGCAGGCGATGCAGCTGCGTGCAGGACTGCGTGGTTTTGAACTGCCAGAAGATGTCGGGCGTTTCCTGCTGAAACGCCTCGACCGCGAAATGCGTACGCTGTTTGACACCCTGGATCGGCTCGATCGCGCATCCATCAGCGCACAGCGCAAACTCACCATCCCCTTTGTCAAAGAAGCGCTGGAGCTTTAAATAATCTCCAGCACCGCTTCCGGTGGGCGGCCAATGCGCGCTTTATCACCATTCAGGACGATCGGACGTTCGATCAATTTGGGGTGATCCACCATCGCCTGCAGCAGCTGATCTTCACTCAGATTGCTGTCCGCAAGCTGCAACTCTTTATACAACTCTTCTTTACGGCGCATCAGTTCACGCGCGCTGCTCATACCCAGTCTTTTCAATAACGTTTTGAGTGTGGCCACATCAGGTGGCGTTTCCAGATACAGCACGACATCCGGCTGAATGCCTTTCTCTTGCAACAGCGCCAGGGTTTCACGGCTCTTGCTGCAACGCGGGTTGTGATAAATGCTAACCATTGTTAAATATCCTTTTTCAGGTGCGCATTAATGCGCACACGACATTACCCTTTCTGATACTGACGGAAGCGTTTTTGCAGTTCGCGGAACTGATCAATACGCGCATCGTAACGTGCCTGTTTCAGGCTGCCGAGTGGCACCTGCGCACTGGCGCTGCTTAAGGTGGTAATCGCCTGGTCGAGTTGACCATTCAGCGCCAGACCTTCAGCGCGAGCGGAGAGTTCTTCATCACGCAGCCCCTGAGCCGCCGAAGCTTGTGCCAGCAAGTCCCAGGCGTTGACGTCGTCCGGGTGCGCGAAGGTATAGCGGTTCAGAATACGGCTGGCGTTTGCCGGTTGCTTCGCCTCGACATAGGCATTGGCGAGGTTGAGTTGCAGTACCGGATTGGTGTTGCTGCCTTTGGCGCTGGTCAACATGCTGATCGCTTGCTGCGGTTGGTTCAGACCAATATCGATATCCGTCATGATATCCAAAAACCAAATGTTATCCGGCTGTTTTGCCAGCATCGGGGCGATGATCTTCTTCGCATTGTCGAAGCTTTTCGCCTGTAAAAACTGGACGGCTTTGCCGTATTGCGAGGCCATCTGTTCACGTGAGTTGCCTTTGGCGTACTCATTGAGCAGATCGTCGGTGAGCTGGTTACGTCCCGTGGCGTACATGCCGAGTGAACGCACTTTCGCCATATAGAAGCCTTCGGACGACTGCACCACCACCGGACGCATCTGATTAGCGCGGTTGCGCGCATCTGCCAGACGACTGTCGGGTAACGGGTGCGTCAGTAAAATTTCCGGCGGCTTGGAAGAGAAGCGGCTTTGATCGGCCAGTTTCTGCAAGAAGGCGGGCATCGCTTGCGGATCAAAGCCAGCGCGTTGCAGGACCTGAATACCGATGCGGTCCGCTTCCTGCTCGTTGGATTGGGTAAAGCTGATCATCCCCTGTTGGGTACCGGCCAGTGTACCGGTCAGTGCCGCCATACCGGCTTGTGGGCTGGCGATCGCCAGCAGGATGGAACCCAGCGCGCCTACCCACGTCAAGGGCGCATTGCGCTTCTGTTCTTCCATCGCGCGGGCCAGATGGCGTTGGGTGACGTGGGAAATTTCGTGCGCCATAACCGATGCCAGTTGGCTTTCATTGTCGGTATAGCGGAACAGCGAGGAATGTAGCACCACATTGCCGCCAAAAAAGGCAAAGGCGTTCAGTTCATCGTTCTGAATGAGGAAGAAGTGGAACGGTGTGCGGACGGAGTTGGCATGGGAGACTAAACGCTGTCCGAGTTCATTAATATATTGATTCAACAATGGATCGTTAATCAGTGGCGCGCTGGCACGCAGTTGGCGCACGTAGAAATCGCCAATTTGCAGTTCCTGATTTATCGACAGCGTCGAACCTGCGGTAGTGCCCATATCGGGCAGGTTATCACTCACATCAGCGCGAACCGAGAGCGCAGGTGTCAGCAGCAGCGTAGGAATAAGGGCCGCCAGCACTGATTTCTTCAACCGGTTAAACATGCCTTGATCCTGTAAAAGTCACCTGTAGTTGGACAGGTAAGTCGTTCAAATGTTCTGCGCATGCTTTCCTTTGGCGCAGCGGTTCTATCTTAGCCAGTGCGGAGTGGCACGCAAGGTGAAATCAAAAACCCGACAGCCAGAAATTACAGCAAAAAATTGAATAGTTTTCAGCGACTACATAAACGAATATTCAAAATAAAGGTTAAAGTTACGTAAAGTTGCTCAAAATAATTGAATTTGGCATGAACTTTTCCAGGTTTACTCTGAAAAACAGGCAGTCATCTTCGATACTGGCCTGGATTATCCATCAGTGATTTTAATTGTGGTGTTTTAGCATTTAGCGAAAATTTTAGTTAAGTGTGGTCTGGTTTTTAATATTCGATAACGGATAAAACGTTTGCATATTGAATAATAAAGCAGCCATTTATTTCTTAAGCAGCGATTCAACCTCAATCAAAAGCCTTATTCAATTAGCCATACTAATTATTATTCCCGCAACGATAACCCCGGACAGCCCGAAAGTGCAGGCGTTTTGCCATGCTCACGCTGTGGTATAGATAACGTACTTTGTTTAAACGGACTGTGAAGTTACGCGCAGTGCATGCCGGAGAGTTTCTATGCGTTCTGTTGTCTCGTACGCCCTGATCGCGATTGTGGGTGGGATTGTCGGTGCCACCGTGACAAAAAGTGATGATATTTATCAGCGTGTGGCCAGCCATTTTTCTGCTGAGCCGACCGATCCCGACGGTTTTTGGAGCACCCCAGCCGTTGAGGGATACGGCAAGATCCATTACGAACCCGATGCCGCGTTTAAACCAGTGGTGGGGTTAAGCAATAAAGTGGTGTTTCAAATCACCAAAAGCGAAGGGGATATGAAGCGTCCCAACCTGGGGTTAGAGCGCGTTGCACGTGTGGTGAATCTCTATATCGCTTCAGGTGTCCCCGCCGATCAGTTGCACTTTGTGGTGTCCGTAACGGGGGATGCAACGCCCGCCATGCTAGACAATGCCCACTTCCAGCAGTTTTACAAAGTCGATAACCCGAATCTGGCGTTGATCAGTGAGATGAATAAGCTGGGAGTGAAAGTGTCAGTGTGCGATCAGTCGGTGGCATTCCACCACTTCCCGAAAGAGTGGATCGATCAATCGGTCATTCATGCATTGTCCAGCCCGACCACCGTGTCGACGCTGGAAAATCAGGGCTATGCCTTCCTGCAAATGTAATTGGGCTTCCAGTCTTTTATCGAGGAGAAGTGAAATGCGTCCAGCGTCCTATATTGTTATCGCTGCACTGGCAGGCTTCGTGGGCGGTAATGTGTTACAGCTTCCAGAGCTGGTGGATAAGGTCAGCAGCAAATTCGCTGACAATAAGTCCGAACCGGCTGATTTCTGGAGCACACCGGCTATTGCAGGCTATGGCAAAATTCATTTTGTGAACACGCCAGATTACAACCCTGCTAACACTCCGGGCCTGAGCAACAAGATCGTATTCCAAATCAATCGCACCGAGGGCGATGTGCTCCAGCCCAATCTTGGGCTGGAGCGCGTGGCGCGAGTGACCAACCTCTATTACGCTGCCGGTGTGCCGCTCAATCAACTGAACTTTGTGGTGTCGATCAACAGTGATGCCGTTCCTGCGGCACTGAATAACGAGCAGTTCCGCAAAGCCTACGGCACGGATAACCCGAATCTGAAGTTGATCGATGAGCTGAAGCAGGCGGGGGTGAAAGTCACCATTTGCGATCAGTCGGTGGCGTTTCACCAGTTGCAACGCGAGTGGATTGACACCCGAGTCACGCACACGCTCTCCAGCGGCACCACCGTGGCCTCTCTGCAAAACGAAGGGTATGCCTTCCTGATGTTGTAATTCTCTCCTGACAGCAGTTTGCGCTGCTGTCATCTTTCCGTCATCTCCCCGCGATGTTGTTGTCATAGTTCGCCGCTAATTTAAGCGCCAATGAGATCGATCTCATTGGCAATTCACGAGGCGAACATGTCCGATTTAATCAGTGTGGCAAAGCTGGCTGGCGTATCCCGCGCTACCGCTGCGCGCGCATTCTCTGATCCTCATCTGCTGCGACCAGACACGCTGGAAAAAGTGCTGGCGGCATCAGAGCAACTCGGTTTTCGCCCCAATCACATTGCCCGTCAGTTGCGCACGCAAAGCTCCACCACGCTGGGTGTGCTGCTGCCGTCACTGCTGAACCCGATTTTTTCCCGCCAGTTGCAGGCGATGGAGCGCCAGGCGCGCGCCGCCGGTTACGGTTTGCTGGTCGCCACCAGTGATTATCAGCCCGAACGCGAGGCGGCGATTGTTGAACATATGCTGCGTCAGCGTGTGGCCGGTTTAGTGCTGACCGTGGCGGACGCCGATAACAGCGCCGTGTTGAATACGCTGCACGAAGCCAGCATGCCGTTTGTGCTGGCGCACAACGTGCCGCAGCAAAGTCACTGGCCAGCCATTTGCGTCGACAACCGCCAGGCGATGGAAGAGGCGACACAACATCTGCTGGCGCTCGGCCATCGTCATATCGGCATGGTGGCGGGACCGATGCTGCAATCAGACCGTGCGCGCCTGCGCTATCAAGGCTACTGCGATGCAATGCACCGTGCCGGGCTGCATGCGCTGCCCGTGATTGAAATGACCAGCCACACCCACTCTGATTTTGCGCTGCTGCAGCCGCAGTTGCAGGGCGCTGCGCCGCTGACGGCGGTGATTTGTACTAACGATTTGCTCGCCATCAGCCTGATTGGGGCGGCGGCACGTGCAGGTTTGCGCGTACCGCAGCAGCTTTCGGTGATGGGCTTCGATGGCATCGATATTGGCGAGCAGATTGCGCCGTCACTGGCCAGTGTCACTCAGCCAGCCGACATGCTCGGTGCCTGTGCGATTGACATGCTGTTACAACAAGCCAGCCGCGGCACCCGCGTACTGGCACATCGGTTGCGGGTTGGCGAAAGCATTGCTGCACCTGCCACCACTTTAACCACACCAGGGAACCACCATGACCTTTAATAAAAAAGTGAAAATTTTGACAGGCGCGATCGTGCTGACCGCAGGTTCGCTGTTCAGCATGATGACGCAGGCCGCTGAAACGGCGATCTGTTACAACTGTCCGCCCGAATGGGCTGACTGGGGCACACAGCTTAAAGCCATTGCCAAAGACACCGGTATCACCGTGCCACAAGACAACAAAAACTCCGGCCAGGCGTTGGCGCAAATGGTGGCGGAGAAGGGTAATCCGGTGGCAGATGTGGTGTATTACGGCGTCAGTTTCGGCATCCAGGCGGACAGCGCCGGCGTCATCACCGGCTATAAACCCCAACACTGGGATGAGATCCCAGCCGGAATGAAAGATCCCAACGGTAAATGGGTCGCGCTGCACTCAGGCACCATGGGCTTTATGGTGAACGTGGATGCGCTGAATGGCGCACCTGTGCCGCAGTCCTGGGATGACCTGCTGAAGCCCGAATACAAAGGGATGATCGGCTACCTCGATCCTGCCAGTGCCTTTGTTGGTTACGTTGCAGCGGTGGCCGTTAACCAGGCGAAAGGCGGTAACATGCAGGACTTCACCCCTGCGCTGAACTGGTTCAAGAAACTGCAAGCTAACCAGCCGATCGTACCGAAACAGACTGCCTATGCGCGTCTGATCTCCGGCGAAATCCCGATTCTGCTCGACTACGATTTCAACGCCTATCGCGCCAAGTATAAGGACCATGCCAACGTGGCCTTTGTGATCCCGAAAGAGGGCACCGTCACCGTGCCTTACGTGATCAGCCTGGTGAAGAATGCGCCGCATGAAGCCAACGGTAAAAAAGTGATCGACTATGTACTGTCTGACAAAGGCCAGGCCATTTGGGCTAACGCCTTCCTGCGCCCGGTGCGTACTTCAGCCATGTCACCCGAAGCGAAGAAGTTCTTCCTGCCGGATAGCGATTATGCGCGTGCTCAAACCGTCGATTATCAGCAGATGGCCGATGCGCAGAAAGCCTTCTCTGCTAAGTACCTGAGCGAGATTCACTGATTATGTCGATCTCCGACAACCTGGCGGTTTCACGCCGCCAGGCTCGTGCTTTGCCGGGCAGCCGCTGGTTATGGCTAACGCTGCCCGCGTTACTGTTCTTCTGCGCCTTCTGGTTGCTGCCGTTTGCGCGTTTGTTGCAAATGGGCATGCAGAACGATCGCAGCAGCGGTAACAGTGGTTACTGGACGGTGGTGAGCCAGCCAAATTACTTGTTCAGCCTGCTGAATACGGTGGTGCTGTCACTGCTGGTCACACTGGTGACGCTGGCGATTGCCGCCATCGTCGGCTGTTTTCTTGCACGTCAGCGTTTTACCGGACGCGGCACCTTACTCGCGCTGCTGACTTTCCCACTGGCTTTTCCCGGCGTGGTGGTGGGTTTTCTGGTGGTGATGCTGGCGGGGCGTCAGGGCTTGCTGGCACAAATCAGCATGAGCCTGGTGCACGAGCGCTGGACGTTGGCCTACTCGCTCACCGGTTTATTTATCGGTTATCTCTATTTCTCACTGCCACGCGCCATCGTCACCCTGGTTGCCGCCAGTGAAAAGCTGGATCGTTCGCTGGAAGAGGCGGCACGTTCGCTCGGTGCCAGCCAGTGGCGTATCACCTGGGATGTGATTGTGCCCGGCCTGCAACCGGCGTTGCTCTCAACCGGGGCGCTTTGCTTCGCCACCAGTATGGGGGCCTTTGGCACCGCGTTTACCCTCGGCACCAATTTGGCGGTGTTGCCGCTAACGATCTACGGCGAATTTACTAACTACGCCAACTTTGCCACGGCGGCGGCGCTGTCGGTGGTGATGGGAGCAGTAGCGTGGCTGGCGCTGATGTTCGCACGCCGGTTGGCACACAAGGGGGCGGTATGAATCGTCGCGGATTATTTAGCCTGCAACTGCTGGTCACCACGCTGACAGCGCTGTTCATGATAGTGCCCGTGGTGTTGTCGATGCTGGCGGGCGTGACGAACAACTACTTTATTGGCCTGCGCAGTGGCTTGACCCTGAAATGGGTGGAACAGGTATGGGAAATGTATGCCGATACCTTTTGGCTGTCACTGCTGATCGCGCTGTTCTGCCTGTTAGTGACGCTGGTGATTGGCGTGCCTGCCGCGTGGGGCTTGCTGAAAGCACCCGGACGCTGGGCGGCACGTATCGAAGAGTGCCTGATGTTGCCAGTCGCCCTGCCGGGATTAGCCACCGCGCTTGGCATCATTCTGCTTTACGGTCAGTTCTCTGCGCTGCGTGATAGCTGGGTCTTCATTTTGATTGGGCACGTGCTGTTCACGCTACCCTTTATGATGCGCCCGGTGCTGGCGGTGATGCAGGCGGTGGATATGCCGCGCCTTGAAGAGGCATCCGCCAGTCTGGGGGCCAGTCTCTGGCAGCGCTTCTTCACCGTAGTCGTACCCAACTGCCGCAACGGCATTTTGGCGGGGGCTTTTATGGTGATTACTTTGTCAGTGGGTGAATTCAATATCACCTGGATGCTGCACACGCCACTGACCAAAACCTTGCCGGTCGGGCTTGCTGACAGCTATGCCTCGATGCGACTGGAAGTGGGCTCTGCTTATACCCTGATTTTTATTCTGATGATTCTGCCGCTGTTGCTGATGCTCAATGCGGTCAATCACTGGCTTAACCGCGCGGTTTCGCGCCAAAACAAGGAGGCGGCATGAATCCTGCGGCCGTAACCGTGAAGCTGCGCAACTGCTCACGTCACTTCAATCAACAACTGGCCTTGCATCCCCTCGATTTAACCGTCAATCCCGGTGAAACCCTGGTGCTGCTTGGACCTTCCGGCTGTGGCAAAACCACCACACTGCGCATTATTAGCGGGCTTGAGCGCAGTGATGAGGGCGGGGAAGTGTGGTTCGATGATCGCAACGTCACCGCACTGCCGATTGAGAAACGCAATGTCGGCATGGTGTTCCAGAACTACGCGCTGTTCCCCAATCTCAACGTGGCGGAGAACGTGGCGTACGGCTTGAAAGTGCAGGGCGTACCGCGTGCGGAACGTGAAGCGCGCGTGCAGGAGATGCTGGAGTTAGTGGATCTCAGCGCCTTGTCGCAACGCAGTATCGACAAACTTTCCGGTGGGCAGAAACAGCGTGTCGCTTTAGCGCGCGCTGGCGGCACGCCCGAAAGTCTTACTGTTTGATGAGCCACTGGCGGCACTGGATGCGCGCCTGCGCGACCGGCTGCGCCTTGAAATTGGCTCGTTGCTCAAAAAGCTGGCGATTACTGCGGTTTACGTCACCCACGATCAGCAAGAGGCGATGGCGCTCGGCGACCGCATCGCGGTGATGGAGCACGGCCGGTTGGTGCAGATCGACACGCCACAAAACATTTATCAGCATCCCGCGTCGAAATTTGTCGCCGATTTTGTCGGCGCGATTAACTGCGTGGATGTTGATACCCGTGGCAACCCGCAGCGCTTCTGTCGCCCGGAGGATGTGCTGTTGGCCGATGACAACCGCTATGCGCGCCAGGGCTTTATTTTGGCCAGCACCTTTTTAGGTGCATCGCAGCGGCTGATGATCGATATCGGGCTGGCAACACCGATTCAGGTTGATCGTCATGCACGTGAAGCCTGGCATGCCGGACAACCGGTGAGCTGGACGCTGGCGCAGGACGCCGCACTCCAATTTTCTGCATCCTGAGGAAGAGATTCGTGTCTGAAGCATTGACGCTGATTGCGCAAATTAGTGACTTACACATCAAGGCGAACGGTCGCCTGTCGTATAAAAAAGTCGATACCCAGGCGGCATTGCTGCGGGTGATTGAGACGTTAAATCGTCTGACACCGCGCCCGGATAAAGTGGTGATTACTGGCGACTTAGTGGATTTTGGCACCGCTGAAGAGTACCAAACGCTGCGCACGGCGCTGCGTCGGCTGCAGCTGCCCTTTATGCTCATGCCTGGCAACCACGACGATCGCCAGCAGTTACGTGCCGCGTTTCCGGATCACCACTACTTGCAGCACGGTGAAACGCTGAACTGGCAGGCGCGGGTGAAAGGCGTACAGCTGCTGGCGCTGGATTCCAGCGTGCCGCAGCAGCCCTGGGGTTATGTGGATGAGGCGCAGCTGGATTGGCTGGAAGAGCAGTTATCGCGCGAACCTCAGCTACCGACACTGGTGATGCTGCATCATCCCCCTTTAGTTTCTGGCATCGGCCATATGGACAAGCAGCCGCTGCGTAATCCTGAGGCACTGGCAAACATCATTGCCCGCCATCCACAAGTTGAGCGTGTCCTGAGCGGCCATCTGCATCGCTCGGTGCAGGCGCGGTTCGCCGGAACATTAGCCTGTGTTGCGCCTGGCGTATCGCATCAGGTGGCCTTTGATTTATCTGAAAATGGACCGGCCAACTTTGTGCTGGAACCGCCGGGATTCCTGCTGCATCGCTGGCACCCGCAACAGGGCATGACCACCCATCAGTGTGCGATTGGCGATTATCCTGGCCCATGGCCATTTTATGATGCTAATGGGTTGATCGATTAGCACCGATGTTTGCTGAATAATTACGCGTGTCTGACAGGATGGTTCGTGCTCAATTTGGTTTACAGGTGTACAATTGGCGGTTCCCTCACCAGGGGTAGCTAGTCCAACTATAACTATATTGTCAGGCACACGAATGATGAACCTATTCACCAGGGCGGCTGCGTCATGCTAACGCGCATCCGGCCGAAAACCGACCTGCGAACGCTGATCGCGTTGCTGGCGATCACCAGTATCGTCATCACTCTCGCCAATACGCTGTACGCCACCTGGCGTGTGCAGCGCATGGTCCTGATCGAAAGCACCCTCGAAGCCAACCGCGCTTACGCCACTAAGCTGGCCGCTACCACTGAAGTCTTCTTTCAGTTGGCGCAGTCTCAACTGCACTACAGTGCGACACAGCTGGGTAAAGACTTTGACAATACGGCGCTGGCACAGCAGGAAGTGAATCGGTTACGTGAGCAGACCAACAGTTTTAACTCGGTCGCGGTGGTGGGGACGGACGGTATCGTGAAAGCGATTTCCCCGGAGTCGCTGATGCTGAAAGGCATGCAGCTCACCAGCCAGGCCTCGCGGGAGGCGCTGGCGCAGCGTCAGCCGATGGTCAGCAAACCCACAATCTCAGCAGCGAACAACCTGATTGTGTTTGTTTCCTGGCCTATATGGAGCAATGAAGGGCGTTACCTCGGCTATGTGGGCGGCACCATCTATCTGAAGAAGAAAAGTATCCTCAACGCATTACTCGGCGAGCAGTTCTATCGCGATGGCACGCATGTGTATGTCATGGACCGCAACAATCAGGTGCTTTATCACCAAAACAGCCAACTGATTGGTAAAACCGTGCCGGAGATCGTCAGCGAACGCGAACGTAAAGAGAGCACCAATGGCGAAGTGCAATTAACCGAGGATGGCACCCCTAAGCTGGCGGGTTATGCCATTGTGCCGACCACGGGCTGGATGGTGGTGGCACTCAAGCCAACCGATGTCACGCTGCAACCGCTTTCTGGGCTACTGCTGAAAGTGCTGAAAAATTCGGTGCCGTTTGCACTGCTGACCTTGCTGATGGCCGTGATTTTTGCCCGCCTGATTGCATTGCCACTGTGGCAACTGGCACGAAAGGCCAGCCAGATGGATACCCAAGGTGTTTCCAGCGAAATCGGTGGTATTCGCGCATGGTATTTCGAGGCTGCACAGGTCAAACGTGCGCTACTGACCGGTATTGGTTTAGTGCAGGATAAAATTGGGCGTCTGAAATCGGAAGTGCAGACCGACCCGATGACCAGCCTGCTGAACCGCCGTGGACTCAGCGCGGTGCTCGACTATTTCGATACCATGCGGCAACCCTATGCCGTGCTGGCATTGGATATCGACCATTTCAAACGCGTTAACGATAACTTTGGTCACGATGTCGGTGATGAAGTGATCAAGCAGGTGGCGCGTACACTGCGCCACAGCGCACGGCAAACTGATGTGGTGTGTCGTAACGGCGGCGAAGAGTTTTTGATGCTGCTGCCTGCTACATCCACGGAAGAAGCCCGCATGATTGCCGAGCGAGTGCGCACCAGTATTGCTGAGAGCTGGATTGACCATGTTGGTCACATCACGCTGTCTGTGGGGGTCGCCCACTGGGATGTTGAAAATGGTACCCATGAGCAGAGCCTTAAACAGGCCGATGCAGCCCTGTATCAGGCGAAACATGCCGGACGTAACTGCGTGATGATTGCCGGCCAGGATGCGCTGGTCAGCAGCATTACGCACTGATTTACCCGGTCGCCATCAATGGCGCCCCTACAATGGCCTGTGCGACTTGGGTGGGTATTCGGTTTCATGTGGTCGATGCGGCATGCCGTTTGGTCAACCCGACGTTGTAGGGTGCGCATTTATGCGCACCAGGTATTTCTGTACAATCGTCGACTTGTTTTTGGCACCAAGGAAGTGAAATGCTGGCTCTGCTTTATCAATGGTATAAACGTCGTTTTAGCGACCCGCAGGCGATAGGTTTGCTGGTCATTCTGCTGATGGCGTTTTGTATCCTGTTCTTCTTCAGTAGCTTGCTGGCTCCGTTGCTGGTGGCACTGGTTCTGGCTTACTTACTGGAATGGCCAACGGTACGTTTACAACGTCTGGGATGCAGCCGGACCTGTGCAACCAGCGCGGTATTGATCGTGTTCGCCGGGATTTTGTTGGTGATGGTCCTCATCGTCGCCCCGGTGGCCTGGCAGCAGGGCATTAACTTGCTGCGTGACCTGCCCAATATGCTCAATAAGCTCTACGTCTATGCCGCAGGCCTGCCAAAGCGTTTCCCGGCTCTGGTGGATGCAGGCATCATCGACATCATCGTCGAGAATCTCCGCAGCCGCCTGACGGGGCTGGGTGAATCATTAGTGAAGTACTCACTGGCCTCGCTGGTGGGGTTGATGACGCTGATGATCTATCTGGTGCTGGTGCCGCTGATGGTGTTTTTCCTGCTCAAAGATAAAGAGCAGATGCTCAATGCTGTGCGCCGTGTCTTGCCGCGCAATCGAGGCTTAGCGGGCGTGGTGTGGCAGGAGATGAATCAGCAGATCACCAACTATATTCGCGGCAAAGTGCTGGAGATGGTGGCGGTCGGATTTGTCACCTGGATTGCATTCCTGGTGCTCGGCCTCAACTACGCGCTGTTGCTGGCGGTACTGGTAGGCATTTCAGTGCTGATTCCTTACATCGGCGCCATGGTGGTTACGATACCCGTGATCGGCGTGGGTCTGTTCCAGTGGGGCTTAGGCAGCGATTTCTGGACGATGTTTATCGTCTATCTGGTGGTGCAAGCGCTGGACGGCAATGTGCTGGTGCCGGTTTTGTTCTCGGAGGCCGTCAATCTTCACCCTCTGGTGATTATTCTCTCGGTGGTGATTTTCGGCGGGATGTGGGGCTTTTGGGGGGTGTTCTTTGCCATTCCGCTGGCCACCCTGATTAAAGCCGTGGTGCGCGCGTGGCCAGAAACCTCGCTGGAACAGCATCAGGCTTAAAAGAAACGGGTGCACAGTGTGCACCCGTTTGCTATCAGGCGGACTTCAAATAATCCAACACGATGTCGTGGTGGTTTGACGTTTTGAAATCGTCGAAGACTTTCTCTACCTTGCCGTTGCCATCAATCAGGAAGCTGATGCGGTGAATGCCGTCATAGGTTTTACCCATAAAGGTTTTTTCACCCCAAACGCCAAACTGCTCACACACTTGATGATCTTCATCGGATAGCAGTGTGAAATTCAGCACTTCTTTCTCAGCAAAGCGTGACAGTTTTTCAGGTTTGTCAGTGCTGATGCCCAGCACTTCCACACCCACGGTTTTCAACTGATCCATGTTGTCGCGCAGACCACAGGCCTGTACGGTGCAACCCGGCGTCATGGCTTTCGGATAGAAGTACACCAGAACGCGCTGTCCCTGGAAGTCGGCCAAATTTACTTGTTCGCCGTCCTGATCGGGCAAGCTAAATTTCGGTGCGGTATCACCGGCTTTCAGTGGATTCATCACAACTCTCCATTTTTTTCATGCTGTGGGTTTTACACCCTCTGGGTTATTTCACTACACGGTATGCCACAACGGCAGAGTGTGTGGAGAAATAACCCGGATTAAGATTATGCGGTGCTACTGGCATCGTCGGTGACACTATAAAGACGAATTGAGCCTTGTGCATGCAGTTCTTCACACAGTTTGTTGAAGGCTTGTTCAAACGGTGCGCTGGCATGGTTATTCGGGCTGTGTGCGGTCATCTGCACATAGAGCGTCGGCGGGATACCTTCCTGGGCGGGCTGGATACGAGAAACCAGTTCAGCGATGTTCATTTGATGTTTGTCGAACAGATCGGTGAAGCGCTCGATGATGTGGGGCGAATCCGGCACTTCTACCTGCACCCAAACGGTAGCGGGCATGGGCGGGGTGACACGCGCGTTGGTTCGCTTCATCACGATCAGCAGTTCCAGCTCGGCGCCTTTCATTGGCAGCGTTGATTCAATCAGGGTAATCGCGTTCCAGCTGCCAGAAAGCAGCATGATAAAGGTGAACTCATCACCGAGCATGGCCAGGCGGCTGTCTTCGATATTACAACCGCAGCTGCTGACGTGGCGGGTGATAGTATTGACGATTCCCGGACGATCGACGCCCAAGGCGGTAATCACCAAATGGTGAGGCTGTGACTGCGACAAAATGACATTTCCTGTACGTTCGCTAATAACCATAAGGTAAACATAAAAAAAACTGCTGACAAGCGCGGGAATGGCTTGGCTCACTTGCTTTTCTTTCGAGGTAAAACGTAACATGAGGCACTTGTTTGTCGAGGGGATAGCCCATGTTCACCGGAAGTATTGTTGCGCTCATTACGCCAATGAATGAAAAAGGCAATGTCTGCCGCGAGAGTTTGAAAAAACTGATTGATTATCATGTTGCCAGCGGCACCGCGGCAATTGTTTCTGTTGGAACCACCGGCGAGTCTGCCACCCTGAGCCATGACGAGCATGGTGATGTGGTCATGCAAACCCTGGAATTGGCAGATGGTCGCATTCCGGTCATCGCGGGCACCGGTGCAAACGCCACTGCGGAAGGTATTTCCCTCACTAAGCGCTTCACAGGCACCGGTGTCGTGGGTTGTCTGACCGTCACGCCTTACTACAATCGCCCTACTCAGGAAGGTCTGTTCCAGCACTTTAAAGCGATTGCGGAAAGCACCGACCTGCCACAGATGCTGTATAACGTCCCTTCGCGTACCGGCTGCGATATGCTGCCTGAAACCGTTGCTCGTCTGGCCGAAATTAAAAATATTATCGGAATCAAAGAGGCCACCGGGAACTTATCGCGTATTTCTCAGATCCAAGAGCTGGTTAATGATGAGTTCGTTATTGTGAGCGGCGATGACGCCACGGCACTGGACTCAATGCAACTGGGCGGCAAAGGCGTCATTTCGGTCACGGCTAATATTGCAGCACGTGAAATGGTTGAACTCTGTGCCTTAGCGCAACAGGGTCAATTTGCTGAAGCGCGTCGCCTGAATCAGCGCCTGATGCATCTGCACCAGACGCTTTTCTGTGAACCGAATCCAATCCCAGTCAAATGGGCAGCGAAACAGCTAGGATTAATCGCAGATGACACGCTGCGCTTGCCAATGACGCCACTGACCGAAGCGGGTCAGGCGAAAACGGCCCAAGCGCTGATTAAAGCGGGTCTGCGATAAATTAGGGAGAATCAATGAGTTATTCAGTTAAGCGCTCGACGCTGGCAACCGTGGTGGGCTTGTCCACCCTGATGCTGCTAACAGCTTGTTCCAGCGATCAGCGTTATAAGCGCCAGGTCAGCGGTGATGAATCTTACCTGCAGGCGCCTGAACTGCATGATTTAAAAGCCCCAGCGGGCATGATTCTGCCGCTGCAGAATGGTGATTATGATGTGCCGCACACCGTCGCGAAGGGTGCTGTAGGTAAAGAGTTGGATATTCGTCCTCCAGCTCAGCCACTGGCATTGCTGAACGGCACGCGTGCTCAGTTCACTGGCAATACTGGCGTGCTGGCGGTAGAGAGTAGCCGTGGTTCCATCTGGTCCCAGGTGGTTAACGTGGTGCAGTCTTACAAGTTCCCGATTGCGCAGCGTGATGATGCGGCGCAGCAGCTGACGACCGATTGGGTACAGTGGAATCGCGCGGATGAAGACAACCAGTATCGCGGACGCTATCAGATCAGCGTACAGAACCAGAGCTATCAGCAGGTGCTGACCGTTCGTCTGCTGGAACTGCAGCAGAATGGCCAGGCGGTGACATCACCAGCGCAGGTTCAGCGCTACACTGCTCAGATGCTGAACGACATCAGTACCGGTCTGGATAAAATCGATACCGCCAGCGCAGATGCCGCTGCGGGCCGCGCGACCGGACAGATTGATGTCCAGAGCGGCGCCGATGATACCGGCCTGCCAATGTTGGTCCTGCGCTCACCGTTTAACGTTACCTGGCAGCGTCTGCCAGCGGCACTGAAACGTATGGGCATGGAAGTGACTGATGACAACCGTTCACAGGGTAGTCTGAAAGTGACATACAAGCAGCCAGGCAGCAGCGCGTTTGATGCGATTGGTGCGAAAGATCCAGAACTGCCAAACGGCGATTACAAATTGCAGGTTGGCGATTTGGATAACCGCAGCAGTCTGCAGTTCATCGATCCTAAGGGCCATGTGCTCACTCAGTCGCAGAATGATGCGCTGGTGGCCGTGTTCCAAGGTGCACTGAACAAATAAATTGCCAAAGGGCCGGAGATTTCCGGCCCTTTTGTTTGGATTTGGCATAGACACAAATACTTCAAGCTACAGATGCGTTGGCTGCTCTCGTTCACCCGAATCACTGACTTGAGTCAGCTCATCGGGACGCTCTCTTTTACCGCCTTCCTGTATCTCGAATTAATTTGTGTATAATAGCGCCCGGCGAAGTAAACGATTGCGTCAGGCAGTCATCGCGCGGTGAAACACCGCTGAACGGGTTCTTTCATGTTTGGAGTTAACAAGATGCAAAAGCGAGCTGAGTTGTATCGCGGTAAAGCGAAAACCGTATACAGCACCGATAATCCGGATCTGCTGGTACTCGAATTCCGCAACGATACGTCAGCAGGAGACGGTGCACGAATCGAGCAGTTTGATCGTAAAGGGATGGTGAACAACAAGTTCAACCATTTCATCATGACCAAATTGCAGGAAGCGGGCATCCCGACCCAGATGGAAGCGCTGCTGTCGGATAACGAAGCGCTGGTGAAAAAGCTGGAGATGGTGCCGGTAGAGTGCGTGGTTCGTAACCGCGCGGCAGGATCGCTGGTGAAACGTCTGGGCGTGGAAGAGGGCATGCTGCTCAATCCACCGCTGTTTGATCTTTTCCTGAAAGATGACGCCAAACACGACCCGATGGTTAACGAATCTTATTGCGAGACATTTGGCTGGGTAAGCAAAGCCAATCTGGCCCGCATGCAGGAACTGACCTTTAAAGCCAATGACGTGCTGAGCAAACTGTTTGATGACGCAGGCTTAATCCTCGTCGATTTCAAACTGGAGTTCGGTTTATTCAACGGCGAAGTGACGCTGGGCGATGAGTTCTCGCCAGACGGCGCACGTCTGTGGGACAAAGAGACCATGGACAAAATGGATAAAGACCGTTTCCGTCAGAGCCTGGGTGGCCTGATTGAAGCGTATGAAGAAGTGGCACATCGTCTGGGTGTGAAGCTGGATTAATGCTCATCGGTGCGCATTAATGCGTACCTTATGAGACCGTACCAGCCTGATGTAGGGTCGTCATTTATGGCGACCTTTTCTTTTTTGTCGCCTCCTTTCTCTCAATCTCGTCACGCTGGCGTCGCAATGCTGGTGATTAGCCATGCTGCAAACTAAAATCATGCAAAACCTCTTAAACAGGAGCAGGCCATGCGCTGGCAAGGTCGTCGTGAGAGCGACAATGTAGAAGATCGCCGCAATGATTCACCCGGATTGGGCGGCGGCGGTGGGCGGCAAATCCGCATCCCGCGTGGCAAGGGCGGTATTATCCTGTTAATTGTGGTGGCTGTGGCCGGTTATTATGGTTATGACCTCACGGCGCTACTGGAAGGAGGCGCACCCGTCTCGCAACAGCAACAACAGCGTCCGGTGAATTCAGCACAGGATAATGAAGATGCCAAATTCACCAAGGTGATGCTGGCCACCACGGAAGATACCTGGAGCACGCTGTTCCAGAAAATGGGCAAACAGTACGTGCCGCCTAAGTTGGTGATGTACCGTAACTACACGTCCACAAATTGCGGTACCGGCCAGTCCGCGATGGGGCCGTTTTACTGCCCGGCAGATCAAACCGTCTACATCGATCTCTCATTCTACGATGACATGAAAACCAAACTCGGAGCCGGCGGTGATTTTGCCCAAGGCTATGTGATCGCGCATGAAGTGGGCCATCACATCCAGAAATTGCTCGGCATTGAGGCCAAAGTCCGTCAGCTGCAGCAGGGAGCCAGCCAGGTACAGGCTAACCAACTGTCGGTGAAAATGGAGCTACAGGCCGACTGTTTTGCTGGCGTGTGGGGCCACTACGTACAGCAGCAAAATATGCTGGAAGTGGGGGATCTGCAGAAAGCGCTCAATGCGGCTGAAGCGATAGGGGATGACCGCCTCCAGCAGAAAAGCCAGGGCCGCGTGGTGCCAGACAGCTTCACACACGGTACATCGCAGCAACGCTATACGTGGTTCAAACGCGGATTTGATAGCGGCAATCCGGGTGATTGCAACACCTTCGCGACCAACTGATGCGGTTGCCTGCGATCACCGACGCCATGCAGCGTGCGGGGATAAGACGTCTGTGTGTGATTGCCGGTGAAGCGGAATGGGCCCTGCAGCAGACGGCTGCCTGGCGCGCCGCATTATCCGGTGACTGGTTAACGCTCAGCGACAGCGAGGATTTCCCGCAGCACGTGTCCCCCGCCGCTTTGCGCACCTTGCTGGGCCGTGAATTCCTGCACGCCATTTTTGATGCGCGTGAAGGTTTCCATGCCGAAGCCTTTGCCGCGCTGGCCGGAACTTTACGGGCAGGCAGTTGGCTCTTGCTGCTCACTCCCCCGTGGCAATCCTGGGCTGCCCAACCTGACGCAGACAGCCTGCGCTGGGCGGATGTGGCAGAGCCGATTGCCACGCCAAATTTTACACGCCACCTTCAGCATCTGATCCTGCAGGACCCGCAGGTGATGGTGCTGAGTCAGCATCAGCCCATCCGCGAGCCCGCGAGCCTGACCTTACCCGACTGGCAGTGCCAGGCCCCGCAGCAGCAGGCGCAAATTCTGCAACAGTTGTTAGCCATGCCGCCGGGTGTTGCCGTCATCACTGCTGCACGCGGACGTGGCAAATCAGCTCTGGCCGGTATGCTGGCACAGCAGCATCAACCCTGTTTAGTGACTGCGCCCGCCAAAGTCTCGACCCAGGTACTGGCCGAATTTGCCGGGGAGCATTTTCACTTTATGGCACCGGATGCGATCCTGGCGGCAGAAGATGTGCCGCAGGCGGCGTGGCTAATTGTGGATGAAGCCGCTGCGATTCCTGCGCCTGTGCTGCATCAGCTGGTGCAGCGTTTTCCACGCGTACTGCTGACCACCACCGTGCAAGGCTATGAAGGCACCGGCCGCGGATTTATGTTGCGCTTTTGCGCCACATTGCCGCAGGTACGCTATTTTCAGCTCGATGAGCCGTTACGTTGGTCCGCGAGTGATCCGCTTGAGCAATGGCTAAGTCAGGCGATGTTATTTGAGGATGCGACAGAGCGCACAGCCGATGGCGAAACGACCATTTTTCCCGCGACGCCGCAAAACGCTATCCGTTCTCTTGAAGAGGGTTATCGTCTGCTGGCGAGCGCCCACTACCGCACCTCTCCCTTGGATCTACGGCGCATGCTTGATGCGCCCGGCATGCAATTCTGGCTGGCCGGGCAATCCGATAGTGTTGTGGCTGCATTATGGCTGGTGGACGAAGGAGGATTAGATCCGCAACTCGCGGAATCTGTATGGGCGGGATTGCGGCGGCCACGTGGCAACCTGGTGGCGCAGTCGATGGCCGCGCATGCCGGTTTTACCGAGGCGGCAACCTTGCGTTCGCAGCGTATCAGCCGCATTGCAGTACAGGCCGCGCAGCGGCAGCGGGGTATCGGTAAAGCACTGGTCGAAGCGGCACAACAGCAGGCGCAGGGATGTGATTTCCTCTCGGTGAGCTTTGGTTATACCGAGACACTGTGGCAGTTCTGGCGCAGCTGTGGCTTTAGCCTGGTACGAATAGGTTCACAGCGGGAAGCCAGTAGCGGCTGCTATGCCGCGATGGCGATACGCGCTTTGACGCCCCAGGGAGAGCAGTTGCAGCATCGGGCCGAACAACGTCTGCTGCGTGACTGGGTATGGCTTCGCGAGATGATAGATCTTCCCCTCACTTTGGACGGTGGCGATCAACGATTAAGTGACGACGATTGGCCGCTGCTGGCGGGATTCGCCTGGGCGCAGCGTCCGTTTGAGGCCAGTTATGCGGCGTTACAGCGTTTAGTGCGTGCTTTTCCGCGATCGCTTTTGCAGGCGATCCTGGTACAAAAACAAGCGCTGACTGCCGTGGCGCAGCAGGCGGGATTGAGTGGGCGTAAAGCCTTAGTGCAGCGCCTGCGTCAGGAGTCGGCTGAGGCGCTGATGCTGCTGGATGCGCAGCGGGCTGAGCAGTGGCAACAGCGGCTCGCCTCATTGCAATAAATCCATTATCTCGTTCAAATTTTCCCAATATCACTTCTGCAGCAGCGGCGTATAGTGATTTGAGGAGGATCTTATGGCACTACGATATGTAATTGTTCAGCAACCCACTCGGGCCGCGCAGCTGTTCCTGCTGTATCACGGCGTGAACGACAATCCTGATTCCATGGCGCAAATCGGTAACTGGTTCGCGCAGGCGTTCCCGGAAGCGTTGGTGGTGGCCGTCGGCGCACCTTATCCTGCCAGCGCGCCGCAGGGGCGCCAGTGGTATCTGGAGATTCCGGCGCATGACCGTTCTGAACAGCAGGGCGTTGACGCGGTGATGCCTACGTTTATCGAGTCGGTTCGTCACTGGCAGCAGGAAAGTGGCGTTCAGCCAGCAGCGACGGCGCTGGTTGGTTTTTCGCAAGGCGGCACCATGGTGCTGGAAGGCATCAAAGCACAGCCTGATTTGGCGGGCAGAGCGATCGTGTTCAGCGGCCGCTATGCCACGCTGCCGGAACGCGCCAGCTCGCGCAATACCCTGCATCTGATCCACGGTGATTACGATGAGCAAATCCCGTTGGCACATGCCGAAGCGGCCATGCAACGGCTGACGGCACTGGGTGGCGATGTAACCTTGGATGTGGTGGACGATTTACCGCATGCGATTGACGAACGCAGCATGCAACTAGCGTTGAATCATCTGCGTTATACCGTCCCACGTCGTTATTTCGACGAGGCGCTCAGCGGAGCCAAGCCCGGCGATGATGATGTGGTGATGATGCTTTAAATGATGTATATCAAACGGTAGCGGCGCGATAAATCGCGCCGCTACGTTACTTAAAGCTTGAACCGTCTTCATTTCTTTTTCGGCCAGTCGTCGTCATCGTCCCATTTATCGTTAAAGTCGCGATGTGGTGGCAGATCCGGTTTATTTTCCATGAATTTTTTATGGTCGATACGTTTTAGGTCTTTATAAACGTTCATTAAGATACCGACCATCAGCAGGATCACTAAGATCCACCAGTACTCTTTTAAGAATTCCATCCCTTGCTCCTTTAGCGTGCTTAGGCGATCAGCTGTTCCATGATGCGCTGATACATACGGCTGAGCATCTGCAAATCTGACGCTTTCACGCACTCATTGATCTTATGAATGGTGGCATTCACCGGGCCCAGTTCCACCACTTGTGCACCCATACGCGCGATAAAGCGACCGTCTGAGGTGCCGCCGGTGGTCAGCAACTGTGGCTTGATTTCATTATAGTGTGCGACAGCGTTTACCACGGCATCGACCAGTTTTCCGCGTGAGGTCAGGAACGGCTGACCGGAAACATTCCACTCCAGCGTGTAACGCAGCTGATGGCGATCGAGCAATTCAGCAACCCGATCTTTGATCATCTGATCGGTGAGCTGGGTGCTGAAACGGAAGTTGAACTGCACGAAAAATTCGCCTGGAATGACGTTGTTGCTGCCGGTGCCGGCCTGGACGTTGGCGATCTGCATGCTGGTCGGTGGGAAGAATTCGTTACCCTGATCCCACTCGGTGGCGACCAGTTCATTCAACGCTGGCATGGCACGGTGTACCGGGTTATCCGCCAGATGCGGATACGCCACGTGGCCCTGAACGCCGTGAATCGTCAGGTTAGCGGTCATCGAACCACGACGGCCATTTTTCACCACGTCACCCACGATTTCAGTACTGGAAGGCTCACCCACCAGACAGTAATCCATGCGTTCGTTGCGTGCCATCAGGCGTTCTACCACCTTCACCGTACCATTGACGGCGCTGGCCTCTTCGTCAGAGGTGATCAGAAACGCCAGGCGTCCTTTATGCTGTGGATTGGCAGCAACAAAACGCTCGGCCGCCACCACCATGGCTGCCAGCGAACCTTTCATATCTGCCGCGCCTCGGCCAAACAGCATGCCGTCACGAATGGACGGTTCGAAAGGCGGGCTCATCCAGCGATTGGCATCGCCCGGTGGCACGACATCGGTATGGCCGGCAAACGCCAGCGTTTCACCCTGACCGCGCGTTGCCCAGAAGTTCAGCGTATCGCCGATATGCATCTGTTCGACCGTAAAGCCAATCGCTTCGAGACGTGCAATCAGCAGTGCCTGACAACCAGCATCATCCGGGCTAAGGGATGGACGACGAATCAGCTGCTGAGCCAGCTCTATTACCGGACAGAACATGTTATGACTTCTCCTGGATAAAGGTCTGATAGTTCTCTTCATTGAAGCCGAGCAGCATAGAGCCGTCTGGCGCACAGAGCAATGGACGTTTAATGATTGACGGCTGTGCCAGCATCAGCGCGGCGGCACTGGCGGCATTATTGACCGCTTGACGCTCTGCTTCTGGCAACTTACGCCAGGTCGTGCCACGGGTGTTCAGCAAGGCTTCATAGCCCAGTTTATCGATAAACGCCTGCAGTTGACTGGCCTCTAAGCCATCCGCGCGATAGTCATGAAAGTGGAACGCTACGCCCTGTTGCTCCAGAAAACGTCGGGCTTTTTTAATGGTGTCGCAGTTTTTAATGCCATACATGGTAAACGTCATTTGTCGGTACTCTCCGGTACGTCAGTGATTCCTGTATTGCCGCTAGAACTTGGGGGCAGGCCTGAGCAGGATTGTAACAATACCGCGTAGCTCCGAGATAGCAGGAAATCTACATTTGAGGCCATTTCCCGCGCAGCTTATCCGTTTGTCATGCTTGCAATTACGTCATCAATTTTTTGAATAATCGGCCATGATATTCATGCCGTCATCAGGCCATATTATGTGATTTAGTAAATTTTAAATCCATTATATTGTGTCTTAAGTGTCTAAAGTCGACTTAAGCTTTACTTAAAGGGAGTTATGTTTTTTTTGGGCTAAACGCTATAATGCTCCCATGTTTCCCCCAAACGACCAGGTCATCCATGTTGAATTTCAGCTTCAGTAAGCCAGATGAGGTTGTGAGCTTGCTCGCTGAGCGGCTACGCAACGAGCGGCTTGTCCAACAGATGACCCAGTCTGAGGTCGCCAGCCGTGCGGGCATCGGTGTTAATACCTTGTCCAATCTTGAAGCGGGAAAAAATGTCGGCATTGAGAACGTGATTCGCGTCGCCATGGTTTTGGGCCGCATTAAGGAAATTGAAGCACTCTTCTTGCCCAAACTTGAGAACATCGACGATATCATGCGTTATGAAAAAGGTGCAGGGCGCCAGCGGATCAGGAAGGGATCACATAATGATTGAGCGGGTTGATGTCTATTACGAAGGCTGGGGAGAACGCTGGTTGTGGGGAACTTTAGTCACCACCAACGCGCTCAATGGCCGCCCGCAAATTGTGTTTGAATACAGCAATGACGCATTGCAAAAACAGTATCAACTGTCAGCTTATACGCTACCGCTTGATGGGCCTCGTCTAAGACGGGGATTTCCAGCCCATCAGCTAGGCTTGCCTGGCCCGGTCTATGACGCTTTACCTGATGGCTGGGGAATGATGTTGATGGACCGTTTATTCCGCAGCCGTGGTTTGAGCACAGCCCGTATCGGTCCGTTGGAAAGGCTTACCTACATTGCCAACAATGCTATGGGGGCAATGTCGTTTGAACCCATGATGGCGGAAGGCAATCAGCCGTCATTAAATATCTCTCTCGATCAACTTGCCATTGAAGTACAGGAAGTCCTCCAGGGAGAGGGGAGGGAGCTGCTTCAACGTTTACTGTTGGTGGGGGGCTCACCGCAGGGTGCCAGGCCTAAAGCACTGGTCTATCGCAACCCGCAAAATAATGAGTTTACTACGGCGGTTGCCCCAGATTTCGACGCGTGGCTGGTCAAGTTTCCTGCGCAAGGTGAGAATGCCGAAGTGTGCGCCATTGAAATGATCTACGCTCACTGCCTGCGCTTATGCGGTATCCAGACGCCTGAGACCCAGTACTTCAGTTTACCTAATGGCCAGGCTGCATTTGCCAGTAAACGTTTCGATCGTCAAAACGGTCAGAGAGTACCGATGCAGAGCCTTGCCGCTTTTACCGGCGCTGACTATGCCTCACCGGGTGCGCTGGACTATGTCAATTTCATGCGCGCCACTCAGTTGTGTACCAACGATGTGAGAGAGAAAGCACTCGCCTTCGAACGCGCAGTGTTTAACGTGGTGTTTAACAACCGTGATGACCATCCAAAGAATTTTTCTTATTTGATGACGCAGCGTGGTCAATGGCAATTAGCACCGGCTTACGATGTTACTTTCTGTGAAGGACCGGGTGGCTATCATCAGATGGATGTGATGGGAGAGGCCCTGACTATCAGCGGCAAAGCTATGCTCCGTCTGGCGCAAGAAGCCGAAGTTCCCGCCGATCGAGCCAGCCGCATCATTGATGAAATTTGCCAAATCGGCAGTGCGTTTTCCTCCCATGCCCGCGAACAATTACCCGGCGCTATCTCAGCGGAAACCCTCACCCTGATTCAGAACCATATTGATAACAACATTCGTCATCTACGCTTGAATTAGCGCACACCTGTACGCCGAAAGCGGTTACAGTTTCCTGGGTGATAATCGAAGCGCGAATCGTAAGCCAGATCAGAATAACCTTAGGTCGAGGCCGTTCCGCTTTGGTGGGCTTTCTTGTTAGAGATGAGGGAGTTGCTGAAATGTGCGTCAGCCAGCAATTTGTGCAAAATGACGGCGATTATCGGTGAAATCTACAGCAGTAAAAGGTGTAAACGTATTCACCTGATGCATAAAGCGGCGTAGAATTGCCCTCACAATAAGAGAGGGTAGTATGATTGACACCGAAATGGGGAACTGGAAAGAATTCATCGAAGCGATGTTACGTAACAAGTAATACGCGAAGAGAAAAGCAGGGCACTCCCAACTTGCTGTAATTCTGGCCAAACTAAACGGGGCAGCGACGATTCGCTGCCCCGTTTTCATTTATGCCTTAATCGTGCGGCTTCTCTTTCAGCGGGAAGCGACGGCGCACCAGTACAAAGAACAGTGGCACAAAGAAGATTGCCAGCACCGTGGCGGAGATCATCCCGCCCATCACGCCGGTACCGACCGCATGCTGGCTGCCGGAGCCTGCGCCACTGCTGATGGCCATCGGCAGTACGCCAAAGATAAACGCCAGGGACGTCATCAAAATCGGGCGCAGACGCTGGCGAGAGGCCTCCAACGTTGATTCAAGCAGCTCACGCCCTTTGCTGTTAATTTCATTGGCAAACTCCACAATCAAAATGGCGTTTTTTGCCGACAAGCCAATCACTGTTAACAAGCCGACCTGGAAGTAAACATCATTTTCCAGCCCGCGCATCCAGGTGGCAACCAACGCACCGACCACACCCAGTGGCACCACCAGCATCACCGAGAACGGAATAGACCAGCTCTCATACAGTGCGGCCAGACACAGGAACACCACCAGCAGCGAAATCGCATACAGCGCCGGGGCCTGAGAACCAGAGAGACGTTCCTGATAAGAGGCACCGGTCCATTGGAAGCCCACGCCGAGTGGCAATTGGCCTACCAACTTCTCCATCACATCCATCGCCGTTCCGCTACTCACGCCGTTAGCCGCTTCACCGACGATTTCCAGTGAGGAGTAACCATTGTAACGCTCCAGGCGCGGTGAACCGGTCTCCCAACGGCTGGTGGCAAAGGCAGAGAAGGGCACCATGGTGCCGCTGCTGTTACGCACATACCATTTATTGACGTCCTCTGGCAGCATGCGGAATTCCGCTGCGGCCTGCACATAGACCTTCTTCACGCGGCCACGATCGAGGAAGTCATTGACGTAGGTCGATCCCCAGGCGGTGGTCAGCGTATCGTTAATAGTGTCGAGTGATACGCCAAGCGCCTGCGCTTTACGCTGATCGACATCGATCTGCAGCTGCGGGCTGTCATCCAGACCGTTATGGCGCACGCGTGAAAGAGAAGGATTACTGTCCGCCAGTTCCAGCAATTTATCGCGCATCGCCATCAATTGGGTATGCCCAATACCGGCATGATCCTGTAGCTCCATATCGAAACCTGACGAACTGCCCATGCCGGTAATCGCCGGTGGACTGCTGGCGATCACCCGTCCTTCTTTGATCTTGTGGAAGGCTTTAGTGGCGCGATCGATAATGGCGAAAGAAGTACGATCGCTGCCTGGGCGCTCCTCCCAATCTTTCAGGCGCACAAACAGTCGTGCCACGTTCTGACCGTTACCGCCAGGACCGGCACCAATGGTCGAGAACACCGACAGCACGTTATCTTTCTCGGCGGTCATGTAGTAGTTTTCGACTTTCGCCACCACGTTGGAGGTCTGCTGTAAGGTGGCCCCCGCAGGTAACTGCACTTGCGTCAGGAACACACCACGGTCTTCCAGCGGCAGGAACGAGGTCGGCAGGCGAATAAACAGAAATGCCATCACGCCGATGATGCCGAGATAGAGCACCAGCCAGCGTCCCCCCTTCATCAAAATGCGCGCAACACCCCGCTCATAGCGCTCGGCACTGGCGTTGAAGTGACGGTTGAACCAGCCAAAGAAACCTCGGCGGCCATGGTGCTGCCCCTGTTCCAACGGCTTGAGCAGCGTTGAGCAGAGCGCTGGCGTCAGAATCATCGCCACCAGCACCGACAGCACCATCGCCGAAACGATAGTGATGGAGAACTGGCGGTAGATCGCCCCCACCGTGCCGCCAAAGAAGGCCATCGGTACAAATACCGCTGACAGCACCAGCGCAATCCCCACCAGCGCGCCCTGTATTTGCCCCATCGATTTCCGCGTCGCGGCGCGCGGGGATAAGCCTTCCTCGCTCATAATGCGCTCGACGTTCTCCACCACCACGATGGCGTCATCCACCAATAGCCCGATGGCGAGCACCATCGCGAACATGGTGAGGGTGTTAATACTGAACCCACAGGCGTAGAGCACGGCAAAGGTGCCGAGCAGCACCACCGGCACGGCAATGGTGGGAATCAGCGTGGCGCGGAAGTTTTGCAGGAACAGATACATCACGAGGAACACCAGCAGAATAGCTTCCAGCAAGGTCTTCACTACGTCTTTGATCGAAGCTTTAACAAACGGCGTGGTTTCAAACGCCACTTTCGCTTCCAGCCCATGCGGGAAGTAGTGCGACAGCTCTTCCACCCGCGCACGCACCAGCTTATCGGTGTTCATTTCGTTGGCACCGGATGCCAGCTTGATGCCCAGACCGGATGCCGCTTGCCCATTATAGCGGCTGAGGAAGTCGTATTTTTCGGCACCCATGGCGATATCCGCCACATCACCGAGCGTCACCACCGACCCGTCAGTGTTGGTTTTCAGCGTAATGGCACGGAACTGCTCAGGTGTCTGCAACATCGACTGTGCATTCACCGTGGCATTCAGTGCCTGCTTATCCACTGACGGTAAACCACCGACCTGGCCAACGGCCACTTGGGTGTTTTGTGCTTCAATGGCAGTGACCACATCATCGGTGGTGAGTGCGTAAGCAATCAGTTTGTTTGGATCGAGCCAGATACGCATCGCATATTGCGAACCGTAGGCGTCAACCTGGCCGACACCATCAATGCGGCTGAGCGGATCCTGAATGTTACTGGCGACATAATCTGCAATATCCTGTTTGTCCATACTTCCGTCGGTAGAGACAAACGCAATCATCAGGATATTGCTGTCACCGGTTTTATTCACCGTGACACCTTGCGATTGTACGGCGGCAGGCAGTTTGCGCAGAGCGGTCTGTAATTGGTTCTGAACTTGCTGACGGGCTTCATCGGGATTAGTGCCAGCGGTAAAGGTGAGGGTGATTTGCGCCTGACCGGTATTACTGCTGTTTGAGGACATATACATCATGTTATCGATGCCGGTCATGTTCTGCTCGATAACCTGGGTGACGGTGTTCTCCAGCGTTTCCGCTGACGCACCGGGGTAGTTCGCCGTGATACGCACGTTAGGTGGGGCAAGGTCGGGATACTGCTCAATGGGCAATGATATGATCGCTAATGTGCCGCACAGGCATAACAAAATAGCCAGAACCCAGGCAAAAATGGGGCGGTCGATAAAAAAATTCGACATGGAACCGACACTCCTCAGCTGCGTATTTTTACTTTTATTATGTAAAGCGTGAAGCTCGAATGGCTTCACGCCGGCGGAGTGCAAGGTGCTATCCCCAAAAACTCCTGCTGCTGCTTACTGTACGCGGCGCAAATTAGAGAATCGTGGATAAATTATGGAGAAAGTGTAAATGTCGTGCTGGATTTCTGTGCGCTGCTACACATTGCGGCGCTCCAGCCAGAGCACGGTGGCAGCCACGCGTGAGCGTACATCCAGTTTGCGCAGCAGATTGCGGATGTGCACTTTTACTGTTTCTTCCGAAATATGCAAGGTGGCGGCAATCTCCTTATTAGATAAGCCACGCGCCACTTCTTGCAGCACATCCATTTCACGCTCGGTGAGCTGTTTAAACGGATCGGCACTGTGCTGACGCGTGGCCAGATACTCTGCCACCACGTCACTAAACACATTCTCACCTTGAGCGCCACGCATCACTTGCGCCAGCAGTAGTTCCGGTTCGCTGTCCTTGAGCAAATAGCCGTCTGCCCCGGCATCGACCATGGCATAAATATCATTTCGCGCATCAGAGACGGTCAGCACCAAAATGCGCGCCGCAATCCCCTCATGGCGCAGTGCTTTGAGCGTATCCAGACCCGACATGCCTTTCATATTCAGGTCGAGCAGAATGACATCCGGTGACTGGCGGCGCGCTTCGGCCAGCGCTTCGGTGCCATTATTGGCTTCAGCCACCACTTCCAGGCGCGGTTCCAGTGCCAGTAGCTGGCGAATGCCGCGGCGCATCAGTGGATGATCGTCCACGATCATGATTGTCAGGGAAGGGGATGCCATAAGTTCTCCAGTCAAAGTCCGTTTCATATTCAGTGTATCGCGTTAAACCAGCCGGTGGGTGGGGTGCGGCGGAAAACGCAGCGTGACGCGCGTGCCTTGCGCTTGCGGCGTAATCCTCAGCGTGCCGGAAAGTCGTGCTGCGCGCTCGGTCATAATCGTCAGACCATAGTGGCCTGGGGGTTCTTCCAGACTGCGAATGCCGCAGCCGTCATCGTCGATGGTCAGCAGATGATCGGCATCTGCATCACGCTGATAGTGAATCTGGATATGTTTCGCCTGTGCATGGCGAATGGCATTCAGCAACGCCTCGCGCGCAATCTGCAATACGTGCACCTGTTGCTGGGCATCCAGGGTTTGCAGGCCCGGTTGATAATCAAATTCGATAATAGCGGAGGACTGTTCCTGTAGCGGGGCGATCATCGCTTGCATGGCCTGCACCAGGTCCGCCTGCTCAATGGTCAGTCGGAAGGTGGTCAGCAGCTCGCGCAGTTGCTGATAAGCTTCGGACAGCGCGCGGTCAAAGTCAGCGATGATCGTCTGGGCTTGCGGCTGCCTGTCATCAACATGGCGACGCAAGAGGGTCAGTTGGATGCGCAGGAAAGAGAGCGACTGCGCCAGCGAATCATGCAGTTCGCGCGCGATGGTCGATCGCTCTTCTATTAATAGCATCTGCTGGACCTGTTTTTGCGTTTGCCAGATCCACAAAGAGCGCGCCAGCATATTTGCCAGACTCTGCAATAATTCATCCGCGGGCGGCGCGCGGCGCGTTTGCCAGCTTAGCTCGCCAATCAACTGATCTTCCTGCTGTAACGGCAGGCGCTGCCACTCCAAATCGTCTTCCGCCACGCCCGCCTGAAAATCTATTCCATCGTGGTGGATTTTCAATACGGTGAGCGCTTCCCGCCGCTGAACCAGACGCAGCAAGCCCTGGAACAACTCGGGGTTGAGCGGGCTGCTGGTGAGCACCTGTGAACTGTCATACAACAGCCGCAACGTTCGGTTGGCTTGGGTCAGATCTTCCGTCTTATTCCGTACCGCCAGTTCCAACAGGCGATAGTGTGAATGCAGCCGTTCAGCCATGGTGGTAAATGCCTGCGCCAGCACACCGAGTTCGCTGGGTTGGGAAATCGGCAGCGGGGGAAAGCTGAAGTTCGCCTGCTCCACATACTGGCTGGCGGTGACCAGCGAATTGAGCGGGCGCACCACGTTGCGGCGAATAAAGCGGATGGTCCAGAGCGCCAGCGCCACAATGGCAAGAAAGCCAAACAGGCTGCAGCCCGCCACCAAATGCATTTTCAGCTCAGCATAATGTTGCACGGCCAACACAAAGCGGTCGATCTCACTCACGTAGCTGGCGACCTGCTGCTGATAAACCTGAGCACGCTCGGGTTGCAGCGTCTGTTGCAGCATCGGCCAACTGTCACGCAGGTAGCGATAGCGGTTTGTGACCTCTGTTGGCACCCAAGGGCGTTCCAGATGCTGCAAGGCAGGCGAATGCAGGGTCCGCTGATAGATCTGCATATGCTGCGCTAACTGCTGCGGATCACGTGAGCTATCCCATGCGAGGCGATAAATCTGCATGCGCAATGAACCCGCGACATTTACCGCTTCGGCATCACGCAGGCTGCTGGAGAGTGTGACCAGCGCCAACCCGGTGGTCAGAAATGACAGCAGCACAATAGCGCTGAGTGCCCGCGCCATGGTGCGAGTAACAGGACGTTTTACAATCACGACAATAACCCTTTTAAGAGAGTGGGATTATAAGGCAGCCGTTGCCGTGCTGCGAGTCTGATATCGTCACATCAGGTTACTTTTAACAGAGAAATCCACTTCTCTTTACCTTTCCCTGGATAGCACGCACTTAACTGGCGAATTATTGAACGCCTTTACGACCCGCTAATCCTGATTTTCATTTCATCGCTGATAATTTGCAGCGTAATCACTTTTATTAACGGACGACAACAGGAGCAAATCATGAAGACACCCCTTGCCATTCTGACTGCTGCACTGCTTGCCACCGCAAGTTTCACCGCGTTTGCGGCGCAACCCCTCAGTGCTGAGCAGGCGCAAAACCTGCAAAGCGCGGGCACCGTTTCAATTAGCGGTGTAACGGGTTCGTTCGATGACGCAACGCGCCAGCTATCGCAAAAAGCTGAAGAGTCGGGTGCCAGCCACTATCGAGTGATTGGCGTACAAACACCCGGCGATTCCAGCCTGTGGAGCGGCACCGCAGAGATTTACCGTTAGTCCCCCTCGCAATACCTCCCTGTAGCCACCCCTTTACCGGCCATCCCCCTGGCCGGTTTTTTGTGCACCACGACCAATTCTTACAAATCAACTCGTGCAGGCAAACGGTATTTTTTGCTTCGTTCATGCAGAACGGGTAGGATTCATCGCCGTAATTTCCCGCCTTGCCGCGCGACACCGTTCCGCCGCACCGGTAGGGGGTTTTACCCCATTTCGCACCGCCATACGCAAACGTTTGGTTGCGCGGTGATTGATGGTCAGGACAAACAGGAAAGCTATGAAATCAACTAAAAAAACCGCAGCCGAACAACGCGCTGCGAAAAGACGCTGGCTCAATTCCCACGACACCGGTTACCACAAAGCAATGGGTAACCGTCAGGTACAAATGATCGCCATCGGCGGTGCTATCGGTACCGGCTTGTTCCTCGGTGCAGGCGCTCGCTTGCAGATGGCCGGTCCTGCTTTAGCACTGGTTTATCTGGTGTGCGGTATCTTCTCCTTCTTCATTCTGCGTGCGTTGGGCGAACTGGTATTACACCGCCCATCAAGCGGCAGCTTTGTTTCTTATGCACGTGAATTCCTTGGGGAAAAAGCGTCATACGTGGCGGGCTGGATGTACTTCGTTAACTGGGCGATGACCGGTATCGTGGATATCACGGCCGTTGCGCTCTACATGCACTATTGGGGCGCGTTTGGCGATGTGCCGCAATGGGTATTTGCCCTCGGTGCGTTAGCGATTGTCGGTACCATGAACATGATCGGCGTGAAGTGGTTCGCCGAAATGGAGTTCTGGTTTGCCTTGGTCAAAGTCTTAGCGATCGTGGTGTTCCTGATCGTCGGCGTAGTGTTCCTCGGCAGCGGTAAACCGCTAGATGGCAACACGACCGGCTTCCACCTGATAACCGATAACGGCGGCTTCTTCCCGCACGGTTTGCTGCCAGCGCTGGTCTTGGTGCAAGGGGTGGTGTTTGCCTTCGCGTCTATCGAGTTAGTCGGGACAGCTGCGGGAGAGTGTAAAGACCCGAAAACCATGCTGCCAAAAGCTATCAACAGCGTGATCTGGCGTATCGGCCTGTTCTACGTGGGTTCAGTGGTGCTGCTGGTGCTGCTGCTGCCGTGGAATGCTTATCAGGCGGGCCAGAGTCCGTTTGTGACCTTCTTCTCGAAGTTGGGCGTGCCTTACATCGGTAGCGTGATGAATATCGTGGTACTGAGTGCCGCGCTGTCGAGCCTCAACTCGGGTCTCTACTCCACCGGTCGTATTCTGCGTTCTATGTCGATGGGCGGTTCTGCACCACAGTTCATGTCTAAGATGAGCAAACAGCAGGTGCCGTTTGCCGGCATTCTGGTCACTATCGCTGTCTACGTGATTGGTGTGGTGCTCAACTACTATGTGCCTTCGCAGGTGTTTGAAATCGTACTGAACGTGGCATCGCTGGGTATCATCTCCTCTTGGGGCTTCATCGTGGTGTGCCAGATGCGTCTGCGCAAAGCGATTAAAGAGGGCAAAGCGGAAGATGTCAGCTTCAAACTGCCGTGGGCACCGGTGACCTCATGGTTAACGCTGCTGTTCCTGGTGAGCGTGCTGGTGTTAATGGCGTTTGACTACCCGAACGGCACTTACACCATTGCTTCGATCCCACTGATTGCGGTGGTACTGGTGCTGGGTTGGTTTGGTGTGCGCAAACGCGTGCATGCTGAAGCCATGAAAGAGCATGACCATCACCATGACGATCAGGATGATGCGGCCCCGACGCTGGCGGAAGACCGCTCGCGTTAATCGCAGTCATTCTCATCTGCGGGGGCCCTTTGGCCCCCGTTTTTGTTCCATCACGCCTTCACTTGATCCCACCCCGGTATTTACACCTTTCGGGTGATATAGCCCTTACTTACCTCAGGTTATTTTACGCGCCATCTCTCATGGACTCATTGAGGTGAGCGCATGGCGCTATCGTCCCCTGAGCACGCATTTTCCTCTGCTAGCAGCTGGCACGTCTGTGGCCTGGTCATCCAGGCGCAGCCCCACGCTATTGCAGCAGTCAAACTCGCCTTATTGGCCCTTCCGGATAGCGAGATTGCTGCCGAAGACAACGCCCGTGGCACCTTAGCGGTCACGCTCGGTGCCGCCGATAGCCGCGCGTTGCTTAGCCATATCGAATCCACTCGTAATATTCCCCAGGTACTGGCCGTGTCACTGGTTTATCACCAGCAGGACGAAGCGGAACATCGTTACAAGGAAGAAGCATGAAACTCAGTCGTCGTGAATTTATGAAAGCTAACGCTGCCGCCGCAGCGGCCATGGCGGCCGGACTCACTATTCCCAGCGTGACGAAAGCCGTTACCGCATTAGCCGCGCCGATTCGTTGGGAAAAAGCCCCTTGTCGTTTCTGCGGCACCGGTTGTGGTGTGCTGGTGGGGACGCAGGATGGCCGTGTCGTTGCCTCGCAGGGTGATCCCCAGGCGGAAGTGAACCGGGGTTTGAACTGCATTAAAGGCTACTTCCTGCCGAAGATCATGTACGGAAAAGATCGTCTGACACAGCCGCTGCTGCGTATGACCGACGGTAAATATGATAAGGAAGGCGAGTTCACGCCGGTAAGCTGGGACCAGGCGTTCGACGTGATGGAGCAGAAGTTTAAAGCCGCGCTGAAAGCCAATGGACCGGAGTCGGTCGGCATGTTCGGTTCCGGCCAGTGGACGGTGTGGGAAGGTTATGCGGCGTCAAAGCTGATGAAAGCAGGATTCCGCACCAATAACCTCGATCCTAACGCGCGCCACTGCATGGCCTCAGCGGTGGTGGGCTTTATGCGCACCTTCGGCATGGATGAACCCATGGGCTGCTACGATGATATCGAAGTGGCGGATGCGTTTGTGCTGTGGGGCTCCAACATGGCCGAGATGCACCCGATTCTCTGGTCACGCCTGACCGCCCGCCGTCTCAGCAACGATAATGTCAAAGTGGCGGTGCTCTCGACTTATCGTCATCGCAGCTTTGAGCTGGCGGATAACGGCATGGTGTTCACGCCGCAAAGCGATCTGGCAATCCTTAACTTTATCGCCAACTACATCATTCAGAACAACAAGGTCGATAGAGCCTTCCTGCAAAACCACGTGACGCTGCGCAGGGGCGTGACGGATATCGGCTATGGTCTGCGTCCCAGCGATCCGCGTCAGGCAGCGGCAAAAAATCCCGACAGTGGTGAGTCGACGCCGATTAGCTTTGATGAGTACGCGAAGTTCGTTTCCGAGTACACAGTAGAAAAAGCCAGCGAAATGAGCGGCGTGGAACAAGATCAGCTGATTGCGCTGGCTGAGCTCTATGCCGATCCCAATATCAACGTGGTCTCTTACTGGACCATGGGCTTCAACCAGCACACCCGCGGTGTGTGGGCAAACAACCTCTGCTACAACATCCACCTGCTGACCGGCAAAATTTCGCGTCCCGGCACCGGACCATTTTCGCTTACCGGGCAACCCTCTGCCTGCGGCACGGCGCGCGAAGTTGGCACGTTCTCGCACCGCCTGCCAGCCGATATGGTGGTGAATAATGATAAACATCGAGCAACGGCTGAAAAACTGTGGAAGCTGCCGCAAGGCACGATTCCCGCCAAAATCGGTTTGCACGCGGTGGCGCAAGATCGTGCCCTCAAGGATGGCAAGCTGAATGCATACTGGGTGATGTGTAACAACAACATGCAGGCCGGTCCCAACCTGACCCAGGAGCGCATGCCGGGCTGGCGTGATGCGCGCAATTTTGTCGTCGTCTCCGACCCTTATCCCACCGTGAGTGCATTATGCGCAGACTTGATTCTGCCGACGGCGATGTGGGTGGAAAAAGAGGGAGCTTACGGCAATGCCGAGCGCCGTACTCAGTTCTGGCATCAGCAGGTGAAAGCGCCGGGTGAGGCGAAATCTGACCTTTGGCAGATGGTGAACTTTGCTAAGCGCTTCCGCGTCACTGAGGTGTGGCCCGAAGCGCTGATCGCGCAGCACCCTGAATTGCGCGATAAAACGCTGTTCGATGTGCTCTACGCCAACGGCCAGGTGAACCAGTTCCCGCTCAGTGAAGTGGCCGATGACCAACTAAACGATGAAGCGCGCGAATTCGGTTTTTACATTCAGAAAGGGCTGTTTGAAGAGTACGCCAGCTTTGGGCGTGGCCACGGTCACGATCTGGCACCGTTCGATATGTACCACGAAGCGCGCGGATTACGTTGGCCGGTGGTCAACGGGAAAGAGACGCGCTGGCGCTACCGCGAAGGTTTCGACAGCTACGTCAAAGCGGGTGAAGGCGTACGTTTCTACGGCAAGCCCGATGGCAAAGCCACGATCTTCGCACTGCCTTATGAACCGCCTGCCGAAGCACCGGATGCAGAGTACGACATGTGGTTCTGCACTGGTCGTGTGCTGGAACACTGGCACACCGGCACCATGACGCGCCGCGTCCCCGAACTGCATCGTGCTGTGCCGCAGGCGCTGCTTTATATCCATCCTCTTGATGCCAAAGGACGTGGTTTCCGCCGCGGTGAAAAGGTGCGCGTGGTGTCACGACGAGGCGAAACCGTGGCCACTGTTGAAACGCGCGGGCGCAATCAGCCGCCACAAGGGCTGGTATTTATGCCGTTCTTCGATGCGGGCGTGCTGGCCAATAACGTCACGTTAGATGCCACCGATCCGCTGTCGAAGCAGACCGATTATAAGAAGTGCGCCGTCAAGCTGGTTAAAATTTAAGGCAGGATGCAATGAAACTCTCTTACACACTCATCACTTTAGCCGCCTTGCTGGTGGGCGGCGCAGTCTGGGCTGAAAAAGGTGTCGATCTCAATCAGTCGCCGGAAGTGACCGCCACACAGCAGGGCACCATTCATCAGCCCAAAGAGCAGAGTCGCAAGCCGCTTAACTACGTGAATCAGCCGCCGGTGATCCCGCATAGCGTAGACGGCTATCAGGTGACGAAAAACGTCAACCGCTGCCTGCAGTGCCACGGCACGCAAAGCTATCTCACCACTGGCGCGCCGCGCGTCAGCCCTACGCACTTTACCGATCGCGATGGCCTGGTGAGCAGCACCGTATCACCGCGGCGTTACTTCTGTTTGCAGTGCCACGTGCCGCAAACCGATGCCAAACCGGTGGTGGAAAACACCTTTACACCGGCCAGTGGTTTTGGGCAATGAGGTTGAACATGAAAGAGAGATTACTGCGCATCTGGCGCTGGTGGCGTCGTCCCAGCCGTCTGGCGCTGGGCACACTGCTGATTTTGGGCTTTGCCGGCGGCATCATTTTCTGGGGTGGATTTAACACCGCGATGGAGATGACCAACCGCGAGCAGTTCTGTATTGGCTGCCATGAAATGCGCAATAACGTGTATCAGGAGTATATGCAGACGGTGCATTACAACAACCGCAGCGGCGTGCGTGCCACCTGCCCGGATTGCCATGTGCCACACGAGTGGGGCCCGAAAATGCTGCGCAAATTGCAGGCCAGCAAAGAGGTCTACGCGAAGATTTTTGGTCTGATCGATACGCCGCAAAAGTTTGAAGAGACGCGCATCGAACTTGCCCAGAACGAATGGCGTAGGATGAAGAACAACAATTCGCAGGAGTGTCGCAACTGCCACAATTTCGATTATATGGATTTCACCGCACAGAAAACCGTGGCGGCCAAAATGCACAGCAAAGCGGTGCAGGATGGGCAAACCTGTATCGATTGTCACAAAGGTATCGCGCATCATTTGCCGGATATGAAAGAGCAGCCGAACGGATTTTGATGTTAAATCCTGGTCGCCATTTATGGCGACCAGCCCATCACCGCACGAGATTGATAACGCAATTTATTGCGCAACAACCGCACAAATTCAGATAGTTTTCCCCAGCGCTTGCGCCTATTATCTCTGGCTCCCTCAGATAAGCAGTGGAGCGGCCATGTCGTTAAAGATCAACATCATCAAAGACAAGTTGCTGTCAGATAATTACTTTATCCTGCGCAACTTCACCTACGAACTGACGCGCAGCAACGGCGAAGTGGTGCGTCATAAGCGCGAAGTCTATGACCGTGGCAACGGCGCGACCATCCTGCTCTACAACCGCGATAAAAACACCGTGCTGCTGATTCGTCAGTTCCGCATTGCCACCTATGTCAATGGCAATCCCACAGGTGAGCTGATTGAAAGTTGCGCCGGGCTGCTAGACGATGACACGCCAGAAGATTGCATCCGTAAAGAGGCGATTGAAGAGACGGGTTATGAAATTGGTAAAGTGGAAAAGCTGTTTGAAGCCTATATGTCGCCAGGCGGCGTGACGGAGATTGTCCACTTCTTTGCGGCCGAATACAGTGATGCGATGCGCACCCACGAGGGCGGTGGCGTTGAGGATGAAGAGATCACCGTACTGGAATTGCCGTTCCCACAGGCGCTGGCGATGGTGAAAGAGGGCCGTATCCAGGACGGTAAAGCGATCATGCTGTTGCAGCATGCGCAAATTGCGGGTTGGTTAAAAGCGTAAATAAAGCGCCGCCTGTAAGGTGCTGCCAGTAGGGTGCGGCCTTTGGGCCGCCCATGGCCGCTATCGGGCGCGCCAAAGCACGCCAAGGCACGCCCCTACCGCATTGCGCTGCTACGGCGCAGGACTCAACTCTTCCGTAAATAACGGTTCTGGCACACACTCCGGATGCGCCTGCATGCGCGCCAGCGCTTCAGCGTAAGAAGGCATCGAATTGGCGGCACCCGAGCGCTCCACACACAGCGAAGCATAGGCCGAAGCAAACAGCGCCGCCTGCGGTAACTCATCACCGGACGCCAGCCGTGCAGCCAGTGCGCCGTTGAAGGCATCGCCCGCGCCAGTGGTATCCAGCGGCTGTGCCGGGAACAGCGGAATGCGCAGCGGCGGTTGTTCCGCATTCGAAAGCAGTGCGCCCGCCATGCCCAAGGTAATAATCACCTGACGCGCGCCTTTGCGATGCATCACTTCTGCGGCTTGCTGCGCGCTGGCGAAATCGGTGACTTTTACTCCGGTGATTTGCATCGCTTCGGTGCTGTTTGGCGTCAGCAGATCCACTTTCGCCAGCAGGGAGTCACTCACTTTTTGCCATGGCGCCGGGTTTAAAATCACAAAGGTTCCGCCTGCACGCGCATTGTCGATCATGCGCTGGATAGCGCTGAGGTTGTTCTCCAACTGCACCAGCAGAATATCAGCGGCGGCAACGGTGGGCTGGCAGCGTGACACTTCAGCGGCACTCACCGTGGTATTGGCGCCGGGATACACCGAAATCATGTTCTCGGCATCATCACCCGCCACGTAAATCAGGGCGTTACCGGTCGGCTTCTCTTTGCAGGTAAACAGCGTAATCGCATCAAAGCCGGTTTTTTCTAAGTGGCGGCGTGCAAAAGTGCCAAAATCATCGTTCCCCACTTTGCCGATGTAGTGCACGCGCGCCCCGGCGCGCAGGGCGGCAGTGGCCTGGTTTGCGCCCTTACCGCCGGGTCCCATCATACTCTGGTGAGCCGTCAAGGATTCACCCGGCATCGGGAAACGGTTCATCACCGCGACAACGTCGAGGTTGAATGAGCCAAACACACACACTTTTCCTTTCATCATGCACTCCTGAACAGGCGTTCTGCGGCCAGACAGGCGCCGCGACAGCCGGTGTGATCGGTGGATTGACTGAACACAATCTTCAAATTATCACGCGTGGCAGGCGGACGCAGATGCTGCTGAACCTGGCTGCGCAGCTGCGCCAACGGGAAGTCCGCCATCGCCAACACGCCGCCACCCAAAATCAGGTATTCCGGATCGAGAATGTTCATCTCGGTGGCGATAAGCTGTGCCAGACGGTAAACGAACGCCTGCAGCTCTGGATGATCGCCATGCTGGCTAAACAGCGCAGACATATCGGTCTGTGGCACGTTGGCCTTCGCCCATTGGCTCAGCCAGTGGCCTGACGTCAACGTCTCTGCACAACCCCGGTTGCCGCACGGGCAGGGGAGATCGTTACCGGCAATCGGTACGTGTCCCAGCTCACCCGCGCCGCCGTGTTGACCATGGTAAAACTGGCCGTTGATCCACAGGCTGTTGCCCATGCCGGTACCGGGATAAAGGCCGACGGCGATATCCGGTAACTGCTCCAACTGCATCAAATCCCACATCATCAGATGATTGACGTCTTTATCCATCGCCACCGGCACGCCAAGGCGTTCAGTGAGGATCGCGGCAACTGGCTGGTGATCCAGCGCCTGAATAAAGGGCAGCGAGATCACCTGCTGACGGTCGCGGCTGAGAATGCCCGGCAAGCCCAGCATCACGCCGTTCACCGGTTGTTGCTCTAACGTCTCGCCGATTAACTGCCCGAGTGCCGACAGGGCATCGGGTTGCTGCGCCCAGCTGGCCGTCGGCACTTTGCGGAAGCTGGACCATTCGCGTCCCTCTTCCATCAGCTGCAGACGTGTACCGGTGCCGCCAATGTCGATACCGAGCCAGCGTTTTTTCATGCGGACACCTTGCTCAGGCCCTGCGCTTCATCAATGCTGTCGCGCATCATGTCCCAGGCGGTCGCCAGATCGTTGTGAATATTGAACAGGCCAGAGGTGCCGACAATCAGCACTTCCGCGCCCGCACCCACCAGCGTGTTATAAGTGCGGGTATTACAGGAGCCATCGATCTCGATCAGATATTTGTGGCCGTGCTGCTGCTTCAGAGCTTTCAGCTCCTGCACTTTCGCCACCATCTCCGGGATAAACGGCTGACCTGCATAGCCTGGATCAACTGTCATCACGGTGATCTTATCCAGCAGGTGAATGTAGTGGTGGATAAACGACACCGGGGTCGCCGGGTTCAGCACCACACCCACTTTCTTGCCGAAACTGCGAATCAGGTTAATCACGCGGAACGCATCACGGTTGATGGTTTCGGCGTGCGGGCAGATGTAGTCTGCGCCGGCTTTGGCAATCACTTCGATAAAATCAGTCGGGTGTTCCACCATCAGATGGACATCCAGCGCCACTTTGGTGTGTGGACGAATCTGTTCAATAAAGAACGGCGACAGCGTGATGTTCTTAACGTAATGACCGTCCATGATGTCGATGTGAAGGAAGTCCGCGCGGGAGTCCAGCACTTCTAACTGGTGCTTGATCTCCATCAGATTCATACACATCAACGACGGGGAGACTTGAATACGCATCATACTTCCTTCTTTTCGGTCAAAGGGTTAAGGGCCGCGGCTAACTTGCTGAGCTTTACGGCGCGATGTTCATTAAAACGAGCTTTAAATTGTTTGAAGGCCAGCACCACAATCAGCACGGCACCCCACATCGCCAGGCTGACATGCTGGCTGATGTTCATCAGGTTGAATCCGGTGGAGAGCACTTGCAGCGCAATCAGCGCCAGTACCACACCGGTGACGCGGCCAAAACCCCCATTCGGGTCGGTGCCGCCGAGAATAATCGCCAGTACCGTCAGCAGCAGGTAGGCATCGCCGTAACCCATGCGGGCCGAGTTAAAGCGCGCCATCATGATCAATCCGGCCAGCACACACAGCAGGCTGGAGATCACGTACACCAGAATCACCATGCGGTGGGTGTTGATGCCGCTGAACCAGGTGGCGTTGATATTGCTGCCGCCCATATAGATGCATTTACCGGCGCGGGTTTTGCCTAAGAACAGCGCCAGCAGCGCGGCGGCAATCAGAAACACCCACAGCGGCAGCGGCATACCCAGCAAGGTGTTGGAGCCGAGCGCTTGCACAATCGAGGGCATACCGCTAACAGCTGCGCCTTTGGTCAGCCAGATACCGATGCCGTTGAGCGTCATCATGGTCGCCAGCGTCACCAGAATCGGGTGGGCACCAATCCGCGTCACCATTACGCCGGTGATCACGCCGATGAAGGCAGCAATCACCATCGCGCCGATGATGGCGATAAACAGCCACAGCAGTTGCTGGCCGGTGCCTGCATCAGCGGGCAGGGCGCTCATCAGCGTCCAGGCAATAAACAGCGCCGTCAGGTTAGCGGTGGCGATGATCGCCAGGTTCAAACCGCCGCTCAGGATGGCAATAAACATCGCCAGCGTGAGCAAACCGAGTTCTGGCAACTGGAACGCCATACTCATAAAGGTGGAGTCCGTCATAAAACGACCCGGCAACATGATGGTGAAGATCGCCAGCGCCAGCGCAATCAGTAACATCAGGCCGATATTGGTGCCGTCCGGACGCAGAGAGGAGAGTGATTTCATTTGCATGCCCTTTCGGTCAGACGAAACTGACGTCAGTTTCTTTACGTTTTTTGTAGTGCGTCACGGCAATCGCCACCATGATCACGCCGCCGACGACGATGTTCATGAAGTAGTTCGAGACGCCAATCAGGTTGAGGCCGTTCTTCAGGATGGCGATCAGGAACACGCCCATCAGCGTGCCACTCACCGTGCCTTTGCCGCCCATCAGGCTGGCACCACCAAGCACCGTGGCCGCCAGAACATCTAACTCGCCGCCGACTAACGCATTCGGCACCACTTCACCCATGCGATACACCTGCACCAGCCCGCCAATCGCGGCCATCGCACCCAGCCAGCCGTAAGCGAAGACGTGAATCAGACCAACGCGGATGCCGATGCGACGTGCAGATTCAGCATCGCCACCCACCGCATACAGCTGACGGCCGAGGTTGGTTTTGTTCAACAGCAGCGCGGTCAGTCCGGCAATCACCAGCATGGTGACCAGCGGCAATCCAATCTGGAAACTGTTGCCCTGCCAGGTAAAAGGCAGCACGCTGCGCAGGGTGATCCACCAGTCCGGCAGTGAGTAGAGGCTTTTTCCGCCGGTGACCCACATCAACAAACCAAACAGCAGCGACTGCATACTGATGGTGATGATGATCGACACCACGCGCAGTGAGGTAATCAGCAGGGCGTTGATCACCCCGAACAGCGTGCCGCACACAATCGCCAGCAGAATGCTCAGCAGGGCGTTATCAAACTGGAACTGCACAAACAGCGTGGCGATCAGGTACTGCACCACCGACGCCACCGCTGCGAACGAGATATCGATGCCGCCGGTGACCAGCACCAAAAACAGCCCGAGGGCAAAGATGCCGGTGACGGCGTAGCTTTCAGCCAGATCCAGCAGGTTCTGCACTGTCAGAAATTGATCGCTGGCCACCGAGAAGAACAGGATGAAAGCCAGCAGTACCCACGCCAGCCAGCCTTGGCTGGAGTGCGGGCGCAAACGAGAAAAATCAGGCATTGATCACCTCCGCCAGCTGTTGTTGCTCAACGGTATCGGGTTGGTATTCGGCATGAATGGTGCCATCACGGAAGTGCAGAATGCGGTCGCAGTTGTACCAAACCTCAGGCACTTCATCGGAAATCAGAATGATCGACAGACCTTCTTTCGCCAGCTCGTGGATCAGTTGATAAATGCTGGCTTTGGCACCGACGTCGACGCCCACGGTCGGGGAATCAAGGATCAGGATGCGTGGCTGCGTGAGCACCCATTTCGCCAGCACGATCTTTTGCTGGTTACCGCCAGACAGGGTGGAGATCGCCAGATTGGGATCGGCCACGCGCACGCCGAGCTGTTGAATCCATTGCAGGATCAGCTTGTTTTTGCGGTATTCGTCGATGATGTGGAAACGGTTTTGCAGCTTATCGAGGATCGGCAGCACCATGTTGTCGGCCACCGACTGCTGCTGGACCAAGCCCAGCGTCAAGCGGTCTTCGGAGACATAACCGATGCCCGCTTTGATGGCATCTTCATGACCACGGAAGCGCACCGGCTTGCTATCGAGCCAGATTTTGCCGCTGTCCGGTTTGGTCATGCCAAACAGTGAGAGTGCCAGTTCGGTGCGGCCGGAGCCAAGCAGGCCACACAGGCCCAGAACTTCGCCTTGATAGAGTTTGAAATTGACGTCGTGATACTGTCCGGCACGTGTCAGGTTATCCACTTCAAGAATGGCACGGTCGGCATTGCGGGTTGGCGCTTTCAGCTGATAGTCGAGTTTCAGACCGGTCATCAGCTCGGTGAGATGGTGTGGCGTCATCTCTTTGGCTGGCCAGCAGCCCATTTTGCGCCCGTCGCGGATCACCGTCACGCGGTCGGAAATTTCTAACACTTCATCCAGACGGTGGCTAACAAACACCACGCAGATGTTTTTGTCTTTCAGATAACGCACGGTGCGCAGCAACTGATTCACTTCGGTACGGGTGAGAGAAGCCGTTGGCTCATCCATAATCACCAGACGCGCATCGGCGACCAGTGCTCGGCATATCGCCACCTGCTGGCGGGCCGCAATCGACAGCGCCGAGACTTTCTCATCCAGATCGAGGTCAAACTTGAGTTCTTCAATAATGCGCGCAGCGGTCTCGCGCAGCTTCGCTTTGCGATGCCAGCCGAGCAGGCCATTGAGGTTATGCTCAAAGGCGATGTTCTCGGCCACGCTGAGATTCGGGAACAGCGACAGATCCTGATAAATCACCTGGATGCCGAAGTCACGCGCCTGACGAGTCGTCAGACGCGGGAAGCTTGGGCCATCACCCAGCGTAATACGGCTGCCACTGTCCGGGGCGTGTACCCCGGAAATGACTTTGATTAAGGTGCTCTTGCCACAGCCGTTGGTGCCAGCGAGACAGTGCACTTCGCCAGCCAACAGGCTTAGCGAGATATCGCTCAGTGCGCGGTTGCCACCAAATGTTTTCGACAGGTTGTCGAGCGCAATCAGCGTCTGTGGGATCACCTCTTTCATCATTACAGCCCCATTTTCACCAGTTTTGGCAGGTTTTCTTTGTCCAGGCTTTCGGTGTTGTTACCGAGGATGGTGTGTGTCGCCTCGTCAACTTTCACTTTGCCCAGCCCCTCGATGGTCATGCCATCGGTAATTGGCTCTTTCTTCTGCATCATGTCGGCGATACGGATAAACACTTCACCGGCGGTTTCTGGGTTCCAGATGTAGCCACCTTTAATCGCACCACGCTGCACCAGCGAAGCACCCTGACCCGGGCTAAAGGCACCAATCACGCACACCTGATCGATTTTGTTGCGATTCATCACCGCGCGACCGGCACCAATCGGGCCTTGAGAACCAAACGCCATGATGCCTTTCAGATCCGGGTACTTGGACATCAGCTCGTTGGTGGTACGAATCGAGTCATCCAGCGATTCGCCCACGCCGAATTTGTCGGTCACCATCTGCATTTTTGGGTAGTGTTCTTTCTGGTAATTCAGTGCGGCATCGGTCCACTGCTGATGCAATGGCACGGTCAGGCTGCCAACGTACATGGCGTATTTGCCTTCCTCATGCATGCATTTCGCCAGAGCTTTCATATGGTTGATGCCGTGGGTTGGCGCATCCACCAGTTCGAAGTCCCAGTTGGCCCCTTTCTGATCGGGTGATTCGTGGGTGATGACCTGAATTCCGGCTTCACGTGCTCGTTTCAGCACCGGCTCCAGCACTTTCGGGTCATTTGGCACCACGCCGATGATGTCGACTTTCTGCGCGATCAAATCCTCAATAGCACGCACCTGTAACGCCGGGTCCGCAGCCGTTGGGCCCACCATCCATGCATCAATGCCGCGTTTTGCCGCTTCACTTTTGATGCCCGCTTCCATGGCGTTGAACCAGGGAATACCGCCAATTTTCACCACGATGCCCATGCGCAATTTATCGGCAGCGTGCGCGCCAGTGGCGGCAAACAGGGCGAGGAGAGAACAGGCGATAAGATGTTTTTTCATAAAGACTCCGAATTAATTTTTTATTAGCTGCATTGAATTGGTGCGCTGTGAGCAATCAATAATATTGACGCCGTTCCAGGCTAATTCTTGTTCCAGCTCTTTGTCTTTTATTTGGTCAGTGATGAGAAAGTCCACATCGCGATAATGACAAATACGCGCGAATGAGGGTCGCAGAAATTTACTGGCGTCCAGCAACAGATGTTTTCTTTCTGCTGCTAATAGCATTTGCTGTTTTAAATGTGCGTTGTTTTCGTTACCTTCACGTAAATAACCGTCATTGCCTAAACTGCTACAGGAAAAAAAGATCTTATTGATCTGGAATTCCCGTAAAGGCTGCTCAGCGACCACGCCATGGAAATCTTCATAACGGTCAGAATACTCTCCCCCTAAGCAGATGGTGCGGATGCTGCCGCGTGCGGCAAGGGTCTGCACGATTCTGATAGAGTTGGTTAACACCGTTAATTCAATATCCGGTAGCTGTCGCGCTAAATACCAGCAAGTGGTGCTACTGTCGAGTAATATACAATCGCCGGGGCTGATGAAATCGAGTGCACGTTTGGCTATCGCCATTTTTGCATCTACATGTTCATTCATTCTCTGGCGGAAAGATAATTCATACTCGTTAACACCTCTCGTATTCCCCTGAATGTTAGCGGCTTGTCGTTTTGCTGGTACTGCACCGCCGTGGCTACGTTGCAACAGCCCACGTTTCTCCAGCTGAGTTAAATCACGACGAATGGTTTCCTGAGAAACCTGACACAACGTGACTAATTCAGCGACAATAACCCGACCATTTAAATTAAGTTCGTCAATAATTCGCTGCTGTCTTTCAATCGGCAACATAACTGCCCTCCGATGGTGATAAATTACTGGATACCGCAGCGGGAAAATGTGGACTGCGCACGAGTCCGCAGTGACCAAAATGCCCAGAGGTATTAGGGTGATATGGGTCAGGTTTTTATGTAAATCAGATCTTAATTTTTCATGGTGAATGAGATCTGATTCACATAAATACGCATATAAGCGCTCAATGAAGGGATCGGTAGCCAACAACTATTACCGCGGTAAAATACCTTAACATGACCGTATGTGACCGTTTGTGTGTATTTGACCGATTTGTGATCCCAACACAATTATGTTGTTTACCGAAGCGGTGCGATTCATCGCATGCCTCTTAACGCTGTGCAGATGACAAACGCGCAATGAATTGCGCCGCTGCATAGAGTTAATTCCTGTATTGGCGGACATCACCCGCACAAACCGCAATAGTCCGACGAATCCGATTGAGCAGAATTCGGTCGAAAAGGAAGATGAAGGTGTAGAGTCATCCGGCCTTAGATCGCCTCAGGCGACGGCTTTTTCAGCAGTTAACCTTACTTTTCGGGCCAGCTCACAGTTTGGGCCTGCTGACAGCGTTGCCGTTGCGCTATGATTTTCTTTCCAGGAATTTGGGGACCGGTTTTTTTAATGTCGTATTGGATGAAGTCGCTGCTTTTGTTGCCTTTTATGTTTGTCGCGTGCGTTCAGGCTGATCCACTGCAAAAGTCATTTTCTGACTGGCAGCTCACCTGCAACAACGCGGCTTTTTGCGTGGCGCGCAGCTTTCCCGGTGACAACGGATTAGTGATGACCGTCTCACGTCATGCTGGCGTTAACGATCGCCCGCTTCTGCGTATTGATTACGGCAGCGGATACAGTGGCGAACTGCCCGGCGGTACACTGAAAGATAACCTGCTGCTGGATCAGCGTCGCTTGACGCCAGACCTTAAACACTGGTCGGTTGAACCGCATCATCTGGCCACCAGTAATGCCGTGGCCATTGACGAGTTTCTGGCACAAACGCTGGATGCCAACAATCTGCAGCTGACCTATCAAGCCAAAGCCACTATTCCTTTAAGCGGCATGAAAGCGGCACTGCTGTTGATGGATGAAGTGCAGGGCAGGGTGAACGGTGGCAGTGCATGGGTGAAGCGGGGAGATCGGGCGCAGTGGGATGTACCGCCGCCGCCTCAGCCACCTCAATTGCCCACGCCGTTACCACAACCCGCGCCACTAACCCAAGATGAAACCGCCGGGTTAATTGACTATGGCACCTGGCGCGTCAATACCGATAACTGCTCGCTCGATCCGCTGCGGCGAGAAGTGACGGTGGCACCGCTGACCGACACGAAAGCGTTGATCTTAGTCAGCTGTGAAACCGGCGCTTACAACGTGATTGATCTGGCGTTTGAAGTGACGCGCAGCCAGCCTTATGTGGCGCGCGGATTGATGCTGAACTTGCCCTTTACGCCGCCATCACGCAGCGACAATCAGATGGAGTTGGTCAACGCGGAGTTCGATGCCAGCAGTGGCCTGCTGTACACCTTCAGTAAAGGGCGTGGTTTGGGAGACTGCGGCGTAGCGACCCGTTGGCAGTTCAATGGCAACGAATTTGTGCTGGCCGAGTATGCCGAAGAGAAAATCTGCGATGCCTGGCATAGCAGTGAGGACTGGCCAACGTTATGGGTTAGCCAGTCGCAGAATGCGGTTCAGTCGCGTTAAAGCTGCTCGGTATGCATAAAGCGCACCCTACGAAAAACCGCCTGGGTTTTTAGGGGCGCCATTTATGGCAACTGAAACACAGGTTTCTTAACGAATCGCTTGCACCGTCATCGGTGAGCCGTTCTGGTTACCGACCAGTTCGGCCAGCAGGTTATTCACGCCATCACTCATCGGAGTAAAGCGTGACAGCGGTGAACGTGTCACCACCACAAACACCCCAACATTGTTCTGCGGCACCATCGCCATATAGGTAATGAAGCCACCGCCGCCGCCGGTTTTCTCGATGATGCCAGGACGGCCCTCTTTTGGCCCCATATACACCCAGCCCATGCCTAACGCATCAGCGCGTCCTGGCACATCCATGCCTTCGACTTTGGTCAGTTGGTCGCGACGATAGATCAGCGTTTGCAAACGATCAATCTGTGGCGTGCGATGATTGACTGCCGAGTTCAGGAACTGCTGCATCCAGCGGCCCATGTCATCAGGTGTCGAGTAAACGCCACCGCTGCCCACCGCTGCCAGCGTATTGTTGCACGGACTGGCCCCTTTTTCTGGGATCATCAGACGTTGGCACTGATCCGGTGACGGAGTAAAAGTGGTGTCTTTCATGCCCAGTGGGCGCGTCACCAACTGCTGCAACAGCGCCGGGTAGGGCATCCCGCCGGCTTTCGACAGGGCATCGCCCAGCAGATCAAAACCCAGGTTAGAGTAAGACGCTTGGGTGCCCGGCGTGGCCTTCAACTCGGCGCCACGCAGCCATTGCCAACGGTCGGCTTTGGTTGGCCAGACAAATACCGGACGATGCGGTTTGCCGCCAGGTTGTTCGCGCGGCAGGCTGCCGGTGTGGGTGGCAAGGTTGATCAGGCGAATCGGCTGGCCGTTATAACTTGGGACACGTGCGCCAGGAGGCGCATATTTACTCAGCGGATCGTCAAGACGGATCTGACCGCGCTCGGCCATTTTCACCATCACTTCGCTGGTCATTAGCTTGCTCAACGAGGCAATACGAATCACTGAATCAAGCTGGGGGCGGACATTATTGCCGGGGCTGGTATCACCAAAGCTGGCGAACACGCGCTGATTGCCATCAATCGCCACCAATGCCATACCGGTTGCACCGCTGCCATAGAAAATGTGCTCGGCATAACGATCAACGATCTGAGAAGCCAGCAGCGGATCGGCGGCGGTCTGCGCCATGCTTTTTAATGGAAGCACTGAAACCATTAAGGCCAGTAAAAAAGGAGTACGTTTTTTCAACGGGAAAGCGTCCGCAACAGGAATCGGAGGAAAGCCTATAGTAATCAGTTTGCGCGGTGCGGGAAGGGGGAAAGTGGGATTTTTTTCTGTATCAGGCTGTGATCAAAAAACGGCCCGTACGTTGGTCAACGCCGGGCCGGATCGATTAGTGCGGCTTGAGTAACGCTTCGGTGTGACTCACGATATTTTCCACGGTAAAGCCAAACTCCGCGAACAGCTTACCGGCCGGTGCTGACTCCCCGAAGGTGGTCATCCCGACAATCGCGCCATCCAGACCGACATATTTGAACCAGTAATCGGCGATGCCCGCTTCGACTGCCACGCGCGCTTTCACGCTCGAAGGCAGCACGGATTCACGGTAAGCCGCGTCCTGCTTATCAAACACATCCGTGCTTGGCAGGGAGACCACGCGGATTTTATGGCCGTTGGCACCCAACTTATCCGCCGCCCCCAAGGCGATTTCAATCTCGGAACCGGTGGCAATGATGATAGCTTCCGGCGTGCCGTCGCAATCCTGCAGGACATATCCGCCTTTGGCGATATCGGCCACTTGGGCCTTGCTCCGCTCAGGTTGCAGCAGGTTCTGACGTGACAGAATCAGCGCTGTCGGGCCATGGTGACGCTCGACGGCCGCTCTCCATGCCACGGCGGTTTCCACCTGATCACAAGGACGCCAGACGCTCATATTCGGCGTGACGCGCAGGCTGGCAAGTTGCTCAACTGGCTGGTGTGTTGGGCCATCTTCACCCAAACCGATCGAGTCATGGGTATAGACCAGCACCTGGCGCGCCTTCATCAATGCGGCCATGCGCACGGCGTTACGCGCGTACTCAACAAACATCAGGAAGGTGGCGGTATAAGGAATAAAGCCGCCGTGTACGGCAATCCCGTTGCCAATGGCCGTCATACCAAATTCACGCACGCCGTAGTGAATGTAGTTACCGGCAATATCCTCTTTGATCGATTTCGAGCCTGACCAGATAGTGAGGTTGCTCGGCGCGAGGTCAGCGGAGCCACCCATCAGCTCAGGCAGCAGTTTGCCATACACTTCCAGAGTGTTTTGCGAAGCTTTGCGGCTGGCAATTTTTTGCGGGTTCGCCTGTAGCTGCTCAACAAAAGCCTGAGTTTCATCTGCCCACTTGGCGGGCATACCGCCGTCGAGGCGGCGGCTGAACTCTTTAGCGAGATCGGGGTGTGCAGCCTGATAGGCAGCGAATTTTTCATCCCAGGCTTTTTCTCGCTGACTGCCAGCTTCTTTCGCATCCCACTGTTGGTAAATCTCTTTCGGAATTTCAAATGGGGGATAATGCCATCCCAGTTTCTGGCGCGTTAACGCCACTTCCTGCTCGCCCAGCGCCGCACCGTGCGACTCTTCTTTACCGGCTTTATTCGGCGAGCCAAATCCGATGATGGTGCGGCAGATAATCAGTGACGGTTTGTCCGTGACACTCTGCGCCTCTTTAATGGCGGCGGCGATGGCCTCTGGATCGTGCCCGTCAATGCCTTCAGCACTGCCGACTACGTGCCAGTTGTAGGCTTCAAAGCGCTTGTGGGTGTCATCGGTGAACCAGCCTTCGGTTTCACCATCAATCGAGATGCCGTTGTGATCATAGAAGCCAATCAGTTTGCCGAGGCCAAGGGTGCCCGCCAGGGAACTGACTTCGTGCGAGATGCCCTCCATCAGGCATCCATCGCCCATAAACACATAGGTGTAGTGATCGACAATGTCGTGGCCTGGGCGGTTAAATTGCGCCGCTAACGTGCGTTCAGCAATCGCCATGCCCACCGCATTGGCGAGGCCCTGACCGAGCGGTCCGGTGGTGGTTTCAATGCCTGGCGTATAGCCCAGCTCTGGATGACCCGGTGTTTTCGAATGCAACTGGCGGAAGTTTTTCAGCTCTTCCATCGGCAGGTCATAACCGGTGAGGTGCAGCAGGCTGTACTGCAACATCGAACCGTGGCCGTTGGAGAGAATGAAGCGGTCGCGGTCAGCCCACGCCGGGTTATTAGGGTTGTGTTTGAGGACATCGCGCCATAACACTTCAGCGATATCCGCCATCCCCATCGGCATGCCAGGGTGACCTGAATTTGCTTTTTGTACCGCATCCATACTCAAAGCACGAATCGCGTTAGCCAACTCTCTGCGTGAAGACATAGGGTACTCCGTTTTGATTGGGCAATTGAGGACGAGCAGACGCTCGTCCGGCATGAGAAGTTTTGTTGCTTACAGACGTGAAGCCAGCACATCTTCCAGTTTCTGCTGGTCGATGGCGAATTGACGTATACCGTCTGACAATTTTTCTACCGCCATCGGATCCTGATTATGCTCCCAGCGGAACTCTGCTTCGGAGAGCGGTGCCGGCTGGTGGAAGCCTTCGGTTGAGGGTTCCAGCTTGCGCTCCAGCGGTGCATCGCTGTTCGCCAGCTCTTCCAAAAGATTCGGCGAGATAGTCAGGCGGTCACAGCCAGCCAGTGCCTGAATCTGTTCTACTTTACGGAAGCTGGCGCCCATGATCACTGTGCTGTAACGATGCTTTTTGTAGTAATCGTAGATACGGCGCACCGATTTCACGCCGGGATCTTCATCCACCACATAAGGGTCGAGAGGTTTACGGCTGTTGTACCAGTCATATATACGGCCGACGAACGGTGAAATCAGGAACACGCCCGCTTCGGCACAGGCCCGCGCCTGAGCGAAAGAGAACAGCAGCGTCAGGTTGCACTGAATGCCATTTTTCTCCAGCTCTTCAGCGGCTTTGATCCCTTCCCAGGTGGATGCCAGCTTGATCAGGATGCGAGAGCGGTCGATGCCATTCTCTTCATACATCCGTACCAGTTTTTCAGCTTTGGTGACACACATGCCACGATCGAAGGAGAGGCGCGCATCCACTTCGGTCGAAACACGGCCTGGTACGCTTTTCAGAATTTCCATACCGAGATTTATCGCCACTTTGTCGCTGGCGTTGATGATTTGTGTCTCTTTGCTGCCACCCTGTTTTTTTGCATAGTCGATGGCATCATCAATCAGGTGTTTATAAGCGTCGAGGCCGGCAGCTTTCAGAATCAATGAAGGGTTGGTGGTGGCGTCTTCCGGATGGTATTGGCGAATGGATTCGATATCGCCACTGTCCGCCACCACGGTGGTGAACTGTTTCAATGCATCTAGCTGGTTCATTGCTTAACTCCTTGAATAGCAAATGTATGGGCAACAGAGCCGTGCCCTTTCCTGTTGAGTCGTGGCCCAACACAGTGCTACAGACGTTGCACGAAGAAAATGCGTTTTCTCTGATTGTGGCGACGAAGTGCATCTGTGACAGATGGGGTGGCCTGATCGGTTCAGCAACGCGTTTTGCCATCCTTAATGATAGCAGGCTGAGCCAAAGCCGCAGGCGAAGCCGTAGCAATCTGTGCCCTTGAGACTGTGCGTTCTTTGAGCGCCTTCACCCTCTTTTGTGCCGTTGATTCCTATACTGGTGGCTTCTCAGCTGCGCAAAAGGATGCCCAATGGACGATCAACTCAAGCAAAGCGCTCTCGATTTTCATCAATTCCCCACGCCCGGAAAAATTCAGGTTTCCCCGACTAAACCCCTCGCGACACAACGTGATCTGGCGTTGGCCTACTCGCCCGGCGTGGCAGCACCGTGCCTGGAAATTGCCGCCGATCCGCTGGCGGCACATAAATACACCGCACGCGGCAACCTGGTGGCGGTGATCTCCAACGGTACGGCGGTGTTAGGTTTGGGCAATATCGGCGCGCTGGCGGGCAAGCCGGTGATGGAAGGCAAGGGTGTGTTGTTTAAAAAATTCGCCGGCATTGATGTGTTTGATATCGAAATCGATGAGCTGGACCCGGATAAGCTGATTGAGGTGGTCGCCGCCCTGGAGCCAACATTTGGCGGGATCAATTTGGAGGATATCAAAGCGCCGGAGTGCTTTTACATTGAGCAGAAGCTGCGTGAGCGGATGAAAATTCCGGTGTTTCACGACGATCAACACGGTACGGCGATCATCTGTACTGCGGCGGTGCTCAACGGACTGACTATCGTTAAAAAGGCCATCTCGGATGTGCGGCTGGTGGTGTCAGGTGCGGGCGCCTCGGCGATTGCCTGCCTGAACTTGCTGGTGGCGTTGGGCATGCAGAAGCACAACATTGTGGTCTGTGATTCCAAAGGGGTGATCTACCGCGAGCGTGAACCGAACATGACGCCCACCAAAGCCGAGTATGCGATAGCGGACAACGGGGCGCGCACGCTGGATGAGGTGATTGGCGGCGCGGATATTTTCCTCGGCTGTTCCGGCCCCAAAGCGCTGACGCCAGAAATGGTGCAAAAAATGGCGCAAGACCCGCTGATTCTGGCTCTTGCTAATCCTGAACCGGAGATCATGCCGCCGTTAGCGAAACAGGTGCGACCGGACGCGATTATCTGCACCGGACGTTCCGATTTCCCCAATCAGGTCAACAACGTGCTCTGTTTCCCATTCATCTTCCGTGGCGCGCTGGATGTCGGTGCTACTGCGATCAATGAAGAGATGAAACTGGCGGCGGTGCACGCCATTGCCGCGCTGGCGCAGGCGGAACAGAGTGATGTGGTGGCATCCGCTTACGACGATCAGGATCTGAGTTTCGGTGCAGAGTACCTCATTCCCAAGCCTTTCGATCCGCGCTTGATTGTGCAAATCGCACCCGCTGTTGCCAAAGCAGCGATGGAATCGGGCGTGGCAACCCGACCGATTACTGACTTTGATGCCTATCGTGAGCAGCTCACCGAGTTCGTCTACAAAACCAACCTGTTTATGAAGCCGATCTTCTCGCAGGCACGAAAAGATCCGAAACGGGTGGTGATGGCGGAAGGGGAGGAGGTGCGCGTGCTGCACGCCACGCAGGAGCTGGTGTCGTTAGGTCTGGCAAAGCCGATTTTGATTGGCCGCCCGAATGTGATTGCCATGCGTATTCAGAAACAAGGATTAAAAATCGAGGCCGGTAAAGATTTCGAGATCGTGAATAACGAGTCGGACCCACGCTTTAAGGAGTACTGGAACGAGTATTACCAGATCATGAAACGGCGTGGCGTGACACCGGAAACCGCGCAGCGTGCGGTGATCGGCAATCCGACGTTGATCGGTGCCATCATGGTGCATCGAGGAGAAGCCGACGCGATGATTTGCGGCACTATTGGCGATTATCGTGAGCATTATGATGTGGTGGAGAAAGTGTTTGGCTTCCGCGACGACGTGAAAGTGGCGGGGGCGATGAACGCACTGCTGCTGCCAAGCGGCAACACTTTCCTGGCGGATACCTATGTGAATGAGGACCCCAGTGCAGAGCAGTTGGCGGATATCACCTTGCTGGCGGCAGAGACGGTGCGCCGCTTTGGCATTGAGCCGCGTGTGGCGCTGCTGTCGCACTCCAGCTTCGGTACGTCGAATGCACCGGGTGCGCGTAAGATGCGTGAAGCGCTGGCGCTGATTCAAAGCCGGGCTCCGGAGTTAGAGATAGATGGTGAGATGCACGGTGATGCTGCGCTGGTGGAGAGTATCCGCCGAGAGTTGATGCCCGATAGCCCGCTCAAAGGCACCGCCAATCTGTTGATCATGCCAAACGTTGAAGCAGCGCGAATCAGCTACAACCTGCTGCGCGTGTCGTGCTCGGAAGGGGTGACCGTTGGGCCGGTATTAATGGGCATCAGTAAGCCGGTGCATGTGCTGACGCGTATCGCCTCGGTGCGGCGCATCGTGAATATGGTGGCGTTAGCGGTGGTAGAGGCGCAGACCGAGCCGTTGTGATTAGCGCAATAAATTGCGCCGCTACGGTGTACCCCCTTTGTAGCGGCGCGATTTATCGCGCGATGTTATTTTTCTAATCCCAGCCAATCCTTCACCGGCAGGAAATCGCTGTACAGCGCGGCTTCCGGCGTCCCCGCTTCTGGCTGGTAATCATACTCCCAGCGCACCAGCGGCGGCATCGACATCAAAATGGATTCCGTGCGCCCGCCGGTTTGCAGGCCAAACAGCGTGCCGCGATCCCACACCAGATTGAATTCAACATAGCGCCCGCGACGATAAAGCTGGAACTGGCGCTCGCGTTCGCCCCAAGGCAACGGTTTGCGCTTAGCAACAATGGGTAGGTAAGCATTCAGATAACCGTTGCCGACCGCCTGCATAAAATCGAAACAGTGATCAAAATCTGGTGTATTGAGATCGTCGTAAAACAGCCCGCCGATGCCGCGCTGCTCATTACGATGCTTTAGATGGAAATAGTCATCACACCACTTTTTGTAGCGAGCGTAGACGTCTTCGCCAAACGGCTGGCACAGATCAAACGCCGTTTGATGCCAGTGCAGCGCATCTTCCTCGAAACCGTAATAGGGGGTGAGATCGAAACCGCCGCCGAACCACCACACCGGATCGGCACCGGGTTTCTCGGCAATAAAGAAGCGCACGTTGGCGTGGCTGGTGGGAATGTACGGATTTTCCGGGTGGACAACGAGGGACACGCCCATGGCTTCAAAACTGCGGCCTGCCAGCTCGGGGCGATGTGCCGTTGCAGAGGCGGGCATCTGATCGCCATGCACGTGCGAGAAGTTGACGCCAGCCTGCTCAAATACCGCGCCGTTGCGCAGCACGCGGCTGCGTCCGCCGCCACCACCTGGTCGCTGCCAGTCATCTTCGGCGAAGGTCGCCTGACCATCGGCTGCCGCCAACTGGGCGCAAATTTCATCCTGAAGCGTCAATAAGAACGCTTTGACGCGGGAAATATCGGGATTGCTCATGGGTCACTCGTTCCGGAAATTTGCCGCGATTCTATCACAGGAAAAAGCTACGCCTGGCGACGATCGTATTCGTTGAAGTAATTGACGATGCCATCGGCAATCGCGCTGGCAATTTTCTGGCGGAATGCAGGGGTGCCCAGCAATTGCTCTTCACGCGGGTTAGTAATGAACGACGTTTCCACCAGCACCGAGGGGATAGATGGCGACTTTAACACTGCAAATGCCGCCTGTTCGGTGTGCTGGCTGTGCAGATGGTGTACCGGGCGAATCTGATCCAGCACGTGTTTACCCAGCGTCAGGCTGTTGCGGATGGTGTCGGTCTGCACCAGATCAAACAGAATCTGGTTCAGATAATTATCCTTTTCCTGCACTTCCGCGCCGCCGACCTTATCGGCATCGTTTTCACGCTGCGACATATAGCGTGCCATAGCGCTGCTCGCTCCTCGGTTGGAAAGCGCAAACACCGAAGCGCCATTGGCATCTGGGCTGGTGTAACCGTCGGCGTGGATTGACATAAACATGCTCGCACCGTGTTGATGGGCGATCTCTACACGCTGATACAGCGGGATAAAGTGATCGCTGTCGCGCGTCAGTCGCACCTCAACTTTAGGGTGATTTTGCAGCAGCGTGCGTACCTGGTTGGCAATCGCCAGTACCACGTGTTTCTCTTCAGAACCCTCCTCGCCAACAGCGCCAGAATCGATGCCGCCATGGCCGGGGTCGATCATCACGATGCGTTTACCGCTGGTCGACGGTTTCGGGGGCGTGTGGCTTTTACTAATGCGTAAATCGGCGCTCTCTTCTTTTGCCATCACGGCACGCGGCGACAGCACCGCCAATGCTAAACCAGACAGAATCAACTGACGGCGATTGGTCAGGCGCTTCAACAGTGAAATCTTACTCATTATGGTGTCCCTGACAGAAAATCCTGCCCAGTGTTATATCGTAACAATTGCCTCGCGGCGACCTCACAACCATTTCAGCGCATTACTTTGTATTACACCGTACTAACAGCAATTTAGCCGTTTTTTTCCCCCGTTGCGCGGTGTGAGGGTTGCGCCAGGCAAATAATGCGTGATAATCAGCGAATTGTGCCTAACCGCAGGGTAACGTCGATGGAAATCCGCTCTTTCCGCCAGGAAGATTTTGAAGAAGTGATCACGCTCTGGGAGCGTTGCGATTTGTTACGTCCGTGGAACGATCCGGAACTGGATATCGAACGTAAAATGAACCACGACCCGGAACTGTTTCTGGTGGCGGAAGTCGGTGGTGAAGTGGTCGGCACGGTGATGGGCGGGTACGACGGCCACCGGGGTTCGGTCTATTATCTGGCGGTGCATCCCGATTACCAGGGACGGGGTTTTGCCAACGCGTTGATGAATCGGTTGGAGAAAAAACTGATTGCGCGCGGCTGTCCGAAAATCAATCTGATGGTGCGTGAAGAGAACGATCAGGTGCTCGCCTTCTATGAAAAACTCGATTATGAGCCAGTAGATTCCGTGCTGTTGGGTAAACGCCTGATTGAAGATCGCGAGTACTAAGCTACCGATGATGGGGCTGAAATATTTACCCGAAGAGTACGATGCAAAAGGGCAGCTACGGCTGCCGTTTCTTTTCTGGTTGATTCTCTTATTACAGGCGCGTACCTGGCTGTTACTGGTGATGGCCGGTGCGTCACGTCAACAAGGCAACGATTTACTGGCGCTGTTTTATCCCGACCGCCAGAGCTTCTGGCTCGGCTTAGCGTTGGGCATTCCCGCCGCGCTGGGTTTATTGTTGACCGGTTATCGTCAACGCTGGCCTCGCCTGTGGCAGAGCTGGCGGCAGGTGTTAAGCGCTTCGCTGTTCATTAGCTTGCTGTGGCAAGGCTATGGGCTGTTGCAAGGCGCGTTTCCAGATTCGCCACTGCCGTTGCTGTTGACGCTGTTTGACCTGCTGGCATTGGTTTGGCTACAAGCCCATCAACGTTTACGTGACTGTTTTCTGCCGGAACATCAACATCTCGAATAAACTTTTTGCCGCTTTGCGACTCCAACAGGCACGCCAGTCGGCACAGAAGATCAAGGAGTATTCATGAAAGTTGTTCGTCCCGCACTGCTGGTCAGCGCGCTGATACTGGCGGGTTGCGCCAGTTCGGGTTCCTCTTCACCTTCCAGCGCCAGCGAAAGCCATTGGTACAATCCGCTGAGCTATCACTGGTCAGCACTGAATCCGATGAACTGGTTTGGCGGTTCATTAAACGTGACAGAGCAGGGTGTGGCAGGGTTGAGCAGCACCACGCCGATGACGGAAGCAGCGATCGGTAAAGCGCTGAACAATGATTTCCAACTGCGTCAGGGCATGCGTACGCAGAATGGCCAGGTTGTCGATTTCTGGCAGGCGCTGGATGACGGCAAAGTGAAGCTGGTGATTAACGGGCAGAGCAGCGTTGAGCGCATCGAAGTGATGGATGCCGATGCGAAAAGCGCCGATGGCAGCAAAATCGGCGATCTGTTTAGCGCCAAATTCAGCAAAGCGTTCGATAACTGCAAACTGGCCGCAGGGCTGGATGCGCGTGACGTGGAGTGCCGTGCACCTGGCAGTCAGCACATCGCTTACGTTTATAGCGGTGAATGGCACGGCCCGGAAGGCCTGATGCCCTCAGACGACACCTTAAAAAGCTGGAAGATCAGCAAAATGGTCTGGCAGCGCTAAGCGAAAAAAAGTTGCGTTAACGCACAATCACTGTGTGGCTTTCCGGTATGATACAGGCGAAAAAAACGTCCTAACTTTCATGCCGGAGAGCAGTGCAATGTCTCAATGTCAGAGCGGGATCCTACTGGAACACCGCCGTTTCGCCATTTGGCTTGAAGCCCGTGTCACGGGCGACCTCGATGCGCTGCGCCTGGGCAGCCAGTCCTTTTTGCAGCAATTGGCAGCACTGCAACAGACCTTCACCGATGCGGGATTAGGCGCGGTGATCGCCTTTGGTGATGCGCTGTGGCGCGACCTGCAAGGCCAGACTTCTGCTCCTGAGCTAAAAGCCTTTGCGCCATTGGGTAAAGGCATTGCGCCTGCGTCGCAACGCGATCTGTTAATCCACATTCAGTCGTTGCGTCATGACGTGAACTTCTCGCTGGCGCAAGCCGCGTTAGAGGCTTTTGCCGGTGCGGTAACGATTGAAGAAGAGACGCACGGGTTCCGTTGGGTTGAAGAGCGCGATCTCTCCGGCTTCGTGGATGGCACCGAGAACCCGCAGGGCGAGGCGCGCCAGCAAGTGGCGATTATCGCGGAAGGTCCAGACGCGGGCGGCAGCTATGTGTTCACCCAGCGCTGGGAGCACAACCTCAAACTGTGGAATCGCATGGCCGTTGAGAAGCAGGAAGCGATTATTGGCCGCACCAAGGTGGATAACCAAGAGTTGCCCGACGACCAGCGCCCCGCGACATCGCATCTCAGCCGCGTTGATCTCAAAGAAGAGGGCAAAGGATTGAAGATCCTGCGCCAAAGCCTGCCTTATGGCACCGCCAGTGGCACGCACGGTTTGTACTTCATCTCTTACTGCAACCGTCTCCATAACATTGAACAGCAGTTGCTGAGCATGTTCGGCGAGCGCGATGGCAAGATGGATGCGATGCTGCGCTTCACCAAACCGGTGACCGGTAGCTACTTCTTTGCGCCATCGATTGAAGCGCTGCAGGCGTTATAACCTCACTAAACAAAACGTAACGGCGCGATTCATCCGTCAATAAGTCGTAGCGGCGCGATTTATCGCGCATAACGACAGCAGCGGTAGGGCTGGAAGGCACGCAATAAATTGCGCCGCTACGGCTCGTGCTTTAATCATTTCAGACACACGCCTGCGACAAACTTCTCATTACCGCTTGATGCATAAACTCTCCCGCCGTCTTATGCCTTTTTAGACTTTGAAATCCCCAAACGATATATAAAACCGTTACAGCTTTGCCCTGAGTTATAAATACACTGACAGCATCTAATGGCATTGGCGCTATCGCCGAATTTCAGGGTGCAGCATGACACTTCCGATTGCGAAAAAATGGATGAGCGGAATCGCCTTGTCACTGGCGTTAGCCGGTGCAGCGCAGGCAACAGAGCTGCTGAACAGCTCTTACGACGTCTCGCGCGAGCTGTTTGTTGCCCTGAATGCCCCGTTTGAACAGCAGTGGGATGCCGCGCACCCTAATGATAAGCTAACGATTAAACAATCACATGCCGGGTCATCAAAACAGGCACTGGCGATTTTGCAGGGCTTGCGTGCGGATGTGGTCACCTACAACCAGGTTACCGACGTGCAGGTGCTGCACGACAAAGGCAACCTGATCCCAGCGGACTGGCAAACACGCCTGCCTAACAACAGTTCACCGTTTTACTCCACCATGGCGTTTTTGGTGCGCAAAGGGAATCCCAAGCAGATCCATGACTGGGCCGACCTGGCACGCGATAACGTCAAGCTGGTATTCCCGAATCCAAAAACCTCAGGCAACGGTCGCTATACCTACCTCGCAGCGTGGGGCGCAGCCGATCAGGCCGATGGCAAAGATAAAGCCAAAACCGAAGCTTACATGACGAAGTTCCTGAAGAATGTCGAAGTGTTTGATACCGGCGGGCGCGGCGCAACCACTACTTTTGCCGAGCGTGGATTGGGCGATGTGTTGATCAGCTTTGAATCGGAAGTGAACAATATCCGCAATCAATACAGCAAAGATGAATACGAAGTGATTGTGCCAAAAACCAATATTCTGGCGGAATTCCCGGTGGCGTGGGTCGATAAAAACGTCGAGCACAACGGCACGGCCGACGCGGCTAAAGCTTACCTGAATTTCCTCTATTCCCCAGAGGCGCAGAAAATCATTACCGGTTACTACTATCGTGTGAACAATCCACAACTGATGGCGGAGCAGAAAGATCGCTTCCCGCAGACCGCGCTGTTTAACGTGCAGGACGCGTTTGGCGGCTGGGAAAATGTGATGCAAACGCATTTCTCCAGCGGTGGTGAGTTGGATAAATTACTGGCAGCGGGGCGCGGTTGATGTTCGCCTTATCGCAAAAACGCGTGTTACCCGGCTTCGGTTTGAGCCTGGGCACCAGCCTGCTGTTTACCTGCTTGATCTTGCTGCTGCCGATCAGCGCTCTGTTGATGCAACTCTCCAACATGACGCTGGCGCAGTATTGGGATGTAGTGACCAATCCACAGCTGATTGCGGCTTATAAAGTCACGCTGATTTCAGCCGGTGTGGCCTCCATTTTCAATGCATTCTTTGGCATGTTGATGGCCTGGATTCTAACGCGTTACCGCTTCCCTGGCCGTGCGCTGCTGGATGGCTTAATGGACTTGCCGTTTGCCTTACCCACCGCCGTGGCCGGTTTAACGCTGGCAGGCTTGTTCTCGGTGAATGGCTGGTATGGCCAATGGCTGGCGCACTTTGACATCAAAGTCTCTTACACCTGGCTGGGCATTGCCGTGGCGATGGCGTTTACCAGCATCCCGTTTGTGGTGCGTACTGTACAGCCGGTGCTGGAAGAGTTGGGTCCGGAATATGAAGAAGCCGCGGAAACCCTCGGTGCTTCACCGTGGCAGAGTTTCCGCCGCGTGGTGCTGCCTGAAGTGGCTCCGGCGCTGTTAGCGGGTACGGCATTATCCTTTACCCGCAGTCTCGGCGAGTTTGGTGCGGTTATCTTCATTGCGGGCAACATCGCGTGGAAAACCGAAGTCACTTCGCTGATGATTTTTGTTCGCCTGCAAGAGTTTGATTACCCAGCGGCGAGTGCCATTGCCTCGGTGATTATGGCCGCTTCGCTGCTGTTGTTGTTTGCGATTAACACCTTGCAGAGCCGCTTTGGCCGCCGCTTAGGAGGCCACTAATGGCGGAGATTTCACAGATTAATCAGGCCGACCGTCAGCCGATCAACTGGGGTAAGTGGGTCTTGATTGGCATCGGTGCGCTGGTATCGATTCTGCTGTTGGTTGTGCCGATGGTGTCGATCTTCTGGGAAGCGCTCAGCCAAGGCCTGGTCGCCTCGCTGAATAATCTCAAAGATGGCGACATGCTGCATGCCATCTGGCTGACCATTCTGGTGGCATTAATCACCGTGCCGGTCAATCTGGTGTTTGGTACCTTGCTGGCGTGGCTGGTGACACGTTTTACTTTCCCCGGCCGCCAACTGTTGCTGACGCTGTTTGATATTCCGTTTGCCGTGTCGCCGGTGGTGGCGGGGCTGATGTATCTGCTGTTCTGGGGCATCAACGGTCCGGCGGGCGGTTGGCTGGATGCGCACAATATCCAGATTATGTTTGCCTGGCCGGGCATGGTGCTGGCCACTATCTTCGTCACCTGTCCGTTTGTGGTGCGTGAACTGGTGCCGGTGATGTTAAGCCAGGGCAGCAATGAAGATGAAGCCGCAGTGCTGTTAGGTGCATCCGGCTGGCAGATGTTCCGCCGTGTGACGCTGCCGAATATCCGTTGGGCGCTGCTGTATGGCGTGGTTCTGACCAATGCCCGTGCGATAGGTGAGTTTGGTGCGGTCTCGGTGGTCTCGGGATCGATTCGCGGTGAGACCTATACCTTACCGCTTCAGGTTGAATTACTGCATCAGGATTACAACACCGTAGGCGCGTTTACCGCCGCCGCGCTGCTGACCCTGATGGCAATTGTAACGCTGTTTCTGAAAAGCGTGGTGCAGTGGCGGTTAGAGCATCAGCAGAAGCGCCAACAGGAGGAAAATCATGAGCATTGAGATCAAACAAATTAACAAATCGTTTGGCCGCACACCGGTGTTGAACGACATCTCTCTGGATATTCCTTCCGGCAAGATGGTGGCGCTGCTGGGCCCGTCGGGTTCCGGTAAAACCACGCTGCTGCGCATTATCGCTGGCCTGGAACATCAAAACAGCGGGCAGATTCATTTCCACGGTAATGATGTGAGCCGCATCCATGCGCGCGATCGTCAGGTCGGTTTTGTGTTCCAGCACTATGCGCTGTTCCGTCACATGACGGTGTTTGACAACATCGCCTTTGGCCTGACCGTGCTGCCGCGCCGTGAGCGCCCCTCTGCTGCGGAAATCAAACAACGCGTCACGCGTTTGCTGGAGATGGTGCAACTCGCCCATCTCGCTAATCGCTTCCCGGCTCAGCTATCGGGTGGACAGAAACAGCGTGTGGCGCTGGCACGTGCGTTGGCGGTGGAGCCGCAAATTCTGCTGCTCGATGAACCTTTTGGTGCGCTGGATGCCCAGGTACGTAAAGAGTTGCGCCGCTGGTTGCGCCAGTTGCATGAAGAGCTGAAATTCACCAGCGTGTTTGTGACACACGACCAGGAAGAAGCGATGGAAGTTGCGGATAGCGTGGTGGTGATGAGTCAGGGCAACATCGAGCAAGTCGGCACGCCAAATGAAGTGTGGCAAGAGCCGGCAACCCGCTTTGTGCTGGAGTTCCTTGGCGAAGTGAATCGCTTCGACGGTGAAGTGCACGGTTCGCAGTTCCATGTGGCCGCACACCGCTGGCCGCTGGGGTACACGCCTGCGCATCAAGGTGATGTTGAACTGTTCCTGCGCCCATGGGAAGTGGATGTATCACGCCAGAGCAGCCTGGAAACGCCGTTGCCAGTGCAGGTATTAGAAATCAGTCCGCGCGGTCACTTCTGGCAGTTAGTGGTACAGCCAAGCGGCTGGCAGGGCGATGCGTTCTCCGTGGTGTATGACGGCGACCATACTGCCCCGATTCGTGGCGAACGCCTGTTTGTCGGCCTGCAGCAGGCTCGACTCTACCATGGCACTACGCCACTGCGTCCGGTTGCCTTTGCCGAAAGCGCCTGATATTTTTGACACTCCTTCGGGCGGGACTTTCCCGCCCGATTTCTTTGCCTCTCTTCTGTCTGGAATCAAACCGTGACCACACTGGAAAATACTATCGGCAATACGCCGTTGATCAGGTTGCAGCGCCTGACGCCCGATAACGGCAGTGAGATCTGGTTAAAGCTGGAGGGGAATAATCCGGCCGGTTCGGTCAAAGATCGTGCCGCCTGGTCGATGATTCATCAGGCAGAGTTACGCGGTGATATTACCCCCGGCGACCAGTTGATTGAAGCCACCAGCGGCAACACCGGCATCGCGCTGGCGATGATTGCGGCGATGAAAGGTTACAAGCTGCGCCTGCTAATGCCCGATAACATGAGCCAGGAGCGGCAGGATGCGATGCGTGCTTACGGTGCTGAGTTGGTGCTGGTGACGCGTGAGCAAGGCATGGAGGGGGCGCGCGATTTGGCGCAAGAGATGGCCGATCGCGGTGAGGGCAGGGTGTTGGATCAGTTCAATAACCCCGATAATCCACTCGGCCACTATCTCACCACCGGCCCGGAGATATGGCAGCAGACGCACGGTCGGATGACCCATTTTGTGTCCAGCATGGGCACAACCGGCACCATCACGGGTGTCGGGCGCTACTTGAAGGAGTTCGCGCCTGCAGTACAAGTGATTGGCTTGCAGCCGCAGGAAGGCAGCAGTATTCCTGGCATTCGCCGCTGGCCAGAGGCGTATCTTCCCGGCATTTTCCGCCCGGAGCTGGTGGATGACGTCATTGATATGGCGCAGCAGGAAGCCGAAGAGACGATGCGGGCGTTAGCCCAGCGTGAAGGTATCTTTTGCGGCGTCAGTTCCGGTGGTGCAGTGGCTGGCGCATTGCGTGTAGCGGCAGCGCATCCCGGCAGCGTGATCGTGGCGATTGTCTGCGATCGCGGTGACCGTTATCTCTCCACCGGCGTGTTCCACTGATTTCAGCCTCTCAAAATTTTATCTGGCCTGAGCGTACTGTTGTGGTGCGACCGGGCCGTTTTTGTCTATAGTCTCCCTAATTATCGTCTGATGTTGGCACTGTAAGGATCGAGTAAAATCGGCTGCGCTCGTTGCCAACTCAGGCCAAAATAGCGGCAATTTTGTACGAGAGATAAAGATGAAAATTCTGCTTGTTGATGACGATGTAGAACTTGGCACCATGCTGAGCCAGTACCTGATTGCGGAAGGCTTTGAAACGCAATTGGTTTTAACCGGAACCGCCGGTATTGAAGGCGCGTTGTCGGGCAATTACACTGCGATGATCCTCGATATTATGCTGCCCGATATGAGCGGTATCGATGTGCTGCGTCAGGTGCGTCAAAACAGCCGTCTGCCGGTGATTATGTTGACGGCCAAAGGCGACAATATTGATCGCGTCATCGGCCTGGAAATGGGCGCGGATGACTATGTGCCCAAGCCATGCTATCCGCGTGAGTTAGTGGCGCGCTTGCGTGCGGTGCTGCGTCGTTTTGAAGACCAGGCCCCAATTCCAGATAAAAAAGAAGTGCTGCGCTGGGGCGAGCTGTGCCTGAATCCCGCTACGCGTATTACTGAATGGCAGGGTAAAGCGTTTGACCTCACTGCATCAGAATTCAATCTGTTGGATCTGCTGCTGCGTGCGCCAGATCGTGTGGTGTCGAAAGATGAGCTGTCTGAGAAGGGGCTGGGCCGTCCGCGCGAAGCTTACGATCGTAGCGTTGATGTGCACATCAGCAACATTCGTCAGAAGCTGGCTGCGTTGACCGCTGACAGCGTCAATATTGAGACTGTGCGCAGTATTGGTTATCGCATTCGATGAAACACAGCTATCGTGGCCGTATGTTCTGGAAGATCCTGCTGGGCTTCTGGATCGTTTTTGTCATTATCAGTCAGCTGCTATGGCTCGGTTTTACGATTTCCGGTAATCGCCATGAACCGCCGGAAATCGTGGCGATTCGCCGTATCGTCAATTTGCAGATGGCGTCTGCGGTGTCGGTATTAGAGCGTGGCGGGCCCAGTTCGCTGGATGATATGATGGCCGATTGGGAGCCGAATGACCGTCAGTTCTTTTCCGTCATTCAACATGATAAGCCAGCAACCACGCCGGGCAATGCGCCACCTGAGACTTTTAGCGCGCCTTTCCATGGTCCTTTCCCGGATGTGATTGTGCGCTGGGTGAAAGGTCAAGACGGCAAAGAGTATGAGCTACGCTACGACGTCAAAGGGCTGCGAGAAGACAGCACCATGGGGGGCGGTGGCCCGCGTCGCATCTTGAATATTCCGGAACCGATGTTTACCTTTGCAGGGGCATTGGGCTTGTTATTCAGTCTGTTGCTGGCCTGGAACCTGACACGTCCGATGCGTCAGCTGCGCGAAGGTTTTGCGCGTGTCTCAAGCGGTGATTTGTCGGTACGCCTCTATCCAGTGATGCGTAAGCGTCACGATGAGCTTTCCACGGTCGCACAAGAGTTCGATGCCATGGTGGAACGCCTCGACACGCTGGTCAAAGCGCGTGAAGAGCTGCTGCATGATATCTCCCATGAGTTACGCTCGCCGCTGGCGCGTTTGCAACTGGCAACAGGATTAGCCCGCCAAACTCCTGAATCCGTTGAATCATCCCTTAATCGTATTGATGAAGAGGCACGTCGCCTCGATAAGATGATCGGTGAGCTGCTGACCCTGTCACGCGCTGAACATGAAAGTATGCCTGGCGAGCAATACTTTGACCTCACCGGACTGCTGCATGCTGTGGTAACGGACGTGCGCTATGAAGCGCAGATTCCGGGCGTGAAAGTCGATTTTCAGGTGGATGAGAACGCGGACTACACCGTACACGGTAACGCCGAGCTGATTCGCCGTGGTGTGGAAAACGTGCTGCGCAATGCGCTGCGCTTTTCACACAAAGGGCAACATATCAATGTGCGATTGCAGGCGGAAAATCAATGGCTGGCGATTCGCGTGCGTGACCAAGGGCCGGGTGTGGACGACGAGAAGCTTTCCAGCATCTTTGATCCCTTTGTCCGGGTGAACTCCCCAGTGATGGGCAAAGGATACGGCCTGGGGCTGTCTATCGTGCGTAAGGTGATTCTGGCACACCATGGTGAAGTGCAGGCGGTGAATCGCCCTGAAGGTGGTTTAGAGCTGACATTGCGACTTCCGCGCTGGAAGCAGGACTGAGATTTAAGTTCTCAAGCTGCACGCGCTTTGTAGAGATGGCAAGACTGAGGTTCAAGCTCTGAAACAGCACGCACTCTGTAGAGTAGGGCAGGACAACCGGGCAGAAGAGCAAAGCGTCCCTCGCCAGGGATGGCGAGGGTAGAGGCCCAGGGATGGTTTATGCCGTCTTTGCGATCTGCCCGGTTGTCCTGACCGACAGCACCAAACCCGCTTTTATGCTCCAATTCAGATTCAGCCTCAGAAACAAAAACGGCACCCAAAGGGTGCCGTTTTTTATGATGCAAGCGCTGCTTACTTCTTAATGCGGATAACCGGGGTTTCACCCACAGTCACCTGACCGGAGAGTTTGATCAGGTCTTTGATCTCGTCCATGTTCGAAATCACAACCGGCGTCAGCGTGGATTTTGCCTTCTCTTCCAGCAGTGGCAGATCAAACTCGATCACCACATCGCCTTTTTTCACTTTCTGGCCTTCTTCAGCGATGCGTTTGAAACCTTCACCTTTCAGTTCAACCGTATCGATACCGAAGTGGACAAACAGCTCAATGCCATTGTCAGATTCGATGGAAAAAGCGTGGTTGGTTTCGAAAATCTTACCGATGGTACCGTCAACCGGTGCAACCATTTTGTTGCCCGTCGGTTTAATGGCGATACCGTCACCCACGATTTTCTCAGCAAAAACCACATCAGGAACGTCTTCGATATTCACGATTTCGCCTGACAGAGGCGCAACGATATCAATAGTCCCTGACGCGCTCTCTGATTTTTCGCCAAAAAGTTTAGAAAACAAACCCATGATCTTCTCCTAAGCAGTAATTTGGGGCCAGCATCTCGTGGATCAGCAGAGCGTTTTTTCTTTAATGAACTTGTTCACCAGGTTCATCAAATCTTCCGCTGTGGGTTGAGCCAGAGCCTGCTCCGCCAATGCCTTCGCATCTTCGAAATTGGTATTACGAATAATCTTCTTGATGCTCGGGATTGAAATGGCACTCATGCTGAATTCGTCCAGCCCCATTCCCAGTAACAGTAGTGTAGCACGTTCATCACCCGCCAGCTCACCACACATGCCGGTCCATTTCCCTTCGGCATGTGACGCGTCGATCACTTGCTTAATGAGGCCGAGTACGGATGGCGTCATTGGGTTATAGAGGTGTGAAATCAAATCATTACCACGATCGACCGCCAGAGTATACTGCGTCAGGTCATTTGTCCCAATACTAAAGAAGTCGACTTCTTTCGCCAGATGGCGAGCAATCACCGCTGAAGCCGGTGTTTCCACCATAATGCCCACTTCAATGGTCTCATCAAAGGACTTGCCTTCTTCACGCAGCTGCGCTTTCAGCATTTCCAGCTCGGCCTTCAGTGCACGCACTTCTTCCACCGAAATAATCATCGGGAACATGATGCGCAGTTTGCCGAAGGAAGAGGCACGCAGAATAGCGCGCAGCTGAGCGTGCAGGATCTCTTTACGGTCCATCGCGATACGAATCGCGCGCCAGCCAAGGAACGGGTTGTCCTCTTTTGGCAGGTTCATGTACGGCAGATCTTTATCACCGCCGATATCCATAGTACGCACGATCACGGCCTGAGAACCCATGGCTTCAGCAACGGCTTTGTAAGCCTGGAACTGCTCTTCTTCGGTTGGCAGTGAGTCACGGTCCATAAACAGGAACTCGGTACGATACAGGCCCACGCCTTCCGCGCCGTTGCGCTCTGCACCGGCAACATCACGAACGGTACCGATGTTGGCGCACACTTCAACCTGATGGCCATCCAGTGTGATAGCAGGCAGGTCTTTCAGCTTAGCCAGTTCATGTTTTTCTGACAGATACTGGGTTTGAATCGCTTTCAGCTCTTCTTGTTCAGCATCAGTAGGATTCACGTAAATTTTATTGTTTACGCCATCCAGAATCAGGAAATCACCGTTTTTAATTTGCGTGGTGACATTACCGGTGCCGACAATCGCTGGGATCTCCAGAGAACGCGCCATGATGGACGTGTGCGAGGTACGACCACCGATATCGGTAATAAAGCCCAGCACCTTTTTCAGGTTCAGCTGCGCGGTTTCTGACGGCGTTAAATCTTTCGCCACCAGAATAGATTCTTCTGCGATTGCACCCAGATCAACAATGTGCAGACCGAGGATGTTTTGCAGCAGACGTTTACCGATGTCACGTACGTCAGCCGCACGTTCCTTCAGGTATTCGTCGTCGAGTTCTTCCAGTGCTTTGGCCTGGCCATCAATGACAGAGTACGCTGCAGCGTCAGCCGTGGCGTGATCTTTCTTGATCAGGTCGATGATTTCTTGCTCAAGCTCTTCGTCTTCGAGCAGCATGATATGACCTTCAAAGATCGCCGCTTTCTCTTCGCCGAGGGTTTCACCAGCTTTGACACGGATGGCTTCAAGCTGAACTGCCGCTTTGCCACGTCCATCAAGGAAGCGTTGAACTTCTTGCTCAACATGGTCGTCAGTAATTTTTTTACGACTGATGACGATCTCATCTTCCTTCAGCAGAAGTGCTTTGCCGAAAGCGATACCCGGTGATGCTAAAATGCCTGAAATCATAACCCTACCTTTTAATCACGATGGCTCATTGACCCAATGCGTTGCCACTGTCACGGACCAGTACTCTAAGGAAGCAAGAACGCGGACAGGTTGTCCGCGATCAAGATATTTGCACTCAATGGGGCAAAGGAGTCGGTTTAGTTGCTTACCTGAGCGGAATTACTCCAGCTCAGCCATCAGTTTCACCAGGTGCTCAACCGCTTGCTGCTCATCTTCACCTTCAGCAGACAGCGTTACAACCGTACCCTGAGTCAGACCCAGAGTCTGCAGTTTGAACAGGCTTTTCGCGCTGGCAGATTTGCCATTAGAGGTCACAGTGATTTCTGACTGGAAAGCCTTAGCTTCTTTAACGAACTGAGCTGCAGGACGGGTATGAAGGCCGTTAGGTGCGGTAATGGTAACTTCTTGCTGGAACATTCTATTTCCCCAACTTTATCAGGTTTGGTGTTATGGATCTAAAGTCTAGCCTGGAGCCGCTACTTTAGCCTGTGTAGGTGCGCTGGTGTGGCATTAAGCTGACCAAAAAATGCGCTTCATAATGTGCGTCTTTCGGAGACAGATCAAAAACTGCGCGAATTCAGCACTCCGTTAAGTATGCCGTGAATCGCCGTTTAGCCAAATCAGTAAATCGATTCAGCTTGATCCACTTCAAAGCCAGATTAATTTCAGGCACCGAAATAATTGGGAGCTTAAATACCAGAGCCGCGACATTGAAATCAATCTGCCTGGTGGTAAAAGTGAGATCTACACCACAAAAAAGCACCCGATTGGGTGCTTTTTCCATCAATTTAAGACTTTGGCGGTTACTGCTGCAGCTCTTTTTCAGTGAACAGATCGGCGAACAATGCAGTGCTAAGGTAACGCTCTCCAGAAGAGGGCAGGATGACCACAATGTTCTTATTAGCGAAGGCTTCGTCTTCCTGCAATTTTAACGCGGCAGCCACGGCAGCACCTGATGAGATACCGGCCAGAATACCTTCTTCTTCCATTAACTGACGCGCAGTGCTGATCGCCTCTTCGTTAGTAATCGCCACCACACGGTCAACCAGTTTCAGGTCGAGGTTGCCCGGAATGAAACCGGCACCGATGCCCTGAATCTTGTGAGGGCCGGGTTTTATCTCTTCACCAGCCAGCGCTTGCGCGATAACCGGCGAGTCTGTTGGCTCAACCGCCACCGTAATCAGCTCTTTCTTGCCTTTGGTATTTTTAATGTAGCGGCTTACGCCAGTCAGCGTGCCGCCGGTGCCCACACCCGCGATAAACACATCGACTTCGCCGTCTGTGTCTTCCCAGATTTCTGGGCCAGTGGTTTTCTCGTGGATTTCCGGGTTTGCCGGGTTGCTGAACTGCTGCAACAGCACAAATTTGTCTGGGTCGCTGGCGACGATCTCTTCCGCTTTGGCGATGGCCCCTTTCATGCCTTTCGCGCCTTCCGTCAGCACCAGATTGGCGCCCAGCGCTTTAAGCAGCTTACGGCGTTCAACCGACATGGTCTCTGGCATGGTCAGGGTTAATTTATAACCGCGTGCCGCCGCAACGTAGGCCAGTGCAATACCGGTGTTACCGCTGGTGGGTTCAACCAGCTCAACCCCCGGTTTAAGAATGCCGCGTTTTTCCGCGTCCCAAATCATATTGGCACCGATACGGCATTTGACGCTGAAGCTCGGGTTACGCGACTCGACCTTCGCCAGAATGCGGCCGTTACCGATGCGGTTCAGTCGAACCAGCGGCGTATGACCAATTGTCAGAGAGTTGTCTTCATAGATCTTACTCATAGCTCGTCCTTAACTGTATGAAATATTGGGAACCCTCAGAGCATACCTTTTCTTCCCGTACGCGGAAGGAAAGAAATCGTATATCTATATAGCCCACAACCATAAGCCTTACGCAAAAATGCATAAGGCTTTTTGAAGCTTTAATGACGTGCGTGTTGCATACGATAACGGTCAACCCACATCGCTGTGGCGCCACATACCGCCACCGGCATGATGGCCAGATTCAGAATTGGAATCATGGTAAACAGGCTGACCATCGCACCGAACTGCATATTGGCGGTCTTATGCTGACGCAATGCACTGCGCATCTGGTGGAAACTCACTTTGTGGTTATCAAACGGATAATCGCAATACTGTATCGACAACATCCAGGCACTGAACAAAAACCATAAGACCGGGGTGACGGTTTGTCCAAATCCAGGGACAAAATAGAGCAGCAGCAAGCCGAGTGCGCGCGGTAGATAGTAGCCCAGCTTTTGTAATTCGCGCTTCATGATGCGCGGGATATCTTTGAACATCGCCATCCAGCCACTGTCTGGCAGCGGTTTGCCGGTCAGGCGTCCTTCCAGCTGCTCTGCCAGCAGCCCGCAAAAGGGAGCGGCAATCCAGTTGGCGAGGGTGGAGAAGAAGTAACTAAACACCAGCACAATCGAGATAACCGACAGCGGCCACAGTAAATAACTCAGCCATTGCAACCAGTCTGGTACGTGGGACAACACGGCAGGGATCCATTGGCCCAGACGTTGAAACAGCCAGATAAAGGCGCCGCCCAGCAGCACGATGTTAACCAGCAGCGGGATAATAACGTAACGGCGAATGCCAGGCAGGCGAACCAACTTCCAGCCTTCGGCAAAGTAATGAATACCATTAAATGATGAGGGTAAGTTCTCTGCGGGCATAGCGAGCCATTCTCCTTGTGTGTGGCGGCGCGCACATCATAACCTGGCTTTTTGTCGGCGGTAGGGGCACATTGCGCGAAAAAACAGCAAAAAAGCGTGGGGCAGCTATCTTATTTGTCAGAAAATACTGCACAGACTTGCACTTGTGTAGCTGGGCAAATACAGTTAGAGGATAAAGTTTGCCGTGGTGGCAAGGTATTGGAACAACAGAGAATACAATGATGCAGGATTTGCGTCTGATATTAATCGTTGTTGGCGCGATCGCCATAATAGCGCTGCTACTTCACGGACTGTGGACCAGCCGTAAAGAGCGCTCTTCCGTTTTTCGTGATCGCCCGCACAAACGTCTGAAACAACGCGATGAAGCCGATGAAGATCTGCTGAGCGACGAAGATGATGGCGTCGGCGAAGTTCGTGTGAGCCGTCATCGTGACGCCCATGAAGAGCCTGAATTTGACGCGCCTGTGACTAAACCTGTCAGCGCGCCGCGTGCGCCTGAGCCTGCGCGTCAGCCGTTCCCACGTCATGAAGCGCCATTGATGGGCGATCCACTGCTGGATGATGAGCCAGCAGTGCGTCAACCTGCACCGCAAGCGCCAGTACCGCCTGTGGCGAAACCCGCGCCTGCGCCACAACCTCAGCCAGTGCAGGCCGATCCTTTGCTGGATAATGAGCCACTGTCTGCAACGCAGCCTGCGCCTGAATTCCAGGCCGCGGAAGAACCTGAATTTGAAGAAGAAGCACCGGTGGTGCAGGAACAGCCGGCGCAGCCTGCTGCCTCTTCACAGAGAAAAAATGAAGCGGTACTCGTACTGCACGTGGCCGCACACACCGGTGGTGAACTGAACGGCGAAGCGCTGTTGCAGGGTATTCTGCAAGCGGGCTTCCAGTTTGGTGAAATGAACATTTTCCATCGCCATCTCAGTCCAGCAGGCAGCGGACCTGTGCTGTTTAGCCTGGCGAATATGGTCAAGCCGGGCTCGTTTAACCCGGACACCATGGGCGATTTCACTACGCCGGGCATCTCGATCTTTATGATGGTGCCGTCGTACGGTGATGCCAACCAGAACTTCAAGCTGATGCTGCAGTCAGCACAGCGTATCGCTGATGATGTGGGCGGTGTGGTGCTGGATGATGAGCGTCGTATGATGACGCCACAGAAGCTGGAAACCTACAAAGCACGCATTCGTGAAGTGATTGGCTAACCGTCTTTCATCGTGAAAAATATTAACTGAACCCCCGCATGTCGGGGGTTTTTTATCGGGTAAAAGATTATGAAATCGGTTCAGGAGCAGATCACCGCGCTGCGCACCTCGTTACGTCACCATGAGTACCTCTATCACGTGATGGATGCGCCGGAAATTCCGGATGCAGAATATGATCGATTAATGCAGCAGCTGCGCGAACTGGAAGCGGCGAACCCCGATCTCATCACGCCCGATTCCCCCTCTCAGCGCGTAGGCGCGGCACCGTTGGCTGCTTTCGAACAAGTTCGCCACGAAGTACCCATGCTGTCACTCGACAACACCTTTGATGAAGCCGGATTCCTTGCCTTCAATAAACGCGTCCAGGATCGCCTGAAAAGCAGCGATGATTTGACCTACTGCTGCGAACTCAAGCTGGATGGACTGGCGGTCAGCCTACTTTATGAGGATGGCCTGCTGGTACGTGCAGCCACACGCGGTGATGGTACCACCGGTGAGAACATCACCGTCAATGTGCGTACTATTCATGCTATCCCGCTGCGTTTGCACGGCGACAACATTCCTGCGCGCGTTGAAGTGCGTGGGGAAGTGTTTATGACGGAAGTGGGCTTTGAAAAGCTCAATGAAGAAGCCCGTCGTACGGGAGCGAAAGTGTTCGCCAACCCGCGCAATGCCGCTGCGGGCTCATTGCGCCAGCTCGATCCACGCATCACGGCTAAACGCCCGTTGACCTTCTTCTGCTACGGTTTTGGCCTGCTGGAAGGCGGTGAAATGCCTGCCAGCCATTGGCAGCGCCTGCAACAGTTTAAAGCCTGGGGGTTACCGGTCAGTGACCGTATTCGTCTGGCTCATACCGCTGAAGAGGTGCTGGCATTCTATCGCCAGGTGGAGCAAGACCGTCCATCACTCGGTTTTGATATTGATGGTGTAGTGATCAAAGTGGATTCCCAGGCCCTGCAGGAGCAGCTCGGTTTTGTCGCGCGTGCGCCACGCTGGGCCGTGGCCTTTAAATTCCCCGCGCAGGAGCAGATGACCTTCGTGCGCGACGTTGAATTCCAGGTTGGCCGTACCGGTGCCATCACCCCGGTGGCACGGCTGGAGCCGGTGCAGGTGGCTGGCGTGGTGGTGAGTAACGCCACACTGCACAACGCTGATGAAATCGCGCGTCTGGGCTTGCGTATCGGCGACAAAGTCGTGATTCGCCGCGCGGGCGATGTGATTCCGCAGGTGGTGAATGTGGTGGAATCTGAACGCCCTGAAGACACGCGTGAAATCGTCTTCCCCAGCCATTGCCCGGTCTGTGGATCAGATGTCGAGCGCGTCGAAGGGGAAGCCGTGACGCGTTGTACCGGTGGCCTGATTTGCGGTGCGCAGCGTAAAGAAGCGCTCAAGCACTTTGTCTCCCGCCGTGCGATGGACGTTGACGGCATGGGCGACAAAATCATCGATCAGCTCGTGGAAAAAGAGTACGTCCAGACGCCTGCCGATCTGTTCCGACTTACCGCTGGCAAGCTCACCGGGCTGGATCGTATGGGACCAAAGTCGGCGCAAAATATCGTGGATGCGCTGGAAAAGGCTAAGCTCACCACGTTGCCTCGATTCCTCTATGCACTCGGCATCCGTGAGGTTGGGGAAGCCACCGCCGCTAATCTGGCCAATCATTTTGGTGAGCTGGATAAAGTGATGAATGCCGATCTCGAGGCTCTGATTGCCGTGCAGGATGTGGGTAAGGTGGTTGCTGCACATGTGCGTAATTTCATGGATGAAGAGAGCAATCGCGAGGTGATCCGCGAACTGACTGAGATTGGGGTGCACTGGCCGCAGCCAGAAGTGGTAAATGCGGCAGAGATTGACAGTCCGTTTGCCGGTAAAACCGTGGTACTGACCGGCTCGCTGTCGCAGATGAATCGTGACGATGCTAAGGCACGCCTGGCGGCGCTCGGTGCGAAAGTCAGCGGCAGCGTGTCGAAGAAAACCGATTTACTGATTGCCGGTGAAGCCGCAGGTTCGAAACTGGCGAAAGCACAGGAACTGGGTATTCCGGTGATTGATGAAGCGGAGATGATTCGCCTGCTTGGAGCCTGACGTGGATAAACATCAGTTGGTGGAAATTGCCAACATGGCGATGCCCTTTGGTAAGTACAAAGGTCGTATGTTGATCGATTTACCTGAAGAGTATTTGCTGTGGTTTGCGCGTAAAAACGAGTTTCCTGCGGGCAAGTTAGGTGACCTGATGCAACTGACGCTGGCGATTAAAATTGAAGGATTAGAGGGGTTGGTTAAACCCCTTAAGCGCAGTGAATAACAAAACGGCCCGCATTTGCGGGCCGTTTGCTTAGGATTTTTGCGCTTCCACTTGCTGCTGCGCCAGTCGCTTCTCATTGCCTGCCTTGTAGCGTTGGGCAATAAAGGAACACACCATCAACTGCACCTGATGGAAGATCATCAACGGCAGTACGATAATCCCCACCGAACTGGCTGGGAACAGAATGTTGGCCATCGGCACACCATTGGCCAGACTTTTCTTCGAACCACAGAACAGCACCACGATTTCATCAGCCCGGCTGAAACCAAACAGACGCGAAGCCCCAAGGTTAATTGCCAGCGCGACAAACAGAATCACCACGCTGCCCACCAGAATCCACAGCAGCGTATCCACGCCCACGCGATGCCAGATGCCGTTCACTACCGCTTCACTAAAGGCGGAATAGACCACCAGCAGGATTGAAGTCTGGTCAGTTTTGCCAATCAGGCTGCGATGCTTCTCTATCCAGCCGCCAATCCAGCGACGAGACAAGTGACCAATCACGAAAGGCACTAACAGTTGCAGCATGATTTTGCCAATCTGTTCGAGACCATTACTCGGCGCATCGCTGTGCACATTCATCACCAGATTGACCAGCAGCGGCGAAACAAATACGCCGAGCAAACTGGAAGCCGATGCTGCACATACTGCAGCGGCGACGTTCCCGCCCGCCATGGAGGTGAAGGCAATAGCTGACTGAACGGTCGCAGGCAGGATACACAGATAGATGAAGCCGGTGTAAATCTCTGGACCGACGTTAACCGGATGCCACCATACCAGCAGCAGACCCAGAATCGGGAATACCACAAAGGTGCTGCACATAATCCACAGATGCAGACGCCAGTGGCTACTGCCTGCAATGATTTTTTCGCGAGATAACTTGGCACCGTGCATAAAGAACAGCAGGGCGATGGCGGCGGTGGTCAGATACTCAAAGAAATCAACAAAACCGCCTTTGGCCGGAATAAAGCTTGCCAGCAGCACGGTGATGATGAGTTTGACCATCATTGGGTCGAGTCGTAAAAATCCCATTGTTACAATCCGGTTAATAATAAAAATGATGGTGCTGATTGTGCGCTACTCGGGTTTAGAAATAAAATTGATTTATTGCATTAATCTATGAGCGATATCGATGAATTACACCTTACGTCAGCTACGCACCTTTGTTGCGGTGGCACAGCAAGGGAGCTTTAGTCAGGCAGGACAGGCCATTGGTCTCAGCCAGTCTGCGGTGAGCCACAGTATTAAAGAGCTTGAAGCCGAAATGGGGGTGCGACTGCTCGATCGCACCACGCGAGAGGTGATGTTGACGGAAGCGGGGCACCAACTGGCATCACGCCTTGAGCGGCTGTTGGAAGAGTTAAACACCACGGTGTTGGATGTGCGCAGCTATGGGGAACAGCGCAGCGGCACGGTGCGGGTGGCCGCGAGTCAGACCCCTTCGGCAAACCTGATGCCGCAATGTTTAGCGGGCAGTCAGCAACGTTATCCGGATATTCGTGTGATTTTGCACGATCGCGCGCAGCAGTCGGTGCTGCAGAGCGTACGTAATGCGGAAGTCGATTTTGGTATTGTTATCGGACCGCTGGCGGAAGCCGATTTTGATGCCGAGGATATTTTGCAAGAGCCGTTTTTACTGTTGTGTCACCAGGACGATGTACTGGCGCAGGTGGAGCAAGCCGAGTGGGCGATGTTAGCGGGGCGCAATCTGGTGCTGCAGGATTATGCTTCCGGCAGCCGCTTACTGGTGGATGCGGCTTTGCAGCAGTTATCAATAAAGGTGCAGGTGGTGCAGGAGATTGGTCACCCCGCCACGTTGTTTCCGATGGTGGAGGCGGGAATAGGCATCAGTATTTTGCCAGCGTTAGCGCTGCCACTGCCTTCAGGGCGCAAACTTGCAGTACGTCGACTCTATCCAGAGATCAATCGTCATCTGATGTTGATTAAACGAAAAAATCGGTCTTTGACCCCGGCCGCAGAAGCCATCTGGCAGGAGGTGCGCCAACAGGCAAGCCTGCTGGCGCAACAACGCGCACTCAAACCGGCGTTTTAGACGTAAACGTTGATTTGGTTGGTATCGGTCGGACGATTAATGCCATCAGCTTTCGGTGCGCTGGTGGCACTGGCCGCAGTCGGCTGCTGCGCTTCTTGCTTCTGCTGCGCCTTTTCTGCCTGCTGCTGCTCAATTTGCGCTATCTGCGCTTCTACCATCGCAATCTGTGATTCCAGCATCTGCTGTTCTTCAGATTTCTGTTCATCCGTGAGGGTATCGTCATCTGCCAGATCTTTAACCTGTTGAGTCAGGCTTTGGATCTGTTTGTTCAGGCTGGCGATTTGTGAGGTGGAACCTCCACCACTGCTTGCGCTACTGATGCTGCTTACACTTGAGATAGTCGACATGGTTTACTCCTTGCAATAGACCATTATCGTTATCGGCACAGGTGAGAACAGCCTTGAGCACACAAAGCGTTAAGCCAGTGAAAAGGTTTTGTGAAGAAGGGATGTTTTACGCATAGCAAAAAGGCGCCTTTAGGGCGCCTTTCTACATTGGTGGGTCGTGCAGGATATGTCTCGGCCCGTCCGGGGCCTCGCCCTTCGGGTGATGCTGGCGCATCAGCCTGAATTGCTCCAGGCAATTCAGTCGAACCTGCTGCAGGTTCTCATCCTGCACTTTTTCTGCATAGCAAAAAGGCGCCTTTAGGGCGCCTTTCTACATTGGTGGGTCGTGCAGGATTCGAACCTGCGACCAATTGATTAAAAGTCAACTGCTCTACCAACTGAGCTAACGACCCGAAGTGGTGGGCGATGACGGGCTCGAACCGCCGACCCCCTCCGTGTAAAGGAGATGCTCTACCAACTGAGCTAATCGCCCACTTCGGAACTGCTTAACAAGAGTGTCATCTGACTAAGATATGGTGGGTGATGACGGGCTCGAACCGCCGACCCCCTCCGTGTAAAGGAGATGCTCTACCAACTGAGCTAATCACCCCCGCTGTGTGGAGTCGCATTATAGGGATCCTTCGAAGTGAGTCAACGCTTTTTAAAACATAAATGTTTGTTCGCTCTAAATTTAGGCGTTATGTCGTGGTTTTAGTCAATGTGCTGGTTTTATTAGCAGAAAAACGCAGTTGAATAAGCGATGCCACCGCGAGAGTCATTGAGGAAAGCGTCTCACCTGCTAGAATATGCCCACTGTTTTTTCGCGTTAACCCGTTTTTTTGTCATCCAGATAAAGAAACCTGCGCATCTAAGGCAATGCTGAATGAAAATCAAAACTCGCTTCGCACCCAGCCCCACTGGCTACCTGCATGTGGGCGGTGCACGTACTGCTCTCTATTCCTGGCTTTATGCTCGCCATAACAAGGGCGAATTCGTTCTGCGTATCGAAGATACCGATTTAGAACGTTCTACGCCGGAAGCCATTGAAGCCATCATGGATGGTATGCACTGGCTTAACCTGCAATGGGATGAGGGCCCGTACTATCAGACGAAGCGCTTTGATCGTTACAACGCGGTCATTGATGAAATGGTAGAGGCTGGCTCTGCTTATAAATGCTATTGCTCAAAAGAGCGTTTAGAAGCTCTGCGTGAAGAACAGATGGCGAAAGGTGAGAAGCCACGCTATGACGGTCGTTGCCGTGACAGCCACGAGCATCACGCTGCGGATGAGCCCTGCGTGGTGCGTTTCCGTAACCCGCAGGAAGGTTCGGTGATTTTCGATGACCAAATCCGTGGTCCGATCGAATTCAGTAACCAAGAGCTGGATGATTTGATCATCCGTCGTACTGATGGTTCGCCGACCTATAACTTCTGCGTCGTAGTTGATGACTGGGATATGGGTATCACCCACGTTATTCGTGGTGAAGACCATATTAATAACACCCCGCGCCAGATCAACATCCTGAAAGCGATTGGCGCAGAAGTGCCAACCTATGCGCACGTTTCTATGATTCTGGGTGATGACAGCAAGAAGTTGTCGAAGCGTCATGGCGCGGTAGGGGTGATGCAGTATCGTGATGACGGCTATCTGCCGGAAGCGCTGCTCAACTATCTGGTTCGCCTGGGTTGGTCGCATGGCGATCAGGAAATTTTCAGCGTGGCAGAAATGGCCGAGCTGTTTACCCTGGATGCGGTCAGCAAATCAGCCAGTGCTTTCAACACTGAAAAACTGCAGTGGCTGAACCATCACTACATTAATACGCTGCCGCCAGAATATGTGGCGACGCAGCTGCAGTGGCACATTGAACAGCAAAATATTGATACCCGCACCGGCCCGGAACTGGCGAAGCTGGTGACGCTGCTGGGTGAGCGCTGCAAAACACTGGTCGAGATCGCCGCTTCTTGCCGTTACTTCTATGAAGAGTTCGACGCCTTTGATGCGGATGCTGCCAAGAAACACTTGCGTCCTGTTGCGCGTCAGCCGCTGGAAGTGGTACGTGATAAGCTGGCTGCGCTCAGTGACAGCGAGTGGAATGCGGAAAACGTGCATAACGCGATTCAGGGTGCAGCCGATGCACTGGAGCTGGGAATGGGCAAAGTGGGTATGCCACTGCGTGTGGCGGTGACGGGTGCAGGCCAGTCTCCGGCGCTGGATGTGACGGTTGAAGCCATTGGTCGCAGCCGTAGCGTGGCACGTATTGAAAGAGCGCTGGCATTTATTGCTGAGCGTGAAGCCCAGGCTTAATTGAGTCAGCGGCTGCCATCAAAGGCTGCCGCTACACTTATTGTGGGCATTAAAAAAGCCGGGAGCATAACGCCCCCGGCTTTTTTTATTCTTCTTTAATGCCTAGCCGTTCCAGCACGCCACTTATCCCTTCGCGCAGCAGCAGGGCGGCCAGTTGGTCTTGTTCGCCTGTTGTCATTTGCTGGACAGAATTAATTAATAACGCAGGCAACGTATTTTGTTGAGCACCGTAATTGGCCACCGGTTCGTTCACATGACGCGTGGACTGGATAAAACTTTTCACACGCTCGTCAATGTGGATTAATCGCGCTTTACCGCCCTGAACACCCGGTTTAGGCGTGGTTGTCCAGTTCTCTCGCTTAATCCATTTATTCACGGTCTGCCGACTGTAGCCCGTTTCAAGCGCGAGCTCTTCGGGGGTGAGCCATTCCTTTTTCACGATGCTGTCCCTGTTAAATACATTAGCTGTACATATTACAACAAAACGTAACGGGGAGAAGTCATCCGACAGGAAAATGCCTTTTGTCAGATGACAAAAGGCATAATTCGATTACTGTGCTTCGCTAACGGAAGGCTGTTCTGGACGGAAAGCGAGGAAATAGGTGAGGCCAACAAAAATTGCACCGCCGACGCCGTTGCCCAGGAAAACGGCAATCACGTTTGGCGCAAATTCTGCCCAACTCATTTGGCCGGCAAAAATGGCGGCAGGCACAATAAACATGTTGGCGATCACGTGCTGGAAGCCAATGGCGACGAATGCCATCACCGGGAACCACATGCCAAAGATTTTACCGACCATATCTTTACTGGCAAAAGCTAACCACACAGCCAGACACACCAGCCAGTTGCAGCCAATACCTGAAATGAACGCATGCAAGAAGTCGGCATTCACTTTCGCGTGGGCAATCGCCACGGTTTTTTTCAGGTAATCGCCTTCGGTCATACCCAGCATGTGGCCAAAGAACCACGCCACGGCCACGCTGCCTAAGAAGTTGGCGATAGTGACCCAGAACCAGTTACGCAGCACGCTAAAACCGCTGATGCGGCGAGCGAACCAGGCAATCGGCATCGTCATCATGTTGCCGGTCAGCAGCTCGCCACCGGCTAACACGGTGAGGATAAGACCAACCGGGAACACCGCAGCGCCGAGGAAGCCACCAAACGAACCCCATTCAGCAGGGAGTTGGTTGATAACGTGCAGATCGAGCAGGAAACCCGTGGCAATAAATGCACCGGCCATAAAGCCAAGAATTAACAAGGTAGAAACCGGCAAACGGCTTTTAGCCACGCCAGCTTGAATCGCCAGTTGGGCGATCTCTTTTGGTGTATGCAGCGACATAGTTCACTTTTCTTTTCGTTAACAAGGGGAAGTTGCTGGCCGGCCAAAGAGAGACTTACCCTGGAAGGTTGACCGGTTAATTAGCGCGCTAAGTTTACACGCGCCCGTAACGAACACAAGATTATTCCTAACATCTTTAACCGCGATTTAACCTGGCAGGGTGTGTAGGCCATGCGAAAATCAGCAAAGGAAAGTGCGATTGCGTTGAAAAAAAAGCCATTATGACGCGGGGTTGCCGCCTTTTTCAGCGATTGAACACAGAACAAGAATTTGACGTTGACACTCAGGAGGCGGTTTCATATTATGCCGTCCGTCGAGTTAAATCGGCAGTTTTCGGTGCTGGGGGTATAGCTCAGCTGGGAGAGCGCTTGCATGGCATGCAAGAGGTCAGCGGTTCGATCCCGCTTATCTCCACCAAATCTCTGTTCATTCTGAACACGTTATAAAATTCCAAACGAAAAAATATCAAACACGAATAATCGTGATTTTGGCGTTTTTGCTATGCAATGAATCTCTGTTGCAAGTGCGCATTAATGGCGACCGAAAGCGCTTGAATGAGTGTCAAAAGCCCTTCTGGCCGCCCAACAGCACATTAAGCCAACGGCAATACCCGGAAACCGTGTGTGCCATCGCGGTCTAACTGCGCGACCAGACCATACTCCCAATCCAGATACGCCTGCATCACCTTCGGTTCGATATCTGTGCCTTCATACGGACGACGATAACGGTCGATTGGCGGTGACAATAGTTGTTGCTCGCCTTGTTCGGTCGGCAGGTTGGCCGCCCGCCACGCCGCGTTGCCGCCTTCCAGCACAAACACCGGCTTGCCGGTCAACTCTGCGACCTGCTCGACAGCATAACCGGCTAACAGGCTGCTGCCACAGGTCAGGACATAGCGTCGCGCATCGGGTAATACGGCTTTACCCTGCTGTTGTAGTGTTGAACGGAGTAACCAGCCAGCGCCGGGAATATGACTGTTGAGATGATTGGCACGCGTGGTGAAATCCAGCACTTGCGTTTGCCCCTCGTCCAGCCAGTCCGCGAGCTGCTGAGGAGAAACAAATTCTGGCTGTTCGACGGCTGGCACCTGGGGTTTCCAGTTGCCGGTTGCGCTGAAATCCTCTGGCTGCAACTCTTCTAACACCGAAACCTGCCAGCCAAGCTGCGCCAGCCACGAGGCGGTCATATTGGCGCGTACGCCGTCGTCATCAATCAATACAATGCGCGCGCCGCGCACGCTGGCGTAGTGGTCGGTCTCCTGCACCAGCTGTCCACCTGGCACATGGCGGCTGCCAGGCAGATGGCCCGTGGCGTACTCCTCGGCATCGCGCACATCAAATACGTAAGTAGTACGCGGCTCCTGCTGCCAGCGCTTCAAGGTAGCCAGCGGAATACGCTCAACGCCGGCACGATCGGCAAGATTACGTGCATTATTCGCGGCCTGGCGCTGGGCGGTTTCGCTGGTCTCACCGTAGCGACGCGACTGGGCTTTATCCAGCGCATGTCCCGCCAGCGTCCAACCGATGGTGCCATTGCGTAGCGCGAATACCGGATTGCGTATCCCGGCATTCACCAAAGACTGAGTACCGATGATGCTGCGCGTGCGTCCCGCGCAGTTCACAATCACAGTGGTTTCCGGCGAAGGGGCGAGGTCGCGCACGCGCAACACCAGTTCCCCCCCAGGCACGCTGGTGGCGCCGGGAATGCTCATGGTCTGATATTCATCAAAGCGGCGGGCATCCAGCACCACCACATCGGCATCGCTGTTGATCAGGGCGTGCACCTCATCCGCTGACAGGGAAGGGGTGTGATTGTGATGCTCCACCAGTTCACCGAACGCTTTGCTCGGCGAATTGACATCAATAAACAGCTCGCCGCCCGCGGCTTGCCAGCCATCCAGGTCATCCTTCAGCAGCGCAACATTGCTGTAGCCCAGTGCGGCGATACGTTCGGCTGCCGCCTGCGCCAGACCTTCGCCGTTATCATATAAAGTGATGGATGTGCTGCGCTGCGGGATGCGATCTAACAGTTCGAGTTCCAGTTTGGAGAGCGGAATGTTCACCGCAAACAGCGGGTGTGCGGTGGCGTACAGCGCTTCGTCACGCACATCCACAATCGCCACTTCTTGTTGCTGACGTAGCGCTTCAAGAATCTCTACTGCCGGGCGGAGAGGAAAAGTCGTTTTACTCATGTGAGAGATCCCAAATGTTAGGTAAATAGCGGTTGCTGTAACCGGAGATAAACTGTTTTTCACTGCCGTCTTCGCTATACACCGCGCGTTTTACCGCGCCAATATTGGCGCCATAAACGTGGATGCTGATCGAGACGCGGTCGTCATAGGCGTTGCTCACGCGGTGAATATCACCCACGGTGGGGGAGACGGCTTCAACATCACCTGGATTGAGACGCACGGGAGCACCTTCAGGTTGTAAGCCATGTGGCCCCGGCTGCCAGGATTGTGAAATCTCCGCGCCGCGCAGCATGCCAATCAAGCCCCACACGCGATGGTCGTGAATCGGTGTTTGCTGACCCGGTCCCCACACGAAACTCACGACCGAAAAGCGCTGCTGAGCATCGGCATACAGCAGATATTGTTGATAGTGGTCTGGATGCGGCTGGGTATAGGCTTCATCTAACCAGTCATCATGGCGAATAAGCTCGCCCAGCCAGGCGCTGCCCTGCTGCAAAACCGTGGCTTCATCGGGTTGACTGTCGAGTAAATTCGCCAGATCACTGACAAAGCGGCGTAAACGATGGTGTTGATACTCACTCATGATTTGTCTCCCGGCGCATGTTGCGCAACCTGGTTAGCCTGCGCTGACAGGCTGAAATCAAAGGCTTTGCTGACATCAATCGCTTTTGGCAATACCTGATAGCGATGGAAGAAGTCTGCCGACTGTTGCAGCGTAGGGATCAAACTGGCGTCAAACACCAGCGGGCGGATTCGCGCATCGGCAATCCAGCTGCTGGTAATGTTTGTGGGCATATTGAGTGTTTTGCCCAGCACCGCCGCGAACTCTTGCGGATGCTGCTGCGCCCAAATCTGTGCTTTTGCCAGACGCGCCAGCAAATCGGCGATGGCTTTACGCTTACCGGCATCACTCAAGGCTTCATCGCGCGCTAAGGCATACGAGTAACCGGACATAATCCCTTTGCCGCCGCCGTCAGGGACACGCACGGTGCCATCCACGGCCGTTGAGGTGGCGATGTACGGTTCCCACGGCGCCCAGGCCGATACCGCACCAGACGTCAATGCCGCACGACCATCAACCGGGCCAAGGAAACGCAGCGTGACATCGTCAGGCTTCAACCCGGCACGCTCCAGCAAGCCCAGCAGCAGATAATGGCCCCAGCCGCCGCGATTCACCGCGATTTGCTTGCCTTTCAAATCCTGCAAACTGTGGATCCCGGCATTCGGACGCGTCAGCAGGGCGATGCTGTCAGGATTATTCTGCCAGGCGCCCACGGCTTTAACCGGCGCGCCAGCGGCATAGACAAACAGGAACGGCAGGTCGCCGGTGAAACCGACATCAAGCGCACCAGCATTCAGTGCTTCCTGCACGGGTGCGCCGGAATCGAAAGCAGTGAGTTTGAGATCGTAAGGCAGGTTATTAAGCTCGCCAGAGGCTTTCAGCGCGGCAAAACGATCGCCTTTCACATCGCCTAAGCGCAGGGTGACTTTATCCGCCGCCAACAACGGATTAAGCGCAGATAGCGCCAGTGCAACACAGGTAAACAGCGCAGCCAACCGCATCAGGCGCTCCTTTTAACCGCAGCGGTATGCGCGGCCACTTTTTCACGCGTCAGGGGAATCAGTTCCTGACCATATTCCACCGCATCATTGAGTGGGTCGAAGCCGCGAATTAACACGCTGTGAATACCAAGGCGATAGTAGTCCAGCAACGCATCAGAAACCTGATCTGCGGTGCCGACCAGCGCGGTAGAGTTGTAGCCGCCCTGAACCAGTTTGGCCACGCCGGTCCACAGCACCTTATCCAGTCGATCCCCTTCGTTCGCGGCGGCCAACAGGCGTTGCGCACCCACGCTTTGCGGTTTCGGTTTACCAAAGGCAAAGCCGGTTTCGCGCAGCTGTTTTTCGGCCGTTTCGCGGATATGCTCGGCACGTTCCCAGGCTTCCTTCTCGGTTTTGCCGATAATCGGGCGGAAGGAAATATTGAAGTCGATTTCACGCCCCCGCTGAGCCGCAGCGGCACGCACGCTGCGCACCGTCTCTTCAGCCCCTTTTAACGGCTCGCCCCACAGTGCAAATACGTCGGCGTGGCGCGCCGCAACATCAATCGCTTCCTGCGATGAACCACCAAAATAGACCGGCAGTTTTTTCTGCAGCGGTTTAATCGCCGAAAATGCCTGTTCAGCCTGATAGAACTGGCCTTGATGATCGTAGGGCTGTGAAGATTCCAGACTCTGTTTCAACACGGTCAGAAACTCATCGCTGCGTGCATAGCGTTCGGCTTTATTCAGGAAATCACCATCACGGCGCTGCTCCACATCGCTGCCACCGCTGATGATATGCACCGCCAGGCGGCCATCGGTGAGATGATCCAGTGAGGCCAGCTTACGCGCGGCCAGCGTCGGTGCGACAAAACCAGGGCGATGGGCCAGCAGGAATTTCAATGTCGAGGTGTGGGCCGCGGCATGGGCCGTGACCAGAAAACCGTCGGGTTGATCGGACCAATAGCCGACCAGGATACGATCAAAACCGGCTTCTTCATGGGCGCGGGCAAAGCGAGCGATGTAGTCTTTATCGAACAGCGGGCCGCTGGCCGGGATGATTTCTGAAGCGAGGCGGTGCCCAATCATGCCAAGAAATTGAATGCTCATACGATTCTCCTGATGTGAGGTCATGGAGAAAAGCTACGGGGGCAGGTGGCTGGGAAGGAAATTCAATATTGTGCAAAGGATTTGCAATTAGCGGGGAAGCAGCGGCTGGCGCGGTGATTGCGGGTTGGAAATGGGGTTATAACAGATAGGAATAATTAAGAAGAGAAGGGCGAGCCGAAGCTCGCCCAAACTATCAGAAGGCCAGAACCAGCCCGGCGATAGCGGCAGAGAGCACGCTCACCAGGGTTGAACCGTACAGCAGTTTCAGGCCAAAGCGAGAAACCACATTACCCTGCTCTTCATGCAGACCTTTGATTGCACCCGCCACAATCCCGATAGACGAGAAGTTAGCGAAGGAGACCAGGAACACAGACAGGATGCCTTCAGCATGCGGTGACAGCTGACCGGCAATTTTCTGCAGATCCATCATCGCCACGAATTCGTTTGAAACCAGTTTGGTCGCCATGATACTGCCGACCTGCAGTGCTTCGCTGGACGGCACGCCCATCACCCACGCAAACGGGTAGAACACGTAGCCCAGCACACCCTGGAAGCTGATGCCGAAGATCAGGTCAAACAGGGCGTTCAGACCAGAAATCAGCGCGATAAAACCAATCAGCATCGCGGCAACGATAATCGCCACTTTGAAACCAGCAAGGATGTATTCACCCAGCATTTCAAAGAAGCTCTGACCTTTATGCAGGTCCTGCAACTGCAGGTCTTCTTCGCTGTCGATGCGGTACGGGTTAATCAGCGACAGGACAATAAAGGTGCTGAACATGTTCAGCACCAGCGCAGCAACCACATATTTTGGCTGCAGCATTGTCATGTAGGCACCGACGATTGACATCGATACAGTCGACATAGCGGTCGCTGCCATGGTGTACATGCGGCGCTGTGACATCTTGCCCAAGATATCCTTATAGGCGATGAAGTTTTCTGACTGTCCCAAAATCAGAGAGCTTACGGCGTTAAAGGATTCCAGTTTGCCCATGCCGTTGATTTTAGACAGCACAGTACCGATGCCGCGGATCACCCATGGCAAAATACGGAAATGCTGCAAAATACCGATCAGCGCGGAAATAAACACAATCGGGCACAGAACATTGAGGAAGAAGAAGGCGAGGCCTTTCTCATTCATGTTACCGAACACGAAGTTGGTCCCTTCTGCGGCGTACTTCAGCAGATGGTCAAACAGACCGGCAAACCCTTTCACGAAGCCGAGGCCCGCTTCAGAGTTAAGGAAGAACCACGCCAGCAAAACTTCGATCACCAGAAGCTGTACGATGTAGCGAATACGGATACTCTTACGATCGTGACTGACCAGCAAGGCCAGTACGGCTACCACCACTAATGCCAAAAGAAAGTGCAAAATATGGGACATGTCGGCTCCAAATTTGAGGAGGGTTGTATTTTGTTGCGTATTCTATGTAACGCGTTACTTAAAAACGAGATCTAAACCACATTATAAGTATTCGGTATCGACATATTTCTAAGAATAGTCTCACCGCTCACACCCTCTTCACAAATCCGTTACAAGAAATATCCACAAAAACATTGTCTATAAAATAACCCGAGAGTAGAGTGATTCCTGTTGCAAACATTTTGGCAAGAACTGGCTTTACCGCAAGGTATAGCAATGGCTATACTTCATAGCACCATCTATTACTACGATAACGATAACCATATTTCACTTGCCTTGCTGGCCCCGTAATCTGTGCGGGTCATCAAGCGTTAGGACAGGGTCAACACTATGTCAGAAAGCCGCACCGCTGAGCGCGCCGCTCGCGGAGCCAGAAAAATCAAGCTCGCGCTGCTGGGCCCAGCCTTCATCGCGGCGATCGGTTATATCGATCCCGGTAACTTCGCCACCAACATTCAGGCCGGTGCGGCCTACGGCTATAAGCTGCTGTGGGTGGTGGTCTGGGCCAACGTGATGGCGATGCTGATTCAGTTGATGTCCGCCAAGCTAGGCATCGCCACCGGTAAGAATCTTGCTGAGCATATCCGCGATCGTTTCCCGCGCCCGGCGGTGTGGTTCTATTGGGTGCAGGCAGAGATCATCGCGATGGCGACAGACCTCGCTGAATTTATTGGTGCGGCGCTCGGCTTTAAGCTGCTGCTGGGGATTTCGCTGCTGCAAGGCGCAGTGTTGACCGGTGTCGCCACCTATTTGATTTTGATGTTGCAAAACCGTGGTCAAAAACCGCTGGAATTAGTGATTGGCGGCATGCTGCTGTTTGTCGCTGCGGCTTACATCGTTGAACTGTTTTTCTCGCAGCCGAAAGTGAGTGAGTTAGTGACCGGCATGGCGTTGCCTTCACTGCCGACATCCGATGCGGTGTTCCTGGCGGCAGGTGTGTTAGGTGCCACCATCATGCCACACGTGATTTATCTCCATTCCGCACTGACACAACACGGCAATATCGGCAGCAAAGCCGATCGCTACTCTTCGACCAAACTCGATGTGGCAATTGCCATGACTATCGCGGGTTTTGTCAATCTGGCGATGATGGCAACTGCCGCCGCAGCGTTCCACTTTAGCGGCCACACCAGTATTGTCGATCTCGACCAGGCGTACCTGACGCTGCAACCGCTGCTGGGCAAAGCGGCTGCCATCGTGTTTGGCTTGAGCCTGGTCGCCGCCGGTTTGTCATCGACCGTTGTCGGTACGTTGGCGGGGCAGGTGGTAATGCAGGGCTTTATCCGTTTCCACATTCCGCTGTGGCTGCGTCGTACCATTACCATGCTGCCTTCCTTTATTGTGATTTGGGCCGGATGGGATCCCACCCGCATTCTGGTGATGAGCCAGGTGCTGCTGAGTTTTGGTATTGCGCTGGCGCTGATTCCGCTGCTTGCCTTTACCGGCAACCGTGAGCTGATGGGCGATGAGATGGTGAATTCACGCCTGATGCAAAACGCGGGGCGCTTGATTGTGGTGCTGGTAGTGGCGTTGAACCTTTACTTACTGGTGGGCGAAGCGCTCGGCTGGTAACTCAATTATTAAATGAAAAATCCCGGCTCTAAGGCCGGGATTTTTTTTAACGCCAGTGAGGCGGCGGTGGCGGTGGCGGCCGATGGTCGTGTCGCCAGTGTGCGCGGCGTTCACGCTCGTGCCAGCGATGTTCACGCTCCCACTCTTTGTGGCGTCGCCATTCATCATGTCGCCACCAGCGGCGTTCATTGTATGAGTAGCGGTCATTCCACCAACGCGGTTCACGCCAGCGTCCACCATCCCAGTAATAACCGCGACGGTCACGGTCGCCGAGATGTAACGTCACGCCAGGTGTGCGAATGGTCAGGCTATCGGCATGTGCTGTGCTTATTGCCAACGGGGATAAACTTGCCAGCAACGCGGCAAACAAAATAGCTCGTTTCATTACTTCTCCTTTTCAGTGGCTTATAACTGCCACCGTTGCGCTAGTTTGCCACATCGGACCAACTATGCCTTGAGAATGAGTCTGAAAAGGTTGAGGGTAATCTGAATTGAGAATTATCTGCTGCGGAAAACACCCGGCCTGAACCGGGTGGGTAAGCGCTTACACCAAAATGGCGTGGATAGCGTTGATTTCGTCTTGGGTGAGCACCGGCTGGCTCAACATCTCAACAGCATCATCGATTTGCGCGGTTTTGCTGGCACCGATCAGCACGGAAGTCACACGTTCATCACGCAGCACCCAGCTCAGCGCCATTTGCGCCAGCTTCTGCCCACGCTGTTGCGCGATAGCCTGCAGCTTGCGCACCTTCTCCATTTTCTCTTGTGTCAGTTGGCTCTCATTCAGGAATTTGCTGCCGCTGGCGGCGCGTGAATCCTCTGGAATGCCTTGCAAATAACGGTCAGTCAACACACCGCCCGCCAGCGGAGAGAAGGCGATGCAGCCGACACCATTGTCTCCCAGCACATCCAGCAGACCCTGCTCTTCGGGAGCACGTTCAAACATGGAGTATTTTGGCTGGTGGATCAGACAGGGCGTACCGAGGTCACGCAAAATAGCGATCGCCTCAGCGGCCTTATCGGCAGGATAGTTGGAAATGGCGGCATACAGCGCTTTGCCCTGACGCACCACGTGATCGAGTGTGCGCATGGTCTCTTCCAGCGGTGTCTCTGGATCAGGACGGTGATGATAGAAGATATCGACGTACTCCAGCCCCATACGCTTCAGGCTTTGATCGAGACTGGAAACCAGATACTTGCGTGATCCCCAATCGCCATACGGGCCATCCCACATGGTGTAACCCGCTTTGGTCGAGATCACCAGTTCATCACGCAGTCCGGCAAAATCTTCGCGCAGAATACGGCCAAAATTGGATTCGGCGGAACCCGGAGGCGGACCATAGTTATTGGCGAGATCAAAGTGAGTGATGCCACGATCAAAGGCGTGGCGCAGGAGTTCACGACTGTTATCGACGCGCGTGCTGTCGCCAAAGTTATGCCATAAACCCAGCGAAATCGCGGGCAGCTTCAGGCCGGTACGGCCACTACGGCGATATTGCATCTGTTGATAACGGTCGGGATGGGGAAAAATAGACATGCAGCGTTCCTGTCTCAAAGGGGAGAAAGTGACATCAGCATAGCAGTGTATGCGTTTACACTGAGCCGAAACGGGCCGAGGATCGCAACTTACAGAATTTTCTGTCGTCGTAACGATTGCTTGCCACAAATCACAGCGCGGTGATGATGAAAATCTCGCCAATTCAGCCACATTGCTGATACTTCGATCATCCCCTTAAGAAGGAGCTGTCGATGAAAACTCTCACTGTTGGCGACTATTTACTGCACCGTTTACAGCAGGCGGGTATCCGCCACTTGTTTGGCGTGCCCGGCGATTACAACCTGCAATTTCTCGACAGCGTAATCGATCACCCTGAGATTGCCTGGGTCGGCTGCGCCAATGAGTTAAACGCAGCCTACGCGGCAGATGGCTATGGACGCTGCAACGGTGCCGCCGCCTTACTCACCACCTTTGGCGTGGGCGAACTCAGCGCAATAAATGGCATTGCGGGCAGCTATGCGGAGTATGTGCCGGTAATTCATATCGTGGGCGCTCCCGCCAGCCGTGCCCAGCAGCAGGGGCATTGTGTGCACCACTCTTTGGGTGATGGCGACTTCCATCACTTCCTGCGTATGGCACAGGAAGTCAGCGTCGCCAGTGCGGTGCTGACAGCGGAGAATGCCGTCGCGGAGATTGATCGTGTCATCACCGAGTCACTGCATCAGCACCGGCCGGGCTATTTATTGCTGGCGGTCGATGTGGCGGCCGCACAGGTTGAACTCGCCGATTCACCTTCTTCAGCAACACCTGACGATTCCGCTGTTGCAGCGTTTGCGGCAGCCGCTGAACGTCTTCTGGCACCCGCGCAGCGTGTCGCCTTGCTGGCGGACTTTCTCGCGGCACGTTGGCAACTGCAAAAACCACTGGCAACCTTACGCCAGCTACGCGCGATTCCCGCCGCGACCTTATTAATGGGCAAAGGTGTGCTGGATGAGCAGCAGCCGGGCTATATCGGCACTTACGCCGCGGAGGGCAGCAGTGAAGCGGTACGCCGTGCGATTGAAGAGACCGATGTCACGCTGTGTGTCGGCGTGCGCTTTACCGACACCTTAACTGCTGGCTTCACTCAGCATCTGCCTGCAGAACGCGTGATTGACCTGCAACCCTTCCACGCCACGGTGGGCGGAGAACGCTTTGCACCGCTGAGCATGGCACAGGCGCTGACGGTGTTGCTGCCGGTTTATCAGCGTCACTGCGCACATTGGGCGCTGGCCGACCCTGTTTCTTGCGAAGAAAATGAGCAACATGATGATGCTGTAATCAGTCAGCGTGCATTCTGGCAGGCGATGCAGCGCTTCCTGCAGCCGGGTGATATTATCCTGGCCGACCAAGGCACGGCGGCGTTTGGCGCGGCAGCGCTGCGTTTACCACAGGGCGCGCAACTGCTGGTGCAGCCGTTATGGGGATCGATTGGCTATACTCTACCAGCGACCTTCGGCGCACAAACTGCGCAGCCGGATCGCCGCGTCATTCTGATCATTGGTGATGGCTCAGCGCAACTGACTATTCAGGAGTTGGGTTCGATGCAGCGTGACGGGCAACAGCCGATTATCTTCCTGTTAAATAATGACGGTTACACGGTTGAACGCGCGATTCACGGTGCTGAGCAGCGCTATAACGATATCGCGCCGTGGAACTGGACCGCGCTGCCGCACGCCATGAGTGTGCAGTGTCAGGCACAAAGCTGGCGGGTGAGTGAGACGGTGCAACTGACGGCGGTGATGGAGCAATTAATGCTTAATCGTCGGCTGACGCTGGTGGAAGTGGTGATGGAGAAACAAGACCTGCCACCTCTGCTGCGTAAGGTCACCGCCGCGCTGCATCAGCGTAACAGCGGACAGGTTTAGGAAAATTGCCTCTATACACATGAGGCTGTGAACGTCAGGCTGTGCCACACATCTGAAGTATTGACGCCCATCATGCTGGCGGGCGTGATTGTTTTATTGGCAGGCTCTTATATAGTGTCCTGCAATTGTTTATGACCCAAGCGGAGCAGCAGAAGAATGACAAAATACGCCCTGGTCGGCGATGTGGGCGGTACTAACGCTCGTCTCGCCTTGTGTGAGGTGGAGACCGGCGCCATCTCCCAGGCCAAAACATTCTCAACATCAGACTACGACAATCTCGAAGCGGTGATTCGTGCTTATCTCGATGAGCAGAAGCAGGAGATCAAACACGCCTGTATCGCGATTGCCTGCCCAATCACGGGCGACTGGGTGGAGATGACCAACCACGATTGGGCATTTTCAACGCGTGAGATGAAAGAACATCTGGCCTTCGAGAGCCTGGAAATCATCAATGATTTCACCGCCGTTTCGATGGCCATTCCGATGCTTTCTGAAAAAGAAGTGCTGCAGTTTGGCGGTAAAGCCCCGGTTGAAGGCAAACCGATTGCCATTTATGGTGCCGGTACCGGTTTGGGGGTTAGCCACCTGGTGCATGTCGACAAGCGCTGGGTCAGCCTGCCGGGCGAGGGCGGTCACGTTGACTTCGCGCCAAATAGCGAAGAAGAGGGTGAAATTCTTGAGGTGCTTCGCGCCGAGCTGGGCCATGTTTCAGCGGAGCGTGTGCTGTCTGGCTCCGGGCTGGTGAATCTGTATCGCGCTATCGTTAAATCTGACCAGCGCGAGCCTGAAAATCTTAAGCCTAAAGATGTCACGGAACGCGCACTGCAAGACAGCTGCACCGATTGCCGTCGTGCACTGTCGCTGTTTTGCGTGATCATGGGGCGTTTTGGTGGCAACCTGGCGCTGAATCTCGGCACCTTTGGCGGGGTGTATATTGCCGGTGGCATCGTGCCGCGCTTCCTCGACTTCTTCAAAGCCTCGGGTTTCCGCGCCGCGTTTGAAGATAAAGGCCGCTTCCGTGATTATCTGGTGGATATCCCGGTCTATATGATTACTCACGATCAGCCAGGCTTACTGGGCGCCGGTGCGCATCTGCGTCAAACGCTGGGCCGCGTACTGTAACGCACAAGGGCGAGCGGCGTGGTGCCGTTCGCCTTACAGCCTCATCAACTGGCGAAACGCCTTCACCTTGCTACGACTCACTGGCACCTGCGCATCCAAATCACGCAACTTCACCAGATAAGTGTTGTTGAACCACGGCTCGATCTCGCGAATTTTGCTGAGGTTGACGCAATACGAGCGGTGGCAGCGGAAAAACAGCTGCTCCGGCAAGCGACTGCAAAACTCGCTGATGGCCATCGACATAACATAGGCTTCGCGGCGGGTATAAACAAACGTCAGCTTTTCATGGGCCTCAACGTAATAGATATCGTTGATATCGGTGACGATAATGCGCTCATCTTTCACCAGATTGACGGTCAGAGGCGTGCTCTGGGCTGATTGGGTCTGCGCGTGCTGCTGCTGTGCAGTGGCTTCCAGTTTGTTCAGCATGGTGATGATGCGCGACTCCTGGTAGGGCTTGAGAATGTAGTCAAACGCATCCAGTTCAAAGGCATCCACCGCGTGCTCTTTCCAGGCAGTGATAAACACGATCAACGGCTTGTGAGCAAACTGATTAATATTTTGCGCCAGCAGCATGCCGTCCAGAGACGGAATATTGATATCGAGGAAAATCACATCCACACGGTGGTTTTGCAGATATTTCAACACCTCCAGACCGTCATCAAAGCAGGCTTCGATAGCGATCTGACTGTGCTGCTGAATCATCCAGCTCAACTCTTGTTGAGCAAGGAATTCGTCTTCGACGATGATGGCTTTCACGCGTTGTGTTCCGAAATAAGGCTTAATGGCGCAGCCAGGCGCTGACCATTTTTACTCAGCGTAAAGGAGATTTCGGTGCCGGGTTGATGACGGATGATGGTTAGCCCCTGACCCGAAAGCAGTTTGACTCGATGATGGACATTCAGCAGACCAATTTTATTGCCGGGCATCTCATCGCGCGCCACGCGAGCAATAACCTCTTCACTGATACCGGCACCGGTATCACGCACCGCCACGCGGACATTATCGCCCAAATCTTTCACGCTCAATGTCACCACACCCTTGCCGCGACACGGCTGGATCCCGTGCACAATGGCATTTTCTACCAGTGGCTGAATCAGCAGGCTCGGCAGAGAAAAGTGCAGGTCTTCATCGATGTCGTAGATCATCGAGAGCTTGTCGCCAAAGCGCGCCTGTTCAATGGCAATGTAATCCTTCACCTGCCACAACTCTTTTTTAATATCGATGGGCTCGTCATCGTTGAGTTCCAGGTTGTAGCGCAGATAACGCGACAGATTAATCACCAACTGACGCGCCGTATCGGGATTGAGGCGAATGGACGCCGAAATCGCGTTGAGCGCATTAAACAGGAAGTGCGGGTTTATCTTACTTTGCAGCGCGCGCAGTTCCGCTTTGTTGGCCATTTCGCGCAACTGCTCCGCGCGCGATACTTCTAACTGAGTGGAGATGATTTGTGACAGGCCAATCGCCATCTCTTTTAGCGAACCGGTGATGCGGTGCGCCCGGCGATAATAGATTTTTAGTGTGCCTGTCACTTCCCCTTTTTCCCAAAGGGGAATAACCAGCATCGAGTGAATATCTTTGGTGCGGTGCGCCTCATCATTATTCTTGATAATGATTTTGCCGCTGGCGATGGACTGCGCGGTGGTGGGGCTGATGCCATCATCCCCATTCTGGTAGTTATGCTCGCCGTAACCGACGTAAGCCAGAATTTGTTTGGTATTGGTGATGGCGACCGCATCAGCATGAATATCGCTGCGGATGATATCGCACACCTGGCGCAAGGACTGACTGTTGACCTGGCGAAACAGCGGCAGGGTTTTGTTGGCAATTTCCAAGGCCAATTTCGCCTGACGTGCCGCAATCGCCTCCTTTTCACCCTCTACGCTCTGCACCAGCAGCACAATCAGGCCGATGCTGGACGCGCCAAGGATCATCGGCAGCGCAATCTCTGAAACAATCGAAAAGCCCAGAGACATTGGTCTGGCCCACAGCACAATCAGCAGCATGGTGAGGGTTTCGCACAGCATGCCACCTAAGATACCGGCGCGCCAACGCTGCTCTTTACCCACCCGACGATTGATCACGCCTGACGCTATACCGGCAATAATGCTGGTGATTAAACAGGGCACGGCGGTGACGCCGTCCATATCAATCAAGTAACGATGCACACCCGCGATGACCCCAGTGGCAATGCCGACCCACGGACCAAACAGAATCCCGCCTGACATCACCGCAATCACGCGTACGTTCAGCAACGAGCCATCCACGTTGATACCTGACCAGGTACTGAACAGTGCAAACAGTGAGAAAATCGCCGTCACCACCACTTTCTCTTTTATCGAATGCTCATCTTTCTGCAATAGCTGACGAAACACGCGCGTGCGCGTGAGGAAGAATAGGCAAATCAGCATCAGTGCAGCGCGGTCAAACACCGCCAGCAGCATGTCGAAGTGGGAAGGCAAGGGCATCTCTCAGACTGAGCTTGGATGGGGCTATGATAAAAAATGTGATCAAGATCTGCCAGCGCTAAGGCACCCGACAAACGCTTATGATGGCGTAGATCAATTTTCCCTGCGGTTTCAAAACAGCAACGCATGCAATTCAAGGCCTGAACGGGCCAGCCCAAAAATCGAAGCATCCCCACAGCCTGTCGTTATCAGGGCATGCTCCGCGCGATTTTTAAAACAGCAACGCATATAGCTCAAGGCCAGAGCGGGCCAGCGCGAAGAGCAAAGCGTCCGCGCCAAGGATGGCGCGGCCGATCTGCATGGATGCGTTTTGTCTTTGCGATCGGGCTGGTCCGTTCTGGCGCTGGCACTCAACCCACAGCGACAATCAACTCAACTCCCCCTTATTCAGAAAAAAGAGGAAAACTTGAGTAACAAAAAGAGGATTAATAAATCCGTGCGCTGAGCGCTGGTTGTCTATTGTCCGGTTTGCTATGTTGCCCTGAGTAAATTCGCGGAGCGCAGCAATGCAACTTCTCACCCCTCGTTTATCTCTGACTCGCTTACAACCCGAAGACTGGCAAATCTTTAAAGCCGTGCATGAAGACCCCGCGACCATGACGTGGGTCAGCGAAATACCTGATGAAAATGACATTCGCCAACGTTTTAATGACCGGCTCGCGCCCTGGCAGGCCAGCAGTTTCCACATGCTCTGCCTGGTGGCGCGCCTGCGTGACACCAATGAACCGATTGGCCTGTTTGGATGCAGTGCGGAATGGCAGCCCTATCGCCAGGCCGAAGTGGGTTACATGCTCTGCCATCGCTTTACCGGGAAAGGTTATGGCAGCGAAGCCCTGCAAGCGCTCTGTGACTTCTTGCTGGAGGCAGAATTTCATAAGCTCAAAGCGCTGGTTATCGAGGGGAATTGGCCATCGCGGCGCATTCTGGAAAAGAATGGTTTCGAGCTAGAGGGTACGCTACGGGATAATTACCTGTTAAACGACCAATGGGTGAACGATTGGGTGTTCGGTCGCCTGAATCCAGAAAATTAAAAAAATATTCTGTTGCTCTCGACAATTCTGTTATCAGCGCGTTATGTTCTTCTTCGGTCACCGCAGTGACCAGCGTCGCTCGGACGGTCCGGGCGCTAACGTAATCCAGAGGACATCATGGCTGATAACAGCACACCCCGTCGTTTCTCGCGTATTGAACGCCTTCCCCCGTATGTATTTAACATCACCGCTGAGTTGAAGATGGCTGCGCGTCGGCGCGGCGAAGACATCATCGATTTCTCGATGGGGAACCCAGATGGCGCTACGCCGCCGCATATCGTGGAAAAACTCTGCCAGGTGGCGCAACGCGAAGACACGCACGGCTATTCAACCTCTAAAGGCATTCCGCGTCTGCGTCGCGCCATCTCGCGCTGGTACGCAGACCGCTATCAAGTTGACATCGACCCGGAATCGGAAGCGATTGTCACCATCGGTTCAAAAGAAGGGCTGGCACATCTCATGCTGGCAACCCTCGATCACGGTGATACCGTGCTGGTGCCAAACCCAAGTTACCCGATTCACATCTACGGCGCAGTGATTGCCGGGGCGCAGGTACGTTCAGTGCCGCTGGTGGCCGGCGTCGACTTCTTCAACGAATTAGAGCGCGCCATCCGCGAAAGCTATCCAAAACCGAAGATGATGATCCTCGGCTTCCCATCGAACCCGACGTCACAATGCGTTGAGCTGGACTTCTTCGAGCGCGTGATTGCGCTGGCGAAACAGTATAACGTGCTGGTGATTCACGACCTCGCCTACGCAGATATCACCTACGATGGCTGGAAAGCACCGTCGATAATGCAGGTGCCCGGCGCACGTGATGTCGCGGTGGAATTCTTTACCCTGTCAAAAAGCTACAACATGGCAGGCTGGCGCATCGGCTTTATGGTCGGCAACAAAGAGCTGGTCTCTGCGCTGGCCCGCATCAAAAGCTATCACGACTACGGCACCTTCACGCCATTGCAGGTCGCGGCCATTGCGGCACTGGAAGGCGATCAACAATGCGTGCGCGATATTGCGGAACAGTACAAACGCCGTCGTGATGTCTTAGTAAAAGGCTTGCATGAGGCGGGTTGGATGGTCGATCTGCCTAAAGCGTCGATGTACGTCTGGGCAAAAATCCCCGATCACTACGCACATCTCGGTTCACTGGAGTTCGCCAAACTGCTGATGCAGGAAGCCAAGGTGTGCGTCTCGCCGGGCATTGGTTTCGGTGACTACGGTGATACCCATGTCCGATTTGCACTGATTGAGAACAGCGATCGTATCCGTCAGGCGGTGCGTGGCATCAAATCGATGTTCCGTGCCGACGGCATTTTGCCGGGAACGGTAAAAGCGCTGGATGAAGAAGAGTAAAAACTAAGAGGGGCGACACTGGTCGCCCCGCCTGGCAGGATTTATTTGAGCATCAGCACGAAGGTGCCAACCCAGATCAACAGGAAGAAAGAAACTCCCATTAAAGCGTATCTCACAAAACAACTCCTCTGAGCGGTTACCATGCTGGTGATCCCACGCCAGCGTAACCCGAACAGAATAAGAGAAAGGTGAAGTTCATAACCGCTGCACGCTTTCTTCTCAGGTGGTTCCAAGCGAACTCAGAACAGGATCGAGCGCTAATTTACGCGCAATCGATCCGAAAATAAATAGGCCACTTCTGAGAGATTGCTCACATTTTCAGCGGACTTCAATTTCTGGAATGGCAGACATGCCCACACGCAATTGCGCCAGATCCGGCTGGTTGGCATCCAGCACAATTTTGACCGGCAAACGCTGTACCACCTTGGTGTAATTACCGGTGGCATTGTCGGGTGAAATCGCGGAAAAAGTCGCCCCCGTGGCCGGTGCAATGCTGTCAACATGGCCGGTAAAGCGCTTGCCTGGCAACGCATCAACCTTCACCACCGCTTTCTGTCCTGGCTGCACATCGGCTAACTGCGTCTCAAGATAATTGGCGGTAATGTACGTCTGTTGCAACGGCACTACCGCCAGCAAACGAGTGCCCGCGCTGACGTACGCGCCCAGTCGCACCGACCGCTGTCCTACCATGCCATCCACGGGCGCGACGATGCGCGTATAGGAAAGATTCAACTTAGCCTGATCAACACTGGCTTGGGCGGCGGTCACGTCCGCTTCCGCCTGACGTACTGCGGCCTGCAACACGCCCACCTGCTTGATGGCGGCGGCTAAAGCGGCTTCACTCTGGCGCACGGCTGCCGAGGCGGAACGCTGGGTCGAGCTGGCTTTTTGCTGTTCATCGGCGGCAATGGTGCCGCTTTTATACAGCTGATTGTAACGTGCTGCGCTTTGTCCGGCGTACTGAGAGGACGCCTGGCTGGCCGCTAAGGTGGCTTTCGCCTCGTCAATGGTGGACTGCTGTTGCTCCAGCTGCGCCTGACTGCTCAGCCGCTTGGCCTCACTCACTTGCAGATTTGCCTGCGCGGTTTCCAGCGCCACGCGGTAGTCACGATCGTCCAGCGTGGCCAGCAACTCGCCCGCTTTCACTTGCTGGTTATCCAGCACATTCACGCTGGCGACATAGCCGGACACCTTCGGTGCCACCAGGGTGTAATCGGCATTCACATAGGCATCATCCGTACGGTGATCGTTACCGGTCATCGATGACCAGACAAAAAAGGCCATTGCCAGCAACACGATTAATAAGGCGCTCAACAGCACCGTTCTTTTTAAAGCAGAAGCTTGCATATCAATTATCTCGACGTCGTCGTAACAGGTTGAATCAGGGTTTGTGGTGGCCAGACGCGCTTTGGCAGCCAGGCGGTGAGCAATAACAGCAGCGCAGCGAAAGCGATCAGCATCTGATAACAGTCACTCAGGCTCAGCACCATCGCCTGGTGTTTCAGCAACGTGGCGAAACCGCTGAGGTTTTCAGCGCTGCTGGCACTGCCATCTGGCAATAAAGGAAAACTACTGCTCGATTGAGCACTGGTGGGGGCGGTCATCAGCCAGTCGCGGCTGGCGGCATTCCCTACCAATATGTTGGAGTGAAACTGTTCCCGATGGCTGATAAACCAGGTCACCAGCGTGCTGGCGGCAATGCTGGAGAAACCGCGTACCGTATTAAACATCGCTGAGGCGAAAGGCCCTTCCGGTGGGGCCACCACGCTGGTGGCGCTCATCAATACCGGCAAAATCACCATCGGCTGACCGAAAGCCTGCAGGATTTGAATCAGCCAGAAGTTCTGGCGTGCCCAGTCAGTGGTGATGTGCATCCCCATCAGGCATGAAATCACCAGTAACGCGACGCCCGCCGTCAGCATCCAGCGGCAATCGATCCACCTTATGTTGAGCAGCGCGGCAACCAGCGGGGCGATCAACAGTTGTGGCAGGCCGATGGTTAACGCCAGCGGCGCGAATTGCAGCGTGCGGAAGCCTTCAACCTGAGCGAGATAGGCGGAGGGCAGGGCAGAACCTGACAGCGACAAAATCAACACTCCCGCCAGAGCCAGTAATCCGTGCGTCAAATTATGCCGACGTAGCATCTGCAATTTGAACAAGGGTAACGGGTGAAACCATTCATTAACAAAGAACACAGTCAGCAATGCGAGTGCGCTGAATAATAGCGCGACGAACAAGGGGGAACTGAGCCAGTCAAGGCGCTCGCCTTGGGTCAAAGCCAGTATCAGCAGCGCCATGCCCGAGCAGCCGGTCAGCATGCCGAATAGATCGATCTGCCTGAAGCGCTCGAAGCGCAGTGGATCCTGTGGCAACCCCCAGCCAATCAACAGCATGGCAATCAGCATCGCGGGGACCACCTGCCAGAACACAAACATCCAGCCGACTTCATCGGTCCAGAAAGCGGCCAGCGTGGCGGCGAGGTTGGGGCCAAAGGTCGCGGTCAAGGCATAGGCACCCAAGCCATACAGCTTAATGGGAGGCGGTAAAAAACGCAGTGCGACGGTCATCAGCAGCGGTGGCAGTGCACCACCGAACAGGCCCTGAATCACACGCAGTGCGATGAAAAGCGTCGAGTCAGGCATTAAAGGCAGCAGTAATCCGCTCAGCATAAATCCGGTGCATACGGCCAGGGCGAAGCGTCGCAGTGAAAACGTCACGGCAAACCAGGGCGCGATCATCATGGCGGCCACTTCCGCGGCTTGGTAGGCGGAGATGATCCAGCTGCCTTGATCGTAGCTAATGCCGATCGCAGCACGGATATCCGCCAGTGCGATATCGGTCACGCGGTCGTTTAATCCGGAAGTGAGCGCAGCTATCAGCACGCCAACCAACCCTAACGCCAGGCGCAAGGTAAACGGATGGGGAGCCGGAGCCGCAACAGGCTGGGCGTTCATAACAGGCTTCTCTTGTTTTTATTGATGCAGTGTATTGCGATGTGATACATGTCGCATCTTACATCTCGGTATGATGTATTGCAATGTGATACAGGGTGTAAAAGTGCGGTCATTCGCGCTAAAGTAGGGCAGGCCAAAAAGGAACGCACAATGGTTGAAACTCCCTCAAGCCGTGAGGATGAAAAAGCGGGTGGCATTCAGGTCATCGCGCGTGCGGCAAAAATTCTGAATGCGCTGGGTGAACATCCCGGCGGCATGAGTCTGGGTGAAATTGCGCAGGTGGTTGATCTTCCGCGGTCCACGGTGCAGCGCATCATCGCGGCGTTGGATAGCGCCCAACTGGTGCGCAGCAGCGGTGCGGGCGGCTTGCGCCTGGGGCCGGCGCTGCTCAAACTGATATCCAGCGTGCACAGCGACGTGGTTGAAATCGTGCGCCCATTCCTGGAACAACTCTCTGCGGAAATCAACGAGACCGTCTCACTGGCGCGCGCCAGCGGCACACAGCTGGCAATTGTGCATTATGTGGTGGCCTCACGTGAATTGCGTGTGGTGCCGCGTATTGGGCTGAATCTTCCGCTTTACAGCACCTCTGGCGGTCGCGCATTGCTGGCGCTGGAGAGTGATGACGATGTGCGGGTGATGGTCGGTGAAGCTTATAAAGAGCTGACCGAAATGACGGTGAAAACCCTGCCGCAACTGCTGGAGTTGATTGCCGAAGTGCGCATCAGCGGTCTGGCCATCGATCGCGGCGAAACGCTGGAAGGTATTTCCACCATGGCAGTGGCGATCGACACCTTGTTTGGTCGCTTTTCTATCTCGTTGCTGGTGCCGACCGCTCGTTTTCATAAACAGGAAGCGCGCTATCGTGAGGAAATCTTGAAGTGCAAAGAGGCGATAATTCGCGAAATTGGCAAAATGACCGCTGTGGAAGGATAACCAACTGATGAAAACGTTGCTGATGGCCATTGATAACTCACCGGTGGCAGAAAAAGTGATTGCGCTGACTATTGAACAGGCATTAGCGCAACAGGCGCAGGTGACGGTGCTGTGTTGCGTCGACCCGGCCTATTCATCCTGCAATCAGCCCATCGAAATTGATGCCGGAGAGGATCCCGACGATTTCGTGGCCGCAAAAGATGAACAAAACACCGCAGAAATGGTGGTACGTCACGCGCTGGCGCCACTATTGCGTGCGGGCGTAGCAGCAAAAGGCTTGATTATGGCCGGTGAAGCGGCGGAAACCATTGTGGCCCAGTCCAATGTGCTAAAGGCCAGCATGATTATTATTGGCCGCCGCCATCTTTCGCCTTTTAACCGTCTGCTGAAAGGTTCGGTTAGCGCAGCCGTTATTGAGCGCGCCAACTGTCCGGTATTGATTGACGTTCGCAAGGATTAATCACGCTCCATGCTCTCGCTTTTCCCCATTACGCTGGTGGCCTTTGTGCTGCTGGCGATCATCATCATTGTGTTGGTTCGCACCACATCGCTGCGTTTATGGCAGGGAGTGATCCTCTTTCTGCTGCCGTTAGTGCTGGCCAATTTACTGTGGTTTAGCTGGCTGCATCCTCGTCAGGAGCGGCAGGCGCTGGCTCGGGAAGTTTCGACACAACTCAGTCTGGCTCCGGGCTATCGTTTGCTGAAAACCCAGGAACCGGCACTATGGCAATTGCTTAACCGTGAACTGCTCCACAAGCGCCTGGAAGGCGTTCCCGCCGACCAGGCGCTGGGTGAACTGCGGGGCTGGCTAATGGATTTAGTTAACCAACGTATGGCGCGTGCCGATGATGCTACGTTGGTCAATTATTTGCGCGTCTCAGTAGAAGAAATGCAGGCATTGCAGCAGCCTGAACCGCAGCGTTGTTTCCGTTTTCTTTACCCGCAGGTCAACGGTGGGATTAACCTGCAACAAGCCTTGTCGCCGGAACTCTACCAGCGGGATGCACAGGCACTCGATCAACTGCTGCAACAGAGCACAGGCAACGATCAACCTTTAGATCAGGCCCTGGCGCAGCGGGATTTGCAAAGCATTGTCGAAAAACTCTACGGGAAGTGGGGCGATAAACTGCAACAACTCAACATGCCAGCAGACACCGCCGTCGATCGCAGTGCAATGTGTGCCATGTCGATTGATCTCTACAGCGGCATTCTCGCATTGCCTGCCAAACAAGCCGCCAATCTTTTACGTAAGATGGTCAGCCTAACCGGTTAGCGTTAGCGGGCAAAAAAAAGCCCGCTCAGCGCGGGCATAAAGGTCACTATTGGTTTTCTTTTCTGGGTATCACCTGGTGTGGTGCAGACTTTGTTACGTCTGTAGGCATCTTCTCATTGCCTGTGAGTGAAGGAAAACCGTTTGGTTTTATCAATTTAATTGGTAAAAACGTTGGTTTTTAAAAATTTTCGCGCCTGTTTCCTATAGATGCGCGTGATGCTGCCTTTTAAACTGCGGCATCTAATGAGGACATCCTAATGAAAAAAATGCTTATTAGCGCGATGGCACTCTTTATGCTGGCCGGTTGTAGTGTCAGCAAACCCGGAGGATTTGAACGTGTTGATGAAGATGCCAGCTCAAATACTGTTCAGTACCGCTATGATCCGCAAAAGCTAAATAAAGATGCGATGGAGCTCGATCTGGCTAATTACTGTAACCAGCGAGGTTTCGATAAAGTGGAATCATTGCCTGCGCAGGAAAGCCATTTACCAGGGTTAAAGAAAGCCTGGTACCAATGTAATTATGCGGTAAAAAGCTAAAAGAAAGGGCGGGATAAATTCCCGCCCTTTTTATTTTTTTATTATTTGCTGTGTGTGCTTTGCCCAATTACCAGTGGCGACCATGGTAGCCACGGTCATGATGCCAGCCGCCATTACCCCAGCCGGGACCGTGTCTGTAACCGTCATGGACGATACAGCCACTTAACATGGTCATAATAGCCGCAACCGAAGCAATTTTAATAAACGTTTTCATGGAGAGTCCTCCTCTTTTTCAATGAAGCCAGATTACTGGGAAAAAGTGGAGTGAAGATGCAGGGAATGTAGAGTTATTTCTGGATCTATTACCAGATATGTCAATTTAAAGCTAATAAACTCTGGGCGGGAAATAAACCAATCGGATAAAGCTGAATACATAACGATAATAGCGCGAATAATCTGAAATGCAATACTAAATAACAGCTGTTCTCAACAACGCTTTATTTGTGCAGAAAAGATGGAGAAAGTGGATGCCGCACAGGCTGCGGCATCCCGGACAATTAATTATGCAGCAAAGGTTCGCTGACGTTTTGACGATTTGGCAGACGGATACTGAGCGACAATACCAGCGAAATCACCAGCAGCGTCATAATCAGGCTGAAGGTGACGGTAAAGCCGCCGAACACCGAAGCCACCAGAGAACCCATTACGCTGCCGATACCGAAGCCAAGGTAAATCAGGCCGTAGTTTTTGGTCAGGTTATTGAGACCGAAGAAATCACTGACCAGCGACGGAAACACGGTAATGGTGCCGCCAAAGCTAAAGGCGACACAAGCCAGCGACAGGAAGAAGGTAGTTTCATTCATACGCGTGAACAGCAGGATGCTCATGCCGACCAGCGAAACAATCTGTGCCAGAGAAATCACGCGAATACGTGCCATTTTATCGGACAGTACGCCAAGAATCAGACGACCGCTGAGGTTGGCAATGGCAATCACCGTGACCGCATTGGCTGCCGTTTGTGTGGTCAGATGCACCATACCTTCGCCGATATCTTTCGCTACGCCGATAACGTAAAGGCCGCTCATACACGCGGTAAGGAACATCAGCGCCAGCATCCAGTACTGCGGCAAACGTACTGATTGCGCCAGAGTGTAATCTTTCGCCTGCAACTGCGCATTACCGCTGGTTTGCTGCACGGGTGCATCACGCATCATCAAGGCACCGATGATAATCATGCTCATGGCCAGCACACCCCAAATCATAAAGGTGTTTTCAAGGCCGTAGGTACTCAATAACGCACCACAAATGAATTTGAAGCCGAGGCTGCCTAATCCATAGGCACCAATCGAAAAGGCGGAGATCAGCCCTTTACGCTCTGGGAACCACTTCACGCAGTTAGACAGGGTTAACAGGTATCCGGCACCGTCAGCCAGACCAACCAGAATGCCTGCGCTGAGATACAGCATCATCAGGTTATCGGCATGGGCGGTGAGCCAGAAGCCGACGGCCATTAAGATCCCGGCGCCGATGGTGACGTTGCGAACGCCGAATCGTTCCTGCAGTTTGCCCGCCAGTGACGAGGCGATCGCCAGTCCCAGACTTAACAAACCAAACGAGAAAGCGACCTGGCTGATTGGTGCATCCAACTTATGCGCCAGTTGGCCGTTGAACAGGCTCCAGGTGTAGACCGAACCCAGGGCAAACTGGGTGATGATGGTGCCAATTAGGGTAAACATACGAGTACGCTGGTGTTGCGCGGTTAGGGCTGTTTTCATTTTTATCTCTCCCCTCAGGGAATACGGAATCTGCAGCGATAATAAGCGCCTTACGCGCGTGCGGGGCAGGTGAGGGCGTGAATGGACTGGAGGGCGGAATGAAATGCAGTGAAACGGGTATGAATGGCATTGGCAACTAATAAACGAACCGTCAGTGTCAATCAACAACAGGTGATTACTGTTAGTGAGTGTTTGTAATGAGTTGTATCAATTGCGCCTTGTGGCCTGCAAATTCGCCAGCTTTTGCCAGGCTTAAAACTCACTAAACAGGAGGAAATATGACAGACCGAGCATATGAATCCGCGTCAAGCGAGGATGAAGTTTGCTGCATCATCGGTCAGGCGGTGATCGAGTTAAGCGATGAGCATCAGCCTGTGACTAAATCCACGCTGTCGCTGAAACTACTGGCTATGGCCGATCGCGACAGAGATGATGAACGCGTTCTGCTTTACTGGATTGCCAGAAAAGCCATCAATAAACCTCACCAGCTCAATATCGGCGTGCAGGGCTGGCGTTAGAGGAAAAAAGAGCGGGCGCAATGCCCGCTCTCGCTTTATCAGGCCAGGCGCAATTTGCGTGCTTTTGGCCAACGCACGAACATCACCATGTTCCCTGCCAGAATCATCACCAGTCCAACAATCGCATTGTCATGCCACTGATATCCTTCATATAAGGTGGACAGCGTGAGCGCCACTAACGGGAATAGCAGGGTGCTGTAAGCGGCCTGACTGGCACCAATACGGCCTACTAACGTGAAATAGGCGCCGAAACCCAATACAGAACCAAAGATGGCCAGATAACTCATTGAGCCGAGCCATTGCAGATTGAGCGCAGGGGCCAGTGAATCACCGTTCAGCAGTGCCAGCACCGCCATCATAATCGCGCCATACAGCATGGCGTAGCTGTTGGTGGTCAGCACGTCGCGTTGACGACGCTGGTGGCGGGTGGAGATCATATTACCCAGCGAGAAGCCCAATGTGCCCAAGGCACTGAGCCCAACGCCCCACAGCAGTTGTGGCGCGGGATGTGCGGCCTGAATATCATTCCAGAACAGCGCGACGATCCCTCCCAAACCCAATACTGCCGCAGGCAACAGGCGAAACGGTGGGCGCTGGCGGAAGAAAATCCAACTATTTAGGGCGTTATACAGCACCGCCATGGAGAAAATCACCGATTCCAGTCCGCTGCTGATCCACGCCGCCGCATGATAAAAACAGACGAAATTGAAGCCGAACACACAGCAGCCTTGCAGCACGCAAAACAGGTGGTCTTGTTTATCCAGTGGTCGCAGGCGTTTTAACAGTTTCAGGATTACCAGCATCAGTACAGATGCCAGTAAGAAACGCCAAAACACTGCCACCAACACCGGGGTATTGGCGGCATCTTGTTGTAGAAAAATCGCGATCCAGGTGGTGCCCCAAATAAGCACGACTGCAAGGTAAAGCATTATGTTCATCAGATACTCTCCAGCAAAATCATGGCCGCAGTGTGCTGATTTCAGCGCAGAGACGCTTGCAGGACTTTGCGGGATAATTGCAAAATCTTGCGCATTTTTTCCATCATGTCCCATGCTGGTCTGTCTTCTGTCCGAAGAGATCCGTAAACTGTGCCTAATTGAACTGCGAGTAGACACCTTCCATGCCTGATTACCAGACCTTCGACATGCTGCAGCGCCACAAAGCGCAACTGCGCGATAGCGTGCAGCTGTCGAGTGGCATCAAGTTGGCGGCGTGGTTTAACAGTGGCGATCGCGTGACCAATCTCAGCGATCACCATACGCTCAGCCTGTATACCGCAGACGGCTATGACACCTGGCACAAAACGCCTCACGGCTGGCGCAACGGTGGCGGCCCGGATCGCTTTTGCCTGATGCCTTCCGGTGTGGAGTCCACCTGGGACCTGCGGTCAGATTTGTCGTTCGTGCATCTCTACTGTACCGATGCGCATTTGCGCCATCTGGGCGAGCAGATTTGGGATCGCAGTCCCGCTCAGCTCAATTTGCATGAAAAAATCTTTGCCGATGACGATCGCATCACGCAGCTTTATCGCCATTTCCTGCTGAGCGTGGACTGGCAGCAACCGGCGAACCAGTTAATGTTGAGCAGTGCCTCAACCTTGCTGATGACGCATCTTTTACAGCGTTACAGTGAAGTGCAATGGCAGGCACCTCAAGTTAGAGGTGGACTTGCCCCAGCGGTGCTGCGTCGTGTGCTGGCGTATATTGATGCCCAGCTGGATCAGCCATTAACCCTGGCGCAATTAGCCGCCGAAGCTTCCTTAAGCGAATACCATTTTGCACGCATGTTCCGCAGCAGCGTAGGTGAAGCACCGCATCAATATGTGATGCGCCGCCGTATGGATACCGCACTGCAACTGTTGAAGTTTAGCTCTCTGCCGTTAACCGAGATCGCACTGCGCTGTGGTTTCCACTCATCCAGCCACTTCAGCAACCGCTTCCGCCAGCAGCATGGCGTCACGCCCTCGGTGTGGCGTCAAAGCGCGCATCAGATTTGATTTCGCTGTAATTCACTGAAACAGCCGAAATTCTCTCTGCGAGAAACGTCTCAGATCTCCTCTCTGACACCTACATTATGATGAATTTGCGTTTGAACGCTGTACAATGAAAATAATTAACACATTGATATTAATCATTAAATTACATGTTCAACTTATGTGAGGTAGTAAAATGGAAATGCGCGTGTCGAAGTTGGAAGCTGATGTGCTTGAGATGAAATCGGATATTAAAATGTTGAAAACCGATACGGAAACCCTGAAAACCGATATGGCATCGGTGAAAACTGATATCGCGGTGATCAAATCCAACTACGTCACCAAAAGCGATCTGCATCAGGAGATAGCCAAAATTCATGTCGAAATCACCAAACAAACCAAATGGATCGTGGCAGGTATGTTGAGCACGGCTGGGCTGAGCCTTGCGTTTGCTCGATGGTTGTTTTGAAGGGGGAATGCGGCTAATGGTGTCCCCTGCAGGAATCGAACCTGCAACTAGCCCTTAGGAGGGGCTCGTTATATCCATTTAACTAAGGAGACGCGGCGCGCAGTATAGCGTACCGACCCGCAAAATTTAACCGTGTAAAGCTTGATTGCTCAATCTATCAACAATGTAGTGCCAAACTTCACTTCGACTGGCCTTGCGCTTTCTCTTTCCGTTTCTGCTCAGCCTTGGCTTTAGCCTTTGCTGCTTCGCTCATATCGTTGCGAATCTGGGCATGGCTAATTAAAGCAAAAATGAGCGTACCGCCGGTAATATTGCCCAGCAACGTCGGCAGGGCAAATGGCCAGAAGAACTCATACCAAGGCAGTGTGCCGGCAAATACCAGATAAAGCACCTCGACCGAACCCACCACGATATGAGCCAAATCACCCAATGCGACCAGCCACGTCATCATCACGATAACCACGATTTTCGCCGCGCCCGCATAGGGAAACATCCAGACCATGGTGGCGATGATCCAGCCGGAAATCACCGCGTTGGCAAACATCTCGCGCGGTGGATTGGCCATCACTTTTTCGCTGATCGAGGTAAAAGCCTGGCGTGTGGCATCGTCAAAGATGGGCATATGATTAAACGCCAGTGCGCCGAGTGCTGTACCGATCAGGTTTCCCGCCAGCACCACGCCCCACAGGCGTAAAAGCAGCAACATATTGCCACCGGTGGGTTTGTGCATCACGGGCAATACGGCTGTGACCGTGTTTTCGGTGAACAGCTGCTGACGCGCCATAATCACGATAACAAAGCCAAAGGTGTAACCCAGATTCTCGAGTAAAAAACCGCCCGGCACCTCAGCTAAATGTACGTGGAAAATCCCTTTCGCCATCAGCGAGGCACTCATGGAAAGCCCAGCAGCAACAGCAGACCAAAGCAATGCCATACCGTCGCGCTCTAACTCTTTCTCACCGTCCTGACGGATCTCTTCATGAATAGCGGCAGCCCGTGAAGGCAAGGCATCTTCGTCTACCTCAATCTCTTTGCCTTGCTCCTTTTCTTCGCTTTCCACATCGTTGTCATGTTCTGTAATGGATGGCGATTGCTTCATGTTTTCCCCCAGTGATAATGCCAGCGCGTAATAAGCGTAGACGTTTTTATCAAGGGCGAAATGTTACTAAGATTCAATTTAAGAGTAACAAGATTTTAACTGAGGCGGTTTATTGAGCAGTTTATTGATCTGATGCGCACGAATAACCCCTTTGAGGGAAGTGAGAGCCAACTCACAGACTTCGGCCCACAGATTCATTGTGGTATTATCCCCGCCTTATTTCATTGCTGCGATTCCCTCTTTCATGCTCGAAGTCATTAATCTCTCATGCGTTCGCGATGAGCGAACCTTGTTTCATGGACTCAGCTTCCATGTGCAACCGGGTGACATTGTGCAAATTGAAGGCCCTAACGGGGCGGGGAAAACCTCACTGTTACGCTTACTGGCGGGTTTGAGCCGGGCAGAAGAGGGGGAAGTGATGTGGCAATCGCAGCCGACGCGTCAGCAACGCGAAATATGGCACCAAAACCTGCTTTATCTTGGCCATCATCCGGGCGTGAAGTCAGTACTTTCACCGATGGAAAACCTGCAGTTCTGGCATGGTCATCACGATGAAGAACGCCTTTATGAGGCGCTGGAGCAGGTCAACCTGTTGGGTTACGAAGAAGTGCCCGTGGCACAACTGTCGGCCGGACAGCAGCGACGTGTTGCACTGGCGCGCCTGTGGCTGAGCACGGCAAAAGTCTGGATTCTGGATGAGCCGCTTACGGCAATTGATAAAGGCGGCGTGGAAAAATTAATGGCCCGCTTTGCTGAACATGCCGATAACGGAGGCGCGGTCATTTTGACCACCCATCAGGATTTGCCCGGTGACAGCGATCGCGTGCGCAAAATTCGTCTGACTTCGGAGTGGGCTTGATGTTAGGTCGGGTCATTCAGCGTGAATTAAAAATTGCGTTTCGCAGCGGTGCTGAGGTGATCAACCCGCTGTGGTTTTTCCTGATTGTTATCACGCTGTTTCCTTTGGGTATCGGTCCGGATCCGCAGCAGTTGGCTCGCATTGCACCCGGCATCGCGTGGGTTGCTGCGTTATTGGCGTCCTTGCTGGCGCTGGAACGGCTGTTTCGTGATGACTTTCTGGATGGTTCGCTTGAGCAACTACTTTTGCTGCCAACACCACTGCCGGTGACGGTGCTGGGCAAAGTGATTGCGCACTGGTTAATTACCGGCTTGCCGTTGATCTTGCTATCGCCGCTGGCGGCGTTACTGCTGTCGCTGGATTTCTCCGGCTGGCGCGCGATGGCGCTGACACTCTTGCTCGGCACACCCACTTTGAGTTTCCTGGGCGCAATTGGTACAGGTCTAACGGTGGGGCTGCGACGCGGCGGCGTATTACTGAGTTTGCTGGTGTTGCCGTTGTCGATACCGGTACTGATTTTTGCCAGCGCGGCGATTGATGCCGCGGGCCAAGGGCTGCCGATCGGAGGTTATCTGGCGATTCTTGGCGCCATGCTGGCAGTGAGCGCAACACTTTCGCCGTTCGCAACTGCTGCGGCTTTGCGTATTAGTCTGCACTGATTCGTGCTGCCCCAGAGTAGCCGAATACCGAATTCTTTTATTGTGAGCTATGCAAATGTGGAAATGGTTACACCAGTGGGCGAAGCCTGAACGGCTTTACCAACTATGCGGTCGCTTGATTCCGTGGTTCGCCGTATTGGGCGTGGCAACGCTGCTACTCGGTTGGGTGTGGGGCTTTGGCTTTGCACCGGCGGATTATCAGCAGGGCAACAGCTTCCGTATTATGTACATTCATGTGCCAGCTGCGATGTGGTCAATGGGGGTGTATGCCTCAATGGCGATTGCCGCCTTTATTGGCCTGGTCTGGCAGATGAAAATGGCGGATTTGGCCTCGGCGGCGATGGCGCCAATTGGTGCGGTGTTCACTTTCATCGCCCTAATCACCGGCTCTGCGTGGGGTAAACCGATGTGGGGCACTTGGTGGATCTGGGATGCGCGTCTGACCTCTGAACTGGTGCTGCTGTTCATCTATATGGGTGTCATTGCACTCTATCACTCCTTTGAAGACCGCCGTACGGCGGGTCGCGCCGCGGGTATCCTGATTCTGGTCGGTGTGGTCAATCTGCCGATTATCCATTTCTCGGTGCAATGGTGGAACACGCTCCATCAGGGATCGTCAGGTATTCTGCAGCAGGCCATCGCGCCAAGTATGCGCACACCGCTGCGCTGGGCGATCCTCGGTTATCTGCTGGTGTTTGGTGCCCTGACGCTGATGCGTCTGCGTAATCTGATCCTGTTTACCGAGCGTCATCGTCCCTGGGCGATTGATGTGGCTCAGGGAGGGCGCAAAGCATGACCCCAGCCTTCTCGTCGTGGAGCGACTTCTTTGCCATGGGCGGCTATGCCTTTTATGTCTGGCTCGCCGTGATCCTCACATTGATTCCCTTGTTCGGCCTGGTGCTGCACACCGTGTTGTTCCGTCGCCGCTTGCTGGCGGAGATTCGCCAGCGTCAATCCAGGGAGCGCCGCATCCGCGCGGCGAAGTCGAAAAAAGCTGCCAGTGAAGCAGCAGGAGAATCCGTGTGAATATCCGTCGTCGTAACCGCCTGTATGTGGTGGTGGCGATTTTGGTGGGCTTAGGCCTCGCCACATCGCTGGTGATGTACGCGCTGCGTTCCAACATCGATCTGTTTTACACCCCAAGTGAAATTCTGTATGGCAAGGGCGAAGCACATCAAATGCCTGAAACCGGACAGCGTCTGCGTGTGGGCGGTATGGTGATGCCGGGCAGCGTAAAACGCGATCCTAAAACACTCGCCGTCTCCTTCAAGTTGTATGACGCCAACGGCGTGATCAGCGTCAGCTACGAAGGCATTTTGCCGGACCTGTTCCGGGAAGGGCAGGGCGTGGTCGCTCAGGGCGTGCTGGAAGATGGCCACCTGGTGGTGGCAAAAGAAGTCCTCGCCAAGCATGACGAGAAATACACGCCGCCAGAAATTGAAGATGCGATGAAGCAAAATCACAAAGGGCCTGCCGCCACGTATCAAAAGGCAGGTGCGCAATCATGATTCCGGAAATTGGTAGCTTTTTACTCTGTCTGGCACTGGCATTATCGCTGCTGTTAAGTATCTATCCGTTGTGGGGAGCAACCCGCCAGGATGCACGTTTGATGGCGCTGGCACGTCCGCTGGCATGGGGCATGTTTGTCTGCATCGCAGCGGCGTTCCTGGTGTTGGTGCATGCGTTTATCGTCAACGACTTCACGGTTGGCTATGTCGCTACAAACTCCAACACCTTGTTGCCGGTTTACTATCGCATCGCAGCAACCTGGGGCGCACACGAAGGTTCTCTGCTGTTGTGGCTGCTGCTGCTCAGCACCTGGACGGTAGCCGTAGCAATCTTCAGCCGCGGTATGCCGCAGGATGCGCTGGCGCGCGTGTTGTCGGTGATGGGGATGATCAATCTCGGTTTCCTGCTGTTTATCACCCTGACATCCAATCCGTTTACCCGCACCTTGCCGAACTTCCCGATTGATGGCAACGACCTCAATCCGATGCTGCAGGATATCGGCTTAATTTTCCATCCGCCGTTACTCTATATGGGGTATGTCGGTTTCTCCGTAGCCTTTGCTTTCGCCATCGCCTCACTGATGGCGGGACGTCTGGATACGGCCTGGGCGCGCTGGTCACGTCCGTGGACCACCGCCGCATGGGTATTCCTGACGATTGGTATCGTGCTGGGTTCTGCCTGGGCGTATTACGAACTGGGCTGGGGCGGCTGGTGGTTCTGGGATCCGGTAGAGAATGCCTCCTTTATGCCATGGCTGGCCGGTACCGCGCTGATGCACTCGCTGGCGGTCACTGAAAAACGCGGCAGCTTCAAGTCCTGGACAGTGCTGCTGGCGATCACGGCATTCTCCCTGAGCCTGCTCGGCACCTTCCTGGTGCGCTCTGGCGTACTGGTCTCCGTGCACTCATTCGCCTCCGATCCGGCGCGTGGGATGTTTATCCTCGCCTTCCTGGTGATTGTGATTGGCAGCTCACTGCTGCTCTACGCGATTAAAGGCGGCAAGGTCCGTAGCCGCGTACAGAGCGAAGTCTGGTCGCGCGAATCTTTCCTGCTGGGCAATAACGTCTTGCTGATTGCTGCCATGCTGGTGGTGCTGCTGGGTACGCTGCTGCCGCTGGTGCACAAGCAACTGGGGTTAGGCAGTATTTCAGTGGGTGAACCCTTCTTTAACACCATGTTCACCTGGTTGATGGCACCGTTCGCGCTAATGCTGGGCATCGGGCCGTTGGTGCGCTGGCGTCGTGATGAGCCACAGAAATTATGGAAGCGCCTTGGCGTTGGCTTACTGGTGACGTTGATCCTGTCGATCGCACTGCCATGGCTGCTGCAGGATCGCATTGAAGCGATGACGGTGATCGGCCTGCTGATGGCGATCTGGGTGATTCTGCTGACGTTGATGGAATTGCATGAACGCGCCACCCATCGTCATAGCTTCCTTAAGGGCTTGCGTCACTTGACGCGCAGCCACTGGGGCATGGTGCTGGGTCATCTTGGCGTGGCGGTGACTGTTGTCGGAATTGCCTTCAGCACGCAGTACAGCGTGGAACGCGACGTGCGCATGAAGTCAGGTGATACCGTGGATATCCATAATTATCACTTCATTTTCCGTGATGTACACAATCTGCAGGGACCGAACTACAGTGGCGGCGTAGCGATTATTGACGTCACGCGTGACGGTAAACCCGAAGCGGTGCTGCATGCAGAAAAACGCTTCTATACCGCGGCTCGTACCATGATGACCGAAGCGGCTATCAGCGGCGGCTTCACGCGCGATCTTTACGCCGCGTTAGGCGAAGAGCTGGATGATGGTTCCTGGGCGGTACGTATTTACTACAAACCGTTCGTGCGCTGGATCTGGTTCGGTGGCGTCTTTATGGCAGTGGGTGGCGTGCTCTGTCTGCTTGATCCGCGCTATCGTTCGCGTAAAAAAGCGCAGCGGGAGGAGTTGGCATGAGTAAGAAAATCCTTTTCATCCCGCTTGTGCTGTTTTTGCTGCTGGCGGCGGCATTGTTGTGGCAGCTGTCACGCAACGCCAACGGTGACGATCCTACCCGTCTGGAATCGGCCTTGATTGGCAAACCGGTGCCAGTGTTCAAGCTGGAAGCGCTCGACAAACCGGGGAAAATCTACGACCAACAGGTGCTGACCGACGGTAAGCCGATTCTGCTGAACGTCTGGGCCACCTGGTGCCCAACCTGTCGTGCAGAGCATCAGTACCTTAATACGCTGGCAGAGAAAGGCATCCGCGTTGTGGGTCTTAACTATAAAGATGACCGGACCAAAGCGGTGACCTGGCTGAACACGTTGGGCAATCCTTACGCGCTGAGCTTGTATGATGGTGATGGCATGCTGGGTCTGGACCTGGGCGTGTATGGCGCACCGGAAACCTTCCTGATCGATGGCCATGGCATTATTCGTTATCGCCATGCGGGTGATATGAATGACCGTGTGTGGAATGAAGAAGTGAAGCCGCTATGGGATAAATACAGTAAGGGGGCGGGAGCATGAAGCGTCTGCTGCTTTTGTTAGCGGGTATTCTGCTTAGCACCAGCCTGTGGGCGGCTATCGATACTTACCAATTCGATTCGGTGCAGCAGGAAGAGCAGTACCGCGATCTCACCGGTTCTTTGCGCTGCCCTAAATGCCAGAACAACAGCATTGCGGATTCCAATGCGATGATCGCCGCCGATATGCGTCTCAAAGTCTATGAGCTGATGAAGCAGGGCCAGAGTCGCCAGCAGATCATCGATTACATGGTGGCGCGCTACGGCAACTTCGTCACTTATGAACCGCCGGTCACGCCCTCCACACTGATTTTGTGGGCGGGGCCTGCGCTGTTTGTGGTGCTGGGGGCGCTGATTATTATTCTGCGTAATCGCCGTGGTCGGACGCGTAGCGATCTCGACGACGATGAACAACAACGCCTTGCGGCGATTCTAAAGCGTGACGGGAAGCCGTAATGACTGGATTCTGGATTACCCTGATTATTTTGCTGGTGGCGGCATCGGTGCTGTTTGTCAGCGCAGGCTGGCGCCAGCGTGTGGCCAGCAGTGGCGATCGCGATCGCCTGAACACGGATTTCTATCAGCAGCGCCTGCGAGAACTTGAGCGTGATGAAGAGGAAGGTGTGGTGGCCGAGCGCCCAGAGATGGTGCGAGAGCTGCAGCAAACTCTGCTGACCGATGTGCCTGACGCTCACGCAGCGCGTATTCATCACAGTAGTCGCTGGGTATTGCTACCCGGTGTGGTGGTGTTGCTGGTGGTCTCGGTCGGTTTTTATCTGAAAACCGGCGGTCTGGGTCAGTTGGCAGGATGGGTCACAGTGCAACAGGAGTATCCTGAACTGCGTGCCCGTGTCATGGACCCGAAAGCCGCACCGCTGACCATGGAAGAGTTGGCGCGTTTACAACTAGGTCTGCGTACCTCGTTGCAGAATGATCCGCAGAATCTCAATGACTGGACGATGCTGGGCAGACTGGGCATGGTGCTGAACAACGCCACCAATGCCAGCCAGGCGTTCCAGCGTGCGCTGCAACTGGCTCCCGACAATCTGGAGTTACAGCAGGATTATGCGGAAGTGTTAACCCGCTCCAGCGATCCGCAGGACAATCGCCAGGCGAACGTGATGCTGAAAGATCTGTTAAAACGTGATCACAGCAATATCCGCACGCTGAGTTTGTTGGCATTTAATGCTTTTGAACAGCAGCAGTACGATCAGGCCATCGGTGCGTGGCAGGTGATGCTGAAGCTGTTACCTGTGGGCGATAAGCGCATTACTATGATCGAGCGCAGCATTGAACAAGCGAAAACGGACGCGGGGCAGCAAAATAGTCATCTGGCATTGACGGTGAATTTAACCCCGCAGGCAGAAAAAATGTTACCGCAAGGCGGAGTGATGTATATTTCTGTGTCTGACGGTGTTTCACCGGTGCCTGTGGCAGTGAAGCGTTTACCGCTGAGCCACTTCCCGTTATCGCTCACGCTGGATGACAGCAACGCCATGATGCCCGATCGTCTGCTTTCGGCGCAGCATCAGGTGCAGGTCAGGGTGCGTATTTCGCGCGATGGTAGTGCCAATCCTCAGTCGGGTGACTGGTTTGGTCTCAGCGCGATCACCCCCTGGGATGGTCATCAGCAACTGGCTGTGGAAATTAATCAACAGCAGCCCTGAAGCGATACATTTTTCAACCGCACAGGGAGATAAGAATGAATAACCGCCTGACCGGTCTGGCGCTGGCCAGTTTGCTGCTGGTGGGATGTGCCAGTTCAAAACCGGCCGATCCTACCCAGCCTGCCCAGCGTAGCGATCCGCTCGAAGGCTTTAACCGCACGATGTTTAACTTCAACTACAACGTGCTGGATCCTTATGTGGTGCGCCCGGTTGCGGTTGCCTGGCGCGACTACGTGCCTGTGCCTGCGCGCAGCGGCTTAAGTAATTTCCTCGGCAACCTGGACGAACCGGCCAGCATGCTGAACTCAATCCTGGTGGGTGAACCACGCCAGGCGGGTGTGCACTTTACGCGTTTCTTCCTCAATACCGTGTTGGGATTGGGCGGATTTATCGATGTGGCGGGCAAAGCGAACCCAGAACTGGCGCGTGAAGTGCCGCACCACTTCGGCAGCACCCTGGGCCGTTACGGTGTGGGCTACGGTCCGTACGTGGTGTTACCCGGTTACGGTAGCTTTACGGTGCGTCAGGATGGCGGTGACTACGTCGATACGCTCTATCCGGTATTGAGTTGGCTGACCTGGCCGATGTCGATCGGTAAGTGGACTCTGGAAGGCGTGGAAACGCGCGCGCAGCTGTTGGATTCCGATGCCATCCTCAAGCAGCAGCAAGATCCGTACAGCTTTATTCGTAATGCTTACTTCCAGCGTAATGACTTCCTCGCCAATGGCGGTAAGTTGAAACCGGAAGAGAACCCGAACGCCAGCGCGATTCAGGACGATTTGAAAGACATCGATTCACAATAAAAATCATGGCGACTTTTACAGTCGCCATTTTTTTATCCTAAAAAAACGGCGACATCACTGTCGCCGTTGTTCATATCGATGCGGGCATTAGAACTTGTAGTTAAAGTTCGCGCCGTACAGCCAGGCTTTACCTTCGGAATTAAAGGTGTAAGGACCTTCTTTCACGGTCACTTTCTGGCCGTGCATGTAAGAGATACCGAGGTCGACAGACGCATCTTCGTTGAAGGCGTATGAAGCACCGGCGCTCAGCCACAGACGGTCCTGATCAGGGATGGAGATGGAACGCTTATCAGCCGGAACTGGGCTGTCATCAAAGGCGATACCGGTACGGAAGGTCCAGTTATCGTCGTAGAAGTAAGTGGTACCCAGCGCGATGCGGTATGCATCTTTGAAGCCTTCATCTTTATAGAAAAGCGTCTGGCCGTTGCTGCCCGTCGCTTTCAGCTCCTGGAACTGACTCCAGCTGGTATAGGTCAAGCTGTAGTGGACCGCCCACTGCGGTGCCACTTTATGCCAGCCTGATACTTCCCACATTTCTGGCAGATTCAGGGTAAGTGAACCCGGAATGGTCTGTCCGCTGGTGCCGTAGGGCAGACCTAAAGCAATCGCCTGCGGTGTGCCGTTGTAAGCGGTTGGGATGCTGCTCTTATAATCGCCGTCGAAGTCGATTTTCACTTCTGAACGATAGGTGAAGCCGAAACGGTTGTTTTTATCCACTTCATACAGAATACCGGCATTCCAGCCGTAGCCCCATTCATCACCTTTCAGGTGAGCAACCTGAGTATCCGCAGGCATGCCAACACGTGCTCCCGCTTCCCCTGCATAACGTTCGATTTTCGCTTTGGCGTATACCGCATCAAAGCCCACACCGAAGCTGAAGTGCTCATTCAAACGATAAGCCGTGCTAAGGTTAAAATTGCCGGTCATCAGGTCGGTTTTGCCACCATATCCACCCGCGGCGTAACCGTCATTGAATTCTGTTGCCAGACCATAGTTGGAGGTGACGGATGCACCCACCCACCACTGATCGTTAATTGGGTGAACGTAATGGAGGTTAGGGATCCACTGATTCGGTGCGATGTTTTTCGCATTGAGGCTGTTGCCTGTTGGGCTCTGACCGCTGATATCCACTTCAGGATCAATATAAACAGCGCCGATGGAGAACGAAGGACGATCCATCAATGCCATGGTCGCGGGGTTGCGACTGGCGGATGCAGCGGTATCGCCCATCGCACCTTCACCCGAATATGCACGACCTAAACCAATTGCTGAGAATTCATTAAGTTGAAAGCCTGCGGCGTAAACATGGGAAGAGACGAGCGCCACTGCAGCTGCCACAGCTGACTTTGCAAACAGGTTCTTATGGTTCATGACCACAACCTCATCTAGATTTATTATTAAACGTTGTTACGTCGCGTAACAAAGGACGGCGGATTGTAGGGACTGACGACAAAGACACATATCAGACCAGTGCGACGAGTATAGGTCCGACCTGTGTATTTGTTGCAATATTGTTTTTTAAATATTTCCAATTTGATCGACAAAATCAGATCTGCTTAACAAAATCTTGTCGATGCCTCTCCAGCATAGCGGTCAAATTTGTTTTGGATCAATTTTTAGTGTGATATTCGTCACTTAGCTGCTGAGAGATAGATGCCAGGGCGCGTGGAGCGTACACTTTGCGATAGAAAATGATCCGATTGTGTCGATTTATCGTCAGGAGAGAGCAATGACTGATGCCATTAAAAAATGCAGTGCTAACGAAACCGCAGCTTGTTGCTGTGTCGATGTCGGCACCGTGATGGACAATACCGATTGCACGGCCAGTTGGTCGGGTGTGTTTGCAGACCGCCATGCGGCGGAGGCGATGCTGACGCATCTCAGCGACAAAGCGCGTCAGGTCGAGTCGGAACCTTGCGATATTCGCGCTGACTTTGTTGAAGAAGCGGCTGGTGTTCGTCTCAATATCGATTTCACCTTTGCCTGCCAGGCAGAGACGCTGATTTTCCAGCTCGGCTTACGTTAATCCTGCTGCTGCCGGAAGCTCTTTCGGCAGCCTTATCTCTTTTTCGTGTCTTCCCTCGCACTTTTTTTCTTCTGTTATTGGCGACTTAGCAGCACCTGGTTAACACTGATGATCAGGTCAGACCTGTTTGGCAATGATGCTACGGTCGTAAATTACAGGTGAGTGCAATGAGCAAAGCGCAGCCGCTGCTGACGCGTCAGGGCGAACGTATCGCCATAACCCACGGATTACGGACACCTTTTGCTCGCCAGGCGAGTGACTTTCATGGCATCCCAGCACTTGAGCTGGGGCGCATGGTGGTGTCTGAACTCATGGCGCGTAGCGAATTACCGGTCGAGGTAATCGACCAACTGGTCTTTGGTCAGGTGGTACAGATGCCGGAAGCGCCAAACATTGCGCGTGAAATCGTGCTGAGTAGCGGGCTGAGTGTGCACACCGATGCTTACAGCGTTAGCCGGGCGTGCGCCACCAGTTTTCAGGCCGTGGCCAATGTGGCCGAGAGTTTAATGGCGGGCACCATCGATGCCGGAATTGCAGGAGGAGCCGATTCATCCTCCGTCTTGCCGATTGGTGTCAGCAAGACGCTGGCGCGCGCGCTGGTAGATCTCAACAAGGCACGCACCTTTAGCAAGAAGCTGCAAATCTTACGTCGTCTGCGCCCACGCGATCTCTTACCAGTGCCACCGGCCGTTGCGGAGTATTCCACCGGTTTGCGCATGGGTGACACCGCCGAGCAGATGGCGAAAACCCATGGCATTACCCGTGAACAACAAGATGCCCTTGCACTGCGTTCGCATCAGCATGCGGCCCGGGCCTGGCAATCTGGCGTACTGGCGCAAGAAGTGATGCCCGCTTTTGTGCCGCCCTGGAAAGCCCCGATCGAACAGGATAACAACATCCGTTTCAACGCCAGTGCCAGTGATTACGCCAAACTGCGTCCAGCCTTTGATCGTCGCCATGGTACGGTGACCGCCGCCAACAGCACGCCACTGACCGATGGCGCAGCCGCGGTGATTTTGATGCGTGAAGGCCGCGCGCGTGAGCTGGGCATTACACCGCTGGGCTATCTGCGCAGTTATGCCTTCACCGCCATTGATGTCTGGCAAGACATGCTGCTGGGTCCTGCCTATGCGTCGCCGCTGGCGCTGGAGCGAGCAGGCATTACTCTCAACGATTTGACGCTGATTGATATGCACGAAGCTTTTGCCGCCCAAACGCTGGCTAATTTGAAAATGTTCCGCGATGAACGCTTTGCCCGCGAGGTGCTGAATCGACCGCATGCCTTGGGTGAAGTCAATGAAGAGCGATTCAATGTGCTGGGGGGATCGATTGCCTATGGTCATCCGTTTGCGGCCACGGGCGCACGTATGATCACCCAAACGCTGCAAGAACTAAGGCGTCGTGGCGGCGGGTTGGGATTGGTGACCGCCTGCGCGGCGGGCGGATTAGGTACCGCGATGGTTCTGGAGGCTGAATAATGAGCGAGTCCGCTTTTCATTTACATATGCGCCTCGACCATGTTGGGGTGATCACCATTGATGTGCCGGGCGAAAAGATGAACACCCTCAAGGCCGAGTTTGTCCCGCAAATTAAAGCCGTGTTGACAGAGGCGCGCAGTAATCCGCAGCTGGCAGGGCTGGTGCTGATTTCCGGTAAAAGCGATAACTTTGTGGCGGGTGCGGACATCAGCATGATCGCGCAGTGTCAAACGGCAGAAGAGGCGGAAGCCCTGGCGCGACAGGGGCAAGAGGTGATGGCAGAAATGGCGGCCTTACCCTTCCCGGTAGTGGCGGCGATACACGGTGCCTGTCTGGGGGGCGGTCTTGAACTGGCGCTGGCCTGCAGTGCGCGTATTTGCACGCTGGATGACAAAACCCGGTTGGGGTTGCCCGAGGTACAGCTGGGACTGCTGCCAGGGTCCGGCGGCACACAGCGCCTGCCGAAGTTAATTGGCGTGCCACAGGCGTTGCCGTTAATACTGAGCGGTAAGCAGCTGCGCGCGAAGCAGGCATTAAAGCTGGGTGTAGTAGATGACGCCGTTCCGCAATCGATTCTGCTGGAAACCGCCATTGCACGCGTACACAAAGGTCGTATTTCCCGTCGTGAGTTATCACGCCGCGATCGGCTGATGCAGGCACCGCTGATGCGTTCCTTATTATTCGCGATGGCAAAGCGCCAGACCGACAGTAAAACCCAAGGCAACTATCCCGCAGCAGATCGTATTCTGCAGGTGGTGCGCGTGGGGCTGGAGCAGGGGAGCGATGCAGGCCACGCTGCTGAAGCTCGCGCATTTGGCCAGTTGGCCATGACCCCAGAATCGGCCGCGCTGCGCAGCCTGTTCTTTGCCTCAACCGCATTAAAGAAAGAAGCGATGGCTGATGCAGAACCGCGTACGCTGAAGCAGATTGGTGTGCTGGGTGGCGGATTGATGGGGGGCGGCATTGCCAGCGTAACGGCGATCAAGGCCGGTTTACCGGTACGCATCAAAGATATCAACCTCAACGGCGTCAATCACGCGTTGCAATATAGCTGGGATCTGCTGAGCCAAAAGGTGAAACGCCGCCAGTTAAAAGCGGCTGAACGCCAACAGCAGATGGCGCGTATTAGCGGCGGAACGGACTATCAAGGTTTTAGCCAGCGCGATCTGGTGATCGAAGCGGTGTTTGAAGACCTGGCGCTTAAGCAGCAGATGGTGGCGGAAATCGAAACACAGTGTCAGCCGCACACCATTTTTGCCTCTAATACCTCCTCACTGCCGATTGGCGACATCGCGGCAAATGCGCAGCGCCCAGAGAATGTGATTGGTCTGCATTACTTCAGTCCGGTCGACAAAATGCCGCTGGTGGAGGTGATCCCGCATGCTGGTACTTCCGCCGAGACTATCGCAACCACGGTGCAGCTGGCTCGTCAGCAGGGGAAAACCGCCGTGGTGGTGGCCGATCGCCCTGGCTTCTACGTTAACCGTATTCTTGCACCCTATATAAATGAAGCGATGCGTTGCCTGCTTGAAGGTGAGCCGGTGGATCATATCGACCGCGCATTAGTGAAGTTTGGCTTCCCGGTGGGGCCGCTGCAGCTGCTTGATGAAGTGGGCATTGATGTGGGCAGTAAAATCAGCCCCATTCTGCAGCAGGCCTACGGTGCGCGTTTCAGTGCACCCGATGCGGTCAACGCTATCCTGGCGGATGGCCGCAAAGGGCGTAAAAACCAAAAGGGGTTCTACCTTTACAGCGCCTCACGCTGGCCGGGTAAACGCAAAGTAGATGATTCGATTTATGCGTTATTGAACGTCAAACCGCAGGCGAAGCAGAGCGAAGAGCAGATCGCACAGCGCTGCGTGATGATTATGCTGAATGAAGCGGCACGCTGTCTGGATGAAACGGTGATCCGCAGTGCCAGAGATGGCGATATAGCTGCTGTATTTGGCATCGGTTTTCCGCCGTTTTTGGGCGGCCCGTTCCGCTATATGGATCAGCGTGGCGTGCTTGACATCGTCAACACATTACGCGCATTAATGCAGCAACAGGGCGATCGTTTTGCGCCCTGTGACGCTTTAATGGCAATGTCAGAAGCGCAAACGAATTTTTACACTTCTGCACAATCCTGAATAGGCGCACAGATTCAGCGGGTTAGAAATGGGGCTGCGCAACAGGTGGCGCGGCACCATTCTGAGATATGCTTATTTAATAAACAACCGGTTGACTATACTGAAGCCATTGGGGTAAAACACAGCGTTCATTCGCAGAATGAAGCGTCTGGTGCTGTGGTACCCGACGATATCGACAAACAACAGCGGTGCTTTATGCAAGTTTTTATCATGCGTCACGGCGATGCAGCTCTGGAAGCAGCAAGTGATTCGGTACGCCCTTTAACAATCTGTGGCTGTGATGAATCACGCCAGATGGCGAGCTGGCTGAACGGCCAGGCGCTGGATATCGAACGAGTGTTAGTGAGCCCTTATCTGCGTGCTGAGCAAACGCTCGCCACAGTCCGTGAGGCGCTGACGTTACCAGAAGGGCAGGATGTATTGCCGGAACTGACGCCAGGTGGTGATCCGGGCATGGTGGCCTGTTATCTGCAGGCGCTGGCGCAGCAGGGTGTTAAATCGGCGTTGGTGATTTCGCATCTGCCGCTGGTGGGGTATCTGGTTTCAGAACTCTGCCCGCAGGAAGCGCCACCGATGTTCGCGACTTCCGCGATAGCCTACGTGAACTTTGATGCAGATGCCTGTGAAGGCAAGCTGGAGTGGCAGGTCAGCCCGTCAAAACTGGCCAAAGCGATGTAAATTCGCGAATGTTATGGGCCGCAATTGCGGCCCTTTCCTTTTCTGCTCACGGCAGTTCCGGCGGTTGCCACTCTTCCACTTCAATCAGCACCAGTAACGCTGCATCTCCGCCAAAAAGCTTAGGCGCCTGATGAAACGCCATCACATGCGGATGTTGTGCCAACCACAGTGGCGTTTGCTGCTTGAGAATATGCTTGCCGTGCCCGGTCATGACGCTGGCACAAAACAGGTGTTCGCGCCGGCAGGCGGCAATCAGCGCACCCAACTCCTGTTTGGCCTGCTGCTGTCTCAACCCGTGCAAATCGAGAAAAATCTCGGGCGTATAGTCGCCACGTCGTAACTTCTTCAATTCATAGTGGCTGACATCCGCACGCACATAGCGCATCGGCCCATCGCTGGAGAGCAGAGGCTGAAATTCATCTGAGAAGTAATGGCTGTTATCGGCCTGCTCGGAAAGCAGCCTTTTCAACGGTACTTCGCGGGTTTTCACCACCGGTTTATGCACGATGGTGTCTTGTTTCAGCTTACGCGTTCCGCTCATTAATTCACGAAACAGCGCCTGATCGTCCTGGTTTAGCGGTGTCTTCTTACTCATGGCTCGGCAATGGGTTAAAAGGCTGGTTAACAGCCGGTGGCATACCTTAACGCGGGGCGTTAACAAATGTCAGCTTTTTCGCCTCGCCGCGCTGAATTCTGCCCGGCTTCGTGGCAAACTATCCGCCGATTGATTTTAAGGCCTGCGGAGGGCTACGTGGACAAGATTTTCGTCGATGAGGCAGTGAGTGAACTGCACACCATTCAGGATATGCTGCGCTGGGCTGTCAGCCGTTTTTCGGCGGCAGGCATTTGGTACGGTCACGGCACGGATAATCCCTGGGACGAAGCAGTCCAACTGGTTCTGCCAACGTTATGGTTGCCGCTGGATATTCCCGAAGATATGCGCCACGCGCGCCTCACCGCCAGTGAGCGTCATCGCATTGTTGAACGCGTGATTCGTCGCGTCAATGAGCGCATCCCAGTGGCCTACCTCACTAACAAAGCCTGGTTCTGCGGCCATGAGTTCTATGTCGACGAGCGTGTGTTAGTGCCGCGTTCACCGATTGGTGAGCTGATCGAAAACCGTTTTGCCGGGCTGATTAGCCAGCAACCCCACCACATTCTCGACATGTGCACCGGCAGCGGCTGTATCGCGATTGCCTGCGCTTACGCCTTCCCGGAAGCCGAAGTGGATGCGGTAGATATTTCTACCGATGCACTGGCTGTGGCTGAGCAGAACATTGAAGAGCATGGCCTGATGCATCATGTCACGCCGATTCGTGCGGATCTGTTCCGTGGTCTGCCACAGGTGAAATATGATCTGATCGTCACGAATCCGCCGTATGTGGATGCGGAAGATATGGACGACCTGCCAAACGAATATCGCCATGAGCCGGAACTGGGCTTGGCCGCGGGCAGCGATGGTTTGAAACTGGTGCGCCGTATTCTCTCTTGCGCCCCGGATTATCTCAGCGAGCAGGGCGTGCTGATTTGTGAAGTGGGCAACAGCATGGTGCACATGATTGAACAGTATCCGGATGTGCCTTTCACCTGGCTGGAATTTGATAACGGCGGTGACGGCGTATTCATGCTGACGCGCGAGCAGATTGTCGCGGCACAGCATCACTTCTCTTTCTATAAAGACTAAAATCGGGGCGAGCGCTCGCCCGCAACATCGCAACAAGGAACCACAATGGCCGGAAACAGCATCGGACACGTTTTTCGCGTAACCACCTTTGGCGAGTCGCATGGTATTGCGCTGGGCTGCATTGTTGACGGTGTGCCACCTGGCATTCCGCTCACTGAAGCCGATATTCAGCACGATCTCGATCGCCGCCGCCCGGGCACCTCGCGCTATACCACGCAGCGTCGTGAACCGGATCAGGTGAAAATTTTGTCCGGTGTGTTTGAGGGCGTCACCACGGGCACCTCCATCGGCTTGCTGATTGAGAATACCGACCAGCGTTCGCAGGATTACAGCGCCATCAAAGATCTGTTCCGTCCGGGTCATGCGGATTACACCTACGAGCAGAAATATGGCATGCGTGACTACCGTGGAGGCGGTCGTTCATCTGCTCGTGAGACTGCGATGCGCGTGGCAGCAGGGGCGATTGCCAAAAAATATCTGCAGATGAAGCATGGTATTCAGGTGCGCGGCTATCTGGCACAGATTGGTGATGTGGCCTGTGAGTTGAAAGACTGGAGCATCGTGGAGGAGAACCCGTTCTTCTGCCCGGATGCATCAAAACTGGAAGCGCTCGACGAACTAATGCGTGGCCTGAAGAAAGAGGGTGACTCGATCGGTGCCAAGGTAACGGTGATGGCGGAAAACGTCCCGCCAGGACTGGGTGAACCGGTGTTTGATCGTCTGGATGCCGATTTGGCCCACGCGCTGATGAGCATTAACGCGGTGAAAGGCGTGGAGATCGGTGACGGTTTCGCGGTGATCAACCAGCGTGGTAGCCAGCACCGCGATGAAATTCGTGCCGATGGCTTTCAGAGTAACCATGCGGGCGGCATCCTCGGCGGGATCAGCAGTGGGCAAACTATCAGCGCCAATTTGGCAATGAAACCCACTTCCAGCATCACCGTTCCGGGGAAAACCATTACCCGTGATGGCGAAGAAGTCGAGATGATCACTAAAGGTCGTCACGATCCTTGCGTTGGTATCCGTGCGGTGCCGATCGCGGAAGCAATGATGGCGATTGTGTTGATGGATCACCTGCTGCGCCAGCGTGCGCAAAACGGTGACGTCAACAGCACAGTGCCACGCTGGTAAGCCATTGATGCGCCGCCTGCTCATCACCGTTGCCGCGCTGTTGTGCAGTGCGGCCGCCTTTGCTGCCACGCCCTGGCAGCAAATTCATCAGCCGATCGCCGGTAGTCCGCAGTCGATTGGTGGTTTTGCCAACGGCTGTATTATCGGCGCACAACAGCTGCCGCTTAACGCACCGAACTATCAGGTGATGCGTCAGGATCAGCGTCGCTACTATGGTCATCCGGATCTTATCGCCTTTATTCAGCGTCTTAGCACCCAGGTACACCAGTTGCAGTTGGGGCAAGTGCTAATTGGCGATATGGGCATGGCCGCAGGTGGGCGTTTCAGCAGTGGTCACGCCAGCCACCAAACCGGACTGGATGTCGATATCTGGTTGCAACTGCCGCAAACCCGCTGGACTGCACAGCAGTTGTTGAAGCCGCAACCGCTCGATCTGGTGGCCCCGGATGATAAGCAAGTGATTGCGCGTCACTGGCAGCCGCAAATTGATAGCCTGATTAAACTGGCAGCCAAAGATGATGAAGTCACGCGCATCTTCGTTAATCCGGCGATCAAAAAGCAGCTTTGTGCTGATGCGGGTAGCGATCGTGCCTGGCTGAACAAAGTGCGACCGTGGTTTGCCCATCGTGCACATATGCACGTGCGTCTGCGCTGTCCGGCTGGCAGCCTGGAGTGCGAAGATCAGGCGGCACCGCCACCGGGCGACGGTTGTGGTGCGGAGCTGGATAGCTGGTTCTTGCCGAAAAAACCTGGCAGCACGCCACCGGTGAAAAAGACGCCGCCGCCGTTGCCGCCATCGTGTCAGGCATTACTGGATCGTCATTTGCTCTAACCTTGATTCTTCACGCCGCAGGTGCGTTGGCTGCAACGAGAATTTTAAAGTTATATATATGAGACAAAAATGGATTTCTTCGTTGTAAGCCCACTGGTGCTGGGCGTGCTGTTTCTGGTTGCGGTGCTGGCGGCGTTTATCGACTCCATCGCCGGTGGCGGTGGTCTGCTCACCGTTCCCTCGTTACTGGCCGCTGGGCTCTCTCCGGCGCAGGCGTTAGCCACCAATAAATTACAGTCAGTAGGCGGCTCTTTCTCTGCCAGCCTCTACTTTGTACGTCGCGGCGCGGTGAAACTGCGTGAACAGCGGCTCAACATCGCCATGACCTTTATTGGCGCGGTCTGCGGCACGGTGTTGATTCAACACATTCAGGCCGATGTACTGCGCCAGATTCTGCCTATCCTGTTGATCAGCATTGGCTTATGGTTCCTGCTGATGCCACGCTTGGGTGAATCCGATCGTGAACATCGTCTGCAAGGTTTCGCCTATGCGCTGGTGGGCGGCGGCTGTGTGGGATTCTACGACGGCTTTTTCGGGCCGGGCGCCGGTTCATTCTATGCATTGGCGTTCGTGACGCTGTGCGGATTCAATCTGGCGAAAGCCACTGCCCACGCCAAAGTCTTAAATTTCACTTCCAACTTTGCGAGCCTACTGTTCTTTATGTTCGGCGGGAAAGTAGTGTGGGGCACCGGCGCGATCATGCTGATTGGCGCATTTTGTGGTGCGCGCCTTGGCGCAAGGCTGGTGCTGAGCCGCGGTCAGAAACTTATTCGCCCGATGGTGGTCACCGTCTCCGCGGTGATGAGCGCTAAACTTTTATGGGATAGCCACGGCAGCGCGCTGCTGGCGTGGATGGCGACCCTGTAAACCAACGCTCGTCAAGACCGGCTACCAATGCGACAATGGCAGCAGTTTTTTTAAAGATTAAAATATTATGAGTACAGAACATCATTATCAGCAGCTGGTAGATATTTTTGATGGCTGCTTTGTTGAAGACTTTCAGACCCGTCTAATTAAAGGCGACGACGAACCTATTTATCTTCCAGCGGATGAGGAATCACCCTGGAACCGCGTGGTGTTTGCCCATGGCTTCTATGCCAGCGCACTCCACGAGATTTCCCACTGGTGTATTGCGGGTGAAGCCCGTCGTAAATTGGTGGATTTTGGTTACTGGTATTGCCCAGATGGACGTGATGCGCAGACGCAGAGCCAGTTCGAGTCGGTGGAAGTGAAACCACAGGCACTGGAGTGGTTATTCTGTGTTGCGGCGGGCTTTCCCTTCAATGTCAGCTGTGACAACCTCGAAGGGGATTGTGAGCCGGATCGCATCGCGTTTCAGCGTAAGGTCCATGCTCAGGTCATGCACTATTTTGAGCAGGGCATCCCGGCACGTCCGGCGCGTTTTATTGATGCGTTAGCCAGCTATTACGGTACGCCTGCGCTGACGGCGGCACATTTTCCCTGGCCGGAAGATCTGTGATTCGTCTGGCGACTAATAAAGGATAGAAAAGATGATCGTAGAATTTGAATCACGCATTCTGGCTCTGATTGACGATATGGTCGATCATGCCAGCGACGACGAGCTGTTTGCCGGTGGCTATCTGCGTGGTCATCTGACCCTGGCGGTGGCTGAGATTGAAATCAGCGGCGAACATACCCCTGAAGCCCTGCAAATTCACGTTACCAATAGCCTGCAAAAAGCGATTGCGGCGGGTGAATTATCACCACGCGATCAAGCGCTGGTGATAGGGATGTGGGACAACTTATTCCTGCAGGCGCGCCAGCCTGCATAAACAAACGGGGCGATTACTCGCCCCGTTCTGTTACCGCCCGGCTTTTTTTCCTTTCAGCAGTTTCCTTACCCAGTAGCGATTGGGATTCATCGCCGCCAGCGTTGCCGCATCCAGCGGTTGGGGTTCGCCACTCATCTGCGCAGCCAGCACTTCTGCGGCCAGCGGTGCGCTGCATAAACCGCGCGAACCTAACGCCCCCAGCACAAACAACCCGCTATGCACTGGCGCTTCAGTGATGGTGTCACCCTGTGCACGCTGCTCAGGCAGGTTGGCATACTGCGCAAGGGTGGCGGGGTAATCGGGCGCGCTGCCACTCATCGGCAGATGGTCACGTGTGGCACAACGCACACCGACACGCGCCTCGTTATCACGGATATCCACCTGCAGCGGCCAGTCTGCATCAGGTAAACAGTTAATCAGTCGCTGACGATTTTCCTGCTGATCGTCAGCGCGGAAGGTGGTGGCGGTATCACCACGATGATAGCTGGCACCGATACAGTGGGTATTAAAGTCAGGGCTGACCGGGGTGAGATAGCCGTCGTAGCACAGCACGGTTTTTAACGCGCCCAAGGCGGGATGGGTCGGCACGTGGCTCACCTGGCCTGACACGGCGTACACTGGCAGTTCTTTGCTCTGTTCTATCTCCAGTAGCGCATGTCCATTCGCCAATACCACTTGCTGATGTTTGACCGCCGGTTGCTCGCTGAACTGCAACGTCCAGCCATCCTCTGCACGCTCCATCTTTGTGACCTGATGCAGCCAGTGCACGCGTAAGCCCAGTGTTTGCGCATGTTCAAGCAAATTGCTGGTGAGTTGAGAAGGAGAGAGCCAGCCGCCTTGCGGGTAGAAAATACCGCCGCTTCCAGTTTCCACGCCTGCCAGTTGTTCCGCTTCCTCTTTATTCACTCCCCGCGCGACTTCCTGTGGCAGTGCCATCTGCAGCATCTGCGCAATTTTCTCTGCGCTTTTACTGTCCCAGCCAAGTTGCAACACGCCGCTCCAGTCATGCTCAAACATCACTGGCAGTTGATCGTACAAACGGCGGGCAAAGGTGAACGCTGCAGGAAAGAAGGTGGCAAGTGCCGGGTCGTGTTGATTGAGCAGGGGGTAGAGTGCTCCCTGACGATTACCTGAAGCGCCCAATGCGGGAGCCGCATCTGTGCAATAAAGGGTCACTTTCCAGCCTCGGCGTAACAGCGCTAAAGCTAACACGGCGCTGGCGACCCCCCCGCCAATCAGCGCGGCTTCCTGGCTGTTAGCAGCAGGGCGGGCGTACCACGGCTGGCTGTGGGGCAGGGTAATGCTCTGATCCATCACCCCGGTTAACATTTCACGTTTGTGGCCAAACCCTTTGCGTTTTGCCACGGTGAAACCCGCTTCCTGCAACCCACGCCGCACGAAACCGGCTGCTGTAAAGGTCGCCAGTGTCCCACCCGGTCGGGCGAGGCGCGCCATGGCAGCGAAAAGCTCGGGGGTCCACATCTCAGGGTTTTTTGCCGGTGCAAAGCCATCTAAAAACCATGCGTCCACTTGCCGATTAAGACTGTCATCAAAGGTATTAATTAGCGCGTTAATATCTCCGAGCCAGAGATCGAGCGTGACTTTACCGCCGTTGAACAATATGCGCTGGCAACCCGGTAACGCTTGCGGCCACTGTTGTTGTAGCTGTTCGGCCCAGGGCGCCAGCTCAGGCCAGTGTGCATGGGCAGCCATGAGATCGGCTTGGGTAAGTGGGAATTTTTCGGCGCTGATAAAGTGCAGGCGCTTCAGTTTGGCATCTGGATGCGCGTGACAGAAGCGATCGAAGGCTTGCCACAGCGTCAAAAAGTTAAGACCAGTCCCAAAACCGCTTTCGGCAACAATAAAAATATCGCGCGAATGTTCGGCAAAACGGAGTGGAATTTGGTTGCCATCAAGGAACACATAGCGTGTCTCTTCCAACCCGTTGTCGTTGGAGAAGTAGACGTCGTCGAATGCTCGGGAAACAGGTGTACCCTGATCATTCCAGTTTAATTGCGCGTGTTCAACCGGGGATAACTTCACGGGAAAGGCTCGTTTTTCAGGCAGTGGCGCGATTTTAACGAGTGCAGTGACATGACGCAAATTTACAAAAGGAAATGGCTGATCGGACTTGTTCGGCTTACAACTGTAAGCTAGAGTGCACGTCAATCCAAAAGAAGTGGAATGAGGACTATTGAATGAAACGTGCAGTGATTACTGGCCTGGGTATTGTTTCCAGCATTGGTAATAACCAGCAAGAAGTGCTGGCTTCTCTGCGTGAAGGCCGTTCCGGGATCACTTTCTCTGAAGAGATGAGAGATATCGGTATGCGCAGCCACGTATGGGGCAACGTCAAACTGGATACCAACGGGCTCATCGATCGCAAAATCGTGCGTTTCATGAGTGATGCTTCAATCTACGCTTACCTGTCTATGGCTGAAGCCATTCAGGACTCCGGTCTGACTGATGAGCAGTATCAGAACAACCCACGTGTGGGTCTGATTGCCGGTTCAGGCGGTGGTTCCCCGCGTTACCAGGTCTTTGGTGCTGACGCGATGCGCGGCCCACGTGGTCTGAAAGCGGTCGGTCCTTATGTGGTGACCAAAGCCATGGGTTCTGGTGTGTCAGCTTGCCTGGCCACGCCGTTCAAAATCCACGGTGTGAACTACTCAATCAGCTCTGCTTGTGCGACTTCCGCACACTGTATTGGTAATGCCGTTGAGCAGATCCAACTGGGCAAACAGGACATCGTGTTTGCTGGCGGCGGCGAAGAGCTGAGCTGGGAAATGGCCTGTGAGTTTGATGCGATGGGCGCACTGTCCACCAAATACAACGAAACGCCAGAAAAAGCGTCACGTACTTACGATGCGAACCGTGATGGTTTCGTGATCGCAGGCGGCGGCGGTATGGTTGTTGTCGAAGAGCTGGAGCATGCTCTGGCGCGTGGCGCACACATCTATGCAGAAATCGTGGGCTACGGCGCGACCTCTGACGGTGCGGACATGGTTGCACCTTCAGGCGAAGGCGCAGTGCGTTGCATGAAGATGGCGATGCAGGGCGTTGATACCCCAATCGATTACCTCAACACCCACGGCACTTCAACGCCAGTTGGCGATGTGAAAGAGCTGGGTGCGATTCGTGAAGTGTTCGGTGACAACTCTCCGTACATCTCTGCAACCAAAGCCATGACCGGTCACTCACTGGGTGCGGCGGGCGTGCAGGAAGCAATTTACACGCTGTTAATGCTGGAGCACAGCTTCATCGCGCCAAGCATCAACATCGAAGAGATTGATGAAGCCGGTAAAGGCTTGAACATCGTGACTCAGCCAACTGAAAAAGCGCTGACTACCGTGATGTCTAACAGCTTCGGTTTCGGTGGCACTAACGCCACGCTAACGATGCGTAAGCTGCCAGCATAAAATAGTCGTCATATTTCAACCTGCAGCCTGCCTGCGAGTTGAAGTATTTCGTGCATAACATGCTCAGTATCAAGGGCCGGTCAATCCGGCCCTTGTTGTTTTTGACATTTATCCCTTCGCTTGCCTACACTCTTCGTTCTTACCTGAAACAAAATAATCGTTTGCGCGTATTGTGAATCAAATCACCCGTTTTTGCTGCAAGCAGCCAACGAACCTATTGCGCATGCCCTGAACAAGGAGTTCATACCATCATGACCACGGCTGCTGATACGCAGACGCAATCCGTACTGCCTTTAGGCTGCATCTCTTTTGCGGTATTCCTCACTTATCTTACTGCCGGGCTAGCCTTGCCGGTGATCCCGCTGTATGTCCATCAGCAGTTGGGCATGAGCAACCTGATGGTCGGCGTGGCGGTGGGGATTCAGTTCTTCGCTACCCTGCTGACGCGCAGCTTTGCGGGCCGTCGCGCCGATCAGCACGGTGCCAAGCTCACCACACAGCACGGGATGATTGCCATAGCGCTAGTCGGTGTCGCCTATTTGGCGGCGGCATTGTTGCCAGTGTCTCCCTGGGCCAAATTTGGTCTGTTAGCGGTAGGACGCTTGTTACTGGGCTTTGGTGAGAGCCTGCTGCTGACCGGCAATCTCACCTGGGGTATGGGATTGGTCGGAAGCAAACGTTCTGGATTGGTGATGTCGTGGAACGGCATGGCGATTTATGGATCGCTGGCAGCTGGCGCACCGCTTGGCTTACTCATCAATCAACACGGCGGTTTTGCGGCGTTGGGTGCTGTGGCGCTACTCCTTCCTTTGCTCTCGCTAGCGATCAACAGCTGGGTGAGCAAAGTCCCGGTAGTCGGCGGGGATCGGCCTTCACTGTTCAGCGTGGTAAAAACCATTTTCCAGCCGGGTGTGGCGTTGGCACTGCAAGGTACCGGATTCGCGGTCATCGGCACTTTCACCTCGCTCTACTTTGCCGCTGAGAACTGGGGTAACGCCGGTTTTGCCCTGACGGCATTCGGCTGTGCCTTTGTGCTGGTGCGGGTATTTTTTGGCGGCTTGCCCGATCGTCACGGCGGCGTGCGCGTGGCGATGGTGTCGCTGTTGGTGGAAACCTTGGGTTTGCTGGTGCTGGCGTGTGCGAGCTCTGGCTGGATGGCGCTGGTCGGCGCGGCACTGACCGGCTGCGGCTGCTCGCTGATCTTCCCGGCATTGGGTGTCGAAGTGATTAAACGCGTGTCCCCGCAGATTCGCGGCACTGCACTGGGTGGATTCTCCGCCTTTCAGGATATCGCTTATGGTGCCAGCGGTCCGCTCACCGGCCTGCTGGCGACCGCGCTGGGCTATGGTTCGGTCTACCTGGCCGGTGCCTGCTGCGCGGCATTGGGCATTTTGGTTACCTGGGCGTTTGCGCGTAGCGCGACAACAGCCTGACCAGCTTATCACAGGCACTGATAATCTCACCGGGCGTCAGTGCCGCAAAGCCGAGCAGCCAGCCGGCTTGTTTTGTATCCCCTGCATATAACGGCGACAGGCGTGGTAGCAACAACCCCACCTCACTGGCCTGCTGTGTCAATTGTGCTTCATCACCTTGATTCAAAGTGACGGCCAATTGCAGACCGCCAGTCGCATGCCAGGGTGTCAGCCACGGTTGCAGGCGTGAGTGGATTTGCTCCAGCAAGCGGTCGCGGCGGCTGTGATAGAGCTGGCGCATTAACCGTAAATGGCTGGCAAAATGGCCCTGCTGCATAAATTCGGCGGTGATCGCCTGGGGTAACAGTGCGCTGTGACCATCCATCACGCTGCGTGCGCGACCCAATGCTTCTACCAACTGCGGTGGCACCACCATCCACGCCAAACGCAGCGAAGGGAACAGCGTTTTGGAAAAGGTACCAAGACAGATTACCCGGCTGTCGCTCTCCAACCCCTGAAGCGCCGGGGCGGGACGATCCTCATAATGAAATTCACTGTCGTAATCATCTTCAATCAACCAGCTTTGTTGTTGGCGCGCCCAGGCAAGCCACTGTAAACGGCGGGCCAGGCTCATCGGCGTGCCGGTGGGGTAATGATGCGCAGGCGTCAGATAGACCAATTTGGCATGCCCACTTAGCGGCACGGCACCTTCGCTATCCAGCGGCATGGCACGGCAGCGCGCACCGGCAGCCAGAAAGGCATTACGTGCACCAGGATAGCCGGGATCTTCCAGCCACACCTCATCATGATTATCCAGGAACATCAAAGCCAGTAGCTGCAATGCCTGTTGCGAGCTGGTCAACATCACCACCTGTTCAGCGGTGCAACGCACCCCGCGTGAAAGTGCCAGATAATCCGCTACCGCCTGACGGAGCGGTGGGTATCCTAACGGGTCGCCATAACCCATCAACTGACTCCCGATCTGACGTTGAACACTGTTGCTGGTGCGTCGCCATTGTTCATGCGGAAAGGCGCGTAACTCCGGTGAACCGGCGGCGAAAGCGTAGGGGAAGGGGGGATCCTGGCAACCGCCGGTGGCCAGAACGCGCTCGCCACGCCGCGAGAAAGTTGGGGAGTCGATTGATGCTGAGGATATCTGTCGTACCGGCATAGCAATCGACACAAAGGTGCCGCTTCCCGCTCGCCGCTCCAGATAACCCTCACTCTCCAATTGCGCATAGGCGCTTTCCACCGTAACGCGTGAGAGTGATAAATCCAGCGCCAACTGGCGGCTGGAGGGTAACTTCTGCTGATGGTGTAAATGGCCGTGGACAATCGCCTGACGCAGCGTATTGCACACACGCTCGCGCAATCCACCCGGCGACTGCAAGTGAAACAGTGCCAAAAAAGAGAGGCTCATTGTGGTCTTATCATCATCTAAAAAGTGGTATCAGGTTACAGACCACTTTGCCGTAGACTGAGGGAAAATCACAACAGGAGAATGCGATGTCATCGGTATTACATGTTCCCGCAGCCAGCCCAGCAGAAAGCCTGGCCTATTTGCAGCACAAACTGAGTTATTACACTGATGCCTGGGATCTGGCAGAAGATTTGGCTCTGGGCATAACGGCCATCGTGGTGATTGATGCACGTTCCGAGGAGGTTTATCAGGCGGGACATATCACAGGGGCGATCTCTTTCCCTCATCGCACCATGAATGCCGAATCGACTGCGCAGCTGGATCGCAGCAAAGTTTACATCACCTATTGCGATGGCATTGGCTGTAATGGATCGACCAAAGCCGCGCTGAAACTGGCGTCACTGGGTTTACAGGTGAAGGAGCTGATTGGCGGTTTGGATTTTTGGAAGCGGGATGGGCACCCGTTGACGTGGGGCGCAGCACCAGGTGAGTGGCCACAAGCCACTCCCGGCGCACACTGCGGCTGTTAATTTACAAGAACAGCCACAGTAAAAAGAAGAACAGCGCCAGTCCAAGGATCAGCGTTAATGCCGGACGCTGGGCCAGCGGACGCGGCAGCATTTCAACCCAAGGTGACCAGATGGGCTGAGGGCGTAATTCGCTGGCGGCATGCGGTTGTTCAAGCGTCTTCTCTACGCGGCGGCTGAACAGCACATTGAGCAGATCTTGCGCTTGTGCCGGGGTCAGTACCGTTTGCGGCGTGGCCTGGAAGCGTTGCTGGCTGTAATCTTCCAGCAATCGTTGTTCATCATGAGTCAGCGGTTGTTTCAGCGAGCTTTCCAGTAACTGTAGCGTTGGCGCATGATGCTGGCTCAGCGTCTGACGCACCTGAAGATACTGTGTCAGCAGTGGGAAGTGGCGTGAGGGAATGGGATCGCCACTTTTCAGATTGACCAGTTTTAAGGTATCAGCCAGCAGTTTAACCGGCGATTCGCCGGTCGTCGCGGCAAGGCGTGTGACTTGCTGATTGAGTGACTGCTGTTCAGCCGGCAGCAAGGTGCGATCCGAGACGCGCGTTTGCTGAGGCTGTGGGATCGCCATCTGGCCATTTTGCAGCATCGTCAACACCTGACGCAGTTGATCCTGCGACAGCGCACTTAACACGGTTTGGTTAAATTGCTGACGAATAAAGTCACTGACGGCCTGACGATTATTGCCCTGCGGCAGTTTTTCTAACAACTGCTGCAATAGCTGGCGCGTGGCCAGGCTGTTTTGCACCTGCGTTAAACGACCATTCAGATGCTGTTCAGCGGCAGGGAAATGGCGCGATTGGAGTTCTGCATCGTTCTTCACCCCCACCTCATGACGCACGCCTGCCCACAACTCCGGCGCTTTCAGTGTGCTGAGAGACATGATGCGAACAATGAGACGTTCCAGCGTCGTGCGCTGGGCAGGGGTGAGGGGCTGTTCACCCGCCGGTCCGCCAGGACGGGTTGGGCCAGTTGCGAGAGTAGGCGTTGAACGATCGCCCGCAGGCACACCGGGACCGCTGAGAGGTTGCATGGCGGAATCCTTGAAAAACGAGGTCAGATCCGGGTGCGCCGGAAAAAAGAGGCCATATGATAACAAAAGCCCCCGGGAAATCCACGGGGGCAGTGAGGGGAAATCGCGTCAGGTGCCGACTTATTCTGCTTCAGCCAGTTTAAGACGCTTACGTCGCCAGCGTTTCCACAATGGCGGCACGATCAGGACGGCAATCGCCAGCACCAATAGTACTTTACAGATAAGGCTTTCCCACAGAATCGGCAGGTTGCCGTTACTGATGGAAAGTGCTCGACGTAGATTTTGCTCCAGCATCTCTCCCAGCACGAAACCTAAAATTAGCGGTGACATCGGGAAATCCATTTTACGCAGGATATAGCCAAAAATACCCAAACCGACCATCAGCAGCAGATCAAAAGTGGTACTGTGCACGGCGTAAACACCGACTGCAGAGATCGCAGCGATCGCTGGCACCAGGAACCACAGCGGAATCGTCAACATGCGCGCAAAGATATTGATCATCGGGATATTCATGATCAATAGCATCACGTTACCAATCAGCAGTGCCGCAATCAGGCCCCAGACGATATCGGGTTGCTCGGTAAACATCGCCGGCCCAGGTGTGATGTTATACAGCGTCAGTGCACCCACCATCACCGCCGTGGTGCCAGAGCCTGGAATACCCAGCGTCAGCATCGGAATAAAGGAGCCGCAGGCTGAAGCGTTGTTAGCCGCTTCAGGCGCTGCCACGCCGCGAATATCCCCTTTCCCAAACTGATCGCTGCCGCTGATTTTCTTCTCGCTCATATAAGCGATGGCACTGGCGATGGTTGCGCCCGCGCCTGGCAGCACACCGACAAAGAAACCGATAAAGGAGGAGCGCAAGGTTGCACCGGTTGCCTGCGCGGCTTCTTTCATATTGAACATCATGCGACCGCTGGCACGGACCACTTTCTGGCCGCTGCTGGTGGATTCCAGCATCAGCAGGATTTCACTGACCGAAAATAGCCCAATCACCACCACAACAAACTGGATGCCATCGGAGAGGTGGACGCTATCAAACGTGAAGCGATAGACACCGGTATTGGCATCAACGCCTACAGTCGCCATGCCCAAGCCAATCAGCGCAGCCAAAAACGATTTCAACGGATTGTGGCTCATCATGCTGCCCAGACAGGCAATAGCAAACACCATCAGCGCGAAATACTCTGCCGGGCCAAAGGCCAGCGACCAGTTAGCCAGGATAGGGGCGAAGAGAATAATGCCGAGGATGGAGATAGTGGACCCAATAAACGAACTCACCGCCGAAATCGATAAGGCAACGCCGGCTTTACCCTGTTGCGCCATAGGGTAGCCATCCAGCGCGGTCATAATTGCGCCGGCATCACCCGGTACGTTGAGAAGAATGGAGGATATGCGCCCACCGTACTCACAGCCAATGTAGACCGTCGCGAGCAGGATCAGTGCTGACTCGGCCGGTAAGTGCAGAGCAAACGCTAGTGGCATCAGGATCGCCACGCCGTTAATGGGCCCGAGTCCGGGCAGCAAGCCGACAATGGTGCCAATAAAGCAGCCAATCAGCGCGATCATCAGGTTTTCCGGCGTCATCGCGACGTCAAACCCTTGCATCAGAAATGACCAGGTATCCATGTGAGACTCCTGTTAATTGAACCAGCTGCCGACCGGTAAGGTGACGTCAAGCAGGCGGTCAAAGGCATAAAACAGCGCAACACCCATCACCCCACCGGACACCGCGGCCGCCCACCAGCGCGCGCCAAACAACAATCCGATGCCAAAGGTCAGTAGCGAGGTGCATAAAGCGAAGCCCATTCGCTCAAATAGCCAGCCATAAACCACCAACATCAGGCACATTAGCACCAGCTTTTTCAGTGTGGCGGCGGCAGGCCACTGCACCCCATCAGGCTTGCGCAGTAACATCATCACGGCGCAAATCGCCATTAACCCCAGCAGCAACATTGGGAAAGGGCGAGGGCCGACCGGCTCATAGCTGTACTCACTCTGGATTTGCCAGGCGATAAACAGCCCGGCAATGCACAGCAGCAGCCAGATACCGGCGAAGATACGATCGCTCATCATCGACTCCGTTATTTGGCCAGGCCAAAGGATTTGGCTTGTTCTCGGTATTCAGCCACTTGTTTTTTCACATAGGCATCCAGTTCGTTGCCGAACAAGTTGAATTCAAACAGTCCGCGCATATCGCGCTGTTGCTGGAATTCTTTGGTGGTGACCAGTTTCTTGAACGCGTCTTCCCACCATTGATATTCCGCGTCACTCACTTTCGGACCGAGGTAATAGCCACGAATGATCGGCCATTCAACGTTGTAGCCTTGCTCTTTGGCGGTGGGCACACTCGCCAGATCACCTGGTAAGCGTTTATCAGACATCACGGCCAGCACGCGCAACTTGCCAGCCTGCAGATGTGGCACCATCTCGCTCATATCACCGGACACCACCTGAATATGGTTACCCAACAGTGCTGTTACCGGCTCGCCACCACCTTCAAAGGCGACGTAGCGCATCTTGCGTGGGTCGATGCCCGCTTCGCGAGCCAGTAAGGCGGTTTTCATCCAATCCTGGCTACCAATGGAGGCACCCGCACCGACTACCACTTTTGTGGGATCGCTCTTCATGGCTTCCATCAGTTCGCCCAGCGTTTTCCATGGGGCATCATTGCGCACCGCGACGATGCCGTAGTCGGTGCCGACCGCAGCCAACCACTTCACGTCACTTTCTGAATAGCGACCAAACTTGCCCTGAGAGAGATTGAGCAACGAACCGCCGGAGAAGGCCACCAGCGTGCCTGCTTCGGCCGGGCGTTGCGCAATAATGGCGTTGTAAGCTACGGCACCGACACCGCCTGGCATGTATGTCACACGCATCGGCTTCTTGATTTCGCCGGTTTCCTGCATCGAAACCTGAATCAGTTTACAGGTCAGATCGAACCCGCCGCCGGGTTTGGCAGGGGCGATACATTCTGTGCGGTCTGGTGCTTCTGCCATCGCAGAAGAGATCGACACAGCCAGTAGGGTTGAGGCGAGGGCGAGGGGTAAGATTTTTTTCATTATTCGCTCCATTCATTCTTCCAGAGTGTGACAACTGCCGAACATTCGGCGTTGCTGAATTGTTAATGGCGTAACCTTTCATTTACCTTTCAATGCTCGGGAAAAGTAGCAGGATGTGATATGCGTCTCTTACTGGTGGAAGATACGGTTGAGTTAGCCAACTGGCTGCAAAAAGCCCTGACACAGAAAGGCTTTGCCGTGGATTGGGTGGCGGACGGGCTGGCGGCGGATCACGTTTTGCAAAGCGAAGACTATGCGGTGGTGGTATTGGATGTGTCGCTGCCGCGCTTAGATGGCCTTGCGGTGCTGGCGCGATTGCGTAAACGCGGGCAGGCCACCCCGGTGTTGCTGCTGACGGCCAAAAGCGCACTGGAACAGCGCGTGCAAGGACTGAATGCGGGCGCGGATGACTATCTCACTAAGCCGTTTGAACTGGATGAGTTGGAAGCGCGCTTGCGGGCGCTGCTGCGCCGCAGTCAGGGGCAAACAGCGCAATCACAGACCGTAGGGCAACTGGAGCGCGACGGCGAAGGCTATTTTTTGTTGAATCACAAACCCTTGCTGCTCACCCCGCGCGAAGCCAGCGTGCTCTCCACGTTGATGCAACGCCCTGGACGTCCTGTGTCACGTCAACATCTTTACGAACAAACCTTCACCTTGACCGATGAAGCCAGCCTGGAAAGTATTGAGCTGTACGTGCATCGGGTAAGGAAAAAACTGCAGGGCAGTGATGTCGCGATCGTGACGCTACGTGGATTAGGTTACAGCCTGGAGTGCCAACCGTGCGCCTGAGCCATTCACTGCGTGGTGAACTGCTGCTGTGGTTGGGTGCCCCGTTGATGTTGCTGTGGGGATTGTCGGTTTACACCCATTATCAAAGCGCAATGCAAGCCGCGAATCAGGCCTATGACCGCTCACTCCTCGCCTCGGCAAGGACGGTGGCGGAGAGGCTGGTGGTGCGGCAAAACCATCTGGATGTGGATGTCCCTTGGGTGGTGCTCGACAGTTTCGAGCGCAATATGAACGATCAGCTGTTTTATCAGGTCATTTCGCCGCAGGGTAAAACCCTGTCTGGCTATCCCGATTTGCCCCCATTGCCACGCAATGCGCCCCTTTCAGAGGCCTATCCTGCATTAGTGCATTTTTATGATGGCAATTATCGTAAACAACCGATTCGGGTGGCGGCGTTATGGCAGCCGGTGAACGAGCAAGGCGTAGAGGGGATGGCACTGGTCTTAGTGGCCGAAACCCTTAATTCGCGGCATGTCTTTGCGGAAGGACTGTTGCGCACCGCTTTGATTAGCCAAAGCTTTCTGGTGCTGATTACCCTGTTATTAGCCAGCCTGCTGTTACGCAAAGTGTTAAGGCCGCTGCGCCGGTTATCGCGCATGATGTTACGCCGTGCGCCCGGTGAGTTAACGCCCTTGCCATCGCTATTGCCCTGGTCGGAATTACAGCCTCTGATTATCGCCTTCAATCGCCATCTGGAACGACTGCGCGGTTTACTGGCGCGTCAGGAACGTTTTAGTGCGGATGTTTCGCACCAGTTGCGTACGCCACTCACCATTCTCAAAACGCAGGTTGGCGTTGCATTGAATAGTGACGACCCCGCGCAATGGCGGGAAAGTTTGCTTGGTATGCGCCATACGCTCAACGATACGGTACAACTCACCGACCGACTTTTGCAGCTTGCGCAAATCAAAGCCCGGCACGGAGAAGATAAACCCTTCGCCCGCGTCAACCTGAATCAAATCGTGGAACAGGCTTGCTTCAGCAGCTATGCCGCCGCACGCCACAAACAGATTGACCTGGGGTTTGAAGGCGACATCGCCTGTAACGTGCAAGGCGATAGCCTATTGCTGGCTGAGCTGTGTGCCAACTTACTCGACAACGCGATCAAATACACGCCTGAAGGGGGCGTCGTGACGGCGCGATTGCAGGAAAAAATGCTGGAAATAGAGGACAGTGGGCCGGGCATCAGTACGTCACAACAGCATCAGGCTTTGCAGCCGTTTGGTCGTTTAGAGAATGCCAGCCAGCCTGGGGCAGGCATCGGCCTCGCGCTGGTGAAAGATATTTGTGCCTGGCATGGTGCACAATTGCAACTCGATCGCAGCCCACAATTAGGCGGGCTGCGGGTCATCATTAACTTTCGCTGATCTGCGGCGCGATGGCGCGCGGCTTGCGCAGCGGGGTTTTCAGGCGTTGCGCCAGAATCACGCCGACTAACGTCATGCCGCCGCCCACCCAGTGATAGGCATGCAACTGCTCATGCAGGAACAGCACGGCGATAATTGCCGTAAAAGCCGGTACGAAATTCATAAAGATGCTGGTGGTGCTGGCACCGAGCCGTTGTACGCCAAGAATCCACAGGAATGGCGCGACAATAGAAGCAAATAGCCCTGCAAACAGCACCAGCGGAATATTATGCATATTCAGCGTGACGTCTGGTGCATGCAGGAAACCCGGCAATAGCAGCAACACGCCAAAGAAAATCTGTACATAGAGGCTCTGCCAGGTGGGCAGCGGGATCGCCCAGCGCTTGGTAAGTACGCCATAGAGCGCGTACGAAGTAGAGGCCGCCAGCATCATCAACTCCCCGTTTCCGAGACGTTGATTCAGCAGCTGGGCAGGGTTGCCTTCACTGACCAGCCACACCAGCCCGACAAATGACAGCAGGCCGCCGATCAAAATCCCACGCGTGGGTGCGAGGCGCAGCACGAACACACTGAGCAAGATGGTTAACAGTGGGATGGTGGCACCCAGAATACCCATCATCACCGCTGACACGCTGTGCGCCGCGTAGTAGGCAAGACTCTGATACAGCACCATGCCCAGCAGGCCGAGGACCAGTAAACGCCACACATTTGCACGAATGGTCTGTCGATGACGCCAGACACCGGGCAAGCAGAACGGCGCCAGCACCACCAGCGCCAGCAACCAGCGATAGAATGAAATGGCGGCAGGATCGATGCTCCCGGCAGAGAGTTTGCTGACGATGGTGTTGATCGACCAGATCAGCACCGCAATCAGCGGAAAGAGTAAATTCATCGTACGGCTCCTGAAATAATTGCGAATAGTTTACGTTTGACCGGTTTAAACCAGATAGTTAAAATCGGACAATATTCGTTAATGACCGGACAGAATGAATTTACAGATCGAGTATCAGGCGCCCATTGATGCACCGATGCTGCGCTTCTTTATGCGTTATGACGAAGCCAATGCGAAGACCGAGTATCTTCCACATGCTCACGATTGGGGGCAGGTGATTTTTGTCACCCGCCACGTCATGGAGATGGAAGTGGAGGGTGAGCGCTTGTTGGCCCCTTCAGATATGCCGATCTGGATCCCACCGACCCATCGTCACAGCAGCTATAACCACAACACCGCGCACTTTCGCACCTTGAATATTGCCGCTGAGCTTTGCCACGACCTGCCGGAAAAAGCCTGTTTGCTTAACGTCGATGCCATTGTGCACGCCATTATGAACGACTTTGCGCGGCGCTCGCTGGAACAGCCTCAGACCGAAGCCGACTGGCGATTGTGCGAGGTACTCATCGACCGCCTGGGTTTAGCGCCCGTGCACACCAGTTATTTACCGTTATCGGATGACAAATTTCTCGCGCCGATTCTCCGCGCGCTGGAGGATAACCCCGGCGATAACACCACGCTGGCACAATGGGCGAAGTGCGTATTTACCACCGAGCGTACGCTGGCGCGGCGTTGCCAACAGCAACTGAACATGTCGTTCAGCGAATGGCGGCAGCGTTTGCGTTTTCTGCGCGCGATTGCGCTTCTTGAGCAAGGTTGTAGCGTGCAGGGGATCGCACATGAACTCGGTTACAGTTCGGCATCCGCGCTGATTGTGATGTTTCAACAGCAGGCGGGTACGACGCCCGATCGCTATCGCAGTCGGTTAGTCTAATCCCAGACTTTGTGACAAAATACGCCCCGTTTATTTCAATATGACAGGACCGCCGCAGTGAAAATTCTCGTCGATGAAAATATGCCTTACGCCCGTGAACTGTTCAGCCGTACTGGTGATGTGCTGGCGGTACCGGGTCGACCATTACCGGAAGCGGAATTACAGAATGCCAGCGGACTGATGGTGCGTTCCGTCACCAAAGTCAATGCGGCACTGCTGGCGGGCACGCCGGTGAAGTTTGTCGGTACTGCGACGGCAGGCACTGACCATATTGATGACGCATCGCTGGCGGCGGCGGGCATTGCCTTCTCTGCCGCGCCGGGCTGCAACGCCATTGCCGTAGTGGAGTATGTGTTCTCTTCTTTACTGCTGCTGGCTGAGCGTGATGGTTTCGAGTTGCGCGATCGTACTGTGGGCATTGTCGGCGTTGGGAATGTCGGCGGACGCTTGCAAAAACGTCTTGCCGCCTGGGGTGTGAAAACTTTGCTGTGCGATCCGCCACGCGCCTATCGTGGCGATCAGGAAGATTTCCATTCGCTCGATGAGGTGGTGGCGCAGGCCGATATCCTGACGTTCCACACGCCACTGTTTAAAGATGGGCCTTATAAAAGCTGGCATCTGGCCGACATGGCGCTGTTGATGGCGTTAAAACCGAACACCATCCTGATCAACGCCTGTCGTGGCCCGGTGGTGGATAACGCCGCCTTACTGGAAGTGCTCAAGCTGCGCAGCGATCTGAGCGTGGTGCTGGATGTGTGGGAGCCAGAGCCGGATCTGAATCTGGATCTGCTGGATAAAGTGGATATCGCCACGGCCCATATTGCAGGCTATACCCTGGAAGGGAAAGCGCGCGGAACCACGCAGGTATTCGAAGCCTGGTGTGACTTTATCGGCCAGCCCCAACAGGTGGCGCTGGAGAGTCTGCTGCCTGCACCCGAGTTTGGCACCATCACGCTGCACGGTAAGCTCGATCAGCCTACGCTGAAACGACTGGTGCATCTGGTGTATGATGTGCGCCGCGATGATGCCCCACTACGAAAAGTGGCCGCGCAGCCAGGTGAATTTGACCGCCTGCGCAAGCAGTACGAAGAGCGCCGTGAGTGGTCCTCGCTGCAGGTGAAATGCGATGACGCCGACGCGGCTGCCATGCTGGAAAAACTCGGTTTTCGCGCCAGTTTGTAAAGTTAAATCAATCCCCTGCGTTTTCGCGCGGGAAAAGTCTTAAATGTCAGGCGGTGATGTCACCGCCTCAATTTTTTGTGTCATTGTCTGGAGTAAACCAACATGTCTGACGGCTGGAATATCGCGCTACTGGGCGCAACAGGCGCAGTAGGGAACGCTGTACTGGAATTGCTGGCAGAACGCCAGTTCCCGGTTGGTGAATTGCATCTGCTGGCGAGTGAAAACAGCGCCGGTGAGAGTGTACGTTTTGATGGTCGTACCCTGCGGGTGCAGGATGCCGCCGAGTTCGACTGGACCCAGGCACAGCTGGCATTTTTCGCGGCTGGGCGTGAAGCCTCAGCACGTTATGCGGATGATGCCGCGAGCCAGGGTTGTCTGGTGATCGACAGCAGCGACCTGTTCGCGCTGGAGCCGGATGTGCCGTTGGTGGTGCCAGATGTCAATCCGCAGGTGCTGGCCGACTATCGTAATCGTAATATTGTGACAGTGGCAGATGCGCTGGTCAGTCAGTTGCTGAGCGCGATCAAACCGCTGGTGGATAGCGCCGGTTTAAGCCGTTTACAGGTCACCAACCTGATGTCTGTCTCCAGCCATGGTAAAGCCGCGGTTGATGGCCTGGCCGGTGAGAGCGCGCGTTTGCTGAACGGCATCCCCGCCGATGAACACTACTTTGGCCGCCAGCTGGCGTTCAACCTGTTGCCACAGTTGGCAGACAACAATGGCAGCGTTGAGAGCGAACGTCGTTTGGTGGATCAAGTACGTAAAGTGTTGCAGGACGAAGGTTTACCGATTGCGGTCAGCAGCGTGCAGGCACCGGTGTTTTACGGCAGCGCACAGTTGGTGCACATCGAAAACCTGCGCCCGCTGTCAGCAGAAGAAGCACGAGATGAACTGGCCCGTGCCGAAGACATCAATTTGAGCGAAGACGGTGAGTACCCAACGCCGGTCAGCGATGCATCGGGCAGCGATGCACTGAGCATTGGCAACGTGCGTAACGATTACGGCGTGCCTGAACTGCTGCAGTTCTGGTCAGTGGCGGACAACATCCGCTTCGGCGGCGCATTGATGGCCGTGAAAACCGCTGAGAAATTGGTGCAGGAGTATTTCTATTAATGTTGTCTGAAGCTAAGACCATTAAGCTGGCGTTAGGCATTGAGTACGATGGCAGCCGTTATTACGGCTGGCAGCGACAGAATGAAGTGCGCAGCGTGCAGGAAAAGCTGGAAAAAGCGCTGTCGAAAGTGGCGAACCATCCGGTGGTGGTGTTCTGCGCCGGACGCACCGATGCGGGTGTGCATGGGACCGGGCAGGTGGTGCATTTTGAAACCACCTCACAGCGTGCTGACGGTGCCTGGACGCTGGGCGCCAACGCCAATTTGCCGGATGACATTGCGGTGCGTTGGGTCAAAGAAGTGCCCGATGAGTTCCACGCGCGTTTCAGTGCCACTGCGCGTCGCTATCGCTACGTGATTTTCAACCAGCGGCTGCGTCCTGCGATTCTGGGTAACGGTATCACCCATTTTTATCATCCGCTGGATGCGGAAAAAATGCAGCGTGCAGGGCAGTGTTTGATCGGCGAGAACGATTTTACCTCGTTCCGTGCCGTACAGTGCCAGTCACGCACACCGTGGCGCAATGTGATGCACCTCAACGTCACGCGTCAGGGGCCGTATGTGATTGTCGATATCAAAGCCAACGCCTTTGTGCATCACATGGTGCGCAATATCGTTGGCAGCCTGATGGAAATTGGTTGTGGCAACAAGCCTGAGAATTGGATGGCTGAGTTGCTGGCAGCAAAAGATCGCACTCTGGCGGCAGCAACCGCTAAAGCAGAAGGGTTGTATTTGGTGGCGGTGGATTATCCATCCCATTTTGCGTTACCTCAGCCTGCGCTGGGACCCTTGTTCCTCGCGGATTAACTGTTAATTGAAGGATGTAGGGGAGCCGTATGGAGTTTATCCACTTCGTTATTGATTTTATTCTGCATATTGATGTGCATTTAGCCGAACTCGTGGCGCAGTACGGCATCTGGATTTACGCCATTCTGTTCCTGATCCTGTTCTGTGAAACCGGCTTAGTGGTCACACCTTTCCTGCCAGGGGATTCCCTGCTGTTTGTGGCCGGTGCCTTGGCTGCACTGCCGGGCAACGATCTCAATGTGCATTTAATGGTGACGCTGCTGGTGATCGCCGCCATCCTCGGCGATGCGGTGAACTACACTATTGGTCGGTTGTTCGGTGAGAAGCTGTTCAGTAACCCGAACTCAAAAATTTTCCGTCGCAGCTACCTGGATAAAACCCACGCGTTCTATGATCGCCACGGCGGTAAAACCATTATACTTGCGCGCTTTGTACCAATCGTGCGAACCTTTGCCCCCTTTGTGGCAGGGATGGGACACATGTCTTATCGCCACTTCGCGCTCTTCAACGTAACGGGTGCGCTGCTTTGGGTGCTGCTCTTCTCCTACGCCGGTTACCTGTTTGGTGACTTGCCAGTGGTGCAAGAGAACCTGAAGCTGCTGATTGTGGGCATTATTGTGGTCTCAATACTGCCAGGCGTGATTGAAGTATGGCGCCATCGCCGTCAGGCGCGTCAGCAGAAGCCACAGTAAGCCTGTTACCAGATTTTTGTCCACAGCGAGAACGGGTTGTGGTTTAATGAGCGACATTTACGGCCTGCTGAAGGTGATTTCGGCAGCCACAAGAAGACTGGACCAGGTCAGCATTAAACAGAAAGGTCATCAATGAGCTGGATTGAACGCATACTGAATAAAAGCACCACCACGCCAACGCGCAAAGCCAGTATCCCGGAAGGGGTCTGGACCAAATGCGATAGCTGCGGTCAGGTGCTGTACCGCGCCGAGCTGGAGCGTAACCTTGAGGTCTGCCCGAAGTGCGACCACCACATGCGTATGCACGCCCGTGAGCGTCTGCACAGCATGCTGGACGAAGGTTCTCTGGTTGAGTTAGGCAGCGAGCTGGAACCGAAGGATCTGCTGAAGTTCCGCGATTCTAAGAAGTACAAAGATCGTCTGGTTGCCGCGCAGAAAGATACCGGTGAAAAAGATGCACTGATCACCATGAAAGGTACACTGCATGGTATGCCGGTGGTGGCTGTGGCTTTCGAGTTCTCCTTTATGGGCGGCTCGATGGGTTCTGTGGTTGGCGCGCGCTTTGTGCGTGGCGTTGAACAAGCACTGGAAGATAACTGCCCACTGATTTGCTTCTCAGCCAGTGGCGGTGCGCGTATGCAGGAAGCGTTGCAGTCGCTGATGCAGATGGCGAAAACCAGCGCAGCCTTGGCGAAAATGCAGGAGCGCGGCTTGCCGTACATCTCCGTGCTGACTGACCCAACCATGGGTGGTGTGTCAGCCAGCTTCGCGATGTTAGGCGATCTGAACGTGGCAGAACCGAAAGCCCTGATCGGCTTTGCGGGTCCACGCGTCATTGAGCAGACCGTGCGCGAAAAACTGCCGCCGGGCTTCCAGCGCAGTGAGTTCCTGATTGAGAAAGGCGCGATCGACATGATCATCCGTCGTCCGGAAATGCGCTTTAAGCTGGCAAGCCTGCTGGCGAAAATGATGAACCTGCCAGCGCCGCTGCAGGATGGTGATCAGCCAACGACGGCTGAGCCGGAGAGCAACGAGGCCTGATCAGGCAACGAAAAGGCGCATTTATGCGCCTTTTCACCAATGCACCGTCAATCAGTTAACGGGACACATGGACAAGACTCTTCCCCAAGCCACGTCGCCTTTGGCCACGTGGCTTCATTATCTAGAACATCTTCATTCGCAGGCCATCGAACTGGGTCTGGACCGTATTCAACGCGTTGCTGCACGCCTCGATTTACTCAAACCCGCTCCGTTTATCTTCACCGTCGCCGGCACTAACGGCAAAGGCACCACCTGTCGTACGCTGGAAACCTTGTTGATGGCCGCGGGATACCGTGTGGGTGTTTACAGTTCGCCGCATCTGGTGCGCTACACTGAGCGTGTACGTGTGCAGGGCGCTGAGCTGGATGAAGCGCTGCACAGCGCCAGTTTCGCCAGCATCGAAGCCGGGCGCGGTGACACTTCGCTGACCTATTTCGAATTTGGTACGCTATCGGCACTCAATCTGTTCCGCGATGCCAACCTTGATGTGGTGATCCTGGAAGTCGGGCTGGGCGGTCGTCTGGATGCCACCAACATTGTCGATGCTGATGTAGCGGTTATCACCAGTATTGCCCTGGATCACACTGACTGGCTGGGGCCAGATCGCGAAAGTATCGGACGTGAAAAGGCCGGCGTGTTCCGCGCCGGTAAGCCTGCGGTAGTGGGTGAACCTGATATGCCGCACACCATTGCAGAGGTGGCCGCAGAGAAGGGCGCGCAGCTGCTGCAAATCAATCGCGACTGGCAGTGGCAAAAACAGGAAAACAGCTGGACGTTGCAGGATGCGCACGGTGAGTTGCGCGACCTGCCATTGCCACAGGTGCCGCTGCCCAACGCGGCAACGGCACTGACGGCGTTACGCGCCTCTGGCCTGAATGTCAGTGAGGCAGTGATCCGCGAACATCTGCCATTGGCGATTTTGCCGGGCCGCTTCCAGACCGTGAGCGAATCACCGCGCGTGATCCTCGATGTGGCGCACAATCCACATGCCGCTTATTATCTGGCTTCACGGTTGGCTGAACTGCCAAAGCGCGGGAAAGTCCTGGCGGTGGTTGGCATGCTGCACGACAAAGATATCGCTGGCACCCTGGCGGCATTGTCGCCACAGGTGGACAGCTGGTATTGCGCGCCACTTGATGGTCCACGCGGTGCAACCGCCGATGAGTTGATTGCGCATCTTGATGCAGGCAAAGCGTTCACGCATGTGGATGCGGCATGGCAAGCAGCGCGCCTGCAAGCAGCGCCTGAGGATGTGATTCTGGTGTGTGGATCTTTCCACACCGTCGCACAGGTTATGGAATCGATGGCAGCGGAGAACGGCAGTGGCAAGTAAGTTTCAAAATCGCTTAGTCGGGACCGTTATTCTGGTTGCGATTGGCGTCATTGTGTTGCCGGGCCTGTTGGACGGCAAGAAAAAACACTACAAGGAAGAGTTTGCGGCGATCCCGCTGGTGCCCAAACCTGACGATCAGCAAGACAGCGAAATGGTACCGCCGGTCACGCAACCGTTGCCTGCGCAACCGCCAGAAGGCGCCGGTGCGGCACAGAATCCGGATAATGCGAAAGCCACGGGTAATGCCAGCAACGGCAATGCCCAGCCTGCGCAGAACAGTGAGCCGACGCTGGTGACACCACCGCCGGTGCATCAGCAGGTGAAGCCGGTTGAGCAACCGAAGCCCAAACCGATTGAACAACCCAAGCCGAAGCCCGTAGAACAGCCGAAGCCAAAACCTGTCGAGCAGGCAAAACCGAAACCGGTAGAACAACCGAAGCCGGTTGAGCAGCCGAAAGCGGTTGAAACGCCGAAGCAGAGTGAGCCGGAAGCGGCACCAGCAGGCCAGGCGTATGTGGTGCAACTCGGCGCGCTGAAGAATGCGGCCAAGGTGAGTGAGATCGTGGCGCAACTGCGTCTCTCGGGCTATCGCGCCTTTACCGTGCCGTCAACGCCGGTGCAGGGACAAATCACCCGAATTTACGTGGGTCCGGATGCGTCAAAAGCGAAGCTGCAAAGTTCACTGAGCGAGCTACAAAGCATTTCAGGCCTCGGTGGTGTGATTAAACCGTACGGTACACGTTAATGGCTTGATAAGCCGCGCCGATAGCAGTAAAAGGCGCGGTAAAGCATTCGCAGTTTGTCAAAATGGCATGAAAAAATTAATTAATATCAGTAGGTTGAATCGCTGATAATACTCAGGGCGAGGAAAGTTTTTTTCATCGCCTTTTTTATGGATGCAGAACCGGAAAACCCTACGCAAACGTTTTCTTTTTCTGTTAGAATGCGCCCCGAACTGGATGCAGGGGTGCATAAGCACTGGGCTGGAAGAGTTCATGATCTGGATTGATTACGTCATTATTGCGGTAGTTGGTTTTTCGGCTCTGGTCAGCCTGATTCGTGGGTTTGTCCGTGAAGCCTTATCTCTCGTTACCTGGGGATGCGCGTTTTTTGTCGCCAGTCATTACTACACCTACCTTGCAGTCTGGTTTACAGGTTTTGACGACGAACTGGTTCGCAACGGCATCGCTATCGCGGTGTTATTCGTTGCCACCCTGATTGTGGGTGCCATCGTGAACTATGTGATCGGCTCGCTGGTGGAAAAAACCGGCTTGTCGGGAACCGACAGGGTGTTGGGGGTCTGTTTCGGGGCGTTGCGTGGCGTGCTGATTGTTTCCGCTATGCTCTTCTTCCTCGATACATTCACCGGCTTTTCTAAAAGCCCGGACTGGCAACAGTCGCAACTCATTCCCCAGTTCAGTTACATCATCAGGTGGTTTTTCGATTACCTGAAAAGCACGTCCAGTTTTATACCCCGGTAACGCCACCGGGAGTGCGGCCAATGAGGAAATGACAACATGTGCGGTATTGTTGGTATCACCGGTTTTATGCCAGTAAACCAGTCGATCTATGACGCGTTAACGGTGCTGCAGCACCGCGGGCAAGATGCCGCCGGCATTTGTACCATCGATGCGCTTAACTGTTTTCGTCTGCGTAAAGCAAACGGCTTGGTGAGCGATGTTTTCGAAGCACGCCACATGCAGCGTTTGCAGGGTAACATCGGGATTGGTCACGTTCGCTACCCAACGGCGGGCAGCTCCAGTGCTTCTGAAGCGCAGCCATTCTATGTCAACTCCCCTTATGGTATTACGCTGGCGCACAACGGTAACCTCACCAATGCGCACGAGCTGCGTAAACACCTGTTCGAAGTGGGTCGCCGTCACGTTAACACCACCTCTGATTCTGAAATCCTGCTGAATATCTTTGCGCAGGAGCTGGACCGTTTTCAGCATTACCCGCTGGAAGCTGACAACATTTTTGCTGCGGTGGCGGCGGTGCATCAGCATGTGCGCGGCGCTTACGCAGTGGTTTCGATGATTATCGGGCACGGTATGGTCGCGTTCCGCGATCCAAACGGAATTCGTCCGCTGGTACTGGGCAAACGTGTGATTGAAGATGGCCGCACCGAATATATGGTGGCCTCTGAAAGTGTCGCGCTGGATACCCTGGGCTTTGAGTTCATTCGCGATGTGGCACCGGGCGAAGCGGTGTACATCACCGAACAAGGTCAGCTCTCTACACGTCAGTGTGCTGAGAATCCGAAAACCAATCCGTGCCTGTTCGAATACGTTTATTTTGCTCGCCCAGACTCGTTCCTGGATAAGGTTTCTGTCTATAGCGCGCGCGTGCGCATGGGCACCAAGCTGGGCGAGAAAATTGCTCGCGAGTGGGAAGATCTGGATATCGATGTGGTGATCCCGATTCCGGAAACCTCGACCGATGCTGCGCTGGAAATCGCTCGCATCCTCGACAAACCTTATCGTCAGGGCTTTGTGAAAAACCGCTACGTTGGCCGCACCTTCATCATGCCTGGTCAGCATCAGCGCCGCAGCGCGATTCGCCGCAAGTTGAACGCCAACCGTGCGGAATTCCGTGATAAGAACGTGCTGCTGATCGATGACTCAATTGTCCGTGGCACCACCTCAGAGCAGATCATTGAGATGGCACGTGAAGCGGGCGCAAAACGCGTTTACCTTGCGTCGGCTGCACCGGAAATTCGTTTCCCGAACGTATACGGCATCGATATGCCGAGTGCCACGGAACTGATTGCTCACGGTCGTGAAGTGGAAGAGATTCGCCAGCTAATCAAAGCTGATGCCCTGATTTTCCAGGACCTGAATGATCTTATCGAAGCCGTGCGCGAAGAGAACCCGGATATTGCTCAGTTTGAGTGCTCGGTATTCAACGGCGTTTACGTGACTAAAGACGTTGACCAGCAGTACCTTGAGTACCTGCAGTCACTGCGTAATGACGATGCGAAAGCGATTCAGCGTCAGAATGAAGTGGAAGGGCTGGAGTTGCATAACGAAGGTTAACCTCTTCGCGGTGCACACATAAAACAGGGCGGGCGCAATCCCGCCCTGTTTGTTTTTGTATTTTTGTTCAGGTAGCGGCTATCATTGCCGCAATCTGAATGGCAAGGCTGAATTATGAAACGACTCATCATTGGAATTTCCGGCGCCAGCGGCGCGATCTACGGCGTACGACTGTTGCAGGTGCTGCAACCGGTGGCCGATGTGGAAACTCATTTGGTGTTGAGCCCTGCTGCACGACAAACGCTGACGCTGGAAACCGACTACAGCCTGCGTGATGTTCAGTCACTGGCCGATGTGGTGCACGATGTGCGTGACATTGCCGCCAGCATCTCTTCGGGTTCATTCAAGACGCTGGGCATGGCGATTTTGCCCTGTTCGATGAAAACGCTGTCAGGGATTGTGCACAGCTACAGTGACAGTCTGCTGACGCGAGCAGCGGATGTGGTGCTGAAAGAGCAGCGTAAACTGGTACTGTGCGTACGTGAAACCCCGCTTCACCTTGGTCACTTGCGCATGATGACCACCGCCGCCGAGATGGGGGCGATGATCATGCCACCGGTGCCCGCCTTCTATCACCGCCCGCAGCGCATTGAAGATTTGATCGATCAAACGGTCAACCGCGTTATCGATCAGTTCGATATTGAGCTTCCAAAAGATCTGTTTACCCGTTGGCATGGCGCATAATGGTGCAATATTGCACTAAGCGTGTGCAAATTCGCGTGCCCGATCACTCTTCGTGCATCTTGTGCACCAAAAGTTAACAATGTCGCTTTTTCTTCCTCACGCCGCTGTTATATTTCCCTCACAAACTAAGTGCTTGCGCCGCTAAAAGGCGCGGTATTTAGTGCGTCTGAACAGGCTTTAGCCGTTTTGCATATCTGGCATGAAACCTGCAAATCATTCAGCGCAAACACACATCACGCACCATATAACAATAAGCACTTACTTGAGGGTTACCTATGAAAAAGCGAGTTCTGGCTCTTTCCCTGCTGCTGGCAATGACCAGCGCTGCGAGCGTGTTCGCTGCAGTACCGAAGACGCTGCGTATCGGGACTGACCCGACTTACCCGCCATTTGAATCTAAAAATGCGCAAGGCCAGTTAGTGGGTTTTGACATCGATCTGGCGAACGAAATTTGTAAGCGTATCCATACTAAATGCAATTACGTTGAAAGCGATTTCGATGCGCTGATCCCTTCGCTGAAAGCGAAGAAAATTGACGCCATCATCTCCTCTCTCTCTATCACGGAGAAACGTCAGGAAGAGATCGCCTTCTCAGAAAAACTGTATGCAGCTAACGCGCGTTTAGTCGCGAAAAAAGGGTCAGATTTACAACCGACCATTGAATCCTTGAAGGGCAAAAACATTGGCCTGCTGCAGGGCACCACTCAGGAAACCTACGCCAATGAAAACTGGCGTCCAAAGGGTGTCACCGTCACTCCTTACGCGAACCAGGATCTGGTGTATCAGGATCTGAATGCGGGTCGTATTGATGCGGCTTTCCAGGATGAAGTGCAGGCGAGCGAAGGCTTCCTGAAACAGCCAGTCGGTAAGGATTATGCGTTTGCTGGTCCAGCGGTTAAAGATGACAAAATCTTCGGTGTCGGTACCGGTATGGGCCTGCGCAAAGATGATGCCGATTTGAAAGCCGCTATCGATAAAGCGTTTGATGCCATGCGTAAAGATGGTACCTACGACAAAATTGCTAAGAAGTACTTTGATTTCAACGTATACGGCGATTAATTGTCCTGTTTTCTGACCTTGATGATTGATTTGCAGCAGGGTTGGTCATAACTATTCACTCCGGGCGCTTACTTATGTAAACTCCCGGGGTTCATACGCTTGCCGCCATCTACCCTGTGATTCACATCCTGGTCAGGACTGTCCGTTAGTTGGGCAGCGTTTGTTATTTTCCTTCACGACAGGATCGAACCCATGCTGTATGGCTATTCTGAAGTAATCCTCAAAGGCACCCTGGTGACCCTTGAGCTGGCACTCAGCTCGGTGGTGCTGGCTGTAGTGCTCGGCTTGATTGGCGCTGGCGCCAAACTCTCCCGTAATCGCCTGCTGGCGATGATTTTCGAAGGCTACACCACGTTGATTCGTGGGGTACCCGACCTGGTGTTGATGCTGCTGATCTTCTACGGACTGCAGATCGCATTGAACACCCTGACCGATGCATTAGGTATGGACCAGTTTGATATTGACCCGATGGTGGCCGGTATCATCACGCTGGGCTTTATTTACGGCGCTTACTTCACCGAAACCTTCCGTGGTGCATTTCTCGCCGTGCCTAAAGGGCAGATCGAAGCGGCAACCGCTTTCGGTTTCACCGGTTCGCAAACCTTCCGCCGCATTCTGTTCCCGGCGATGATGCGTTTCGCGCTGCCGGGTATTGGCAATAACTGGCAAGTTATCCTTAAAGCCACGGCGCTGGTTTCGCTGCTGGGGCTGGAAGACGTGGTGAAAGCCACGCAGCTGGCAGGGAAAAGTACCTGGCAGCCGTTCTACTTCGCGATTGTCGCGGGGGTGATTTATCTGGTGTTTACCACGCTGTCTAATGGCGTGCTGTGGTGGCTTGAACGTCGCTACACGGTGGGTGTGAAAAGGGCAGAGCTATGATCGATATTATTCAAGAGTATTGGAAACAGCTGCTCTGGACCGATGGTTACCGTTTTACTGGCGTCGCCATTACCCTGTGGTTGCTAATTCTCTCCGTGGTGATCGGGGGTTCCATGGCGGTGCTGCTGGCGATTGCCCGTGTGTCACCGAACCGCTTTATTTCGACACCTGTCTGGCTGTTCACTTATGTATTCCGCGGTACACCGCTCTACGTTCAGTTACTGGTGTTCTACTCCGGCATGTACACGCTGGAAGTGGTCAAAGGTTCGGAGTTACTCAACGCCTTTTTCCGTAGCGGTCTGAACTGTACGCTGCTGGCCTTTACCTTAAACACCTGTGCCTATACCACTGAAATCTTTGCCGGTGCGATTCGCGCTGTGCCACACGGTGAAATCGAAGCCGCCCGAGCTTATGGCTTCTCGCCGTTCAAAATGTACCGTTGCATTATCCTGCCGTCGGCACTGCGTACCGCACTGCCGGCTTACAGTAATGAAGTGATCCTGATGCTGCACTCCACCGCACTGGCGTTTACCGCCACGGTGCCGGATCTGCTGAAAATTGCGCGTGATATTAACTCGGCAACGTACCAGCCGTTTACCGCGTTTGGCATCGCTGCGGTGCTGTATCTGATTATCTCTTACGTGCTGATTAGCCTGTTCCGCAAAGCAGAACGCCGCTTCCTGGCGCACGTGAAACCTTCTTCATCGCATTGAGTATCACTATGGCTGACAACAAATTAAGCGTGACCGAACTGCACAAACGTTACGGTGAACACGAAGTTCTGAAAGGTGTATCACTGCAGGCCAATGCTGGCGATGTGATCAGCATTATTGGTTCGTCCGGTTCCGGGAAAAGTACCTTCTTACGCTGCATTAACTTCCTTGAGAAACCGAGCGAAGGCACTATTGCGGTGAACAATGAGCAGATCAACCTGGTGCGCGACACCGATGGCCAACTGAAGGTCTCTAACAAAGAGCAACTGCGCTCACTGCGTACCCGTCTGACCATGGTGTTCCAGCACTTCAATCTCTGGAGCCACATGACGGTGCTGGATAACGTCACCGAAGCGCCTATTCAGGTACTGGGACTGAGCAAAGCGGAAGCGCGTGAGCGGGCGATTAAATATCTGGATAAAGTGGGCATTGACGAACGTGCGCGCGCCAAATATCCGGTGCATCTTTCCGGGGGGCAGCAGCAACGTGTCTCGATTGCTCGTGCGTTGGCGATGGAACCTGAGGTGCTGCTGTTTGATGAACCGACCTCTGCGCTCGACCCTGAGTTAGTGGGCGAGGTTCTGCGTATCATGCAGAAGCTGGCCGAAGAGGGGAAAACCATGGTGGTGGTGACGCATGAAATGGAGTTTGCGCGCCATGTCTCTAATCATGTGATTTTCCTGCATCAGGGCAAGATTGAAGAGCAGGGCTCGCCAGATGAACTGTTTAGCAACCCGAAAAGCCCACGTTTACAGCAATTCCTGAAGGGATCGTTGAAATAATGCTACCAGGTCGCCATAAATGGCGACCCTACAGGTCACTTAGGGTGCGCATTTATGCGCACCTGGCAGAGGGTGGCATTGGTTTTGTTGACGTATTTATGCGCACCTGGCAGATGCGCCGGCATGAAAACCCGCGCGATAAATCGCGCCGCTCCGTCCCGCCGCAATGAGTCACTCCCGCAACAGCTTCAGCGCCGTATCTTCATCCGTCACCAATCCCGACACCCAGCCACCCTGTAACGCGGCACGAATCGCCGGGTACTTACGCTCGCTGCCAGAGAATCCGATGATTTTGCGCTCGGTCTGACTCTCAAGCAGGACGCTGGTAAGCAAATCATCGGTTTCTCCCCATACGCGCTCACCCTGTTGGTTGAAAAAATGTCCCAGCATCTCGCCGACCACACCACGCGCATTGAGCGCTTCAACCTGGGTATCGGTGATAAAACCTTCGGCATTTAACGGACAGCCGGGCATCACTTCACCTATGCCGACAAACGCCACATCTGCTTGCAAGGCACGATCGGTGACGCGCTGATACACCTGATGCTGAACCCACATTGCCTTGTCTTGCGGCGTGTCTGCGTACAGCGGTGCAGGAATGAAAAAGTATTTGCCCTGCATTTTCTCGGCCATCTTCAACGGCACGTCGTAACGTGTACCGGAATCATCGCGTGCAATCGCACCAATCATGGAAACGCACTGATGTTGTGGACGATCCACCCATGGCAGCGCATCAATCATTGAGCGCAGGGTTTTACCAGAACCAATACCGAACACCTGTGGCGCTTCCTCATTGATAAACTGCGACATCACCGTCGCACCTTCAACGGCCAGCATCTGCTGAATGGCGTCATCATTTAAGTTCGCCGATGGCACCACCCGGCATAAATCCAGCGCAAACTTCTCCTGCACCTCACGCGCCAGTTGCAGACAGTGCGTGACTGGATGATCGATCTTTACACTTACCATTCCCATCTCACGCGCGCTGGACACCAGGCGCTGAGCCACCTGACGTGAGATGCCTAATGCCTGAGCGATCTCCTGTTGCGTCACGCCCGCCACGTAATACATCCACGCGGCACGTGCGGCCAGCTCCTGTTTTTTCTCTTCTCTGCTCATTACGCGGTTCCGTTAAAACTGATGCGTCATCTTAGCGCGTGTTTTACGAAAAGCACTAACTGAGCAAAAGCCCTAAAAAAGAGCAAAAGTATTAATTGTGATGCGGTTCGCAGATCGATCGTCGGATGGCAGCCTATGCTACGCGACATCGGGCAAATGCCCTTTCTTGTGGCAAATGTTTAATTGAGGCGATTATGACCAATCAATCAGTGTGGATGCACATCGGCGCGGGATCATTTCATCGGGCACATCAGGCGTGGTATCTGCACAAATTGCGTGAGCAGGGCGATGACAGTTGGAGCATTGCGCTGGGTAACATTCGCAATGATGCGGTGCCACTGCTGAACCAGCTTGCGGCACAGCAGGGAGAGTATGTGCTCGAAACCGTAACGCCGGATGGCGAGCGAGCCTACGAGACCATCACCTCTTTGCGCAAAATCCTGCCGTGGGATAGCGAAATCAGTGCGCTGGTGCTGCAGGGCGCTCAGCCTGAAACGCGCGTGATTGGTTTCACCGTGACCGAAGCGGGCTATTATCTGACGCCAGAGCATCAGCTGGATCTCAGCCAGCCGGATGTGCAGGCCGATCTCGGCGGCGATATTCGGACGATTTACGGTGCACTCAGCCGCATCCTGACGCAGCGAGTGGCGCAGGGCGGGACAGCGGTAACGCTACTCAACTGCGACAACCTGCGTCACAACGGTGAACGCTTCCGAGAGGGGTTCCTGGCCTTTCTGACCGCCAAAGGCGACAGCGCACTGGCTGATTGGGTGCGTACTCACACCACTTCGCCGAACACCATGGTGGACCGCATCACACCCCGCCCAACACCAGATGTGGCGGAGCGAGTCAAAGCCGCCACCGGTAAGCAGGATGGTGCGGCGGTGATGGCAGAATCCTTTATTCAGTGGGTGATCGAGGATGACTTTATTGCGGGTCGCCCGGCGCTCGAAAACGTCGGCGTGGAGCTGGTGGAGTCGGTACTGCCTTGGGAAGAGGCAAAAATCCGCATCCTCAATGCCACCCATGCGGCGATTGCCTGGGCAGGCACGCTGATCGGTCTCAACTATATCGATGACAGCACGCGTCATCCGGCGATCTACCAACTGGCACACGACTATGTAACCCAGGATGTGATCCCTTCACTGTCACCCAGCCCTCTGGATCTGGCCGATTACCGCGATGTGGTGCTGGCTCGCTTTAGCAATCCCTATATCAAAGACACCAATCAGCGTGTCGGCGCTGATGGCTTATCGAAGATTCCAGGCATGGTGACGCCGACGCTGCGCGAATGCTACCAGCGTGGTGTACAGCCCACAGCAACGGCAGCCATTCCGGCACTGTTCTTCCTGTTTATGCAGCGCTGGGCCAAAGAGGATCTGCCTTACACCTACCAGGACGGTGCACTGCAGGCTGATGCGTTGCGTCAACAGTTTGCCAGCAGCGATCCATTGCAGGCTTTCCTCAGTGATAGCGCGCTGTTTGCGGAACTGGCCAACGATAAGGCGTTTCACGCATTAGTTGCTCGCCGTGTCGAAGGGTTGCAGCAGTGGCTGAAACAGCCCGAACTGGCTGCGGTGTAAGGGGCGCACTATGTATCTCGGTATCGATATTGGCACCTCTGAACTCAAGGCTCTGATCATCAACACGCAGGGTGAAATCGTGGCATCACAGCACGCAACCTTGAGTGTGCAACGCCCGCATCCGCACTGGGCAGAACAGGATCCCGAACGCTGGTGGCAAGCTTGCACCGAGGTGCTGGCCGGTTTACGGCAGCAGTCACCGGCGGCATGGTCAGCGGTGCGCGCCATCGGCTTATCGGGCCAGATGCATGGTGCGGTGCTGCTGGACGCTGACGGCAAGGTGCTGCGTCCTTGCATCTTGTGGAACGACACGCGCAGTGCCGCACAGTGTGAGGTGCTACGCAAGTGCTATCCGCAGATGATGGCGATCAGCGGCAATATGATCATGCCGGGTTTCACCGCGCCAAAATTGCGCTGGGTGGCAGAGCAGGAGCCAGAGGTCTTTAGTCGAATCGATAAGGTGTTGTTGCCGAAGGATTACCTGCGCTGGCGTCTCACCGGGCATTTTGTCAGTGAACCTTCCGATGCCGCCGGCACGCTGTGGCTCGATGTGGCGCAGCGTGACTGGTCTGATGAACTGCTGGCGATCACCGGCCTGACGCGTGCACAGATGCCAGAACTGGTGGAAGGCAGCGCCGTCAGCGGCAGTCTGAAACCGGCGTTGGCGAGTGAGTGGGGCTTGTCCACGTCGGTGACGGTGGCGGGCGGTGGTGGCGACAATGCCGCATCCGCGGTGGGTGTCGGGGCGGTTAATCCCGGCGATGCTTTTATTTCGTTGGGCACCTCCGGTGTGATTTTCGTGGTGAATGACCGTTTACAGGCTGATCCCCAATCCGGCGTGCATGCTTTCTGCCATGCGCTGCCGGGACGCTGGCATCAGATGAGCGTGATGCTCAGTGCAGCCAGTTGCCTGCGCTGGCTGTGTAATCTACTGGCGGTCAGCGAAAGTCAGTTAATGGAGGAGATGGCACAGCTCACGGCTGAACAGCGACGTCAGGCACCGCTTTTTCTGCCTTACCTTTCCGGTGAGCGGACTCCGCACAACGATCCCGATGCATCGGGTTCCTTCTTTAATCTGCGCCACGAAACCCCTCGTGCCCTATTAGGTTATGCCGTGATTGAAGGCGTGGCGTTTGGACTGGCGGATGGTCTCGCCGTGTTGGGTGATGCCCAGCATCAGATTCAACAATGCAGTCTGACCGGCGGTGGCGCGCGCAGCACGTTGTGGGCGCAACTGATTGCTGATGTGCTGCAACTGCCGATAGTGACCCATCCAGCCAGTGCCTCGGGCGCGCTGGGTGCCGCGCGTCTGGCATGGCTGGCGGATGGTGGGTACGAACATGAGGTGTGCCTGAAACCGGCTGTGCAGGCGCGTTATCAGCCCGATACGGCGCAAGCTGGAATGCTGCAACAGCGGCTGCGTGCGTTCCGCGAACTCTACATTCAACAGCAATGGGTGCGCCAGTTGCTGCCTGCATAACGAACAGAGGATGATGGTGATGCAATCGAACGAATACTGGTTTGGCTTACCGAAGAAGATGTTTTGGGGCTTCCTCGCTATCGCGATTTTCATGGCGGGTGATGGCTTCGAAATGGCGTTCCTGTCACGCCATATTACCGATATGGGCTTCTCGCCTGCGCAGTCTGCGCTGGTGTTTACTTTCTACGGCCTGGCGGCCGCGCTGGCGGCCTGGGCATCCGGTGTGGTGGCCGAATTGATCACCCCGCAGCGCGCGATGATGATCGGTTTTGTGCTGTGGATTGTGATGCATGCGCTGTTTATGACGCTGGGTCTCGGCCTGCGCAACTACCCCTTGATGGTGCTGTTCTACGGTATTCGCGGGCTGGCTTATCCGCTGTTTATCTACTCGTTTATGATGATGCTGGTGCAGGTATTACCGCGCGAGAAACTGGCGGCCGCCACGGGCTGGTTCTGGGCGATGTATTCTGTAGGTATCGGCGTGGTCGGCAGTTATCTGCCAAGTCTGACCATTCCGATGCTGGGTGAAACGGGGACGTTATGGCTGGCGATCATCTGGGTGGCCTGCGGCGGTGTGCTGGCGTACTTTAGTCTGCGCAATGTGCCGGTGGATCGCTCCCGTGTCAACCTGCCGATGCGTGACAAAATGACGGAGATGTCGCGTGCGGTGACCATTCTGTTCACCAATCAGCATGTGTTCTACGCTTGCCTGATCCGCATCATCAACACGCTGTCGCTGTTTGGTTTTGCCATCATCATGCCGTTGCTGTTTGTCGATCGTCTCGGCTTCACCATCTCTGAGTGGCTGCAGATTTGGGCGGTATTCTTCTTTGTCACCATCTTCACCAACATCTTCTGGGGTATTACCGGCGAGAAACTGGGCTGGATCCGTCAGGTGCGCTGGTTTGGCTGCCTTGGTATGGCCATCTCCAGTTTAATGTTCTACTACCTGCCGCTGTATGTCGGGCATAACTTCTGGGTGGCGCTGATCCCTGCGGTAATGTTGGGCATTTTTGTGGCGGCGTTTGTGCCCATGACGGCGGTGTTCCCCACGCTGGAACCCCATCATAAAGGCGCGGCGGTGTCGATTTACAACCTGTCGGCGGGTCTGAGTAATTTTGTCGCACCCGCCATCGCGTCAGTGATGCTGCCGTTCTTCGATATTGTGGGGGTAGTGTGGGCCTACACCGCACTGTATGTGTTTGCCGGCGTGTTGACCTTCATCATTCGCGTGCCGCAGCCGGGGCATACCCGTGAAGAGAAAGTCGTGAAATCACGCGTTGCGGAGCAGCGCAGTTGAAGCAAGCCCGGTGCGTAGAGCTACGCACCGGGTCATTTCATCCCGCCACATCCTGCAAGGCTTCCTGTAAATCGTACCAGCGGAAGCCAAAGCCGGACTCCTCCAGCCGTTTCGGTAACACATGTTGCCCACCCAGCACCAACACGGCCGATTCACCCATCATCAGTTTGATGGCGCTGGCGGGTGTGCGCATAAATGCCGGGCGATGCATCACGTGGCCCAGGGTCGCGGCAAACTGCTCATTACGCACCGCATAAGGTGCCACCATATTAAACGGGCCATTCAGGTCATTATTATCAATCAACCAGATGATGGCGTTCACCAGATCATCAATGTGGATCCACGGCAAATACTGCTTACCACTGCCTAACGGGCCACCTACGCCCAGCTTAAAAGGCAGCTTCATTTTTGCCAGCGCACCGCCTTCTGCTGCCAGTACCACCCCAGTGCGCAACAAGCAGACGCGAGTCTGTTCACTCTGTGCGTTCATAGCCAGGCGCTCCCAGCGGGCGCACAGGGCATGAGTGAACTCATCGTGCCCGGGATCGTCTTCAGTCAGCACCAGATCGCCGGTATCACCGTAAAAGCCGGTGGCAGAGCCGGAGATTAAAAAATGCGGTGGATGGCTGCTGGCATGGATCAGCGAAACAATCTGTTCGGTGATCTGCCAGCGGCTTTCACACAGCCGCTGCTTCTGTTGTTCGGTCCAGCGTTTGTCGGCGATAGGTTCGCCTGCCAGGTTAATAACGCCATCAATGCCGTTGAGGTCGGATTGCTGGTTGATGCCAGACCAGAGTGATACGCGTGGATCGAGTTTCTCGCGCGCTGTGGCGACATCACGAGTCACAACATTAACCTGATGTCCGAGCAATAGCAGGCGAGGAATCAGGTGGCGACCAATCAGGCCGGTGCCGCCGGTAATAAGCAGGTGCATTGTGAGCCTCCTTGTAATTTATTTTCTGCTCAGAATTGAGCATAGAAGAGAAGCGCAGGTGTAGCGTGACCCGGCTTACGCTAATGAAGAAAAAGGGAAAGTCTGCGCTGGTCTTAAGGATAAAGATCCGACCAGCACACCATTGCCTTAGCAGATAAAAATCGGTAAACAGGAAGCACACCTGACGCTTATTTGAGGCATCCGATGAATTATCCCACTATCACCTTGTGGACCGATGCGTCCTTTTTCAGCCCCTATGCGATGTCGGTTTATGTTGCACTCACTGAGAAAGGTATCCCATTCACCTTAAAGCGAGTGGATTTGTCGCAGAATGCGCAGCTTGATGATGACTATCGTGCTCTGTCGCTGACCTGCCGTGTGCCTACGCTACAAATTGATGACCTGGTCCTCAATGAATCTTCGGCGATTGCGGAATATCTTGAAGAGCGTTTTCCTGCGCCGGAATTTGAGCGTCTCTACCCGCGTGACCGTGAAAAGCGTGCCCATGCACGTGAAGTGCAGGCGTGGTTGCGCAGTGATCTCATGGCACTGCGCGCCGAACGTCCCACTGAGGTGCTGTTTGCGGGGGAACGGTTTGCGCCGTTGTCGGCGGCAGGAGAGCAGGCCGCGAGCAAGCTGATTGCCGCGGTACAGCGTCTGTTGCCGGAAGGGCAGCAAAACCTGTTTGGCGAGTGGTCTATTGCGGATACCGACCTGGCGGTGATGATTAACCGCCTGGCGTTACATGGCGATATGCTGCCAGTGAAATTGCAGCATTATGCCGAGTTCCAGTGGCAGCGTGCATCCGTCCAGCTATGGTTGTCCGAATCAGGTAAATCGCGCTAAGCACGAAGAGCCTTGCGGAGGCCAAAAGAACGCTTTACCTTACCGCACATTCTAATAAGGCATCGCAAACAGGCGCGTGCTGGGCACGCCGAAAACAGAAAGGGTTACGGATGGTGGATCAAACGGCAGATAACGGTATCGAGTGGGTTGATATCGTTAGTGAAGAGAACGAGGTCATTGCGCAGGCCAGCCGTGCGCAGATGCGTGCGCAGAATCTGCGCCATCGTGCTACCTATATCGTGGTGCATGATGGTATGGGTAAAATTCTGGTGCAGCGTCGCACGGAAATCAAAGACTTCATGCCGGGTATGCTGGATGCCACCGCAGGTGGTGTCGTGCAGAGTGGTGAAGACCTGCTGGAATCCGCGCGCCGTGAAGCGGAAGAAGAGCTCGGTATCGCCGCTGTACCCTTTGCCGAACACGGTAAATTCTACTTCGAAGACCAACACTGCCGCGTTTGGGGTGGATTGTTCAGCTGCGTTTCTCATGGCCCGTTTGCCATGCAGGAAGAGGAGGTGGATGAGGTGTTTTGGATGACGCCGGAGGAAATTACCGCGCGCTGTGATGAATTCACCGATGATTCGCTGAAGGCTGTATCGCTATGGCTGAGCCGCAACAGCGATGCCACGCGTAGCCAGTCCTGAATTTAGCTTAGCTATGACTAGTCCTGGTATAGGTTGACACTTTTCAGTTATCTAACGCCCGATGAACTTCATCGGGCGTTTTGTATTGTAGCGACATATGAGGCCGTTGCGTGTTGTAGATTTCTACTGACTCTCTGACCATCGTTCTTGCCTGTTCTATATCCTCCGGCTTCACGAGCAGATATTCCGTTTTTAATATCCCGTTTACCCGTTCTGCCAGCGCATTCTGGTAACAGTCGTAACCATCCGTCATTGAGCACATGATGCCGTGTCGTTTATGCAACGCCTGATATTCCTCAGAGCAGTACTGGATGCCCCTGTCTGAGTGATGGACCAGCGGAAGCGATGTCCGTCTGCTCCCCAGCGCCATCCTGAACGCGCAGGCAACGTGCCGGGCATGCAGGCTGTCATGGACATGATATCCCACTATTTTTCTCGACCAGGCATCTGTTACCAGGCTGACATAGGCTGTTCCCTCCCGCAACGGGAGATAAGTGATATCGGCCACCCACACCTGTTCCGGGCGGCTGGCTTTCACCTGATTTACACCGCTTTTCAGCAAATTGGGGTGGCGATAAAAACGATGATGACTATGGGTCGTTTTATGATATGCCCGCTCAGGGACTATCAGAAGCCGGGCGCTACGCAGTATCTGGAACAGGCGATCACGCCCCACATGTGACGCCGCCTCCGGCTGTCGCCACAGCAGATGATGGAGCTTACGAGTACCCAGCCGGGGTTGATGCAGGCGGATGGCGACCACCTGCTGCACGATATGTCGGGTTTGTTGCTCTCTGTCTTCTTCCCGCTTCAGAAACTGATACCACGCCTGCCGGCTGAACCCCATCAACCGGCAGGCTCGCGTCACTGTCAGTTTCGGTGTTTGTGCTTGCGTGATAAGGAAGTTAACTGCTTTTTTGTCAGTGTGGCTCCGAACTCAGTATTCATCACCCTTACGACGGCCTCAAAGAACTGGGCTTTGACTTCAGATTCAGCCAGCTGCTGTTCCAGTTCTTTAATCCGCTGTTCAGGCGTCAGGGGCGTTTCCGGCATATTGGCTCCACAATTTCTTACAGAAGGGAGTGTGAGCCAGTCGAGTTGACCGTATTTTCTGAGCCAGTTCAGGACGGTGTGGCTGCCCTGAATACCATAGCGGTCTTGTGCCTGGCGATAGGTCATTTCGCCTTTTTCGACTTGCTCAACGACAGATAATTTAAAGGATAGAGGGTAATCGCGTTGCGTGCGTTTAACATACTGGTTCATCACATCTTCCTCAGTGGGTGAGTAAAATGTGTCAACGCTATTCAGGACGGGTCACTAGGATGAAATAAAGGCGCCGAAAGGCGCCTTTATACCCTTCATACTTCAAGTTGCAGGTGCGTTGGCTACGTGCATTCACCTCAGTCACTTACTTCAGTAAGCTCCTGAGGATTCATGCACTTGCCGCCTTCCTGAAACCCGAATTATTTTGGGTATATATTTTTCTCAGGGGAGAAAGCCTTAGCCTTCTGCCTGCTGTGACTGAATCGCGGTCAACGCGATGGTGTAGACAATGTCATCCACCAGGGCACCACGAGACAGGTCATTGACTGGCTTACGCATGCCTTGCAGCATCGGCCCGATGGAGATCAGGTCTGCAGAACGCTGTACCGCTTTGTAAGTGGTGTTACCGGTGTTCAGATCCGGGAAGATGAACACGGTCGCACGACCCGCAACCGCGGAGTTTGGCGCTTTAGATTTGGCCACGTCTTCCATGATAGCGGCGTCATACTGCAGTGGACCATCAATCACCAGGTCAGGACGTTTTTCCTGAGCGATACGCGTGGCTTCACGTACTTTCTCAACGTCGCTACCTGCACCTGAGTTACCGGTGGAGTAAGAGATCATCGCCACACGTGGATCGATGCCAAAGGCTTTGGCGGAGTCGGCGGACTGAATGGCGATTTCTGCCAGCTGCTCTGGATTCGGGTCGGGGTTGATGGCGCAGTCGCCGTAAACCAGCACCTGCTCCGGCAGCAGCATGAAGAAGACGGAAGAGACCAGCGAGCTGTTCGGTGCGGTTTTGATCAACTGCAACGGCGGACGAATGGTGTTGGCCGTGGTGTGAACCGCACCAGACACCAAACCGTCCACTTCACCCCGCTCCAGCATCATGGTGCCGAGCATCACGTTATCTTCCAGCTGCTCCTGCGCAACCACTTCGGTCATGCCTTTGCTCTTACGCAGCTCAACCAGGCGCGGCACATAGTTTTCACGTACCACTTCAGGATCGACAATCTCAATGCCTTGGCCCAAAACAACGCCCTGAGCAGCGGCAACGCGCTGGATCTCATCCGGATTGCCCAACAGTACACAAGAGGCAATGCCGCGCTCGGCACAAATCGCGGCCGCTTTTACGGTGCGCGGCTCGTCGCCTTCTGGCAGCACGATACGTTTGCCCGCTTTGCGCGCCAGTTCGGTGAGCTGATAACGGAATGCCGGAGGTGACAGGCGGCGGCTGCGTTCAGAGGTGGACGTCAGTGATTCAACCCAGTCTGCATCGATGTAGCTGGCGACGTACTCCTGCACTTTCTCAATGCGTTGGGTATCATCCGCCGGCACTTCCAGATTGAAGCTCTGCAGGCTAAGGGAGGTCTGCCAGGTGTTGGTTTTCACCATAAACACTGGCAGGCCAGTCTGGAAGGCACGTTCGCACAGGCGCGCGATCGGCGCTTCAATCTGGTAACCGCCGGTCAGCAGCACCGCACCAATCTCAATGCCGTTCATCGCGGCCAGGCAAGCTGCCACCAACACATCAGGACGGTCAGCCGATGTCACCAGCAGTGAGCCAGGGCGGAAATGCTCCAGCATGTGCGGGATACTACGGGCACAGAATGTCACGGATTTCACGCGACGCGTCTGGATCTCACCTTCGTTGATGATGTCTGCATTCAGATGGCGGCACATGTCGATGGCGCGAGTCGCAATCAGATCAAAGCTCCATGGCACGCAGCCGAGAATAGGCAGCGGGCTGTTGGCAAACAGCTGCTTAGGATCGATATTGGCGATATTGGCTTTGGTTGAGTCATCAAAGATTTCAGACAGGTCAGGGCGGGTACGGCCTTGCTCATCCACGGGCGCATTCAGTTTATTGATGATCACGCCGGTGATATTTTTGTTCTTGCTGCCGCCGAAGCTACTTTGCGTCAGTTCGATACGCTCTTTCAGCTGAGCAGGGGAATCGTTACCCAGTGCGGTGACAAAGACAATTTCAGCATTCAGGGTTTTGGCGATTTCATAGTTCAGCGCGGAAGCGAATTGGTGCTTGCGCGTCGGCACTAAACCTTCTACCAGTACCACTTCAGCATCCTGAGCATTGGCATGGTAATTAGCGATGATCTCTTCCATCAACACGTCTTGCTGGTTTGAACCCAGCAGCGACTCAACGCGCGACATCTGCAGCGGTTCAGCGGCAGGAATGGCGGAGTTTTTACGGATGATGGTGGTGGTCTGATCGGGCGCATCGCCGCCCGCACGTGGCTGGGCAATTGGCTTGAACACGCTCAGGCGGACGCCTTTGCGCTCCATGGCACGGATCACGCCGAGGCTGACGCTGGTCAGGCCGACGCTGGTGCCGGTGGGGATGAGCATGATTGTACGTGACACTATAGAAACCTCTCAGGTGTTGCAGACGAGCTAAAACAACTCCGTCAGCCTGGGCTGACGGAGAGAAGTGTGGTTAGGCAGTGAGACGCGCGGCGTCCTGGGCGATGACCAACTCTTCGTTGGTTGGGATCACCACAGCCGGGCGAGTGCCTTCTTTGTTGATAAAGCCAGACTTGCCGAAGCGTGCCGCCAGATTGCGCTCGTGATCCACTTCGAAGCCCAACAGGCCCAGTTTCGCCAGTGACAGCTCACGCACCATTGCCGCATTTTCACCAATACCGCCGGTGAAGACCACGGCATCCAGACGGCCTTCCATCAGTGAAGTGTAGCTACCGATGTATTTCGCCAGGCGGTGGCAGAACACATCCATCGCACGCTTGGCATCTTCTTTGGTCGCGTAGTTGTCTTCAACATAGCGGCAATCGCTGGTGACTTCGGTCAGACCTAACAGGCCTGACTCTTTGGTCAACAACTTGTTGATTGCGTCAACGGTCATGCCCAGTGCGTCATGCAAGAAGAACACGATAGCGGGATCGATATCGCCGCTACGAGTTCCCATCACCAGGCCTTCCAGCGGGGTCAAACCCATTGAGGTATCCACGCACTGACCATTGCGGATTGCCGCAACAGAACCGCCGTTGCCCAAGTGGCAGGTAATGATGTTCAGCTCATTAACCGGCTTGTTAAGCATTTTTGCGGCTTCCTGCGTCACATAGTAGTGACTGGTACCGTGTGCGCCATAGCGACGGACGCCGTGCTCTTTGTACAATTTGTACGGCAGTGCATAAAGATAGGACTCTTCCGGCATTGTCTGATGGAATGCTGTATCAAAAACCGCCACATTCTTATCCGACAGATGCGGGAAGTTCTTCATGGCTTCGTCGATGCCGATCAAATGCGCCGGGTTATGCAGCGGGGCAAAAGATGAAGCATCTTTGATGCCTTGAACCACGGATTCGTCGATGATGACAGATTGAGTCAACTGCTCGCCGCCGTGAACAATACGATGGCCGATTGCAGCGATTTGTGCCGAGAGCTCTGGTTTTTGTGCCAGAATGGATTTAACGATGAAGTTCAGGGCTTCACTATGTGCCGCGCCTGCGCCCAGAGGAGCTTCCTGTTTGCTGCCTTCCAGTTTCCACTTGATACGTGCTTCAGGTAAATGGAAACACTCTGCCAGACCTGACAAGTATTCGTCACCGGTAGCAGGGTTAAGGATGGCAAACTTTAAAGAGGAGCTGCCGCAGTTCAGAACCAGTACTAACTTCGTCGACATGGAAGTACCTATTGATTAAATAGTGGCTAAAAATAACGCAATCAGACTAACAGCGTAGCCCATGAATGCTGGTAGATTAATGATTAACATCATGCGGTAGTCAAAAAGAGACCGACATGCAAAAAAATTTTGGTAATTTTACGCAGATTTTTGAAATCCGCTTAGCGAAACATGGCTCTAAACCGCTCTTTAATTGAGCTGAAGCTTCCGGTAATGTTGCTAAATCGGCGTCAGAATATCTGGTGTCACCCGCAAAGACAAAAATTTTTGAAGCGTGTCACGTAAAGTTGTGTAGTTATCAGTTTATTTTAAACATTACAGAATTAGTTGAGGTCTATCATGGCGAATGATGCAAGTAATCCAGGCTGGTTCGGCTTATTTCAGCGCGGCCAGCACTACATGAAGACCTGGCCAGCCGACAAACGCTTGGCGCCAATGTTCCCTGAAAATCGTGTGGTGACGGCAACCCGTTTTGCCATTCGCTTTATGCCACCTTTAGCGATTTTTACCCTGACATGGCAAATCGCCATGGGCGGCCAGCTCGGCCCGGCGATCGCGACTGCGCTCTTTGCCTGCAGTTTACCGATGCAAGGGTTGTGGTGGTTGGGTAAACGCTCAGTCACACCATTACCCCCCACGTTGCTGCACTGGTTCCACGAAGTGCGGAGTAAACTGGAAGAGGCGGGTCAGGCTATCGCACCGGTTGATGGCAAGCCCACCTATCAGGCATTGGCAGACGTGCTCAAACGGGCATTTAAGCAACTCGATCGTACTTTCCTGGACGATCTTTGATAGATGCACGCTACGCTTACGCAGAGAATGTGTGCTTGATCCCGGTCTAAATCAAAGAAAAGTGGTGTGAACGCACACGCATCACTTTCCTTGTGTAATCATTTCTACATCGTTTAAATCTTAAGCGGCCGTAATAGCCCGGGAGAGAACCATGGAAATGACCCACGCACAGCGACTCATCCTTTCCAATCAGTACAAAATGATGGCCATGCTGGAGCCGGATAACGCCGAGCGCTATCGTCGTTATCAAACCATTATTGAACGTGGTTACGGGCTGCAACTGCGCGAACTGGATAAAGAGTTCGGCGAATTAACCGAAGCAACCTGTCGCCAGCTTATCGACATTATGGAAATGCACCACGCACTGCATGTTTCCTGGTCGAACCTGAAAGAACCTCATACCCTCGAAGAGCGCCGTTTGGCGTTTCTCGGTTTTGATGCCGCAACCGAAGCGCGCTATCTCGGCTATGTGCGCTTTATGGTGAATGTGGAAGGGCGCTATACCCATTTCGATTCCGGCTCGCACGGCTTCAATGCGCAAACCCCGATGTGGGAAAAATACCAACGTATGCTGGCAGTGTGGCACACTTGTCCGCGTCAGTATCATCTTAGCGCGAATGAAATTGCGCAGATTCTCAATGCCTGAATAAGGAGCAGCGTGTGAAGTACAGAGGTTTTCTGTTTGATTTAGACGGTACATTGGTGGATTCATTGCCTGTGGTGATTCGCTCATGGTCATTGTGGGGCGAACGCCACGGTATCGCAGCGGAAGAGGTTCTGGACTTCATACACGGCAAACCCGCCATCAATTCACTGCGCCACTTTATGGCTGGCCAGTCTGAAGAGGCAATTCAAGCCGAGTTCCTCTGGCTTGAGCGTCTGGAAGCGGAGGATACCGAAGGGGTTCAAGCTATCCCTGGGGCGAAAGCGCTGCTGGCGACCTTGAATGAGCTGCATATTCCTTGGGCGATCGTGACATCGGGCTCGATTCCGGTGGCGCATGCGCGACATAAGGCTGCCGGGCTGCCGATGCCAGAAGTCTTTATTACGGCGGAGAATATCAAACACGGCAAGCCCAACCCGGAACCCTATTTGCTGGGTGCCGAACGCCTGGGCCTGGCCGCCAGCGAATGCGTGGTGGTTGAAGATGCGCCAGCAGGGATTATTGCCGGTCTGGAAGCGGGTAGCACGGTGGTGGCGGTGAATGCCCCGGCAGATGCACCGCGCTTGCATGAAGTCACTTACCAGGTAAAAACCCTGGAACCGCTGGTGGTGACAATCGACCAGAATGGTACGTTTACACTTTCTCTCAACGCTTAATTTCGCGTGCCCCTAAAATACGCACATAAGTTGAGAAGCCGACTGGGGCTGCATAAGGGCAGGCAATCCGCAGCGCTGAATGGAATGAGGATGCCAGGAGAGCCCGCAGGACGCGGGCGAAAGGTGGCGCTGGAACATGGATGTTCCATCGGCACCGGTCCGTAAGGCAGACGAGTGAAGTGAAGGCACCGCGTGAGCGGCGCGAGGACCGCCAGCCCTTATGCAGCCTCAATCGGCGTCATCGCCCAATTGGCAATCCTAAAGCCTTTACTGCCCCGTCTTTACAACGGCGTATCCTGCGAAATCTCATCCAGCGACAGGCTGAAGCTAGGAATAAAGACTTCCACAAAGTAATCCATCTCAGGTGAGCGGCGTTGCGACAGGGTTTTCTCCAGACGCGCCTTCGCCAGCAAGAATTCGTTATTACCTGCCGATAACTCTTCCAGGCATTTCACATAGGCGCAAAGCGCATCCGCCTGTTTCACCACTGCCTGCTCACTTTCGCTGTGTAAATGCTCATCAATTAAGGGGCGATAGGCATCCTGCAATTCGGGCGGCAGCATATCAATCAGCTTTTGCTGCGCAATCTTCTCTATCTTCTTATATTCGTGGGCGATTTGTGCATTGTAGTACTTCACTGGCGTTGGTAAATCACCGGTTAAGACTTCGCTGGCATCGTGATAGAGCGCCAGCATCGCAATACGTTCCGCGTTGAGATTACCGTTGAACTTCTTGTTTTTAATGATCGCCAGGGCATGCGCCACCATCGCGACCTGAAGGCTGTGTTCAGAGACATTCTCGGTGCGCACATTGCGCATCAGCGGCCAACGGTTAATCAGTTTGAGGCGGGAGAGGTGGGCGAAAAAGTGGCTACGGGTCATGACGGATTCCTGTTGCACGGCGGGGAGTTCTACACTCCCCGAAATAAAAACAGTATATACCCGTCATACTTCGAACCGCAGCTGCGTTTGCTGCGTGTGCTCACCCCAGTCACTTACTCATGTAAGCTCCTGGGGATTCACCCACTTGCCGCCTTTCTGCAATTCGAATTATTTTGGGTATACGCATCACCTATTACTGGCGATAGCCTTGCAGGAAGCGACCAAACTTGCTGATGGCCATTTCAAGGTCATCAACGCGCGGCAGCGTTACGATGCGCACGTGGTCCGGCCATGGCCAGTTGAAGGCAGTACCCTGAACCAGCAGCACCTTCTCTTGCAGCAGGAAATCCAGCACCATCTTCTGGTCATCAAAGATATTGAATTTCTTAGGATCGATGCGTGGGAACATATACAACGCACCTTGTGGCTTAACGCAGCTCACGCCCGGAATGTCGTTAATCAACTCCCAGGCACGCTGGCGCTGTTCGTACAAACGACCGCCCGGTGCAATAAACTCGCTGATACTCTGATAACCGCCCAGCGCAGTCTGAATGGCATGCTGAGCCGGGACGTTGGCACACAGACGCATCGATGCCAGCATCTCCAGGCCTTCGATGTAGCCTTTGGCATGCTTTTTCGGACCGTTCAACACCATCCAGCCCTGGCGGAAGCCGGCCACGCGGTAGGTTTTGGACAAGCCATTAAATGTTACCGTCAGCAGATCCGGTGCCAGCGCAGCAATCGAATGGTGCTGTGCTTCGTCATACAAAATCTTGTCGTAGATTTCGTCGGCAAAAATAATCAGATTGTGTTGACGCGCAATCTCAACCACTTCCATTAGCAGTTCTTTGCTATACACCGCACCGGTCGGGTTGTTGGGATTGATGATCACGATGCCACGCGTACGCGGCGTGATTTTGCTACGAATATCATCCAGGTCAGGGAACCAACCCGCAGACTCGTCGCACAAATAGTGCACCGCTTTACCGCTCGACAGGGATACGGCCGCGGTCCACAGGGGATAATCCGGGGCCGGAACCAGCATTTCATCGCCACTGTTAAGCAACGCCTGCATCGCCTGCACGATCAACTCAGACACACCGTTACCAATGTAGATATCTTCAACGGTAACATCGCGCATATCTCGCGCCTGGTAGTGCTGCATGATCGCTTTACGCGCCGAGTACAGTCCCTTTGAATCACAATAACCCTGCGAACTTGGCAGGTTACGAATCACATCGACCAGGATTTCATCAGGGGCTTCAAAACCAAACGGGGCAGGGTTACCGATGTTCAGTTTGAGGACTTTGTTACCTTCTTCTTCAAGACGCTTCGCTTCTTTCAGTACCGGACCACGGATGTCATAACAGACATTTTCCAGCTTGCCAGATTTATCAATTTGAAAATTCATTATTACCGCCTTAATGGGCAGAGTCCTTTAACCTGCCACCAAAAACAAACCTGCCCAATTTACTCCTCTCATCGTCACAAAAGAAGGGTAGCGCTGGGTTTTGGCGAGTTTGCCAGTTATTCCCGGTGTACGTGGAGTAAAACGCATCTGTTGCGTGTTGGTCTGGTTTATAAGTCTGCAAACTTAAGTAAGTGTGATATTAAATTCTGGGCAAACTGATAGCCGCTGTAAAGCGCGTTATCCATAGGTAAAGCAGGTGATTAAGAAATTTTTTATTCACATCCTGTGCGAAAATTCATTAGCCACATGATGAAATAGTTAAAGGAATCTTGTTGGATGCCGAAGAAGTGTGCACCGGCGTTGAAGCAATAACTGGTGTCAGGGTATGCAGTGCATTCTTATTCACTTTTTCACAGCAGAATGAGGCGCTAACAAGTGAATGATTCAGGCGGTAATTGCGTCTTAAATAGCATTTGTACTGTAACTTTAACGCCTGGTACGGGGTTTCAGAATCGGGGTGGTTAAAAAACGCGCAGGGTTGTGGCAGGATAGGCTGGAAAAGCGTTTTGGTCAAAAATTGCGATGTTTTGAACAAAAACATTTCCCTTTAAAGCGTAAAAATGATTAAGTATAATTTATTATTTGATGCACTTTACCGCTTCGCATCAGCATAACATGATGTTATCCCTTTTTGACCCGCAGGGCCTTTTTGCGGGAAAATAGACAACTACGCAGCTTCCAGCACTTGTACGACATACGTCTTCGGACCAGAAGTTGTTCTGTCTTAAATAGACGGCGCTGCTCTGTTTGCAGAGTGACTTATCCGTCGGTATCCGCCTGACACGTTTTTTTCATGGCATCCTCCACACAGGGCTGCCATTAAGCACCATTACCTCTTATCTCTTTGATAAGTAGGGTAATACACCAGGGTAGTAGTTTTAAAAAATCTTATAAGTGAAGAAAAAACATGACTAATGCAAATCGTCCGATACTGAATCTCGACCTCGATCTGCTTCGTACTTTTGTCGCTGTTGCTGACCTGAATACCTTTGCGGCAGCAGCTGCAGCAGTATGCAGAACGCAATCGGCAGTAAGTCAGCAGATGCAACGTCTGGAACAATTGGTAGGTAAAGAGCTGTTTGCCAGACATGGACGTAATAAACTGCTGACGGAGCATGGCATCCAGTTGCTGGGCTATGCCAGAAAGATCCTTCGTTTTAACGACGAAGCCTGCACCTCTTTGATGTACAGCAATATCCAGGGCGTACTGACTATCGGTGCCTCTGATGATACTTCCGATACCATTCTGCCGTTCCTGCTTAACCGCGTAACGTCGGTGTATCCAAAGCTGGCCATTGATGTGCGTGTTAAGCGCAACCCGTTCATGATGGAAATGCTGAACCAGGGTGAAGTTGATCTGGTGGTCACCACGTCCAGTCCCGGTAATTTCACCTATCAAGTCCTGCGTACATCACCGACTCTGTGGTACTGCGCGGCGGATTACATCTTCCAGCGCGGCGAAGCCATTCCTTTGGTTCTGCTGGATGAGCCAAGCCCTTATCGTGACATGGCGATTGACCATCTCAACGAAGCGGGTATCCCTTGGCGCATCTCTTATGTTGCCTCAACGCTGGCTGCGGTGCGTGCTGCCGTTAAAGCCGGTTTAGGTGTCACGGCGCGTCCTGTTGAGATGATGAGCCCAGAATTGCGTGTTATGGGTGCGGCGGAAGGTCTGCCGGTTCTGCCGGACACGCAGTATCTGTTATGCCGCAATCCAGACAGCGATAACGAACTGGCACTGGCCATCTTCAATGCGATGCAGTCGACCAATGATCCTTACAATCTGAGTGCAAATCCAGACGGTTCTCTGTTGCTGGATGACGAAGAGTAAGGATGACAATAACGGGCCATTCCTCGCAAATGGAATGCCGTTCAATTGTTAAAACTTAGAAAAAAAAGCCTTAGACTGATGATTGTCAGCTAAGGCTTTTTTTATGCGTATTAATTTGCATTTTTCGACGCGATTGACCCCACATAATTTCCTCGCTTTCCAGAAAAATGAAATGCGTTCCATTTTTAATCAAGGTAGAACGTTTTTATCATTCCGTGCCATCTTTTCCAGGGCATCTGCCTGTACCGATCGGCGTTTTTTCCGGCAAAAAACACCATTCTGTGTCTTAGATCAAAAAAATACCCCCTCTAAGGGGGGGGAAATCCCCGCAAGACCTGTCAAAATATGATTGTTAAATGCACGATCCATGCATGTGAATACCCGCTACACTGAAATTAACCTCACAAACTGAAGCGATTTAGCTGGCATGAAGGGGTTCATTTGTTAATAATATGATGCTGGTGTTAATTAATGTTTGAATGCTTTTGTCAAAGTTGACAAAAGGTTATAGAAAGGAGTAAAAAACCCCATAAAAGTGCTGCTTATTTGATAATGACAGCATGGTTTATAAGGTTTTTATCCTTCCCTTGAATCGATGTGGTGTGTTTGCTGCAACAGTGCAGGATGCCAACGCCACTTTTGATGAGTAAGCAAAGAGTATGTCGACAACTACAGAAGTGATCGCTCATCACTGGGCATTTATTGTTTTTATTGTTATCGCGTTTGGCCTGTGTGCCTTTATGTTGACCGGTGGTTGGCTGTTAGGTGGCCGTGCACGAGCGCGTCACAAAGACACCCCGTTTGAATCGGGTATCGAATCCGTTGGTGATACCCATATACGCCTCTCCGCTAAATTCTATCTGGTTGCGATGTTCTTCGTAATTTTCGACGTCGAAGCCCTCTATTTATACGCATGGTCGACCTCAATCCGCGAAAGCGGCTGGGTGGGCTTTGTCGAAGCCGCAATTTTCATTTTGGTGCTCTTGGCTGGCTTGGTTTATCTGGTGCGCATTGGTGCGCTGGATTGGGCCCCTGCGCGTCGTCGCGTCGTGGTCAAATCAATCCCGGTTAGTCACAACCACACCAACCCTCATAAGCAGTAAAAGCGAGGCTATAACATGGACTACACGCTGACACGCGTAGACCCGAACGGCGGCGGTGATAACGATCGTTATCCTTTGCAGAAACAGGAGATCGTGACCGATCCCCTGGAGCAGCACGTTCATCGCAGCGTCTATATGGGCAAGCTCGAACACGCCCTGCATGACATGGTGAACTGGGGTCGTAAAAACTCTCTCTGGCCTTATAACTTCGGCCTTTCCTGTTGCTACGTGGAAATGACCACGTCATTCACTGCGGTGCATGACGTGGCGCGTTTTGGTGCGGAAGTTATGCGTGCCTCTCCACGTCAGGCTGACTTTATGGTGATCGCCGGTACGCCATTTACCAAAATGGCGCCGGTTATTCAGCGTTTGTATGACCAGATGCTGGAACCAAAGTGGGTGATCTCAATGGGCGCCTGTGCGAACTCGGGCGGTATGTACGACATCTATTCCGTGGTACAGGGCGTGGATAAATTCCTGCCTGTCGACGTGTACATCCCTGGCTGTCCGCCGCGTCCAGAAGCCTACATGCAAGCGCTGCTGCTGCTGCGTGAGTCCATTGGTAAAGAGCGCCGTCCACTGTCGTGGGTGGTGGGTGATCAGGGTGTTTATCGCGCCAATATGCAGCCAGAGCGTGAAAGAAAACGCGGCGAGCGCATTGCCGTGACTAACCTGAGAACGCCAGACGAAGTCTAAGCTTCCCGTACACGGATGGCACAGCGGCCGCAGCAGAACATCACAATTTAATGTGTGCCGCCATCCTGACGCCTTCTTTTGAGTGCCTGATAACAGGCCGGAATGGTGAGTAACGTATGACAGATTTAACCACGCAAGATCTCGCACAGCCGTCATGGCAAACCCGCGATCACCTGGACGATCCAGTGGTCGGCGAGCTGCGTAACCGTTTTGGGCCGGATGCCTTTACCGTTCAGGCCACCCGCACTGGCATTCCGGTGGTCTGGGTGAAGCGTGAACAGTTACTGGAAATTGTCGAGTTCCTGCGTAAGCTGCCGAAGCCGTATGTCATGCTCTATGACTTACATGGTTTCGATGAGCGTTTACGTACTAACCGCGCAGGCTTACCTGCCGCGGATTTTTCCGTTTTCTATCACCTGCTTTCGATTGAACGCAACCGCGACATCATGCTCAAGGTGGCGTTGTCTGAAAACGATCTGAATGTGCCAACCATCACCAAAATCTTCGCCAATGCCAACTGGTATGAGCGCGAAACCTGGGAGATGTTTGGTATCACCTTCAATGGCCACCCGCACCTGACGCGCATCATGATGCCACAGACTTGGGAAGGCCATCCGCTGCGCAAAGATTACCCGGCGCGTGCGACCGAATTCGATCCGTTTGAACTGACTAAACAGAAAGAAGATCTGGAGATGGAGGCGCTGACCTTCAAGCCTGAAGACTGGGGCATGAAGCGCAGTACCACCAATGAGGACTTTATGTTCCTCAACCTGGGTCCTAACCACCCCTCTGCGCACGGTGCATTCCGTATCATCCTGCAGTTGGATGGCGAAGAGATCGTCGACTGCGTACCGGATGTCGGTTACCACCACCGTGGTGCTGAGAAGATGGGCGAGCGTCAGTCCTGGCACAGTTACATTCCGTACACCGACCGCATCGAGTATCTCGGCGGCTGCGTGAACGAAATGCCTTACGTGCTGGCGGTAGAAAAACTGGCCGGTATCACCGTGCCGGATCGCGTTAACGTGATCCGCGTGATGCTGTCTGAGCTGTTCCGCATCAACAGCCACTTGCTGTACATCTCCACCTTTATTCAGGACGTCGGCGCAATGACGCCAGTGTTCTTCGCCTTTACCGACCGTCAGAAAATTTATGACGTGGTCGAAGCGATTACCGGTTTCCGTATGCATCCCGCCTGGTTCCGCATTGGCGGCGTGGCACATGACCTGCCGAAAGGTTGGGAGCGTCTGCTGCGTGAATTCCTCGACTGGATGCCAAAGCGTCTGAAAGAGTATGACAAAGCGGCACTGCGCAATACCGTATTGATGGGCCGTTCACAAGGTGTGGCCGCCTACAACATGGATGAAGCACTGGCGTGGGGCACCACCGGCGCTGGCCTGCGTGCCACCGGTCTGGACTTCGACGTGCGTAAATGGCGTCCATACTCAGGCTATGAAAACTTCGATTTCGAGATCCCGGTTGGCGCTGGCATCAGTGATGCCTACACCCGCGTTCAGCTGAAAATGGAAGAGATGTGGCAGTCACTGCGTATTTTGGAACAGTGTCTGAAAAACATGCCGGAAGGCCCGTTCAAAGCAGATCACCCGCTGACCACGCCGCCGCCAAAAGAGCGCACGCTGCAACACATCGAAACCCTGATCACTCACTTCCTGCAGGTGTCGTGGGGCCCCGTCATGCCGGCCAACGAATCCTTCCAGATGATCGAGGCGACCAAAGGGATCAACAGCTACTACCTGACCAGCGATGGCAGCACCATGAGCTACCGCACCCGCGTGCGTACGCCAAGCTTCCCGCACCTGCAGCAGATCCCATCGGTGATCCGCGGCAGCCTGGTATCCGACTTGATCGTTTACCTCGGTAGTATCGATTTTGTTATGTCAGACGTGGACCGCTAATCATGCACGATCAAAAAATTGCTATTCACACTATCGACCCTGATGAGGTCTTTGTGCTGAGCGAGACCGAGCACCACGCTATCGAGCACGAAAAACACCATTACGAAGATGCGCGCGCCGCCTCGATTGAAGCGTTAAAGATCGTGCAGAAGCAGCGTGGTTGGGTGCCTGATGGTGCCATTAATGCTATTGCTGATGTGCTGGGCATCCCAGCCAGTGACGTGGAAGGTGTTGCCACCTTCTATAGCCAAATCTACCGTACGCCGGTTGGCCGTCACGTGATCCGTTACTGCGACAGCGTGGTATGTCACATCACCGGTTTCCAGGGCATTCAGGCTGCACTTGAGCAGAACCTGAACATCAAGCCTGGCCAGACCACAGCCGATGGCCGCTTCACGCTGCTGCCAACCTGCTGCCTGGGCAACTGTGATAAAGGCCCAACCATGATGGTGGATGAAGACACCCACGTTCATCTGACGCCGGAAGGCATCGCCAACCTGCTGGAGCAGTATCAATGACCATTAAACAGATCATTCGTACTGCGGAAACACATCCACTGACCTGGCGTCTGCGCGACGACAAGCAGCCAGTGTGGATAGATGAATATCGCAGTAAAAACGGCTATGTCGGTGCGGAAAAAGCCTTGAAAGAATTCAGCCAGGATGAAATCGTGGCGGCGGTGAAAGACTCCGGTCTGAAAGGCCGTGGTGGTGCAGGCTTCAACACCGGCCTGAAATGGAGCCTGATGCCGAAAGACGAATCCATGAACATCCGTTACCTGCTGTGTAACGCCGATGAAATGGAGCCGGGCACCTATAAAGACCGCTTGCTGATGGAGCAGATGCCGCACCAACTGGTGGAAGGCATGCTGATCAGTGCGTTCGCCTTGAAAGCTTACCGTGGCTACATCTTCCTGCGTGGCGAGTACATCGAAGCAGCTGTTCATCTGCGTCGCGCGATTGCCGAAGCCACCGAAGCCGGCTACCTCGGTAAAAACATTCTCGGCACCGGATTCGATTTTGAGCTGATCGTGCACACCGGCGCAGGGCGTTATATCTGCGGTGAAGAAACGGCACTGATCAACTCGCTGGAAGGCCGCCGCGCGAATCCGCGCTCTAAGCCGCCATTCCCGGCGAGTGCGGGCGTATGGGGCAAGCCAACCTGCGTTAACAACGTGGAAACCTTGTCCAACGTGCCTGCGATCTTCCTCAACGGCGTTGACTGGTACAAAAATATCTCTACCAGCGAAGACACCGGCACCAAAATGATGGGCTTCTCTGGCCGCGTGAAAAACCCAGGTGTGTGGGAACTGCCATTTGGCACCACCGCGCGTGAGATTCTGGAAGATTATGCCGGTGGCATGCGCGATGGCCTGAAATTCAAAGCCTGGCAGCCAGGCGGTGCGGGCACCGACTTCCTGACCGATCAGCATCTCGATCTGCCAATGGAATTTGCCAGCATCGGCAAAGCCGGGAGCCGTTTGGGTACCGCGCTGGCGATGGCGGTCGATCACGAGATCAACATGGTTTCACTGGTGCGTAACCTCGAAGAGTTCTTTGCGCGTGAATCCTGTGGCTGGTGTACGCCATGCCGTGATGGATTGCCGTGGAGCGTGAAGATCCTGCGTGCGCTGGAGCAGAAAAAAGGCCAGCCGGGTGATATCGAAACCCTGCAGCAGCTTTGCCGCCAGCTCGGTCCAGGTAAAACCTTCTGTGCCCACGCACCAGGTGCCGTTGAGCCATTGCAGAGCGCGATTAAATATTTCCGTGAAGAGTTTGAAGCCGGCATTGCGCCGCAGGTGTTTGGTAATACCCGATCGATCGGTGGTATTCAGCCCAACCTGCTGAAAGCGCGCTGGTAATCAGCCGCCGTACACGGAATTCACCCTGAGCCGACCCGGCTTGGGGGACAGAATTAGATGTTTAACGCTCGTCTTAGGGCGAGCCTTACGGAAGCATGTTCACTATGGCTACAATCCATGTAGACGGTAAAGAATATGATGTGAACGGAGCGGACAACCTGTTGCAGGCGTGTCTCTCTCTGGGCCTTGATATTCCTTATTTTTGCTGGCATCCGGCGCTGGGAAGCGTGGGAGCCTGCCGCCAGTGCGCGGTGAAGCAATTCCAGAATGCCGAAGATACCCGCGGTCGCCTTGTCATGTCCTGTATGACACCGGCGTCGGACGGCACCTTTATCTCCATCGACGATGGCGAAGCCAAAGAGTTTCGTGAAAGCGTGGTGGAATGGCTGATGACCAACCACCCGCACGACTGTCCGGTGTGCGAAGAGGGCGGTAACTGCCACCTGCAAGATATGACGGTAATGACCGGCCATAGCTTCCGTCGTTATCGCTTCACCAAACGTACTCACCAGAATCAGGATCTTGGCCCGTTCATCTCGCATGAAATGAACCGCTGTATCGCCTGTTATCGCTGTGTGCGCTACTACAAAGATTACGCAGACGGCAAAGATCTGGGCGTCTACGGTGCCCACGACAACGTCTACTTCGGCCGCCCGGAAGATGGCACGCTGGAGAGCGAATTCTCCGGTAACCTGGTCGAAATCTGCCCAACCGGCGTGTTCACGGACAAAACCCACTCCGAACGCTATAACCGTAAATGGGATATGCAGTTCGCGCCAAGCGTCTGCCAGCAGTGCAGCGTGGGTTGTAACACCAGCCCTGGCGAACGTTACGGCGAACTGCGTCGTATCGAGAACCGTTACAACGGTACGGTTAACCACTACTTCCTGTGCGATCGCGGACGTTTCGGTTACGGCTATGTGAACCGCAAGGATCGTCCACGCCATCCGGTACAGAAACGCGGCAACGATTGGGTCAGCCTCAATGCTGAGCAAGCGGTCAATGCGGCGGCTGATGTACTGCGTCAGGCGAAAAAAGTGATCGGTATTGGTTCACCGCGCGCCAGCATTGAAAGCAACTTTGCGCTGCGTGAACTGGTCGGTGCAGAGAACTTCTCAACCGGTATGCCAGCAGGTGAACAGGCTCGCGTCGAGTTAATGCTGAAAGTGCTGCAGGAGGGCGGAATCTACACGCCTTCTCTGCGCGAAATTGAAAGCTACGATGCGGTACTGGTGTTGGGTGAAGATCTGACTCAAGTGGGTGCGCGCGTGGCGTTGTCTGTGCGTCAGGCAGTGAAAGGCAAAGCACGTGAAATGGCAGCCGCACAGAAAGTGGCGGACTGGCAGATCGCGGCGATCCTTAACATTGGCCAGCACGCCAAACATCCGCTGTTTGTCACCAACGTTGATGAAACCCGGCTGGATGACATCGCGGCGTGGAGCTATCGCGCACCGGTAGAAGACCAAGCGCGTCTTGGTTTTGCTATCGCTAATGCACTGGATGAAACTGCGCCTGCGGTAAATGGCTTCGACAGTAAGCTGAACGGCAAGCTGGATGTGGTGGTACAGGCATTGGCGGGGGCGAAAAAGCCGCTGATCATTTCCGGTACTCACTCCGGTAGCATTGCAATGATTGAAGCGGCGGCCAACGTAGCGAAAGCACTGAAAGGTCGCGGTGCCGATGTGGGGATCACCTTCCTGGCCGGTGCAGCGAACAGCTTTGGTCTCGGCCTGATGGGCGGTCAATCGCTGGATAGCGCACTGGAACAGCTGGATAAAGGCGAAGCGGAAGCGCTGATCGTATTAGAGAACGATCTCTACCGCCACGCGCCAAAAGCCACTGTGGATGCCGCACTGCACAACACTGCACACGTCATTGTGGTGGATCACCAACGTACCGCGACGCTGGAGAAAGCAGGCCTGGTGCTGTCAACTGCCAGCTTCGCGGAGAGTGACGGTACCTCTATCAACCAGGAAGGCCGTGCTCAGCGCTTCTTCCAGGTTTACGATCCCGCTTACTACGACAACAGCATTGTCATGCTGGAGAGCTGGCGCTGGCTGCACTCCCTGCACAGCACGGTAGAAAGCCGTCAAATCGACTGGACGCTGCTGGATCACGTCATCGATGCCACCGTTGCGGCGCTGCCACAGCTGAAAGGCATCAAAGATGCGGCACCGGATGCCAGCTTCCGTATCCGTGGTCAGAAACTGGCGCGTTCACCGCATCGTAACAGTGGCCGTACCGCCATGCGTGCCAATATTAGCGTGCACGAACCGCGTCAGCCGCAGGATAAAGACACCATGTTTGCCTTCTCCATGGAAGGTAACAACCAGCCAAGCGCTCCGCGCTCGCAGATTCCATTTGCCTGGGCACCAGGCTGGAACTCCCCGCAGGCATGGAACAAGTTCCAGGCTGAAGTGGGTGGCAAGTTGCGTCATGGCGATCCGGGTGTGCGTCTGTTTGAAGCCGGTGAAGGCTCATTACCTTGGTTCACTGCCGTACCAGAAAGCTTTGTCGAAGGCGGTCAATACCGTGTTGCGCCTTACTACCAATTGTTTGGTAGTGAAGAGATGACCCAGCGTTCACCGACCTTCCAGAAGCGTATGTCACCTGCCACATTGGTGATTAACCCTGCTGATGCGGAAAAACTGGGTGTGAACAACGGTTCTGCGGTTGAGCTGGTGTGTGCCGGTGAAACCCTGCGCTTGCCGGTCTGTTTCTCTGCTTCCTTGCAAGCAGGGCAGGTGGGGCTGCCGCTGGGAATGCCGGGTGTACCGCCGTTCCTCTCAGGTGCGCAAATTGACAAATTGCAGGAGGCCGCGCAATGAGCTGGCTGACACCGGACGTTATCGACATCCTCATCCAGATCCTGAAAACCATTGTGATCCTGCTGGTGGTGGTGGGTTGTGGTGCCTTCATGAGTTTCGCCGAGCGTCGTCTGCTCGGCTTATGGCAGAACCGTTACGGTCCTAACCGTGTGGGCTGGGGCGGCTCACTGCAGCTTGCGGCTGACATGATCAAAATGTTCTTTAAAGAGGACTGGGTTCCGCCGTTTACCGATCGCTTCATCTTTACCCTGGCACCGGTGATTGCCTTTGTATCACTGCTGCTGGCGTTTGCCATTGTGCCGGTTTCACCGACCTGGATGGTGACAGACCTGAACATCGGTTTGTTGTTCTTCCTGATGATGGCAGGTCTGGCCGTGTACGCCGTGCTGTTCGCTGGTTGGTCGAGTAACAACAAATACTCGCTGCTGGGTGCGATGCGTGCGTCGGCGCAAACGCTGAGCTACGAAGTATTCCTTGGCCTGTCGCTGATGGGTGTGGTGGCGCAAGCCGGTTCGTTCAATATGAACGCCATCGTCGAAAGCCAGGCGCATTTGTGGAACATTATTCCGCAGTTCTTTGGCTTCGTGACCTTCTGCATCGCGGGTGTTGCGGTGTGTCACCGTCACCCGTTTGACCAGCCAGAAGCGGAACAGGAACTGGCCGATGGTTACCACATTGAATATGCCGGTATGAAGTTCGGCCTGTTCTTTGTCGGTGAATACGTGGCCATCACTACAGTTTCAGCGCTGATTGTCACGCTGTTCTTCGGTGGCTGGCACGGACCATTCCTGCCGCCATTCATCTGGTTCGCCCTGAAAACGGCGTTCTTTATGGTGATGTTTATCCTGATTCGTGCTGCGCTGCCGCGTCCACGTTATGACCAGGTGCTGTCGTTCGGCTGGAAAGTGTGTCTGCCGTTGACGTTATTGAACCTGCTGGCGACCGCCGCAGTGATTCTGTACAGCGCGCAGTAAGGGGTTTTGAGATGACTTTAAAAGATATTGTCGTTGGCTTCGGCACGACAGTGCGCAGTATCTGGATGATAGGCATGCATGCCTTCGCCAAGCGCGAAACCCAGATGTACCCAGAAGAGCCGGTATATCTGCCGCCGCGCTATCGTGGCCGTATTGTGTTGACGCGCGATCCAGACGGCGAAGAGCGCTGCGTTGCCTGTAACCTGTGTGCGGTAGCCTGCCCAGTGGGTTGTATCTCACTGCAAAAAGCAGAAACCGTCGATGGTCGTTGGTATCCGGAATTTTTCCGCATCAACTTCTCACGCTGCATTTTCTGCGGTCTGTGTGAAGAGGCTTGCCCAACCACTGCAATCCAGCTGACCCCGGATTTTGAACTGGGTGAATTTAAGCGTCAGGACTTGGTGTATGAGAAGCAAGACTTGCTGATTTCCGGTCCGGGTAAATATCCGGAGTACAACTTCTATCGCATGGCGGGTATGGCGATCGACGGGAAAGAGAAAGGCGAAGCGGAAAACGAAGCCAAGCCAATCGACGTCAAAAGCTTGTTACCTTAAGGAGCCAGGTATGGAATTTGCGTTTTATCTTTGCGGACTGGTGGCGGTGTTGACGACATTGCGCGTCATCACGCACACCAATCCAGTACATGCGCTGCTGTACCTGATTGTTTCACTGCTGTCGATTGCGGGCGTGTTCTTCTCGATGGGAGCTTACTTTGCCGGTGCGCTGGAAATCATCGTCTACGCCGGTGCCATTATGGTGCTGTTCGTGTTCGTGGTGATGATGCTGAACCTGGGCAAAAGCCAGCAGGATCAGGAGCGTGAATGGCTGAAGCCTTCGCTGTGGATTGGACCTGGCATTGTCTCTCTGCTGTTGCTGGCGGTGATGATTTACGCCATCAGCACTGCGCAGGATCAGGGTATTGATGGCACCGTCATTGATGCGAAAGCGGTCGGTATCAGCCTGTTTGGCCCATACGTTCTGGCGGTTGAGCTGGCGTCAATGTTGCTGCTGGCCGGTCTGGTGGTGGCCTTCCATATCGGACGTGAAGAGCGTCAGGGCGAAGTGTTAAGCAATCGCCATGCTGATGCACATGTGAATAAGGAGGATCACGCATGATCCCGTTACAACACGGCCTGATGTTGGCCGCTGTGCTGTTTGTCCTTGGCCTGACCTCACTGGTGCTGCGTCGCAACCTGCTGTTTATGCTGATTGGTCTGGAGATCATGATCAACGCTGCTGCGCTGGCACTGGTTGTCGCGGGCAGTTACTGGGGACAAGCTGACGGCCAGGTCATGTACATTCTTGCCATCAGCCTTGCGGCGGCGGAAGCCAGTATTGGTCTGGCATTGTTGCTGCAGCTCTATCGTCGTCGTCAGACGTTGAACATTGACACAGTGAGCGAGATGCGCGGATGAATCTTCTCTATTTAACCGTATTATTTCCGCTGATTGGCTTTCTGCTATTAGCGTTTTCCCGTGGCCGTTGGTCGGAGAACCTGTCGGCTACGGTGGGAATGGGATCGGTAGGTCTTGCTGCACTGACCACCATTTATGCCGGCTTCGACTTCTTCAGTCACGGCCAGCAGCCGTTCACACAAGCATTGTGGACATGGATGCACGTTGGCACCTTTGATATCAAAGTCAATCTGGTGCTGGATGGCTTGTCATTGACCATGCTTTCCGTGGTCACCGGCGTCGGTTTCTTCATCCACATGTTCGCTTCCTGGTACATGCGTGGCGAAGAGGGCTATTCGCGCTTCTTCGCGTACACCAACTTGTTCATCGCGAGCATGGTGGTGCTGGTATTAGCTGACAACCTGATGCTGATGTATCTCGGTTGGGAAGGCGTGGGCTTGTGCTCATACCTGCTGATTGGCTTCTACTACAGCAATCCAGAGAACGGCAAAGCGGCGATGAAAGCGTTCATCATTACCCGTGTGGGTGATGTATTCCTCGCTTTCGCACTGTTCATTCTCTACAACGAACTGGGTACGCTGAACTTCCGCGAGCTGGTGGAACTGGCACCGGCGCACTTTGCCGCTGACAACCACATGCTGCAATGGGCAACGCTGATGTTGCTGGGTGGTGCGGTCGGTAAATCTGCACAGCTGCCGCTGCAAACCTGGCTGGCCGATGCGATGGCGGGTCCAACACCTGTTTCTGCATTGATCCACGCCGCCACCATGGTGACCGCGGGTGTCTACCTGATTGCCCGTTCACACGGCTTGTTCCTGTTAACGCCGGAAGTGCTGCATCTGGTCGGGATTGTCGGTGCGATTACCCTGGTACTGGCGGGTTTTGCGGCACTGGTACAGACCGACATCAAACGCGTGCTGGCTTACTCAACCATGAGTCAGATCGGCTACATGTTCCTCGCGCTTGGCGTGCAGGCATGGGACGCGGCGATTTTCCACTTGATGACGCACGCATTCTTTAAAGCACTGCTGTTCCTTTCTTCGGGTTCGGTCATTCTGGCCTGCCACCACGAGCAGAATATCTTCAAAATGGGCGGCCTGCGTAAGAGCATCCCATTGGTGTATACCTGTTTCCTGGTGGGTGGCGCAGCGCTGGCGGCACTGCCGCTGATCACCGCAGGTTTCTACAGTAAGGATGAAATCCTGTTTGGTGCGCTGGCGAATGGCCACATCAATCTGATGGTGGCGGGTCTGGTCGGTGCATTCCTGACCTCGATCTACACCTTCCGCATGATCTTTATCGTGTTCCACGGTGAAGAGAAAATTCATGCGCACGCGGGCAAAGGCATTACTCACCATCTGCCGCTCATTGTGCTGTTGGTTCTGTCCACCTTTATCGGTGCGATGATCACTCCGCCGCTGGCGGGCGTGCTGCCACAGAACGAATTTGGCGAAAGCGGCAAAGTGGCGCTGGAAATTACCTCAGGTGTGGTCGCGATCGTCGGCATCCTGATTGCTGCGGCACTGTGGTTGGGTAAACGTCAGCTGGTCACCAGCATTGCTAACAGCGCGCCGGGCCGTTTCTTCGGCACCTGGTGGTTCGCGGCCTGGGGCTTCGACTGGCTGTACGACAAGGTGTTCGTAAAACCTTATCTCGGCATTGCCTGGCTACTGAAGCGCGATCCGCTGAACTCACTGATGAACTTGCCAGCGCTGATCTCGCGTATGGGTAATAAAGGTCTGGTGGTGAGCGAGAACGGTTACCTGCGCTGGTACGTGGCTTCCATGAGTGTCGGTGCCGTGGTGGTGCTGGCGCTGATGCTGGTGATCTAAAGATTGATGAGCGGGGGCGAAGCGTTTTGTAACGCCCCTGATGAAGAATGTTCAAAATTGTCTGATGCACGAGCCTTATCGGCGCAGCCAGTTTTGTCACCGCCAGCGTGCAGCAACCGGAGCGTACTTTAGTACGTGAGAATTGCGAGCACTGCCGGGGACAAAAACGGCAAGCAAGATAGCTCGAACAGAGACGAATAATAGGGAAGTATGCCGTGTTATTACCTTGGCTAATAATCATACCCTTTGTTGGGGGCTTACTCTGCTGGCTAGCAGAACGCCTCGGTGCGAAAGTACCACGCTGGATCGCCATGATCACCATGGGCCTGACGCTGGCGCTTGGCCTGCAGCTTTGGTTGCAGGGAGGCTATTCATTAACGCAGGCTGCTGGGATCCCGCAGTGGCAGTCAACCTTCTCGGTGCCATGGATTCCGCGCTTCGGCATTAACTTCCATCTGGCTATCGACGGTCTTTCACTGCTGATGGTGGTGCTGACCGGCCTGCTCGGCTTGATGGCGGTACTCTGTTCCTGGAACGAAATTGAGAAGTATCAGGGCTTCTTCCACCTCAACCTGATGTGGATCCTCGGTGGCGTGATTGGCGTGTTCCTCTCCATCGACATGTTCCTGTTCTTCTTCTTCTGGGAAATGATGCTGGTGCCGATGTACTTCCTCATCGCGCTCTGGGGTCACAAAGCCTCTGACGGTAAAACCCGTATCTCGGCGGCGACCAAATTCTTCATCTATACCCAGGCGTCTGGTCTGGTGATGTTGATTGCGATTCTGGCGCTGGTGTTTGTGCACTACAACGCCACTGGCGTCTGGACGTTCAGCTACGAAGAACTGCTGAAAACGCCGATGTCGCAGACGGTTGAATATCTACTGATGCTGGGCTTCTTCATCGCCTTCGCCGTAAAAATGCCGGTGGTGCCACTGCACGGTTGGTTACCGGATGCACACAGCCAGGCGCCAACGGCAGGTTCCGTTGACCTCGCCGGTATTTTGCTGAAAACAGCCGCCTACGGTTTGCTGCGCTTCAGCCTGCCACTGTTCCCGAACGCTTCGGCGGAGTTTGCGCCAATTGCCATGTGGCTCGGTATCATCGGTATCTTCTACGGTGCCTGGATGGCGTTCTCACAAACTGACATCAAGCGTCTGATTGCTTACACGTCCGTTTCGCACATGGGCTTCGTACTGATTGCTATCTACACCGGCAGCCAGTTGGCGTTCCAGGGCGCGGTTATCCAGATGATTGCTCACGGCCTGTCCGCCGCAGCACTGTTCATCTTGTGTGGCCAGTTGTATGAGCGTCTGCACACGCGTGACTTGCGTCAGATGGGCGGTTTGTGGGGACGTATCAAATGGATTCCAGGCCTGTCACTGTTCTTCGCGGTCGCCAACCTGGGTATGCCGGGTACCGGTAACTTCGTCGGTGAATTCATGATTCTGACCGGTAGCTTCCAGGTGGTCCCGGTCATTATCGTGATTGCGACCTTTGGTCTGGTGTTCGCTTCGGTTTACTCACTGATCATGATGCAGCGCGCTTACTACGGTGAGGCGAAGTCAAAAGATCCGCTGCCGGGCATGTCACCGCGTGAATTCATGACTATCGGGGTTCTGGTGGTGCTGCTGGTTCTGCTGGGTATCTATCCACAGCCGATCCTCGACACGTCCCATGCTGCGATGAGCAATATTCAGCAGTGGTTTACCGCTTCAATTTCAACTACAAGGCCGTAATTCGCCATGACAATAACTCCTCAACATCTGATTGCGTTACTGCCGCTGTTGATCGTCGGATTGACGGTGGTGGTGGTGATGCTGTCCATTGCGTGGCGACGCAACCACTTTGTTAATGCCACGCTGACTGTAATTGGTCTTAACCTGGCGCTGTTTTCACTGTGGTTTGTAGGTCACGTAGGTGCTATGGATGTCACGCCGCTGCTGCGCGTTGACGGCTATTCGATGTTCTACACCGCGCTGGTGCTGCTCGCCAGTCTGGCTACCTGCACCTTTGCTTATCCGTGGTTGGCCGGTTTCCCGGACAACAAAGATGAGTTCTATCTGCTGGTGCTGATTGCCGCTCTGGGTGGCATCGTGTTGGCCAGTGCAAATCATCTGGCGGCGCTGTTCATTGGTATCGAACTGCTGTCATTACCGCTGTTTGGTTTGATTGGTTATGCCTTCCGCCAGAAACGCTCACTGGAAGCCGCGCTGAAATACATGATTCTTTCAGCGGCTGCGTCCTCGTTCCTGATCTTCGGTATTGCCCTGATTTATGCCGACTCTGGTAGCCTGAGCTTTGTACAGTTAGGCAAGAGTCTGAATGACAGCATGATTCAACAGCCGCTGCTGCTGGTTGGCCTGGGTATGATGATTATTGGCCTCGGCTTTAAATTGTCACTGGTGCCGTTCCATCTGTGGACGCCGGATGTGTATCAGGGTGCGCCAGCACCTGTCTCCACCTTCCTGGCGACTGCCAGTAAAATCGCTATCTTCGGTGTGGTGATGCGTCTGTTCCTGTACGCGCCAGTGACTGACAGCGAAGCGGTGCGCACGGTACTCGGGGTTATCGCCTTTGTATCGATTCTGTTCGGTAACCTGATGGCGATTTCGCAGAGCAACATCAAGCGTCTGCTCGGCTACTCCTCGATCGCCCACTTGGGTTATCTGCTGGTGGCATTGATTGCGGTGAAAACTCATCAGCTGTCACTGGAAACTGCCGGTGTTTACTTGGCGGGTTACCTGTTCAGCAGCCTCGGCGCGTTCGGTGTCGTGAGCCTGATGTCCAGCCCGTACCGTGGTCCGGATGCTGACACGCTTTACTCCTACCGTGGTCTGTTCTGGCACCGTCCGATTCTGTCAGCGGTGATGACCGTGATGATGCTGTCGCTGGCGGGTATCCCGATGACACTGGGCTTCATTGGTAAGTTCTATGTGATTGCTTCCGGTGTGAATGGGCATCTGTGGTGGCTGACTGCGGCAGTCGTCGCGGGTAGTGCGATTGGTCTTTACTACTACCTGCGCGTCACGGTGAGCCTGTACCTCAGCCCTCCTGAGATGCACACTCGTGACCGTGATACGCCAGCCAACTGGGCCTTTACCGCTGGTGGTGTGGTGGTGCTGATTTCCGCGATTCTGGTGTTGCTGCTGGGTGTCTATCCGCAGCCGCTTATTTCGCTGGTGCAGATGGCACAGCCTCTGATGTAATGTAGCGTGACTAACAGAGAATCAGGCCCCCGGGCCTGATTTTTTTTGCCTGTCGAATACTAAAGGAGCGAGCAGTGTCGCTGTCGGGGCGCCAATTATGGCGACCAAAGGGCGAGTCAGTAACCAGTATCAGCTTGACGGCGGTATCCTGGACTCCGCCGAATTAACTGCCAGATTTGTCGGCCTGCTTACAGCTCGTAAGCTGTGCACTGTGTTAATCTCGTGAGATCACTTTTTTCGCTCAGACAAGGAAGCACCATGGAAATGCAATGGCTTGATTGCCACCACAGTGAACTTAGCGCACAGCAGTTATACACCCTGCTATCGCTGCGCAATCATGTGTTTATCGTCGAACAAAATTGCCCGTATCAAGACATTGATGGGCAGGATCTTACAGCAGACAACCGCCATGTCCTGGGTTTTCTTGACGGAAAACTAATGGCCTATGCGCGCGTGTTAACCCCGGTAGAGGAAACGGCTCCGGTGATCATTGGCCGGGTGATTGTGTCGGAAGAAGCGCGTGGATTGAAGCTAGGCTATCGCCTGATGGAGAAGGCACTGGAGAGTTGTGAACAGCACTGGCCGCAGCGTGGCATCTATCTGTCCGCGCAGGCACATCTGGAAGGTTTCTACGGTCGCCTCGGTTTCAAAGCGGTGGGGGACGTCTATATGGAAGACAACATTCCACACATCGGCATGCAAAAACAGTAACGGCGAGGATTGCTCCTCGCCGTGGTTATCAGCCCGGCGTCATCTGCCGATCGTCGGTATATTTACGCTGATCGGGCGGTGGCGGGAAGTACTGATACAGCCAGGTTTCACTGAGCGTCTCGTCTTTGGTGCGCAAGAACAGACGCATATCAACCGGCTTGGTTGAGTCACTGTTTGGATACCAGTCAAACAGGATGCGGTACCCGTCGATTGGCTCAACGTAGAGAATCTCAACCTGTTTGATGGTGCCAGAATTGACCGTGATTACGGGCTCAATACCCTTCGGTGCAGCGGCTTTCAGATCGCCGCCCACGAAGTCGATGGCAAAGCGACGGCTCCACTGGTCAGGGAAGTGTTCTCCCGGCGCCCAACCTTCTGGGAATCCACCAATACCGGTACGCGTGGCATCCACGCGCGCCAGACCACTTCGAACGGGCGGTAACTGGCTCCAGTAGAGCTTGTACTGGAAGTTGAATTCACTACCCGCTTTCACCGGCTCGGTGGGCTGCCAGAAGCACACCACGTTATCCAGCGTTTCACCGGTGGTCGGGATCTCCATCAGGTTGATGGCACCTTTGCCCCATTTGCCAATCGGCTCGACCCACAGGCTAGGACGTTTGTCATACCAGCCGATCACGTCCTGATAATCTTTGAAATCATGATTCAGCTGTAACAGGCCGAAACCACGCGGGTTTTCATCCTGATAGGCGTTGAACTGTAAACGCTGCGGATTATTCAACGGGCGGGCAATCCATTCACCTTTGCCAGTCCACATCGCCAGACGATCGGAATCGTGGATTTGTGGGTGGTAAGTGTTGCACATGCGACGTTCGTTGGTGCCACAACTGAACATACTGGTCATTGGCGCGATGCCAAGCTGACGAATCTCGTTACGTGCGAACAGGTGGTTTTCCACCTCCATTACCACGCGTTTTTCTTCGCAGTGAATGGTGAACTTGTACGCACCGGTGACGCTGGCGCCATCCAGCAGGGCGTAGACCACAAAAGTGGTGTCATCGGCCTTTGGCGTTTCAAACCAGAAGGCGGTAAAGTCTGGGAACTCTTCATGGCCATTACTGAAGGTGTTCACCGCCACGCCGCGCGCAGACAATCCATACTGATAGGTTTCATCCACGGCACGGAAGTAGCTGGCACCGAGGAATGAAACGATATCGCGGCGTGCCAGTTCGGGTTTTTTGAACGCACGGAAACCGGCAAAGCCCAGGTCGGTTTTGCCGACTAACTGCTGCGTATCCACATTGGCGTTGTGATAGTTAAACAGTTCCGGACGGAAGTGAATTTCGCGGGCTTCGCGGCTGTCTGCATCCACAGAGAACATACGAATACGGCGTTTAAAGCCCATTCCCACGTGGAAGAACTGCACGTCCAACTCACGATCGGCAATGTTGTTCCACAGCGAGTGGTTCGCATCGTACTGAATTTCGTTGTAGGCCTGGGGTGTCAAATTGGCCAGCGTGTCGGGTAGGGGGCCGGGTGCGCCGCCCCAGGGCTGTTTCGCCAGTGCGGAGGCTTTCTTTTTCAGTGAGTCGAAATCGAAGCGCACTGCGGTACCGTCGGCGATACCATCATCGGCCCAGGCGGACTGCGCAAACAGCGAGGAGAGCCCGGTCATGCCGCTGACGGCAGAGAGGGCCATGGACGCTTTCATAAATTTTCTACGATTCATGCCGGAAATCTAATCCTTAGCTGCTCTGGTGTGTTGTGACTTTCGTAAGACGCTGAGCGTCAGGCTACAGGGGGTTACGACAGTCGCGAAATTAAAAAATTCAGTCTGACGAAAATTTATCAGATTAATCAAATAAGCGAAGCAGATTTCTCGTCGCCACGCCTGGCTTAACATAACTTTGCACTGAGTCAGTTAAAACCAGGTGCATTCCTGGTCTACGTTGCCCAGCAAGGCACGAATTAATGACTATAGTTAAACAACGATAAGTTATGAACATGGAGGAAGTACAACGTGTCATCTTCAGACCAATTTGAAACTCGCCTTGATGACGATCTGGCTTTGCTGACGGAAACGCTGGAAGAAGTGCTGAAGTCGTCGGGTGATCCCGCCGATCAAAAGTACATCGAGCTGAAACTGAAGGCGGAACAGGCGCTGGAAGACGTGAAAAACCGCGTCAGTCAGGCGTCTGACAGCTATTACTACCGTGCCAAAAAAGCCGCCTACCGCGCTGATGAATATGTACATGACAAACCCTGGCAGGGTATCGGCATCGGTGCCGCTGCGGGTCTGTTTGTCGGTTTACTGCTGGCGCGACGTTAATCCGCAAGGGCGCGAGTTTTAGCGCGCCCGATTCCTCTCTTTTCTGCCGCTTTAACGCCCATTTATTTCAAATCTTTGTTTCGCAACCTTTGCGATTGTGTTTCGCCTGTGTGCTTTCTACAGTAATGCGACAGGGATAAGGAGAATACAACGTGATACGTGTTGAAATGCTCTCAACGGGCGATGAAGTGTTACATGGGCAGATAGTTGATACCAATGCAGCCTGGCTGGCGGATGTGCTGTTCCAGAACGGTTTGCCGATGACCAGCCGAAGCACGGTGGGTGATGCCATGTCTTCATTGGTGGATGCGCTACAGAGCCGTAGCCAAATCGCCGATGTGTTGATCGTTAATGGCGGCCTCGGGCCAACCAGTGACGATCTCAGCGCGTTGGCGGCCGCCACCGCTTGTGGGACTGAACTTGTGATTCAGCAGGCGTGGCTGGAAAAAATGGAAGCCTGGTTCGCCAGCCGTGGCCGTGTGATGGCGCCCAGCAATCGCAAGCAGGCTGAAATTCCTGCCAATGCCGAGCTGATTGATAACCCGGTCGGCACTGCGTGTGGCTTTGCTCTGCAACTCAACCGCTGCTGGATTTTCTTCACACCGGGCGTACCCTCTGAATTTAAAGTGATGGTTGAGCAGGAGATCATTCCACGCCTGAAAGCGCGTTTTGATTTGCCCGAGCCGCCGCTATGCTTGCGCCTGACGACCTTTGGCCGTGGCGAAAGTGATATCGCTGCAGAGCTGGAACCCTTGCCGCTGCCAGAAGGCGTCGTGATGGGCTATCGTTCTTCCATGCCGATCATCGAAATCAAACTCACCGGTCCAGCCAGCCAGCGCGTGGCGATGGAGCAGGCGTGGCAGCAAGTGAAACTGTTGCTGGCAGAATGCACGATTTTTCATGGCACCGAAGGCTTACCGCCATTGCTGGCGCGTGAACTGCAAGAGCGTGGTTTCCGCCTGGCACTAAGCGAACAATATACCGCTGGATTGCTGAACTGGCAGCTGGCGTCAGCTGAGGTGCCGCTCAGTGCCGCAGAGATCTTGCCACCGCAGGCGGAGACACTGGAAGCGCAAGTTGAACGCACACGAGCGTTAGCCGCGCATCATGGCACCGTATTGGCGATTTCAGTGGGAAATCTGGAAGAGGGCGAAGTGTCTGTCGCGCTGCATACGCCAGAAGCCAGCTGGGGCCAACGTGTCAAGTTCACTCACGGACGCCATAACGTTGAAACGCGACAGAAGGTCGTGGCAATGATGGCAATGAACATGCTGCGCCGCTGGTTGCACGGTAGCGAAGTCAGTACCGGGCATGGCTGGATTGATGTGTTAGAGACGGTGAAGCATTAAACCTCTAACCCGGTGCGCATAAATGCGTACATCTACGATGTAGGGTCGCCATTAATGGCGACCTGGGTGATCACAATTCTATTTCAATCTCCCCTTTAGCGCGGCAACAGCAGGGCAAAATTTCGCCCTGCTGAATAAACGCCAATGGGGTTTCCGCGTAAGCCACTTCGCCTTTCAGCAAACGCATGCGGCAGGAGCCGCAGTAGCCTTCACGGCACTGAAACTCCACGCACACGTTATGCGCTTCAAGCGTGGTCAGCAGATTGGGATGATCTTCTGCGCACTCCAGCCGGGAGCCGGAACTGCGCAGAATAACAACAGAACGGCTCATGCTTACAGCTGGAAGTCGTTGAAGTCGTCTTCGCCCACTTCAGCATCAATCTGGCCAACCAGGTAAGAACTCACTTCGACTTCCTGCGGCGCAACCTGCACGTTGTCGGAAACCAGCCAGGAGTTGATCCATGGAATCGGGTTCGAACGAGTCTGGAACGGCAGGTCAAGGCCGACGGCCTGCATGCGGATATTAGTGATGTACTCAATGTACTGGCACAGAATGTCTTTGTTCAGACCAATCATCGAGCCGCCGCTGAACAGATAATCTGCCCACTCTTTTTCTTGCTCGGCGGCCTTCTTGAACAGGTCAAAACACTCGTCACGACATTCAGCGGCGATCTCTTTCATTTCTGGATCGTCTTCACCGGTGCGCAGCAGGTTCAGCATATGCTGAGTGCCGGTCAGGTGCAGTGCCTCGTCGCGTGCGATCAGTTTGATGATCTTCGCGTTACCTTCCATCAGCTCGCGCTCGGCGAAAGCAAATGAACAGGCGAAGCTGACGTAGAAGCGAATCGCTTCCAGTGCGTTCACGCTCATCAGACAGATATACAGCTGCTTTTTCAAGGCACGCAGATTAACGGTGACGGTTTTTCCGGCCACTTGATGCGTGCCTTCACCCAGCAGATGCCAGTAGCTGGTCATCTCGATCAGGTCGTCGTAGTACTTCGAAATATCCTGCGCACGCGCCAGAATCTGCTCGTTGGTGACGATATCGTCAAATACCAGTGAAGGATCGTTGACGATGTTACGAATGATATGGGTGTAAGAGCGTGAGTGGATGGTTTCAGAAAACGCCCAAGTCTCGATCCAGGTTTCCAGTTCTGGAATTGAAATCAGCGGCAGCAGCGCCACGTTCGGGCTACGGCCCTGAATCGAATCCAGCAGCGTCTGATATTTCAGGTTGCTGATAAAGATGTGTTTCTCGTGATCCGGCAGCGCCTGATAATCGATACGATCGCGTGAAACGTCAACTTCCTCTGGACGCCAGAAGAAGGAGAGCTGCTTTTCGATCAGCTTTTCAAAGATGTCATATTTCTGCTGGTCAAAACGCGCAACGTTCACTGACTGGCCGAAGAACATCGGTTCTAACAGCTGGTCATTTTTGTTCTGCGAAAATGTGGTGTAAGCCATGACTAAGTCCAAAAGTAAGAGGGGCCGACGTGTGTCGGCCCTGACATGATAGGGCGTTTGCCGGATTAGATCTTACAGGCGCCGCTTTCGCAGCCGTCATCCTGAATGGATGGGGCCAGATCGTCCTGCGCATCTTCCGCACCGTCACGGGTGTTTTGGTAATACAGGGTTTTCACGCCAAACTTATACGCGGTCAACAGATCTTTCAGCAGCTGTTTCATTGGCACTTTGCCATTGGCGAAACGGCTTGGATCGTAGTTGGTGTTTGACGAAATAGCCTGATCGATAAACTTCTGCATGACGCCAACCAGTTGCAGGTAACCGTCGTTAGAAGGCATTTCCCACAGCAGTTCGTACTGATCTTTCAAACGCTCATACTCTGGCACCACCTGACGCAGAATGCCGTCTTTCGAGGCTTTAATGCTGATGTGGCCGCGCGGCGGTTCAATACCGTTGGTGGCGTTTGAAATCTGCGAAGAGGTTTCAGACGGCATCAGGGCAGAGAGCGTGGAGTTACGCAGGCCGTGAGTGGTGATCGACTCACGCAGTGCTTCCCAGTCGAGATGCAGCGGCTCGTTGCATACCGCATCGAGGTCCTTTTTATAGGTATCGATCGGCAGAATGCCCTGTGAGTAGGTGGTCTCTTTGAACCACGTGCAGGCGCCTTGCTCTTTCGCTAACTCGTTCGAGGCTTTCAGCAGGTAATACTGAATCGCTTCGAAGGTTTTGTGCGTCAGGTTGTTGGCGCTGCCATCAGAGTAACGCACGCCATTCTTCGCCAAGTAGTAAGCGTAGTTAATGACGCCAATACCCAGCGTACGACGGCCCATTGCGCCGCGTTTTGCCGCCGGGATGGGATAATCCTGGTAATCCAGCAGGGCATCCAGCGCACGTACCGCGAGGGTAGCCAGCTCTTCCAGATCGTCGAGGCTATCAATCGCACCAAGGTTAAATGCAGACAGCGTACACAGTGCAATCTCACCGCTTTCGTCATTCACGTCATTCAGCGGTTTAGTCGGCAGCGCGATTTCCAGGCACAGGTTGGACTGGCGAACAGGCGCGATAGCCGGATCAAACGGACTGTGAGTGTTGCAGTGATCGACGTTCTGGATGTAGATACGGCCAGTAGAAGCACGTTCCTGCATCATCAGTGAGAACAGCTCAACCGCTTTGACGCGCTGTTTACGGATGCTGTCGTCTTTCTCATATTTGGTGTACAGACGTTCAAACTCGTCCTGGTCGGCGAAGAACGCATCGTACAGACCCGGCACGTCAGACGGGCTGAACAGGGTGATGTCTTCACCTTTCAGCAGGCGGGTGTACATCAGCTTGTTAATTTGTACGCCGTAATCCATATGACGCACGCGGTTGCCTTCAACACCACGGTTGTTTTTCAGGACCAGCAGGCTTTCGACTTCCAGATGCCACATTGGATAGAACAGGGTCGCCGCACCGCCACGCACGCCGCCTTGTGAGCACGACTTCACCGCCGTCTGGAAATGCTTATAGAACGGGATACAGCCGGTGTGGAAGGCTTCACCGCCACGGATCGGGCTGCCCAGCGCACGAATGCGACCGGCATTGATGCCGATACCGGCGCGCTGAGAAACGTATTTCACGATAGCGCTGGAGGTGGCGTTGATAGAATCCAGGCTGTCACCACACTCGATCAGGACGCAAGAGCTGAACTGACGGGTTGGGGTACGCACGCCGGACATGATTGGCGTTGGCAGTGAGATCTTGAAGGTAGAAACCGCATCATAGAAACGACGCACGTAATCCATACGCGTTTCACGCGGGTAACCAGAGAACAGGCAAGCCGCGACCAAAATGTACAGGAACTGCGCGCTCTCGTAGATTTCGCCGCTGACACGGTTCTGTGCCAGATATTTCCCTTCCAGCTGTTTTACCGCCGCGTATGAGAAATTCATATCGCGCCAGTGGTCGAGGAACTCGTCCATCTGCGCGAACTCTTCAACGCTGTAATCTTCCAGCAGATGGCGATCGTATTTGCCCATCTCGACCATTTTCACCACCTGGTCATACAGCTTTGGCGGTTCAAACTGGCCGTAGGCTTTTTTACGCAGGTGGAAGATGGCAAGACGTGCAGCCAGATACTGGTAATCTGGGGCATCACGGGAGATCAGGTCTGCAGCCGCTTTGATGATGGTCTCGTGGATATCCGAAGTACGGATACCATCGTAAAACTGAATGTGGGAGCGCAGCTCAACCTGAGACACGGAGACATTGTTCAGCCCTTCAGCTGCCCAATCCAGTACTCGGTGAATCTTATCGAGATCAATGCGTTCCTGACGGCCATCGCGTTTAGTAACGAGCAGACTTTGGTTCATGTCGCGTGTTTACCTGTCCATGAAATACATAGTTATCCCCCATCTATTCACAAGGTCTATGCACAAGCCGCTCGTTGTGAGTAAGCCTGTGGATAAACACTATATATAGGGGGTGCGGGAAGTTTGAACAACAATATGGTGAGTATTCTAGTCAGCATTCTGATCATCACAAGAGTTGATTTTCGCGAAAAAATCCGTCCTGGGGGGTGGCGAAAATCCTGGATCCCCATCCGACAAGGGCTGCAACTGGTGTCAACGGCAAAGCAGTTTTTTTTCATAATTTGATCGAGCGCGTGTTTATTGCTCAACCTTGTCCGTTCCGGATTTTTCTGAGGTCAAAAAAGCCCTGACAAGGCCGCCAATAGCGAACTTATCTAAAATTGCTTATGAATTTTTTGTGACCTAAGCAGCCTACAAAAAAGGGGGGTACGCGTCTAAAAGGAAATTGATCTGGATAGCCGTAAATTTACAAACCCGGCGCTTTCCACATCGAGGTGGTTAATCCACTGTCCACTAAGGTCAGTTGGTCTGCGTAGACCTGTTGCCAACGCGTCTTTTGCTGCTGGTAGAGTTGATGGTGTTGTGGATTAGGCTCGAATTCACGCTCCCACCTTACCAGTGCTTGCCCCGTCTCCTGCAGGCTGTCGTAAATGCCAGCCGCCACGCCAGCCGCTATCGCACACCCCAGGGCCGTTGCCTCTTTGACCTGCGGTACTTTCACCGTCAATCCGGTGACATCACTCAGTATCTGACTCCACAGTTTTCCCTTGGCCCCGCCACCGGCAAACACCAGTTGTGAGGTACGCATGCCGGAAAACGCTGCCACTTGATCAAGATTACAGGCAGAGACGATGGCGGCGTTCTCCTGCAGGGCGCGGAATAACGTTTGTTTATTACAGCGTTCGGGATCGATGGAGAGGTTAATAAATGAAGGAGCGGCGTGATACCACTTATTGAAGTGCATGGCATCGGAGAACACCGGCATCACACCCCATGAACCGGCAGGCACGCGTGCGGCCATCTCTTCCAACAGGCTGTAACAATCGACACCCAGACGTTCTGCGAGCAATTTCTCTTCACCGCAAAAAGCATCGCGGAACCAGCGCATGGTTAGCCCGGTGAAAAAACTGATGGCTTCAGCCTGCGCCATGCCGGGGATGACATGTGGATTGACGCGGATGTTCATCTCAGGGTCAACCTGCGGTTGGGGCAAATTCACCACCTGCTGCCAGAAGGTGCCCCCCAGCACGGCGGTCTCGCCCGCATTCACCACGCCTAACCCGAGCGTACCCAACTGCACATCACCGCCGCCCATGCCGACTGCTGTGCCTTTCTCCAGCCCACATTGACGCGCGGCTTCGCCAGTAACTTCTCCTAACCTGGTACCGGTTTCGGCGACAGGGGACAGGATATCGCCACGCAATCCCGCCATCTCCAGCAGGTCAGGTCGCCATTGCCGAGTGTGTAAATCCAGCAGGCCGGTGGTGCCCGCATTGGACGGATCCACCGCCAGTTCACCACTGAGGCACTTCGCCAGCCAGTCGCTGATCATGGTTAAGGTGGCGGCTTGGCGATAAATATCAGGGCGATGGTGAGCTAACCAGAGTAGGCGGGGCATCGCGCCCAGTGCCAGAGTTTGTCCTGAGCAATGGTAGATTTCACGCTCAAACTCGCCGTGATGGATCTCCTTCAGCTCACTCACTTCACGGCTGGCGCGTGCGTCTACGTTAGCGCAGGCCCAAATCGCTTCGCCTGCTTTGTCGTAAAGCACAATGCCTTCGCGCATCGAGCAGCATGCCACACTGCGAATCGCGCTGGCAGGCAGTTGAGACTGTTGCAGCGCCTGGCGGATGCACTGACAGGCAAGTTGCCAGTTGTGGTTAAGGTCAAACTCCATCGAACCCGGCACATCGGGCAGGGCGAGATGGCGCCATTCCGCTTGCGCCACGGTGACCTGCTCACCTTGCAGATTGAAAATCACGGCGCGAATACTGCCGGTGCCAGCGTCGAGCGCCATTAAATGCGGGGCGTGTGTCATCACGAAACTCCTGTCAATACGGAACGAGTGCTCCACGCCGACGGCCCAACGGGTGTTACTGCAAAGATAGCTGTGCGTGCGGGTTTTCACCTCCAGATGAAGGGGTTAGCCAGAGGATGAAAGTGCGAACTGTGATCGCTGCAAGAGTTTTATTCAACCACCCTGGCCAGGATTGCCACTCTGCGAATCACGATAAAGGAACGAACTGATGGAAGTGACGCTGGTCGAAATCAACGTAAAACCCGACTGTATCGACGAATTTCTGCGAGTTTTCGAGCTGAATCATTTAGGGGCATTGCAGGAGCCGGGTAATCTCCGTTTTGACGTGCTACAGGACAGCAGTGTACCCACGCGCTTCTTTATTTATGAAGCTTACGCCGATGAAGCCGCAGTCTTGGCACACAAAAAAACGCCGCACTATCTGGCTTGCGTCGAGGCACTAGAGGCGTTGATGAGCGAACCGAGAAAGAAAACCGCGTTTAAGGGGATTTTCCCATAAGTTTAGCGATTGACGTCCTGAACCTGAACTTGAAGTATAGACCTGCTGGGTACGGCTTTTAGGCCGTTTATAAAGCCATGATAAACCTACAGGGCCAGTAACCCCCCGCCCGAAGAGCAAAGCGTCCGCCGCCGGGATGCGGCGGTCGATCTGCATGGATGCATGATTCCTTTGCGATCGGGCGGGGGGTGACTGGCCAACTCGCCGATCCCACAGCACCTAGTCGCCGCTTCCACCGCACCCGCGCAAAAACTCAATCCTGGCGATGCGTATGCACCATATAATTCACATCCACGCCACGCCCCAGACGGAACTGATTGGTCAGCGGATTATAGTGCAAGCCAATCATACCCATCTCGCGCAATGGCGTTTCATCGACCCAGTTCAGCAGCTCAGCCGGACGGATGAACTTCTTAACATCATGCGTCCCGCGCGGCACCATACGCATCACATATTCGGCACCGAACACCGCCAGCAGCCACGCCTTTGGATTGCGGTTAATCGTCGAGAAAAACACTTCGCCGCCGGGTTTCACTAACTGCGCGCAAGCCAGCACCACCGAACGCGGATCGGGCACGTGCTCCAGCATCTCCATGCAGGTCACCACGTCATACTGCCCGGCATGGCTGGCGGCGTGGTCCTCCACGGTTTGCTGCACATAATTGACGGTGACGCCGCTCTCCAGCGCATGTAAACGCGCCACTTCCAACGGCTCTGCACCCATATCCAGTCCAGTCACATTGGCACCTTCACGCGCCATACTTTCAGCCAGGATGCCGCCGCCGCAACCCACATCCAACACCTTCTTACCAAACAAGCCATTGCTGTGCTGAGCAATCCAGCCAAGTCGCAGGGGATTGATACGGTGTAACGGCTTAAATTCACCCTCTAAATCCCACCAGCGTGATGCCACCGCTTCAAACTTAGCGATCTCAGCGTGGTCGACGTTCTGGCGGCTTTCCTGCGGTTGTTCACTCATTGAATCAAGACTCCTGACAAAATATTCCCTCAGTATAAACGCTTAAGTCTCGCCAGCGCATCTCTCACCTGAAAGGAAAAGCGGGATTAAACCCTGCTTAACGTTCACCGTGGGCAAGCAATGTGATATAGTTTCGCACCATTAAAATCCGGGATTATGTAGAGGGATAGCGGCTCCATGAGCGACCTTGCGAGAGAAATTACACCGGTCAATATCGAAGAAGAGTTAAAGAACTCTTACCTCGATTACGCCATGTCGGTCATCGTTGGCCGTGCCTTACCCGATGTGCGTGATGGCCTGAAGCCGGTGCACCGCCGTGTGCTGTTTGCCATGAGCGAACTCGGCAACGACTGGAACAAACCTTATAAGAAATCGGCCCGTGTGGTCGGTGACGTAATCGGTAAATATCACCCACACGGTGATTCTGCTGTTTACGAAAGTATCGTTCGTATGGCCCAGCCGTTCTCCCTGCGCTACATGCTGGTAGATGGTCAGGGTAACTTCGGTTCCGTTGATGGCGACTCTGCTGCAGCGATGCGTTATACCGAAGTCCGTATGGCGAAAATTTCCTCAGAGCTGCTGGCTGACCTGGAAAAAGAAACCGTCGATTTCGTCCCGAACTATGACGGGACTGAGCAGATCCCTGAAGTTCTGCCGACCAAAATTCCTAACCTGCTGGTAAACGGTTCGTCCGGTATCGCCGTAGGTATGGCGACCAATATTCCGCCGCACAACTTAACGGAAGTGATCAACGGCTGTCTGGCGTTCATCGAAGATGAAGAGATCACCGTTGAAGGCCTGATGGAACACATCACCGGCCCGGACTTCCCAACCGCAGCCTTCATCAATGGTCGTCGTGGTATCGAGGAAGCTTATCGCACGGGGCGCGGCAAGATTTACATCCGCGCGCGCGGTGAGATCGAGACCGACGCCAAGACCGGCCGCGAAACCATTATCGTCAATGAAATTCCGTATCAGGTGAACAAAGCGCGCCTGATCGAGAAAATTGCCGAGCTGGTGAAAGAAAAACGCGTTGAAGGCATCAGCGGTCTGCGTGACGAATCCGATAAAGACGGTATGCGTATCGTTATCGAGATCAAACGTGACGCGGTGGGCGAAGTGGTGCTGAACAACCTCTATTCGCTGACGCAGTTGCAGGTCTCATTCGGCATCAACATGGTTGCGCTGCATCAGGGCCAGCCGAAGATCATGACGCTGAAAGGCATCATTGAAGCCTTCGTGCGCCATCGCCGTGAAGTGGTGACGCGCCGTACCATTTTCGAACTGCGCAAAGCGCGTGACCGTGCACACATCCTTGAAGGTCTGGCGATCGCGCTGGCTAACATCGACCCGATCATCGAACTGATTCGTCGTGCACCGACCCCAGCCGAAGCGAAAGCGGGCCTGTTGGCGCAGCCATGGGATCTCGGTAACGTTGCCGCCATGCTGGAACGTGCCGGCGATGATGCCGCCCGTCCAGAGTGGCTGGAAGCACAGTTCGGTATTCGCGATGGTCAGTACTATCTTACTGAACAGCAAGCCCAGGCGATTCTGGATCTGCGTCTGCAGAAACTGACTGGCCTTGAGCATGAAAAACTGCTCGACGAATACAAAGAGTTGCTGGACCAGATCGCAGAATTGATCCACATCCTGCAGAGCGCTGAGCGCTTGATGGAAGTGATCCGCGAAGAGCTGGTGGCAATGCGCGATCAGTTTGGTGATGCACGCCGTACCGAAATCACCGCGAACAGCGCTGACATCAACATCGAAGACCTGATCAATCAGGAAGACGTTGTGGTCACCTTGTCGCATCAAGGGTATGTCAAATACCAACCGCTGACCGACTATGAAGCTCAGCGTCGCGGTGGCAAAGGCAAATCTGCTGCGCGTATTAAAGAAGAAGACTTTATTGATCGTCTGCTGGTGGCCAACACCCATGACACCATTCTGTGCTTCTCTAGCCGTGGCCGTCTGTACTGGATGAAAGTCTATCAACTGCCAGAAGCGAGCCGTGGAGCGCGTGGTCGTCCAATCGTCAACCTGCTGCCACTGGAAGCCAACGAACGTATCACCGCCATTCTGCCAGTGCGTGAATACACCGAAGGCTTCAACATCTTTATGGCAACCGCTGATGGTACCGTGAAGAAAACAGCCCTGCAGGAGTTCAGCCGTCCACGTAGCGCCGGTATCATCGCTATCAATCTGCGTGAAGATGATGAGCTGATCGGCGTTGCGCTGACCAACGGTAGCGACGAAGCGATGCTGTTCTCTGCCGCGGGTAAAGTCGTACGCTTTGCTGAGACTGCTGTTCGTGCCATGGGCCGTTCCGCATCCGGTGTGCGTGGTATTAAGCTGGCTGAGAATGACAAAGTGGTGTCGTTGATCGTGCCGCGTGAAGAGGGCGCTATCCTCACCGTGACGCAAAATGGTTACGGTAAGCGTACCGCTAACAGCGAGTACCCAACTAAATCACGTGCCACTCAGGGTGTGATCTCAATTAAAGTCACCGAACGTAACGGGCCAGTGATTGGTGCGGTACAGGTGGTGGATGGCGATCAGATCATGATGATCACTGATGCGGGCACACTGGTGCGTACCCGCGTGTCAGAAGTCAGCGTGGTGGGTCGTAACACGCAAGGCGTGATCCTGATCCGCACCGCAGAAGACGAAAATGTTGTTGGTCTGCAGCGTGTCGCTGAGCCGGTGGAAGAGGAAGAACTCGACGCCATCGACGGTAGCGTAGCGGAAGGTGAAGATGACATCGCGCCAGAAGTGGACAGCGATGACGCGCCGGAAGCGGACGACGAAGAGTAATCCATCCCCTGGATTATTTAACGGCAGGTCAGGTAACTGACCTGCCGTTTTTTTATCTGAGTTTTACTCCCAAAGTCGCGTGCTGGCTGGCTTTTTAACCCCGATAAAGCTAGTGTATGAGGACTTTTCAACATCCTGACAACACCTTGCCGCCAGTGAGCCTCTTTTGAAATATCTCGTCTCCTTCCGTACCACGCTTCGCATCTCGCGCTATCTTTTTCGCGCGCTGGCGTTGCTGCTTTGGGCGCTGGGTGCCTTACTGACCACCTTTTTCATCATCAACGTGCTGCATGAGAAAGAGAACGCGGTTCGTCAGGAGTTTGCGACAAATTATGGTCAGGCGGAGTGGTATGTTCGTCATTCCGCGGATGTGATGCGCGAATTGAAGTACATCACGGAAAATCGCCTGAGTAACAGTGCTAATGGGCTGGATGTGTTGAACGGTTTACCCACCAGCAAAGGTACGTTACCGCAGTTCACGCCGTTATTCTCAGACGGTGATTGCACCTCAATGAGCAACACCTGGCGCAACTCGCTCGATTCGCTCAGCTACTTCATTAATTACTGGAAAAGCAACTTCGCCTCCGCCTATGAGTTGAACCGGGTGTTCTTTATTGGTGGCGAGAATCAGTGCCTGGCGGATTTCACCATTGGTAACAACAACTCCGTTGATCGCGAACGCAGCCTGAAGGCGCTGCGTGAACGCGTGCTGCACTATCGCAGTGGTAATGAAGAAGAGCGGCGTAACCCCATGTATTGGATTACCCCCAGCAGCCAGCCTGGCGTGGGAAATTTCTATATGGTGATGCCGGTTTACGTGGCTAATAAATTGCAGGCGCTGTTAGGCGTTGAACAAAATATTCGTCTGGACGAGTTCATTCAACCCGGCGGACTGCCGCTGGTGGCGACCATCACTGATGAAAACTACCGACCACTGCTCAGTTCGCGCCGCGGTGGTCCTGGCTATTCACTCGACGATTTACCCGATGACAGCACCTGGTTTGGTTATCTGGATAGTTACCGTCAACTGGTGTTGAAGAAACCGTTGCCGCCATCCAACCTCAACGTGGTGTGGTCACTGTCGACGGATGTATTGATGGATCAGCTTAAGCTCATGCTGATTAACGCGCTGCTGCTGAATATTCTCAGCGCGCTGGTGCTGTTCACCCTGGCGTGGATTTTCGAGCGCCGCATGTTCCTGCCCGCCGAAGACAATGCGCATCGGCTGGAAGAGCATGAGCAGTTCAACCGTAAAATTGTCGCTTCGGCACCGGTGGGCATCTGTATTCTGCGCACCAGTGATGGCACCAATATTCTCAGTAATGAACTGGCGCACAACTATCTGACAATGCTGACGCAGGAAGATCGCCAGCGCCTGAACGAGATCATCGGCGGCCAGCAGGTCAACTTCGTCGACGTACTGACGGGTACCAACACTAACCTGCAAATCAGCTTTGTCCATTCGCGCTATCGCAACGAAAACGTGGCGATTTGCGTGCTGGTTGATGTTTCCGCTCGTGTTCGAATGGAGCAGTCGCTGCAGGAAATGGCGCATGCGGCGGAACAGGCGAGCCAGTCGAAATCCATGTTCCTTGCCACCGTTAGCCACGAGTTGCGCACGCCGCTGTACGGTATTATTGGTAACCTCGATTTATTGCAAACCAAGGCATTGCCGAAAGGTGTTGATTCACTGGTGACGGCGATGAATAACTCGTCGAGCCTGCTGTTGAAAATCATCAGCGATATTCTCGACTTCTCGAAAATTGAATCTGAGCAGTTGAAGATCGAGCCGCGTCCCTTCTCCCCGCGTGAAGTCATCAATCACATTGCCGGTAACTATCTCTCGCTGGTGGTGCGTAAGCGCCTGACGCTGTATGTGTTTATTGAGAATGACGTGCCGCTGACGCTGGAAGGCGATCCGATGCGTCTGCAACAGGTGATTTCCAACCTGCTGAACAATGCGATCAAGTTCACCCATACCGGCTGCATTATTCTGCATGCCTATGTGAGGGATGGATATCTGGCCTTCCGTGTGCGTGATACGGGGGTAGGTATTCCCGCTAAAGAGGTCACGCGCCTGTTTGACCCGTTCTTCCAGGTTGGATCCGGTGTGCAGCGCAACTTCCAGGGAACCGGGCTGGGTCTGGCTATCTGCGAAAAGCTGATCAACATGATGGATGGCGATATAGAGGTCGACTCCGAGCCAGGTATGGGCAGCCAGTTTGTGGTGCGTATTCCGATTTACGCGGGCCAGCAGCCGGCACCTCCGTTATTGGATGGATTGCAGGAAAAGGCCATTTGGCTTGACCTGCGCAATGACTATCTCGCCAAATTCCTGCAACGTTTACTGCAACAGCAGGGCATCCAGGTCGCCGACTATCAGGGGCAGGCGTCCAGTGATGATGTCATTATCAGCGATCATGATGATCTTCCTGCGCATCCCGTGGGCGCCCGCATCCGTATTTGCGGTGCGCATATCGATATGCCGCTGGAAAGCGCGCCGGGCCAATGGGTGCACAGTACCGCGACCTTACATGACCTGCCGCTGCTGTTAGGCCGCATCTACCGCATCAATATTAACAGTGATACCACCAGCACTCCGCAGCTGCCGCTGGTGCAGGAAGCCGCAAACTACGATGACATCATGGTGCTGATAGTTGATGACCATCCCATTAACCGCATGCTGCTGTCAGAGCAGTTGGGCACGTTGGGCTACCAAACCAAAACCGCGCAGGATGGTGTCGATGCCCTGAACGTGTTGAGTCGCAACCATATCGACATTGTGCTGAGTGACGTCAACATGCCGAATATGGATGGCTACCGACTGACTCAGCGCTTACGCCAGCTGGGACATGCATTCCCGGTGATTGGTGTTACCGCAAATGCTTTGGCAGAAGAGAAGCAGCGCTGTATGGATGCGGGTATGGATAACTGTCTGTCTAAACCGGTTACGTTGGATGTGTTGAAAACAACCTTAGCGATTTACGCGGAGCGGGTCAGGAAAAGCAGGGAAGGGTAATGCAAAGGAATAACAATGCTATCAATGAGATAAGCGTTCAAGCTGCAGCGGCGCGATTTATCGTGCAATAAATTGCGCCGCTACCGTAAACAGATGGACATTGTGTAGCCACAAACAGGCGCACCGAAGTGCGCCTGCTGCGATTAGTCTTTGTCGATCTGGGTGGCACTAACAGACGAGAGGTAGTTCAGCAGCGCGATATCGTTATCCACGCCCAGTTTCATCATCGCTGATTTCTTCTGGCTACTGATGGTTTTGATACTGCGGTTGAGCTTTTTGGCAATCTCAGTCACGAGGAAGCCTTCTGAGAACAGACGCAGTACTTCACTCTCTTTCGGTGACAGGCGTTTGTCTCCGTAACCACCGGCACTGATCTTCTCCAGCAGTTTTGCCACGCTTTCCGGCGTATATTTCTTGCCTTTCTGCAGGGCCGCCAACGCTTTTGGCAGATCGGTAGGCGCGCCTTGTTTCAGCACGATCCCTTCGATATCCAAATCCAACACGGCACTCAGGATCGCTGGGTTATTGTTCATGGTCAGAACGATAATTGAGAGATCCGGATAGTGACGTTTAATGTATTTAATCAGGGTGATGCCATCACCGTACTTCTCGCCAGGCATGGAGAGATCGGTGATTAACACGTTCGCATCGAGTTTGGACAAGCTGTTGATCAGTGCTGTTGAGTCTTCGAACTCACCTACAACGTTGACCCATTCGATCTGTTCCAGAGATTTACGGATACCGAACAGAACGATCGGATGGTCATCGGCAATAATTACGTTCAAGTTATTCATCTTATTGGTTACCTTGCTGCAGCAGTTGGTTGACGTACGCGTCAATTTCACTGGTGGTATTTTTAATGGTTAAATCGTCACATGCTTTTATGTGTTGTTCTAACGCTTCACATAGCAGTTTACCTGGTACCAGATTTAACATGGCAAATACGCCTTTCAGGCGATGTGCTGTCTGAGCAAGCGAGGGATAATCCTTTTCCGCGGCTTCAGTATACAGTCTCTTCACATCAGGCGGTACTGTCTCGGTAAACAGCTGGAAATAGCCGCCGCTTAATAGCGGGGTGGCAGCTTCATCTTCGCTACTCTCCTCTATCAAATCATGCGCCATTTGTTTCTCAATCAGCGCGAGCAACGCATCGAGTAGCGCATTGCTCAGGTTGAAGTTGACCCGAATTTGCTGCTCGTTGAGAACGCGATATCCCATTTCGTCATCGGCCAGCAGTAATGACCAGCCGCTCAGGCGTGTTGGGTCATCGGTGACCAGCACGTCATGTTCCTGCCCTGACAGACGTTCGTCAGAGGTCAGGCAATTTGCTCCCCAGTTTTCCAGATGGCGGCAAACAATTTTGTGAACGTCTTCAACCGCGATATCGACCAGTGCAGTGACACCTTCCAGCAGCTTCTCTTCCTGCTCGCCTTGCTGTTCCAGCGCCAGCGGCAATTGAATGTTGTAGCGCGAACCGATATCGGGTTTGGCAATGATCTCAAGCTGCCCACCCATTTGCTTACACAGCTGCTTGCACAGGAAGAATGCCATGCCTGAGGCCTGGCCAAAGCGGTCCTGCGTGGTTTCGCCCAGGTAAGGGAAATCGACATTCGCCAGTTCATCCACACTCAGTCCGGAGCCGGTGTCGACTAATTGCAGCAGTACGCTGTTCGGCTTGCTTTCACTGGCTTTGATTTCCAGCGTAATCTTGCCCCATTGCGTGGTCGTCAGAGCATAGTGCATCAACGTGGTCAGCACCTTACGCAGCGCGCGGCGATCGCCAAAACGCATCTCGTCGCTGGCAAGGTGATTATTCATCACCAGTGACAGCCCTTTGCGGCGCATCAATGGCAGACTTTCTAAGGCGATTTCGTCCAGCAGCTCTTGCAAGTTGAACACGCTGGCATCCGGTGACCAGTCGTGTGCTTCCAGGCGGTTGAGCAAGACAATGTCATCCACTAATCGTGCCAGACCCTGACTTTCATCGAGCAGATCCAGCACTGTTTCATCATCATCACGCTGACTAAGCTGCACTAACTGCGCCACCATGCTCTCAAGCGGGCGATTCAACGCGTGACCCAAATTTTGCATCAACTGCTGGCGCATCTGATGATTACGATCTAACACCTGCTGCGCTTTTTGCAGCTTTTTATTGACCAGTAATTCACGATCCTGATCGCGCATCATGAACAGTTGCGTATGGGCGGACAGCACGCTGCGCGCGTGGCGAATCTCATACACTTCATTGTTAATGGTCGCCTGCAATACGCCCTGATGTTGATCGGACATATTGATGATTTTTTGCAGATTCAGGTGCGGTAACAGGTGTTCGGCAATCTTGTTACTCAATAGCGTACGGTTGGTGGCGAAGTCATATACCAGCAGGCCAACCGGCAAACTGGCCACGATCTCTTCATTTAACATCCGCAGCGAGTCAAGTTCCGCACTCTGGTTCTCATTCGGGCGCAGCGATTGCTGGCGTAACAGGGTGATGCCGGCAATCGAGAGCAGGAACAGCACCAGGTTAATCAACAGTGGCCACATCAGGTTGTGCAGGGTATCCAGCGCCAGACTGGTCAGCGGCACACGATAAACCAGCTGCAGCGAGGTGCTTGGCAATGATGCAGCAATTTCAAGATTAGGATTCGCCAGCGTGACATGTGTGCTTTCGCTGCTGGCATCATCACTACTGGTGCTGGTTGTCTGCGTCGCATCCTGAATCAGCTGGAAATTCTCCAGCGGCATGCTGTGTGGGATCAGATCGTTGATGGGTAAATCAAATGCCACCACGGTCGCTAAGTGACCCGGCTGATTGAAGGTGGTGCGCAGCGTAAAGTAGTGATCGTTCTGCCAGGCAAAATGTCGCAGTGGCGAAAAGCTTTCGCGTTCATCCAGTGCATTCGCCTGCTGCAGCATTTCGGCACGGCGGCTATCGACCAGCGTATTAATCGCGCTCTCTTTATAGCGTGTTGCCATGTCTTTCAGCGGCAGCGTGGAGATCATGATCAGACTATTGTCCTGACCATTGAGAAAATACATCGACCAGGTGGGATTCTCAGCGCCCCACAGCGTATCGAGATAGTTGGACATACGCATGGTCATGTCCAGTGTGCTGCTGTCGTGTGAACCAAAGATCAACGCTTCCGTTTTACGGCGCGTCTTTTCCAGGTAGTAGACATCCGGGCGTAGTCGGGTTTCCTGCAGATTACTGTTCGGGGTAGAACCGGCGGCAGTCGTCGCGAGATTTTCATAAATCTGCCAGGTGGCAAAACGAGAAGCATCAATGCGCTTCTGAATGGCGCGCGCTAAGTCGGTCATCGCATAGCGCTTCTCGGTTATCCAGGCATTGACGCTGTTGTGCACCATCGCGCCCAGCGCCAAAAAAAGCACCAGGTTAAACACCACGAAGAAGCGGGTGACGTTACCGGAGGTCAAAGGAAATTTATAAGGCAGCATAGTGTCTCAGGATCCTGCGATTAGCGCGCCACCAGGCGAGCACTGGCGGCAACGGCCAGTAGCAGTAGGGCGATAAACAAAAATGCGCCACTCAAACTGAGCCACTGGGAAATAAATCCGATTAAAGCCGGACCTGAAAGAATACCTGCATAGCCTAAGGTTGTCATGGCAGAAATCGCCCGATTCGACGGCATATCATGTTGATTCCCCGCCGCATTGAACAGCATCGGCACAGTGTTTGCCAGACCGAAGCCGACTAACAGGAAAGCCAGCAAGGCAACCTGTGGCCAGGGAAGTAATACCGCCAGCGTCATCCCTGCTGCGGCTGCCAGTGCGCCCGTCAACATCACCGGATAACGACCAAAGCGCTGGATGACTTTATCCCCTGTCAGACGGCCCAGCGTCATCGCAATGGAGAAGATGGCGTAGCCCAATCCCGCATGCGCCACACTCATTTCCGGGCTTTGCAATAGCAGCAGGGCACTCCAGTCGAGCACCGCCCCTTCCGCGAGGAACAGGATGAAACACTGTAGGCCGAGGAAAGCGACCCAGCCACGCGGGATCACCAGCCAGGGTTGATCAGGTTGATGCAGGCGTTCTGTCATTAGAGTCGGCAGGCAGATAAAGAGTAGCGCGACGATCAATATCATCACCACCGCCACCGCCTGCAATGGCGTCAATCCACTGCTCAGCAGCAAACTCACGCTTCCCGCTCCGATAATCCCGCCGAGGCTGAAAAAACCATGAAAACCCGACATCATCGGTTTGCGTGCCGCTTTTTCTACTTCTACCGCTTGCACGTTCATCGCGACGTCCAGCATGCCCAGTCCGGCACCAAAGATCATCAGGGTGGCGGCCATTAGCCATATCTGATTAAGAATGGCGAGCAGCGGCAATATGGCCAGCACCACCAATGTGGAACTTAGCATGACACTTCGGCCACCAAAGCGCGCAATCAGTGCGCCCGTCACCGGCATCGCGGCGAGCGAACCAATGCCAAGGCACAACAGTAAGCCACCGAGTGATGCACCACTCAGCGCCAGGCGCTGGCTGGCAAACGGCACCAGGGGGGCCCACGCGGACATGCTTAACCCGGCGATCAGGAAAACGATGCGTGTACCCAGATTGACTCGTTGATGCAAATTGTTGTGCTGTGCGGCGTCCAGTGCTGTCATAAAAAGTGGTTTTATCTTTAACTGTTAGAGCGACGAAGTTTAGCACTAAAGCGGGCGTCACACCTCAGATCTGGGGCGGTCTGGCCGCAGCCGTTATCGTCAGAAACAGGCATATTACCGATATTTTGCCTGACGTTATGCTTTTCCAGAACTTTCCTGGCAAGACTCGAGCATCGGGTGAGTGACTTAAGTTAAATTCTTTCCTCTGCGACATGCCCGCCAGAAGCAATAATCTTGAATTAAAGAATGGTCACAAATGCACCAGAACTTCTTACTTAAACGACTGAATAACGTGAGAGAATCATCGCAGGATTATTAACCTCTTAGGCCGGGTAATATTTAAGCGATCTTTGTTGCGTGGAAAAATTAACATTGCGGTTTTATTGCTAACTATTTAACAAAAAGTGCTAAAATTAACAAATAATGTCTAATGTATGAGGTCTTAATTTAAGGCAGTAAACTATCTTTACGTGGTATTAATTTTGGGCGCAGAATGGCAGACAAAAAAAAGCCGGACAATGATGTCCGGCGGGAATTAGGGTAAAACAACTCATTCGGGGTGAATGAAGATAATAATGAAATAAATGATGATAGCGGGAGTAATTGTATGCGCTGAGTGGCCATTTGTTTTATCATTCAGTGCGGAGGGTTATGTGTATTTAAGATTTTGTTTTTAAATGATAAAAAATTGGTTTATCAATGTGTGCTCTATTTTTTGTTGATCTGTGCTGCTTATAAGTTCCCCGTTATTTACATTTAGAAATAACTATTAAATACAATGAAACACTTTTGGAAATTTAGTATCATTTTCGTGATAGATTATTGCTCCGTATAAAATAACAATGGCTTGCCGGCTGAGTTTTTAATCGTTCAGTTCGCAGTGGCATAAATAAAGGCACATTACAGAGGGTAATAAAATGAAACGTCGCGTTATCTCCCTGATGATCCCTGCATTGCTGGTTGCAGGATCAGCAAGCGCAGCTGAAATTTATAACAAAGATGGCAACAAATTAGACCTCTACGGCAAAGTTGATGGTCTGCACTATTTCTCTGACAACTCTGGCTCAGATGGTGACCAGTCCTACCTGCGTTTTGGTTTCAAAGGCGAAACTCAGGTTTCTGATCAAATCACTGGCTATGGCCAGTGGGAATACCAGGCAGCCCTGAACACCTCTGAAGCTGAAGGCACCGCCAACAGCTTTACCCGTGTCGGTTTTGCTGGTGTGAAATTCGGTGATGCTGGATCCTTCGACTACGGCCGTAACTACGGCGTAATTTATGACGTTGCAGGCTGGACTGACGTACTGCCAGAGTTTGGTGGTGATACTTACGGCGCGGATCAGTTCATGTTCCAGCGCGGTAACGGCATGGCGACCTACCGTAACTCCAACTTCTTTGGTCTGGTGGACGGCTGGAACTTTGCAGTGCAGTACCAGGGCAAAAATGACAACCCAACCGAATCTTCTACCGGCCGTGACGTGCTGGGTGAGAACGGTGATGGTTACGGCCTGAGCACCACTTATGATCTGGGTGCGGGCTTTGGTATTGGTGCGGCGATGTTCCAGTCCGACCGTACTAACAACCAGAACACCGGCGCTATCCTGGGACGTGGTGATAAAGCGGCAGCCTACACCGGCGGCCTGAAATATGACGCCAACAATATCTACCTGGCGGCAATGTACACCCGTACCAATAACGCAACTCGCTTCGGCTCAAGCAGTGCCACCTCTTACGGCTACGCTGATACCGCTGATAACTGGGAATTGGTTGCTCAGTACCAGTTCGACTTCGGTCTGCGTCCATCCCTGGCGTTCATCTCTTCTCGCGGCAACGTAGAGAACTATGGCGATCAGAACCTGAAAAAATATGTTGATGTGGGCGCAACCTACTACTTCAACAAAAACATGTCGACCTATGTTGATTACCAGATCAACCTGCTGGACGACAACAACTTCACCAATGCGGCTGGCATCAACACTGACGACATTGTGGCGCTGGGTCTGGTTTACCAGTTCTAATACCGACTCTGTAGCAGCGCACTTCGGTGCGCTCTTCGGCGGCCCAAGGGCCGCCGCTACGCTGAACCAAGCAAATGCGCCAAAGCCTCTTTTAATACCCCAACAATCGTTGCCGCATCTTCTCCAATCTGCACCTGAACGATAGCCCCTTCGATCAGCAGCACAATCTGCGCGGTTTTCCACTGCTGCTCAGCCGTCAGCCTCTCTGCAATTGCCTGCGCCATGTCTTGTTTATGCTGACGAATCAGCATGCTGGCTTCTTCGAGCGAATTCCCCAACTCTGCTGCCGTATTAATAAAGGCGCAGCCACGGTAATCAGCATCATTAAACCAACTCAGTAAGGTCGCGGGCAGGGCGCTAACCAGGTCGCTATCCTGCGCCAGAGACGTTCTAAATGCTGACATCCAGCGCTGATGACGTAACTGCAAAAACGCCACAATGAGCGCATTCTTCGCCGGGAAGTGGCGATAAAAAGTCACTTTCGTCACCCCAGCTGCGGCAATCACCTTATCCACACCGGTGGCACGGATGCCATGTTGATAAAACAATTGCTGAGCGCTGAGAAGAATGCGTTCACTGGCAGTGGCGCTGGCATCAAGTTCTAACGGAGCAAGCATATAAATTTTCCGATCTTACAGGTAGACAGAATTGTCTACATACGGCAGGATGAATCAAGTAGACAGACCTGTCTACATGCAGAGGAGAAAATCATGCTGGTGCCCCCATTCAATCAACAAACTGCGCTGCAGAAAGTGCGTATGGCGGAAGACGCCTGGAACAGCTGCGATGCACAGCGTGTGTCGCAGGTTTACAGTGAAGATACGCGGTGGCGTAACCGCAGCGAATTCGTTAACGGTCGCGCTGAAGTCGTGACATTTCTGCAGCGAAAGTGGGCGAAAGAGTTAGAGTATCGCCTGATCAAAGAGTTGTGGGCGTGGCATGAAGACAAACTGGCGGTGCGCTTTGCCTATGAATGGCACGATGACAGCGGCAACTGGTTCCGCAGTTACGGCAACGAGAATTGGCATTTTGGAGCAGACGGTTTGATGATTCAGCGTTTCGCCTGCATTAATGATCTACCGATCAAGCCAGAGCAACGTCTGTTTAATTGGCCTGTGGGAAGGCGCCCGGAGGATCATCCGGGCTTGAGTGATTTGGGGTTGTAGGCGTTACTGCATCGATCGCCATTTCTTTGCTTTGGGCGCGGCTTGCGCCGGCATGCTGAGCGCCGGCGCGCTACCTTCCATCGCTACGCCTGCTAGCGTAAACGCTGAGAAACGCAGCCATTGCTGCCAGGTCTTTTCTGTTTTGCTCTTTTCCATTCTGCACCTCGCTGATGTTCAACCCAGTGTCAACAGTGCAGAATTCATGCCAGATCACCGCTCTCAGCGCCACGCGGCTCTTCGCGAGTTTGCTATAGTGCGCCAGCGCTGACGCGGTGCAGAATGATAGTTAGTGGTGCAAAAATTTAACGCCGACGGGAGGGGTAGTGTTGGATAAGGCGATGGCGATAAGTTTGCCAGCAGCGATAAGCCCCAAAAATAAACAGGCCGGCGGATACGGCAACAATCATATAAATCATCATCTGGCGTTCCTGTATTCGTTGTCGTGCGGGAACGACATATCCTGAGTCAGCGTTGGTTTAACATCAAGCAGCTTTAGCCTGTTTTACAAGTTGTTTATGCTTTGAAACAGGATGAATGAATGCGTTACAGATGAGGTGTAGATGTACTTTAAGAATATTCTGCTGATTAGTGCGTTAGCAGTTGGTCTGAGTGGCTGTGACCAATCGCCAACGCGCTCGGCAATGGTGCTGGAAGGTAAAACCATGGGCACGGTATGGCGTGTCAGTCTGGCAGACGTTGATCCCCAACGTAAAGACGCATTGCAGCAGGTTATTCAGCAGCAGTTAGATCAGGATGACCACGCGCTTTCAACATGGAAAAAAGATTCAGTGCTGTCGCGCTTTAACCAATATCAGGGCAGCAAACCCCAGCCGATCAGCGCCGATATGGCGGATATTGTGGTTGAAGCGTTGCGCATCGGGAAGAAGACCAGCGGCGCGATGGATATCACCGTTGGGCCGTTAGTGAATTTATGGGGCTTTGGGCCAGTAAAACAGCCCGCGCATACCCCAACGGATGCGGAGATTAACGCTGCCAAAGCGCAGACGGGCTTGCAACACCTGCACGTTATCCAGACGGTTGACGGGCAGTGGCTGCAAAAAGATCTGCCCGCGCTTTATGTGGATCTCTCGACCATGGGGGAAGGGTATGCCACCGATCACCTGGCCCGGCTGATGGAACAACAGGGCATCACCCATTATTTGGTCTCAGTGGGGGGGGCTGTACTCAGTCGCGGCATAAATGCCAGCAATCAGCCTTGGCGTGTGGCGATCCAGAAACCCACCGACCGGGAAAATGCGGTGGAAGCGCGTGTGGATTTGCAAGGGCACGGTATCAGCACCTCGGGGAGCTATCGCAACTATTATGAACTGGATGGAAAACGAATTTCGCACGTGATCGACCCCGCGACAGGGCGTCCAATCGACCATAAACTGGTCTCGGCAACGGTGATAGCCACCACCGCGCTGGAAGCCGACGGCTGGGATACTGGCTTAATGGTGCTGGGCACTGAACGCGCTAAAGCATTAGCTATAAAAGAGCATCTGGCGGTGTATCTCATCACCAAACAGGGCGAGGGGTTTACGCACTGGATGTCACCGCAATTTAAATCGTTCCTGATCGATCAGGAAGACAAGTAAGCCCGGGAGGCGCATATGTTGGATCTGTTTAGTGAAGAGGCTCCCTGGCAGGAGCCGCTGGCGGAAGGCGCGGTGATTTTGCGCCGCCGCGCACGCGATGAGGCCAATGCGCTTTTGGATGCAATTCATAGCATCGCTGAACAGAACCCGTTTGCCCATCGCATCACACCGGGTGGTCACCGTATGTCGGTGGCGATGACCAACTGCGGGTATTTAGGCTGGTCGAGCGATTCGCGCGGTTATCAATACACTGAGCAGGACAACAGCAGTGGTCACAAATGGCCGCCGATGCCTGCGCTGTTCCTTGAACTGGCACAGCAGACCGCGCGCGAGGCCGGTTTTGCCGGCTTTAACCCAGACGCCTGCCTGATCAATCGCTACGAACCCGGGGCAAAGCTGACATTGCATCAGGATAAAGATGAGAAGGACCTGCGCCAGCCGATCGTTTCCGTCTCATTAGGATTGCCCGCTGTCTTTCAGTTTGGTGGTTTCGAACGCGGTGATGCCACGCAACGTGTCCTGTTGGAACATGGTGATATCGTGGTGTGGGGCGGGCCTTCACGCTTGCGCTATCACGGTATTTTACCGCTTAAACCGGGCATTCATCCTGATGCGGGCGCCTTCCGTTACAACCTGACTTTCCGACGCGCCCATTATCCGGCCGTGGGGTGAGAATTATTCTTGCTATCAATTGATGCGCCATTAAACTGCAGGCTGCTTTATTGACCTCCGGAATCTGTTAATGGCATTGCTGCATGTGGTTTATCGCCAGTATCGCTGGCCTTTTATTGGTGTCATTCTTCTCACCCTGTTAAGTGCTGCACTGGGCATCGGGCTGATCGCCTATATCAATAACGAACTGATCGTCGCGGTGAATACCTCTATTGCGGTGTTGCCGAGCTTCCTTGGCCAGCTGTTTTTGCTCATGGCCGTCACACTGGGCTCGCAGCTGGCGCTGACCTTACTGGGGCATCATTTTGTCTGGCGTCTGCGTGGCGAATTCATCAAGCGTATTCTGGATACTCGTATCGAGCGTATTGAACAGATTGGCAATGCGCATTTGCTGGCCGGTCTCACCAGCGATGTCCGCGCAATCACCATCGCCTTTGTCCGGCTGCCTGAACTGATTCAGGGCATCATTATCACCTTGGGTTCTGCACTCTATATGGCGTGGCTTTCACCCAAAATGCTGATGATCACTTCGCTGTGGCTGGTGGTGACGCTGGTGGGCGGCTGGTTGCTGGTGTCGCGTGTTTATCAGCACATGGCTAAGCTGCGTGAAATTGAGGATGACCTGTACCGCGATTTCCAGACCATTATTGAAGGGCGTAAAGAACTGCAGCTTAACCGCGAACGTGCGCAGCTGATTTATGACACGGTTTATCAGGAAAATGCCAAGGGCTATCGCCACCATATTGTGCGTGCCGATACTTACCATCTGAGTGCGGTTAACTGGTCAAATATCATGATGCTGGGTGCGATCGGCATTGTGTTCTTTATGGCGAATGGGCTGGGCTGGGCGAACACGGCGGTCGCGGCAACCTACTCGTTAACCCTGTTGTTCTTACGCACTCCGTTGCTGGCGGCCGTTGGGGCCTTACCAACCCTGTTGAGCGCCCAGGTGGCGTACCGCAAAATTAATAGCTTCGACCTTGCGCCTTACGATGCTCAGTTCCAGTCGCTGCCGCAAACTCGTGACTGGCAAACTCTGGAAATGCGTGATGTCAGCTTCCATTATGGCGAGCACGGTTTCCAGGTGGGGCCGATTAATCTGACGTTGCGTCGGGGTGAGCTGGTGTTTCTGATTGGTGGTAACGGCAGCGGAAAATCGACGCTGGCCATGCTACTGACCGGCCTGTATCAGCCGCAGTCCGGCAGCCTGTTGCTGGATGGGAAAGAGGTGGATTGGCATAATCTTGATGCTTATCGCAAACATTTCTCGGCAGTGTTTACGGATGTGCATCTGTTTGATCGTCTTATCAGCCACGGTGGTCAGCCTGCCAATCCGGCGCTGGTGCAGCAATGGCTTGAACGCCTGAAGATGCAAGACAAACTGAAGTTGCAAGGGAATAAGGTACTTAATCTGCAACTGTCTAAAGGACAGAGTAAACGCCTGGCGCTACTGTTAGCGGCGGCAGAAGAGCGTGACATCTTGTTGCTTGACGAATGGGCCGCCGATCAGGACCCGCACTTCCGCCGCATCTTCTACCGTGAATTACTGCCGTGGTTGCAGGCGTCAGGCAAAACCGTGTTTGCTATCAGCCATGATGATCATTACTTCATTCATGCCGATCGTTTACTGGAGATGCGTGAAGGCCAGTTAAGCGAACTGACCGGCAACGAGCGCGAAATGGCAACACTGGATGCCGTCAAACGCACCGACACCGGCCATTAACGCCACGCGGGATAGCTTAGCGAAAAGCCTTATTGGGCAAAGTGTTGCCTGACAGGTAAGGTGAATTCCAACAGAGATTCCTAGTCTCTGTCTCCCTGGAACACTTCTGTCGTCTTGTGTTGTCACCGGCTCGGGTTTATTTCTGAGCCGGTTTTTTATTGTCTGGCAGTGGGTGGCTGACCAGCGTAATGATGCGATCATCACGCAGCCAGAACTGGGCATGAAGAGGGGTTTGCGCGGTAAAGTCTGCTGAGAAATCCTGCGTCAGGTGCAGCGTCGCCTGCGCTTGCGACATATCCAGATTAACCAACTCGGCTTGCAGGAACTCCATAGGCTGATGCAATTGCGGCCAGAGCGCTTTGTACAGGCTCTCTTTCATTGAAAACAGCAGGGTCGCGGCGACGGCAAAGGGCAGCGGCAGCGTTTCCAGCAATCTGCGCTCCTTGTCACTCATCAGTAAATCCACCGTCTCTAGCGCAGTTTGTTCCGCCATCACCTGTTCCACATCTACGCCAATGCACAGCGGTGCCTGCGTCACGGCGATAACTGCCATCTGCTGCGAGTGGGATAACGAAGCCTGGACACCTGCAGGCCAGACTGGGGATCGGTCGGGCGCATTGCGCAGCACAAAATCCGGCAGCGCAAAGCGTGCCAGCATCTGCTGTGCCAGCCAGCGGCTTGCCAGATGTTCTGCCTTGCGTTTGGTTACCGCACTCTCCAGGGATACCGGCAGCGGCAATTGCCATTGCTGATGCAGGTCTTTGTTCCATGCGAGCTGATCAAACTGACACCAAGCGATCGACACGTTGTCCGCCAGGATGGCAGCCGCGGTGATAAACGGGGGAGAGGGCAATGCGAGTGGATTTTCAGAAGCAAACATAAAACATCACAGCCGACGGAAAAACGTAGTTTTACCAGTCAGCTGCGAGGAGAGCAAGTCAAAGGGACTGCCGACTTTTAACGGTTTGGCGGAATCGACATGCCTTTGATCTGCACCACAAAGTGCTGATTGCCTTTCGTGATGCGCGCACCGCGCTCACACCACTGGGAGGCCAGACGGAAGAAATCGTCGCTGCCAATATCGTAAGCCAGTTCAACTTTATTGATACCTGAGTGCAGGAGTTCTTCCGCATCCTGCAGGTTTTTTGCCTTGATGACCATAATCATTGTCCATCTAAAAACAGGAAGGATAAGAGTAATTAAACTGTATGACAGTTTTGTTTCAATCAGGTGAAATGCTGTCATATTTGATGAGAAATGTGATCCCGCTTCGTTTTGGTTGCTTTCGTTGGGTGACTGATAAACATAAAAAAAGGTTTCCTTAAGTGCAATTTCCCGATATGACTGAAAGGGTTAACCAAGGAGGTCATAATGGAAATCACCCGTCTGGACACCGCCCGTCTTATTCTTCTGCCGCTGCAAAGCAGCGATGCCATACAGGTTCAACAGGTTTTCCCGCGCTGGGAAATCGTGCGTCATCTGGTGAATGCCATACCTTGGCCTTATCCTGCTGACGGGGCCAGTCGTTACATTGATGATATGGCCTTACCTGCGATGGCTGCGGGACAGGCCTGGCACTGGAGCCTACGTCATCGTTCGCAGCCGGATAATCTCATTGGCCTGATTTCGTTACGTTTGGGCGCGGAAGATAATCGCGGGTTTTGGCTGGTGCCTGAATGGCAAGGGCAGGGCTTAATGAGTGAAGCTTGCGAAACGGTGACCGCATTTTGGTTTGAACATTTACAGCAGCCACGTTTGCGCGTGCCTAAGGCGATGGATAATCATGCCTCACGCCGCATATCTGAACGCACCGGCATGCGTTTAGTCGATACCTATCGCAAAACCTTTGTTGAGGGCGAGCTGGAGGCAGGGACGTGGGAGTTAACGCGTGAAGAGTGGCTGGCACGCCAAACATCAGACTGAGATTGATAGAGTTGGTCAGGCTTAAGACAATAAAAAAGCAGCCATTAAGGCTGCTTTTTTGGGATTTTGGTCGGCACGAGAGGATTTGAACCTCCGACCCCGGACACCCCATGACCGTGCGCTACCAGGCTGCGCTACGTGCCGAACGTGAGGCAGTAGTCTACTGGTTCCACTACCGATTGCAATATGTGCAGGTTTTAACTGCCTCATATTTAATCAGTTTGCCGTGAAACGCTTCTCTTCCGTTAACACCTGCAACAGCAGAGCCAGTTGCGGCTTGTGATCTTTCAACGGTTTGCCTTGTGCGTCATAAGCGCTGTAGCTGCCGTTATTATTCAGCACCAACGTCACTGTTGGTGTGGTGACCACTAGCTTGCCATCTTCACTGCTCGCGACCCAATTGTGACTGCGCTGGGCCGCAAACAGATCTTCACCCTGTGAATAGTTCGCCGGGTTAGTGCGCACATGCAGCAGACGCTGCATCAGCGTGGTCATCACATCCTGCTGATCGGTCAGACGATCAATCGTCTGCGCAGGCGTATTCGGCCAGTGCACCACCAGCGGTACTTGTAGCGTTGCACGATTGCCAGGATTGTCATCATTGCCATTCAACGTCACCGCTCGCTGTGCCGTCACCACCACCACGGTATTTTTCAGCAAGTCGCGCTGTTGCAATGTTTGCAATACTGCGGCGATCTGCTCATCAATACCTGCAGCCTGGCGCAGGTAGCTGCGCTGGCGAACTTTGGCACTGTCACCATTTACCGTCACGCCGTTTAAGGCAATCCATGAGAACCACGGGGATCCATTGCCTTTCTGACCGTTCAGCCAGTTTTGCCACTGGTTAACGGTGCTGCTGTTTGGTTGGGTATCGGCATCCGGCAGGCTGTAATCGGCTAACAGGGCCTGGCGATACAGCGGTTGGCTGAAGCCATCAGACGAGAACAGCCCAAATTGGTAGCCTTGAGAGTTCAAGGCACTGAGCAGCGCCGAAGGCATTCGTGCCGCCAGTACGCCATCCATATAGCTGGACGAGATGCCATAGAACAAACCGAACAGGCCTTTTTCTGGCTGCAACCCGGCACTGTAATGCTGCGTGAATCGGACATTGTCACTGGCGAATTGATTCAGTGAAGGCAGCGATTTATCCAGGTTTTCATTGCTCAAACCATCCACTGTCAGCAACAGCAGGTTATGGCGTGTGCCACCATCGCGGAAGGTAATGTCACTGAGTGGGTACTGCACTGACAGCGCTTCAGGATCGCCTTGTTGTACCAGGCGGCGCTGATACTCTTGCGCATCCAGCAAGCCATGACGCTCCAGAAAGCGTCGTGCTGTCATGGGATAAGAGAGCGGCAGATTGGCACGCTGCATGGTGATCGGGCGATAGAAGTTCGCATCGGCCCAAATATACATCAAGTGGCTGGCAAAAAAGGCAGAAATAAACAGCGCAGCCAACGGCTTACCGAACGAGCGGCGATTAAGACTGCGCAGCTTCTGCCAGCTCCAGGTGGCGAACAACATCTCCACCAGGAAAATCAGCGGCACGCTAATAAACATCAGCTGCCAGTCACGCGCCATTTCACTCTGGTCGGGGTTGATGACCAACTCCCACACCACCGGATTAAGGTGCAGGTGGAAGCGGTTAAACACCGCGCTGTCGACCATGATCAACGTCAGCCCAGCGGTGGCGATAATCGCCGATAGCACCCTGAGCAAGCGTTGAGACATAACCAAAAAGGTCAGCGGGAAGATAACCAGCAGGTAACCGGCGAACACGATAAAGCTAAAGTGGCCAATCCAACTGGTGTACGCATAGATGCGACCCGCGAGCGAAGCGGGCCAGTCAGCGACCAACAGATAGCGGCTACCTAAAATCAGCGCAAAGATGATGTTAAAAAGCGCAAACCAGTGCCCCCAGCTAATCATCTGGGAGACTTTTTCGCGGTAGCGCTGCCGGTTGGTTACCATATTATGAAGTCAGATCTGCAATTTAATGGGCGTTGTCATCGCGTACGGAAGACTGCAACGCTTCCGCGAAAGATTTCGCCAGGCTACGGCGCTGCGCCGGAGAGACACTGGTGTTGATCAAGTTAGTTACCATGTTCCCTAAAACCATCAGGGAAAGGTCGGTTGGCGCTTTGTCTTTTTCAAGAATCTGCGCCATCTGCGCGAGAAGCTTCTCTACGCGCTCGTCGCTGTAACGGGATGATTGTGGCATATCGTCGACTAATCAAGTGTGAAAAGGCGGTATATTACCGTAACAACGCACTTTTTTCCGCAATTTTATCGCAAGCAGAACGATCAGTTTGTGCGCGCAGTTGAAAGCAGCGGCAGGCGGTGTTTGAATACGCGGCTGAGCCCAAAGGAGAGTCTACCATGAGTCTGGATATCGACCAGATTGCCCTGCATCAGTTAGTTAAACGTGATGAAAACCAGCTTGAACTGGTCCTGCGCGATACCTTGCTGCCGACGACCCGTGCGGTGGAAGAGATGGCGGAAGAGTTGCACCGGGTTTACAGCGCGAAGAGTAAAGCCTATGGCTTGTTCAACGAAGAGAGTGAGTTAGCCGATGCGCTGCGCAACTGCCGCAAAGGGGAAGATGACTTTCTGGCTTTCAGCCGCGCCGCGACCGGCCGTCTGCGTGACGAACTGGGCAAGTATCCGTTTGCCGAAAGTGGCGTGGTGCTGTTTTTACACTATCGCTATCTGGCGGTGGAGTATCTGCTGGTGGCGATGTTGAGCAGCCAGTCGAGCATGCGTGTGAACGAGCAGTTGGATATCAGCAGCACCCATTATCTCGACATCAATCACGCTGACATTGTGGCACGTATCGATCTCACTGAATGGGAAACCAATCCTGAATCGACGCGCTATCTGACTTTCCTGCGCGGCCGCGTGGGGCGCAAAGTGGCAGACTTCTTCATGGATTTCCTCGGCGCCAGTGTCGGTCTTGATACGAAAGCGCAAAACCGCGGTTTACTGCAGGCGGTGGATGATTACTGTGCGGAGTCGAATCTCGATAAAAACGAACGCCAGAATTATCGTCAGCAGGTATACAGCTACTGCAACGATCAATTGCAGGCGGGTGAAGAGATCGCGCTGGAGGATCTTTCCAGTGAACTTCCGCCATTAGGCGAGAAAACCTTCCAGGCCTTTACGCAGGAACAAGGTTACGAGTTGGAGGAACACTTCCCGGCGGATCGCAGCACACTGCGTCAGCTCACCAAATTTGCCGGAAGCGGCGGGGGGATGACCCTGAATTTTGATGCCATGCTGCTGGGTGAGCGCATTTTCTGGGATCCGGCTACCGATACCTTGACCATCAAAGGTACACCGCCGAATCTGCGCGATCAGTTGCAGCGTCGAACCGGCGGCAACTGAATTTTGGCATAAAAAAAACGCCGCATATGCGGCGTTCTCTTTTCAACTCGTTAGCGATTAAGCGCGAACGAAGTCGATGTGGTGCAGTTTTGGCTTGAACGGATGACGTTGCACCGCCTGAGCTTTAACTTTGATTTCTTTACCATCAACAACGATGGTCAGCACGTCGGTGTAGAACTCAGGCTTAGCCTGCAGGTTCATCACAACGTCGTGGTCCAGTTCGATAGCAACTGGTGCTTCGTTTCCGCCATAGATGATGGCTGGGAATTTATTTGCTACACGCAGACGGCGGCTCGCACCCTTACCCTGCTCTTTACGTACTTCAGCGTTGAAAGTGGTCATTCTTGTATCTCTTCAATAGTTCCTGCTACAGGCGACCCAGCAACAGGACGGTTATTCAAATGCTTTTACGGATGCAAAAGCGGGCGGGATTATAGCCATATTCAGAGGGCGGGGCAAATGATTCTGCCGCTTAACGCAATTCATTGGCACGGCGATAGCGGCCCTGATAATCAAACATCTTTTCGCGAATTTGCCAAAAATGGCCTTTGGCGCGCGCCACCACAAAATCGGGATGACGCAAAAGAGGTTGCAACGCGATGACATCGGCAGCGGTTTGCCAGCCCAACTCAACGCCTGGCGCGCGCTGATGTGGGCGCATAAACAATTGCTCAAAGGCTTTGCGTTGTGCTGGCGTTTGCAGACGAAAACGTTCGCTGACGCTGGTGCCATCCTCATCGAAATAGGTGGCTTTAAGCCATTCCCCTTTCTCGTCGCGGCCTTGTTCCAGCGTCATGCCACCACAGCGCAATACACGGGCATCTTTCAGTTTTAATGCTGCTTTAAGCATATCGTCGGGGTCCACCATAATGCGGTCACACTGATGGCAGCGCCGTGCGGCAATATCATTTTCTGCCCCACAATCCGGGCAGCTTTTAAAACGAAAACGGTAATCACATTGCTCACGGTTTCCCTCGTCATCCTCCAGCACCCCCTGACAGCGACGACCAAAATGTTCGATGATATGGCCATCCTCGGTGGTTTTTCCCCAGAAAGTGTTGGCGAATCCGCAGGAAGGGCAGAATACCTGTACCGGTTGATTGTCGCTGGCACCTTTTGGCGTGCCGACTTCAGGGGTGAAAAGGTCGTGCGGATTACCGGCATAATCCAGAATCAGGCAATCTGTTTTACCCGGTGACAGGCGCAGGCCGCGCCCAACAATTTGCTGGTAGAGGCTAACGGATTCGGTCGGGCGCAAAATGGCGATCAAATCCACGTGCGGCGCATCAAAACCGGTGGTCAGCACCGCGACATTCACCAGAAACTTCAGCTGCTGCGCTTTAAAAGCGTTAATAATTCGATCGCGCTCTTTCACCACCGTTTCTGCCGATACCAGCGCACTGTTTTCTGGCAGCAGCGACAGAATTTCGCGCGCATGTTCCACCGTCGCCGCGAATACCATCACCCCACGCCGATCCTCAGCGAATTCTACAATCTGGCGGATGATGTGCGGGGTGACACGGTTTTGTTGCTTCAACTCGCGATTGAGGTCGGCTTCACTGAATAAGCCATTATTTTGTGGGATCAGGCGGCTGAAATCGTACTGCACCACCGGCATATCCAGTCGTTCGGGAGGTACGAGGAAGCCGTGTTTGATCATATAGCGCAGCGGCAGTTCATAAATGCAGTCACGGAACAGTGCCTGCTGGTCGCCACGCACCATACCGTGGTAATGAAACTGATAAATCCAGCCTTTGCCGAGGCGGAAAGGGGTGGCAGTGAGACCGAGCAGGCGCAGTTGCGGATTGTGCTGGCGCAAGTGGGCAAAGAGTTGTTGGTACTGGCTCTCTTCATTGCCACTGATGCGGTGGCACTCATCGACGATCACCAGCGAAAAGGCGCTGTCAAAACGGTCAAGATTACGCGCCACCGATTGCACGCTGCCGAATACCACCTTGCTCTCGCTTTGCTTGCGCTGCAAACCAGCAGCGAAAATATCCGCTTCCAGACCGTAAGCCTGATATTTGCTGTGGTTTTGTTCGACTAACTCTTTGACGTGGGCCAACACCAGCACCCGACCGCGCGCCACGCGTGCCAGCTCAGCAATCACCAAACTTTTACCGGCGCCCGTCGGCAACACAATCACCGCTGGCGTAGGGTGACGGCGGAAGTGTTGCAGGGTGGCATCAACGGCTTCTTGCTGGTAAGGGCGCAGGGTGAAAGACATCGGGGCAAACTTTTTCTGGAACGGGGGCGTATTATGCCATGAAAGCATCTGAAACACAGGATCGCTACTGTTAGCAGGCGAAGGATCAAGCTATACTGACCCCACTTTTTTAACGGACAAAACGCCGTTTCAGTTTCCCTCCGCAGTAACAGGCAAAACGAATTCATGCGACTCGAAAAATTCATATCTCAGCAACTGGAAGTCAGCCGTGCTATCGCTGGCCGCGAAATCCGCGCCAAAAAAGTCACCATCAACGGCGAAGTCGTACGTGATGCGGCTTACAAAGTGCAGCCAGACGACGAAATCGAATATGACGGCACCCCGCTGGTGGTGCAGCAAGGTCCCCGTTATTTCATGCTGAACAAGCCGCAGGGTTATGTCTGTTCCACTGACGATCCCGATCATCCTACTGTGCTGTTCTTTATTGAAGAACCGGCGGCGTTCAAGCTGCATGCGGCGGGTCGACTGGATATTGATACCACCGGTTTAGTGCTGCTGACCGACGATGGCCAATGGTCGCACCGTATTACGTCTCCGCGCCATCATCTGGAAAAAACCTATCTGGTGGAAGTGGAAGAGCCGATCGATCCTTCGCTGATTGAGAAATTTGCGGCGGGTATTCAACTGCACAATGAGCGCGAGCTGACTAAACCGGCTGTGCTCGAAATTCTCGATGAAAAAGCGGCACGCTTAACCATCAGCGAAGGGCGTTATCACCAGGTGAAACGCATGTTCGCAGCCATGGGTAATCATGTATCCGCGCTGCATCGCGAAAGTATTGGTGACATCATGCTGGATGAGGAACTCGGTGAAGGCGAATACCGTGAACTCACCGCCGAAGAGATCGACAGCATCGGACTGCCAGAAGAACTGAAAAAGCGCAAATAGCGGGAGAAAGCGGTGCGTAAGGAAAAGAATTCACCGATAGGGTTGGTTATGATTCTGGGTTTGCTGGCGATGTTGATGCCACTGTCCATTGATATGTATCTGCCAGCGATGCCGCAAATTGCACGTGAGTTTGCCGTTTCTGCGGGCAGCGTGCAGATGACGCTCAACCTCTACATCCTTGGTTTCGCCATTGGTCAGTTAGTTTATGGCCCACTGGCGGACAGCTACGGACGTAAACCGGTGATTGTGCTGGGCACATTGATCTTTGCCTGCGCAGCCGCCGCCTGCGCGCTGTCGCAATCTATCGATCAACTGATCTTTATGCGCTTCCTGCACGGTCTCTCGGCGGCAGCGGCCAGCGTGGTGATTAATGCCCTGATGCGTGATAGTTACTCGAAAGAGGACTTCTCACGCATGATGTCCTTCGTGATGCTGGTGACCACCATTGCACCGCTGCTGGCCCCGATTATTGGTGGCTGGCTGCTGCTGCTGTGGAACTGGCATGCCATTTTCTGGACATTATCGGTCGCCGCGTTGATTACCACGGTGCTGGTGGTCACGCAGATCCGTGAAACCCTGAAGCCCGAGCAGCGGCAGCGTTTTCATTTACGCACCACTCTGAGCAATTTTGTGGCACTGTTCCGTCATAAGCGCGCGTTCAGTTACATGCTGGCAAGCGGCTTCTCCTTTGCCGGACTGTTTACCTTTCTCAATGCCGGACCCTTTGTTTACATCGAAGTGAATCACGTCTCGCCACAGAACTTTGGCTACTACTTTGGCCTTAATGTGGTGTTCTTGTTTGTGATGACTTTGATTAACAGCCGTGCCGTGCGTCGATTTGGCCCGCTGGCGATGTTCCGTATTGGTCTGATCATTCAGTTCGCCATGGGTATCTGGCTGTTAATTTCCAGCGCGCTGGATCTGGGCTTCCTGTCACTGGTGCTGGGCGTCGCGATGTTTATCGGTTGTGTCTCGACCGTTTCGTCCAATGCCATGGCGGTGATACTGGATGAGTTCCCACATATGGCGGGCACGGCCTCTTCGCTGGCCGGCACATTACGCTTCGGGGTAGGTGCTCTGGTGGGGGCACTGCTGTCACTGGTCAGTATTAACAGTGCCTGGCCGATGGTGGCAACCATTGCGCTGTGCGCCACGGTGTCCATCGTGCTGTTCAGTTACGCCTCACGTCCACGCCACGCATAATCTTGTAGCGGCGCAATAAATTGCTCCGCTACTGATTTATGACTGACATCTTCAAACACAACACTCCCCCGCAAATTCGCGAATCCCCACATATTCGTTATGCTTAATGTTTCCATAATGTGAAAATTAAGAGATAAAAAAGTAACGACATTGCGTCTAAAATGATTGTTAACTGCCGCCGAACAGGGTACACATAGGCACAAATGCGAGAAGACTCGCAAATAATAACTTTGCTACATGCTTTGTGCTTAAAACGAGAAGGCAAACCTTGACGTCCGTATTCTGAGCTAACCAGGTAAGGATTCACGCGTTACCGCCGTCGTCGTGAATAAGAGTTAACGTCTCTGGGGACCGTACTTATGCTGCAACTTTCGGTTATGCATCGCTTACCGCAACACTATCGCTGGTCGTCAGATCATGCGGGGGAAATTGAGTGTCAGGAAGCGGCAAACGGTGTGCACGATGAAGATTTAGTGGTACTCCGCCTGCTCAGCCATGATGGCCATCCCGCGCTGGAAATTCTGCACCAGTTGCAAGAAACGCTGGCGCAGATTCAGGTGGAATGCAAAATTGCCCGGTGTGAAGGGCAGCCGTGTCTGCTGATTCAGCGCGGTGATGAAAGTGCCACCAACTGCTGCCTGAAAAATCAGGGCGTAGCGATAGCCGAAACTTTTGAAGGTCATTAACTCAAGGGCTGACCTTGCGCTGAAGCCAGCAACTGACGGGTGTAATCGGTGGCTGGCGCATTAAACAGCGTCTCGCATTCTCCCTGTTCCACCACCTCTCCCTGACGCAACACGATCAGCTGGTGACAGAGTGCTCGCACCACCTGCAAATCATGGCTGATAAACAGATAAGCCAGCTGATGCTGCTGCTGTAAACGACGGAGCAGTGTGAGAATTTGCTTCTGCACTGAGCGATCCAGCGATGAAGTCGGTTCATCCAGTACGATCAACTGTGGCTCTAAAATTAGCGCGCGCGCAATCGCGATACGCTGGCGCTGGCCGCCGGAAAACTCTGCGGGATAGCGCAAACGGCTTTCGGCATCCAGTCCCACTTCCTCCATCACCGCAATCACTTTCGCTTCCTGTTCGGCAGCACTCAGCTCTGGGCGATGGACAGCTAACCCTTCAGCAATCACCTGCTGCACCGTCATACGTGGATTGAGTGAAGAGTTTGGATCCTGAAACACCACCTGAATCTTAGGGCGCAGCGGCATCAGTTGCTTGCGCGTCAGCGTATGCAGAGGCTGATCGTCAAACCAGATCTCGCCGCGGGCGGCGATCAAACGCAGCAGTGCCAGGCCGGTGGTACTTTTGCCGGAACCGGATTCACCGACCAGTCCCAGGCTTTCTCCCCGGCGAAGCGTGAAGCTCAAATCCTGTAGCGCCGTCTTTTCCGCCACTGCCCGCTTCAGCAATCCGCGGCGAATGGGAAAGCCCACATGCAGATTTTTAACCTGCAACAGCGGTTGCGGATTCGTGAGGGGAACCGGTTGACCATCGGGTTCGGCAGCCAAAAGTTCGCGGGTATAAGGATGAGTCGGCAGGCTGAAGAGCGCGTCGCAGCGGTTGTGTTCGACTTCTCGCCCATTGCGCATCACCGTCACACGATGCGCCAACTGGCGCACAATATTCAGATTATGGGTGATAAACAGCATGCCCATATTCAGCTCTCGCTGCAACTCTCGCAGCAGTTGCAGAATCTGCGCTTGTACCGTGACGTCGAGCGCGGTGGTGGGCTCATCGGCAATCAGCAGCTTGGGTTGCATCAGCAACGCCATGGCGATCATCACGCGCTGACGTTCCCCGCCGGAGAGTTGATGGGGAAAATCTTGCAGCCGAGACGCGGCATGGCGAATTCCCACGCGATCCAGGCAACTGAGAATTTCTCCGCGCGCCGCTTCTTTGCGCATTCCCCGATGCTGAGACAGCACCTCATACAGCTGTTTCTCAACGTTATGCAGCGGGTTAAGCGAGACCATCGGCTCCTGGAAAATCATCGCCATTTGGTTACCACGCAAGCCGCGCATCTCACGTTCACTGGCCTGCAGGATGTTCTGTCCATTGAACACAATTTCGCCCTGCGGATAGGTCACGGGTGGCTGAGGTAACAAGCGCATGATCGACAGGGCAGTCACGCTTTTGCCCGATCCTGATTCGCCGACCAATGCCAGGGTTTCACCCGCATCAATGTGCAGTGAGATATCTTCCACCACCCGGCGTTGATTAAACGCCACGGCCAGATGATTAACGGTCAGTAAGCTCATTTAGCGTCCCCGACTTGGATCAAAGGCATCGCGTACCGCTTCACCTATAAAGATCAGTAGTGATAACAGCAGGGCGAGTGCGAAGAAGCCAGAAAGCCCCAGCCAGGGTGCTTGCAGATTATTTTTGCCTTGCAGTAACAGTTCACCCAACGACGGCGATCCCACCGGAAGGCCAAAACCGAGGAAATCCAGGGATGTCAGCGTGGTGATCGAACCACACAAAATAAAGGGCAGGAAAGTCAGCGTCGCCACCATCGCATTAGGCAACATATGTCGCAGCATGATGCGTCCATCGCTAACGCCCAGCGCCTGCGCGTCACGAATGTAATCAAAGTTACGCGTGCGCAGAAATTCCGCGCGTACCACGCTGACCAGGCTCATCCAGCCAAAGATCACTGTCACCAGCAACAGCCACCAGAAACCGGGCTGGATCACGCTGGAGAGCAAAATGAGCAGGAATAGAGAGGGCATACCGGACCAGACTTCAATCAGACGCTGACCGACCAAATCAACGCGGCCGCCGAAGTAACCCTGCACCGCACCGACCACAATGCCAATCACACTGGAAAACAGCGTCAGCAGAATACCAAATAGCAAGGATACGCGCGTACCGTAGAGCAGACGTGCCAGCACATCACCGCCATTGGCATCGGTGCCGAGCCAGTTCTGTTTCGACGGCGGAGAAGGGAAGGGTACATCGGTGGCAAAATTGATGGTGCTGTCACTGAAGCGAATCGGTGCCCACAGTGCCCAACCTTGGTGGTCAATGCGCTGTTTGAGCCAGGGGTCCTGATAATCAGCGGGCGTCGCAAAGTCACCGCCAAAATCACTTTCACTGTAGTTAAACAGCAGTGGCATATACCAGCGCTGCTGATAGTGCACTATCAAAGGTTTGTCGTTGGCCAGTAACTCCGCACCCAGTGACAACACGAAAATCACCAGAAAAATCCACAACGACCAGTAGCCACGGCGGTTGTGACGAAAGCGCTGCCAGCGCTGTTGGTTAATAAGCGATATGGCCATCAGCGTCCCTCAAAATCGATGCGCGGATCGACCAGCGTGTAAGTCAGGTCGCTGAGAATATTCATCAGCAACCCAATCAGCGTAAAGATATACAAGGTGCCAAACATCACCGGATAGTCGCGCTGAATGGTGGCGTCGTAGCCCAGCAGACCTAATCCATTCAACGAGAACATCACCTCAATCAGCACGGAACTGGTGAAGAACATGCTGATAAAAGTGGCGGGGAAGCCTGCAATCACTAACAGCATGGCGTTGCGGAAGACGTGTCCATACAAAATGCGTTTCTCATCCACTCCTTTCGCGCGAGCCGTGACGACATACTGCTTGCGAATCTCATCGAGGAAGGAGTTTTTGGTCAACATGGTCAGCGTGGCAAAGCCACCAATCACCGTTGCCAATACCGGCAGCGTGATGTGCCACAGATAATCACCGACTTTACCGTACCAGGGCAGGGTATCGAATTGGGGTGACGTCAGGCCACGCAGCGGGAACCAGTCTAAATAACTGCCACCGGCAAACAGCACAATCAGCATGATGCCAAACAAGAAGGCGGGAATGGAGTAGCCAATGATAATGAAGGTGCTGCTCCAGATGTCGAAAGCGCTGCCGTTGCGCACCGCTTTTTTGATGCCAAGCGGGATCGACACCAGATAGATGATCAGTGTGCTCCACAGACCGAGGCTGATCGAAACCGGCAAACTCTCTTTAATCAGTTGCAGCACCGAAGCACTGCGGAACAGGCTGTCGCCGAAATCAAAACGCAGGTAATTCCACAGCATCTCGCCATAACGTTGCAGCAGGGGTTTATCAAAACCGTAGCGATGTTTAATTTCTGCGATCACTTCAGGATCGAGCCCGCGCGCGCCGCGATATTGGCTGTCGCCGGGGTTATCTCGCACTAATGCACCACGCCCGCCGCTATCGGCACCGCCGGAGGCGGAAAACCCAGTGCTGTGACCAAACTGCGCGTTGGCCAGCGCCTGATCAACTGGACCGCCTGGCGCAATCTGCACGATAAAAAAGTTCAGGGTGATGATCGCCCACAGCGTGGGGATAATCAGCAGCAACCTGCGTAGGAAATAGGAACCCAAACCGCTCTCCTCAGCGTCTGTCGGCCGGCAACTGTGCGGCTTTGTTCACGTCATACCACCAGTTTTCCAGCCCGGTGGCATAGGCAGGCTTGATTTCAGGACGCGAAAACTTGTCCCAGTATGCCAGCCTCTGCTCTGCGTTGTACCACATTGGGATCATATAGGCATTCCACAGCAGGATACGATCCAGTGCCTGGCCCAGTGGTAACAAGGCTTTCTCATCACCCTGGTGAGCCACAATCTGTTTAATAAAGTGGTCGATAAGCGGATCCTGCACCCGCGCGGTGTTCCATGAGGATTTGATGAAATCGGACTGCCAGAAATATTGTAAATCTGTTGAGGGCCACGGCATCGCCTGATAAGCCGACGGGATCATATCGTAATCCCCCTCACGTAAACGGCGTAGATACTGTGAGCTGTCTACCTGACGCAGTGTCACTTGAATGCCAAGACGCGCCAGACTGTGCTGGAAGGGCAAAGCCCAGTCATTATTGGGGCCGCTGCGCATTAGCAGTTCAAAGCGGAAAGGCTGACCGGTTTTATCATTCACCAGTTGCTGGTTTTTAATCTGCCATCCCGCTTGTTTCAACAGGTCCACGGCTTTCAGCAGGTTACCGCGATCAAATCCACTGCCATCCGATTTCGGGGGCGCGTACTCACTGTCAAACACTTCAGGCGGCAACTGGGCTTTGTAAGGGGCGAGCAGGATCAGTTGCTCTGCTTTCGGATAGCCCACCGCCGCATATTCGGTATTTTGGAAGTAACTGCTGGTGCGCTTATAGGCGCCATAAAACAGCGCCTTGTTCATCCATTCAAAATCAAATGCCAGCGTCAGCGCCTGACGGACGCGTCGATCGGCAAACAACGGTTTCTCATTGTTAAACGCCAGCCAGCGCGTATCCGTGGCAGCAGTATTCGGTGTGGTTGATTTAACAATGGCACGGCTCTCGAAATTACGACCACGATACTGCGTGGCCCATTTTTTTGCCGAACCTTCCTCACGCAGATCGTAGGCACCTGCTTTGAAGGCTTCAAATGCCACGTTGTCATCGAGGTAGTAGTCATAGCGCAAAGTATCAAAATTGAAGCGGCCGCGGTTAACCGGCAAATTGGCGGCCCAGTAATTTTTTACCCGGCTGTATTCGATGAACTGGCCAGACTTATAGGCAGTGATGCGGTAAGGCCCACTCGCGAGCGGGGGATAGCCAATCGGCTCATTGAATTTTTTATTCTGCCAGAATTTCTCGGGCAGCACGGGGAGCGTCAGCCAGTTTAAAATCAGGTCCTTGTCGGGCTTGGCCATATCAATGCGCACCGTCAGGCGGTTCAGTGCTTTCACCTCTACCCCGCGGAATGCAATGCGGAATTGCGGCACGCCTTCGGTCATAAACTTCTGGAAAGTAAAGGCAACGTCCTGTGCGGTAATCGGGGTGCCATCCTGAAAGCGCGCATGCGGATTGATTGAAACTTCCATCCAATGGTAATCACTGGGATAGCGCGCGGATTCGGCGATCAGGGGGTAGAAGCTGCCCGGTTCATCATCAGCAGTGGTGAAGAGCCCATCATACAGCGTGTCGGTACCCGCACCTGGATTCCCACGTGAGGCGTAGCGGTTGAAGTTATCGTAAGTGCCCACCACGGCCAGCGTCATCTTGCCGCCTTTCGGCGCAGCAGGATTAACGTAATCGTAATGACTGAAATTCACCGCATACTTCGGCTCGCCCAGCTTGGCAAAGGCATAACTCTCATTGATGGTTTCAGCATGCAGTGGCGCAATAGCCATACAAACCAGCAACGCTGTGACAAGACGCAGCAGCATAAGTGGGGCGCTCTCCTCTGGTGTTCCGCACTGTATGGTAGCAGTTTCGTGACGATGGCGTGACGTTAACCCAACGCGGCCTGTTGCTGATAGTAACTGATCAGGTATTCCGGGCGCAGCGGGCGGCTAAACAGATAGCCTTGTAAATGCGTCACTCCGCGATTGACCAGCCATGCGGCTTGATCGCCGGTTTCAACCCCTTCAGCCACGGTTTTCAGATTGAGTTTCTTCGCCAGCAGCAACACCGCATCCAGCACTGGTGAGGTCACTGTTTCGGTGCCAATACTTTGTACAAAACCGCGATCGATCTTCAGGTAGTCAAACGGGTATCTTTCAAGATAGATCAATGCGCTGTGGCCTGTACCGAAGTCATCAATGGCTATCTTGATGTCATGCTCATGCAGCCAGGCAAAGATTTCGCCAGCATTCTTTTCACCCACCATGGTGCGTTCCGTGATTTCAAACACATACTTGAAGTGGTCAGCGGGCATCTCGGCAATCCACTCCTGTACGTGCTGGCGGAAGCTGTCTGAAGCGAGATGCAAAGGGGAAAGATTTAAACTCATGCGTGTGCCACGCGGCAACTGTTGGCTTAAAAATCGGGCATCACGCGCGACCAGTTTAAACAGATGCTGGGTGAGGGGAATAATCAGGTTTTGTGCTTCGGCATTACTGATAAAGGCATCAGGAGGGATCATTCCTTCAGTGGGATGTGTCCAGCGCAGTAGCGCTTCTACACCGTAAGGTTGGCCGTCGTGGGCGGTCACCAGTGGCTGATATTCCACATGAAACTGTCCGCGTTTAATCCCTTGCATAATCTCTTTACCAGGGCGCTGATAAAGGGTCAGCAGCATCCAACTGGCACCGATCATAAACAGCGTGGCCAGTAGCCCGGTCAGCAGAATCAGATGATAGTCACGTTGCGCCAGAGTGCTGCCATAGACCACGAAGCGCATGTCATTATTTTTAAAACGCATTTCAGCCAGAGCAGGGGGGAGATCGCTGACGTTCACCACCTGGTTTTTACCGCTGAGCAGCGCTTTGTTGCCAATCACCAGCGCCATTCCGGTGATCTCTGGGTGGTAAGACGCCATCAATTGATAAGGCGTCAGACTAATATTCATGGTGGCAAGAATGCCGGTTTCCGCTGAACCTGGACTTTTCATCCACAGCGCCAGTGCCGGTTTGGTCGGCAGCAATGGCGTGCCTGGCATCAGTTTTATGTCGCGGTCGCGTTCCAGCTCAGAGTCTGGAGAAATATCATTAGCAGGCAGCAGGAAAGCACCAGTGGCAGAGGAGCAATAGGCATTGCTGTCGCGCACCAGCAATATGGCGCGAATGTTGCCGGCAAAAGCGGCACGGGAGGTCAGTTCACGGCTGACGCTGCTGCAGGATAATTGGGTGTACTGTTGTAAGGGATACAGGGTATCGACCAGGGTTGACATCACCTGTTGTAAATCGTCGCGGCTATGAATCAGCAACTGTTCATGTTGTTGTACGCGTTTTTGCCAGGTTAGCGTCAGCAGAACCGTCACAAACAACAAAAAGAACACGCCGCCGATAATCGCACTACTCCAGGCGATACGGCGCGAATAGGTTGCATGACGTTTTAACGTCCCCGACAGTGGCATGGAGTGCATTCCCCTTTGTGGTGCCATTTTTATTATGTACATCGTGCACTACTGCTCGCTGGTGTCTGGCGTTGAGCGCTGCGTATTCACGGCGTTGTGCACCGGGCTGGAACGCAAACTGCTTCGGCCAGTAAGCAAACGAGAATATAACGAGGTCGCGCGAAAAGTCTCGTTATATTTTTGATTCTCAATTACTTTTTATCTATTGGATTTGAGTTAAGAAACTGCAGGCGAAAAAAAACGCTGCCGGGGCAGCGTTTTCTGATTCTCTGGCTGAGAGGATCTTCAAAAGGATACGTTAGCTCGGGTTTTTAGCTAAAACCCGACGCGCTTCGCGATAACGCGTTTTCCAGTAACTGTCGTTTAAACTGGAGATCATCACACCACTGCTGGTGGACGCGTGTACGAAGTTGTCATTGCCGAGATAGATGCCAACATGACGACCCGTCGAACCTGCGCGGAACATGACTAAGTCACCCGGACGCAGTTTGCTGCGTGAAATTTCTTTACCGGTGTCCTGCTGCTCGGATGTCGAGCGTGGCAAATCTAAACCAAACTGCTCGCGAAAGGTGCGCTGAACAAAAGCAGAACAATCAATGCCGCGCTTGGTGTCGCCGCCTAAGCGATAACGTACACCTTTCCAGTCACTGTACTGTTCCATGATGCGGGACTTAACGTCCACGTTCTGCACCATTTGTTCAAATTCGTCCTGAGACGCTTGAAGTAAAAAACCATTCTGGTTGTTAACTTCATGATTCTCGTTATTCGCGTTCTGACCGTTATGCGTACTGCTACATGCCGATAAAAGTGTTGCTAATGCTACTGCGGGAAGGATCCGCCTGAGGTATCTCAGTATTGGTTGAGACTTGACCATTATACGTGTGTTCCTTTGATGTCCTTACGACACAATGTCGTCAGCCAGATGACAAAACGGGTTCGAGATTAATAAGTACGACCGCTTAAGACAATTCCTTAATTACTAAAATGTGTTAATGAACACATTTTTGTTTCATAAGGCACCGAATTTTATGCTGCACTCTTACTAATCGGATTTGAGGTTAACCGATTACAGACCGCGTGGCGAGTGCTTTTATATAAATTTTTATAGGTTTTATTGATGTGAAATCAATTCGTAACACAATGGCTACTTTATCATCAACTGGTAGCGAATTAGCGACCAATAAGCGGTGTTATAAGGGGGTAATTCTGGCGCTAAGGCCGATTTTGAGAGGGTTCTGACTGGACAGCTTAGGAAAAGGGCTATTGTTATCAATTTTTCATCATAATGTTTTCTTTTAATAGAAAAAGCTTAGCGTGCTAATAATGAATTTCAGAATTCGATAAGCGCGGATGATCGACTTTTATGGTTATTGTCATCCGCGCTTAACAATTATGTGCGCGGCTTATATTTGCCTGGAAGGGTGCGATTGAGCCAATTCACCAGTTTGTCGCTGGCTGGCGTTAATAACCACCAGGGCAATCCCACCAGAACTACGGACAGTGATCCCACCGCAACATCGGTAAACCAGTGCGCGCCCGCCATGATGCGTGGCAGGCCAAATATCACCACAATCAGCAATGCCACCAGAAAGGCGCGGAAACCAAAATAGCGCCACATAAAGCAGGCGAAAATAATCAGCATCATGCCGTGGTCACCCGGGAAACTGGCGCTGGAGGCATCTTTGGCTGGAATACCGGTCAGCTCGCTCACACGATGGACGTTTTCAAAGAACAGCGTCGGGCTGACATGCTGTACCGGAATCAGGTGACCTAACTGATTCAACACCACCGCCGTCAGTAGCATGGTGATGCCGATGGCCAGCATACGACGCTGACCCTGAGGAGTTTCACGACGCCAGAACCACAGATACAGCAGGCCCATGGCCAGCAGCGAAACCGCGTCAAAACCGCGGAAGTTGGTGATCGCCACCAGCAGTGCAAAACCGTGGTGCACCACCATCTGATCGTTGAAGCCAAAGAAGATCGCTTTATCGACACCAAACCAAAATCCGTGGTCTGGCGGCAGATACCAGGAAAAGAACAACATCAAACCCAATGCATTCAGCAGCAGGATGGTGATTAGACGAGATGCGCGCATAAAAAATAGACTCAAAATGAAAAATAACGGGGCAACCTAACGCAGCTATTTTAAACGAATCTTCAACAAAGCGGTTTGCAAAAGATTCCAGTCAACGGATTGATGATGGATTAACTCAATGCGGCTGTCCGGTGGCGTCGTCGTGCGGGTCTCCATAAAGAAGTCCTCACCCTGGCGATTGATGTTCACCAGACCATCAGGGGTACGCAGCACACCCTTCACCCGATCAACCGGCGCATGCCGCGCCCACTCTAGCGCGGGGATGGTATCGAATACGGTATCAGCATCAAAAATCCAGCCGCAGGCTGCGTATCCCTGGCCTTCATTAAGCGCGCGTCGCCAGCGTGCAGACCCGTCCAGCTTCAGCGCCGCAAGCCCCTGAGGACGAGAAGAGTGGTGGTGATGTGCTGCTTCGGGAACCGCACGATCCGCCAATCCAGGCTGGCACAACAGCGTGGGGTCGATATGGCCCCAGGCAGATTCCACTAACTGACGATCACCCAGATTCTGCTGTTGCCATGTGGCTAAACGCTGGCGATCTTCATCGCTCCAGCGATCGCTTTTGTTGGCAATAACGATATCAGCAGCGGTCAGCTGATCGCGGAAATTTTCATTTTCGACCACGCGTTGATCGGCCAACTGGCGCGGGTCAAGCAGAGTGAGGGTTGCATCAACCTGAATCCAGGGTTGATAGACGGCTGCACGCAGCATATCGAGCAACTGTTTGGGATGACCAAGGCCGGTGGGTTCAATAATGAGGCGGTCGGGTTTGGTCTGCTTCAACAGCATATTAAGCCCAACCTGTAACGGCAGACCGTTGACGCAGCACATACATCCGCCGGGGATCTCTTTCAGCGTGGCGCCTCGATCGGCAAGCAGCGCGCCATCAATGCCGATCTCGCCAAACTCGTTAACCAGGATCGCCCAATTTTCGTTGACTGGTTTGTTGGCAAGCAGATGGAGCAGCGTAGTGGTTTTACCGCTGCCGAGAAATCCGGTTATTACGTTAACGCGCGTCATGACAAACTCCCTATTCAGGCGCGCGGACAACACATCCGGCGCGCACCCCGTTGTTATACTATAACAACCTTCGGCGGCCGGATAAAATCGTGCGGTTAATCCGCGCGACTCATATAGCGGCGTTCAGCAATATGGATACGAATGCGATCGCCATTGCTCAAATACTCAGGCACCTGAATGGACAATCCGGTGCTCATCCCTGCGGGTTTGGTACGTGCACTGGCAGATGCGCCCTTGATGCCCGGCGAGGTATCGACAATTTCCATGTCCACAGTTTGCGGCAGTTCCAGCGCCAGCACCTGACCTTCCATGGTTAATACCTGAATACCCGGAATGCCGCCTTCTGGGATGAACAGCAGCTCTTCTTCAATCTGCTCTTTCTTGAAGATGTAAGGTGTGTAGTCTTCATCATCCATAAACACATATTCGTCACCGTCTATATAGGAGAAGGTGACGGCGCGACGGCTTAGCTGGATGGCATCGATAATATCGTCGCCTTTGAAACGCTCTTCTACTTTCAGGCCAGTGCGCACGTCGGTAAAACGCATCTTATACAGGGTTGCCGCACCGCGTGCGCTAGGGCTCTGCACATCAATGTCTTTCACCAGCAACAGTTTGCCGTTCCAGGTGACAGCCATCCCTTTTTTGATTTCATTTGCCTTTGGCATGGTGTGTGACTCGCTTAATGAAGGTTAATGCGCGCCACGTTACTCGCGCCGTGAAAAACAGGCAAGTGAGGCAACGTAAAATTGTTGTCTGTGCATAGCATTCCCCGTGCTGGGCTGCTATTGTCGCGGCGAAATCCTTGCAGGAGCGCATGATGTTTTGTCGTGACCAGTGCGGTGCCTGTTGCACAGCCCCTTCCATCTCTTCCCCCATTCCCGGAATGCCGCACGGCAAGCCGGCCAATACCCGTTGCGTTCAGCTTGACGACAATCAACGTTGCAAGATATTTGGCTCTCCTTTGCGCCCAGCAGTCTGTGCCGGATTACAACCCAGCGCTGAAATGTGCGGCAGTAGTCGTGATGCGGCGATGACGTTCCTGCTGAAGCTGGAAGCCGATACCGCTCCCTGAGTCGTTGCTGACGCTTTGCTGAAGAACTGGCCTAAACTGACTATTGCGTTACAGCAAAAACGTCAGCTTTAAGGGTATGAAAAATCCGAAATCCAAACTGAAGTGTGCGGAACATCAAAAATCTGCTACGCCGATTGCGCATTTTCTTGCCTGCCTGACGTTGCTGTACCATATTCCCTGAAACGTTTCAGCGTTGTCGTCGCGGCTAAGTCCGCAGCGCACAGCGTATTTTTTCGCCATTAAGCTGAACCGATTCAGTTTCAGCAAGCGAGGAGAAATATGTTCCAGCTCGAAGTTCAGGCCATTCATACCGGTGCGCAGGCACAAAATAAAGAAGAGGCAATCCGCCAGGTTGCAGCTGCGTTAACCGCGGCAGGCAATGTGTCGGAAGGCTACGTTAACGGCATGCTGGCGCGCGAACAGCAGACCACCACGTTTCTGGGCAATGGCATCGCGATCCCCCATGGCACCACCGATACGCGTGATCTGGTGCTGAAAACGGGCGTGCAGGTCTATCAATTCCCGCAAGGCGTGGATTGGGGCGACGGCCAGACGGCCTATGTTGCCATCGGTATCGCCGCAAAATCTGATGAACATCTTGCGCTGCTGCGTCAGCTCACCCACGTTTTAAGTGATGACAGCATTGCTGAGCAGTTGAAAACCGCCTCAGCTGAAGATTTGCGTGCATTGCTGATGGGCGAGAAGCAGGCGGCGGAATTCAAATTCGACACTTCGCTGATTGCGGTAGATATCGCAGCCAGTGACCTCATTACCCTACAGGCGCTGAACGCAGGACGTTTACAGGCCGCAGGCGCGGTAGAAGCGTCGTTTGTGGCTGATGTGGTATCCCGTACACCGCTCAGTCTCGGCCAGGGGATTTGGTTGAGCGACAGTACTCACGGCAACCTCAACAGTGCCGTTGCGGTGAGCCGTACGGCCACGCCATTTGTTCATCAGGGTGAGAACGTTGCACTGTTAGTGACGGTTGCCGCCAGCGATGAACGCCCGCTGGAGGTGCTCGGCTACCTGAGCAACCTGCTGCTGAACAACAAAGCTGAACGCCTGCTGAAAGCAGATGCGGCAGGCATTCTGGCACTCCTGACCAGTGAAGTGGACGAGACGGCAGACCTGCTGACCGCTGAATTCACCATTCGTAATGAGCACGGACTGCATGCGCGTCCAGGCACGGCGCTGGTCACCGTCATCAAACAGTTCAACAGCGATATCACCGTCACTAACCTTGATGGCAGCGGCAAACCGGCTAACGGACGCAGCCTGATGAAAGTGGTGGCGCTGGGCGTGAAGAAAGGCCATCGCCTGCGCTTTACCGCCAGCGGTGAAGACGCACAGCAAGCCTTAAACGCCATTGAAGAAGCCATTAATGCGGGCTTGGGCGAGGGGGTTGCATGAGCCGTCGTGTTGCCACAATCACTCTCAACCCGGCCTATGATCTGGTGGGTTACACGCCAGAAATCGAGCGTGGTGAAGTTAACCTGGTGAAAACCACCGGTCTGCACGCTGCGGGTAAAGGCATTAACGTTGCCAAGGTGCTGAAAGATCTCGGTATCGACGTCACGGTTGGCGGATTCCTCGGTAAAGAGAATCAGGATGGCTTCCAGCAATTATTTAGCGAGCTGGGTATCGCCAACCGTTTCCAGGTGGTGCAGGGTCGTACCCGTATCAACGTGAAGCTGACGGAAAAAGACGGTGAAGTCACTGACCTGAATTTCTCTGGCTTTAATGTCACAGCGCAGGACTGGGATCGCTTTACCGCAGATTCTCTCACCTGGCTGGGGCAGTTTGACATGGTGTGCGTCAGCGGCAGCTTGCCTGCGGGCGTGGCACCAGAAGCGTTTACTAAATGGATGAGCGACCTGCGCACCCTGTGCCCGTGCATCATTTTTGACAGCAGCCGTGAAGCGTTGGTGGCCGGCCTGAAAGCCGCTCCGTGGCTGGTGAAACCGAACCGCCGTGAGCTGGAAATCTGGGCCGATCGCAAACTGCCAACCCTGCAGGATGTGATCGAAGCTGCGCATGAACTGCGTGAGCAGGGTATTGCTCATGTGGTGATTTCCCTTGGTGCGGAAGGCGCACTGTGGGTGAACGCCTCTGGCGAATGGATCGCCAAACCGCCAGCCTGTGAAGTGGTCAGCACCGTAGGCGCGGGTGATTCGATGGTTGGCGGCCTGATTTACGGCCTGCTGATGCGCGAATCCAGCGAGCATACGCTGCGCCTTGCCACCGCCGTGGCCGCGATGGCGGTTAGCCAGAGCAACGTTGGCGTTACCGACCGTACCCAGTTGGCCGCGATGATGGCGCGTGTCGACTTACAACCCGTTAACTAACAGCAGGAGAGCGATAATGAAAACGCTGCTGATAAAAGATTCTTTACTGGGACTGGCATCAGGACACTTGGCTTTAGAACGCCTGCGGGCTACCGCTGCTCAGGCGGACCTGACCCTGACCGATAACGTGGCCGACGCTGAGCTGGTGCTCGTGGCTGGCCAAAACGTGCCAAATGATGCAGGGCTGGCGGGGAAATCTGTGGCCCTGGTGGATGTCCAGCAGGCGCTGCGTGATCCGCTGGCGGCAATCAATCAGGCCAAGGCGAGCGCGCAGGTATGGCAATCGGCGGCGGTGACAACCGCACCGGTAACCGCGCAGAGTAGCGGGCAGAAACGCATCGTTGCTGTGACCGCTTGCCCAACCGGCGTGGCGCACACCTTTATGGCCGCAGAGGCGATTCAGGCCGAAGCCACCAAACGTGGCTGGTGGGTGAAAGTGGAAACCCGCGGTTCTGTCGGTGCAGGGAATGCCATTACACCGGAAGAAGTGGCCGCGGCCGATCTGGTGATCGTGGCAGCCGATATTGACGTTGACCTGGCGAAATTCGCCGGTAAGCCGATGTATCGCACCTCGACCAGCCTGGCACTGAAAAAGACCGCGCAGGAACTGGACAAAGCACAGGCTGAAGCCAAAACCTATCAGCCGAGTGGCAACCAGGCGGCGAGTACGCAGAGCGACAGCAAAGAGAAAGCCGGTGCCTATCGTCACCTGTTAACGGGCGTCTCTTACATGCTGCCAATGGTCGTCGCAGGCGGCTTGAGCATTGCGCTCTCCTTTGCCTTTGGTATCACGGCGTTTAAAGAGCAGGGCACGTTAGCCGCAGCCTTGATGCAAATCGGTGGCGGCAGCGCGTTTGCGTTGATGGTGCCAGTGCTGGCAGGCTTTATTGCCTTCTCGATTGCGGACCGTCCTGGTCTGACGCCGGGTTTGATTGGCGGTATGATCGCCACCAGCATTAACGCGGGCTTCCTTGGCGGTATCATTGCCGGTTTCATCGCCGGTTATGCTGCGAAGATGCTAAGCAGTAAGGTCAAACTGCCACAGAGTATGGAAGCGCTGAAACCGATCTTGATCATTCCGCTGGTCGCGAGTTTGATCACCGGCTTGCTGATGATCTACGTGGTGGGCAAACCGGTTGCGGGTATCATGAGCGGCCTGACCCACTGGCTGGCAAACATGGGCACCGCCAACGCGGTTCTGCTCGGCGCTATTCTCGGTGGCATGATGTGTACCGATATGGGCGGTCCGGTGAACAAAGTGGCTTACGCCTTTGGTGTTGGTCTGCTGAGTTCGCAAACCTATGCGCCGATGGCAGCGATTATGGCGGCCGGTATGGTGCCACCGCTGGCGATGGGCCTGGCGACGATTGTTGCACGCCGTAAGTTCAACAAAGGTCAGCAAGAAGGCGGAAAAGCGGCACTGGTACTCGGCTTGTGCTTCATCTCAGAAGGTGCGATTCCGTTTGCCGCCCGTGACCCAATGCGTGTACTGCCGTGCTGCATCGTGGGTGGCGCAGTGACTGGTGCGATTTCCATGGCGATTGGCGCGAAACTGATGGCACCACACGGTGGTCTGTTCGTGCTGCTGATTCCGGGGGCGATTACGCCGGTGCTGGGTTACCTGATGGCAATCATCATCGGTACCGCCGTGGCGGGCCTGGGCTACGCAGTGCTGAAACGTCCAGAAGAAGAGCTGGCGAAAGCAGCTTAATCTCAAAACCAGGCACATAAAGTAGCGGCGCATTTATTGCGCCGCTATCATTTTAACCCTGCTGTTCCGACTTCAACCACGCAATCTCATCTTTCCAGATATCAGGATTAATGGTTTCCAGAATCATCGGAATGCCGTCGAAACGCTTATCCTTCATCAGCCAGCTAAATACCGTCTTGCCAATGTTGCCCTCACCCAAACTGTGGTGGCGGTCGACCCGACTGCCGAGTGTGCTTTTGGCATCATTCAGGTGCATGCCACGTAGATACTGGAAGCCGACAATGCGTTCAAACTCGGCAAAGGTCGCCACACAATCCTCTTCCGTACGCAGGTCGTAACCCCCGGCGAAAGCATGGCAGGTATCGATACACACGCCGACACGCGATTTATCTTCTACGTGCTCAATAATGGCGGCGAGATGCTCAAAGCGGAAGCCAAGGTTGCTCCCCTGACCGGCAGTATTCTCGATCACCGCCACCACATTGTTTGTCTTATCCAGCGCGATATTGATCGATTCGGCGATGCGCTTCAGGCAGGCATCTTCTTCAATCTGTTGCAAATGGCTGCCGGGATGGAAATTCAGCAGCGTCAGACCAAGTTGCTCCGCACGCTGCATCTCATCCAGGAACGCATCCCGGGATTTCTCCAGCGCATCCATCACCGGATGGCCGAGGTTAATCAGATAGCTGTCATGCGGCAGAATCTGCGCTGAGGTGAAGTGATACTGCTCACAGGCCGTTTTGAAGGCATCGATGACTTCACCTGACAGCGGCGCGGCTTTCCATTGGCGCTGGTTCTTGGTGAACAGCGCAAAGGCTGTGGCTTCGAGTTCATGGGCACGGATAACTGCCAGGTCTACGCCGCCTGATGCACTGACGTGTGCGCCGATATATTTCATGCCGCTCTCCTGGTTGGGCGATTGCTGCTGCAAAGGGAACATCATAGCGGATGCAATAGCGCCGTGACATCTTGCATTGGCCCCTGACAGAAAAACGGCACAATGAAACACCTACCAAAATTGGCAGGTGCAAGATTTTGCAAGTTAACTATAGTTTCACAAATCAGTTTCTTTTAACTATAACTATGAAAACAGCCTATAGAAGTACCTTTGATACCGCTTTACAGCATGAAAACTTCAATGTTATCCATAAAATAACTTTAGGTAATCGCAAAGATATTACCCTCTTTTATAATGGAAACGGCACCGTCGGGTTCACCCTGGCCGTTCCCGAAACCGATAACTCACTGGTGCATTTTTACCGCTATGGCGTGAATCACAGTGAGCCTAAAAAGTTATATCGCTCGGAATGCCTCTACTCACGTCGAGAAAACTTCGGCTATCAAGACTGGCTGATCCGCACCATCACCGATGAGTTCACCGCCTGTGACACCGCTCTGGAAGAGTTGATAGGATTGAAATCCTAGCCGCCCTGCAATCTGGCTGGTTTAAACGTAATATTGGTAATATATTTATCACCAACCAGAATAAGTAATAAGGGACGATGGGATGTTCATGCGCTTGCGCCGCTGGGCACGGCTGATCAAACGTGATGTGTTAACACTGTGGTTTGCCTGCCGCGACCCGCGTACGCCATGGTGGTTTAAGCTGCTGGCGTTTGGCATTGTGGCGTATGCACTTAGCCCTATCGACCTCATCCCTGATTTCATTCCCATCATCGGTCTACTGGATGACGCCATCATAGTTCCGCTTGGCGTCATTATCCTGCTGCGCTTATTGCCACGTGAAATCCGCATTAGCAGTGCGGAGCGAGCGGAGGTGCAGCGCGCGCGGCAAGAAAATCGTCAGTTGGGCCGGATTCGGCCTGACGGTACTGATCTGGCTGGCGGTGGTGGTTTATCTTGTGAAGCGATACGCAATGTGAGGAGGGCGCATGCACATTACGCTGCGTCAGATTGAAGTCTTTACAGAAGTGCTGAAAAGCGGTTCGACCACCCAGGCGTCACAGGTATTGTCATTGTCGCAGTCAGCCGTCAGTGCGGCGCTGGCCGATCTTGAAAATCAGCTTGGCGTGCAGCTCTTTGATCGCGTCGGTAAACGATTAGTCCTGAACGAGCATGGGCGTCTGCTTTACCCGCGGGCGGTCGGATTACTGGAGCAGGCCGGTGAGATCGAGCAACTGTTTAAAGAAGACAATGGCGCGATTCGTTTGTTTGCCAGCAGTACCATCGGTAATTATCTGCTGCCGGGGATGATCGCCGCCTATCGCCGCGATTTTCCCACCTTGCCGCTGGAACTCAGCGTGGGCAACAGCCAGGACGCCATCAATGCCGTAGCGGATTTTCGCGTGGATATCGGCCTGATCGAAGGGCCATGCCATGAGCCGGACATCGTCAGCGAAGCCTGGCTCGAAGATGAACTGGTGGTATTTGCGGCCCCGGATGCCGAGATTCTTCAGCAGCCGATCACCCTGGAAACCCTGGCCGCAGCGCCGTGGATTTTGCGTGAACGGGGATCGGGTACCCGTGAAATCGTCGATTACTTGCTGCTGTCCCATTTGCCACAGTTTCAACTCGGTATGGAGTTGGGCAACTCTGAGGCCATCAAACATGCGGTGCGTCACGGCATGGGTATCAGTTGTTTATCGCGTCGCGTGATCAGTGATTTGCTGGACGCGGGCACCTTGGTGGAAGTGGTTGTGCCCTTGCCACGCCTGACGCGCACGCTGTATCGCATCCATCATCGGCAGAAACATCTGTCGAAAGCATTGAGTCGTTTTCTCTCTTATTGCCGCGAGTGATCGTGGCCTGCTGAACGTGGCTGGCTAATAATTTCGCGACGATTATGAAGGTAACTAATAACCCGACGTGAATGCTATACAGCTTGGGGTTAGCTGCTACAATCGCGCCTTATTTTTATCCAGCATAGCGTTTACACATGCATAATGACTCAAAAACAACACAACAACCTGGATTGCGCCGTGAATTAAAAGCGCGTCATCTCACTATGATCGCCATTGGCGGTTCCATCGGTACCGGCCTGTTTGTCGCCTCGGGTGCCACCATCTCTCAGGCAGGTCCCGGCGGTGCGTTACTCTCCTACGCGCTCATCGGCCTGATGGTTTACTTCCTGATGACCAGCCTCGGTGAACTGGCGGCGTTTATGCCGGTTTCAGGCTCTTTCGCCACCTACGGCTCTAAATACGTTGAAGAAGGTTTTGGCTTCGCGCTGGGCTGGAACTACTGGTACAACTGGGCAGTGACCATCGCGGTGGATTTGGTGGCCTCGCAGTTAGTGATGAACTACTGGTTCCCGGATACACCCGGTTGGATCTGGAGCGCACTGTTCCTCGGCCTGATGTTCCTGCTTAACTACATCTCAGTAAAAGGCTTCGGCGAAGCGGAATATTGGTTCTCGTTAATCAAAGTCGCGACCGTGATCATCTTTATCGTGGTTGGCGTACTGATGATCGTGGGCATCATGCGCGGTGCAGAAAATGCCGGCTGGCACAACTGGACCGTAGGCGATGCGCCTTTTGCTGGCGGCTTTGCCGCGATGATTGGCGTAGCGATGATCGTCGGTTTCTCGTTCCAGGGAACCGAACTGATTGGTATTGCGGCGGGTGAGTCGCAGGACCCGGCGAAAAACATCCCTCGCGCGGTGCGTCAGGTGTTCTGGCGTATTCTGTTGTTCTATATCTTCGCGATTCTCATCATCAGCCTGATTCTGCCGTATACCGATCCGAAGTTGCTGCACAACGATGTAACTGACATCGCCATCAGCCCGTTCACATTGGTGTTCCAGAATGCCGGCTTGCTGTCAGCTGCGGCGGTGATGAACGCGGTTATTCTGACGGCCGTACTGTCAGCCGGTAACTCCGGGATGTATGCCTCAACGCGCATGTTGTTTAACCTGGCGCAAGAAGGTAAGGCCCCACGCATCTTTGCCAAACTGTCTAAAGGCGGCGTGCCGCGTAACGCGCTAATTGCGACCACGGTTGTGGCGGGGCTGTGTTTCCTCAGCTCGAAGTTCGGTAATCAGGAAGTCTATTTGTGGTTGCTGAATACCTCGGGTATGACCGGTTTTATCGCCTGGTTGGGGATTGCCATCAGCCATTATCGCTTCCGTCGTGGCTATGTGGCGCAGGGGCATAACCTTGCCGATCTGCCGTATCGCTCAGGTTTCTTCCCGCTCGGCCCGATTTTTGCCTTCGTGCTGTGTTTGATTATCACGCTGGGGCAGAACTACCAGGCATTTTTGGCAGATCGTATCGACTGGTACGGCGTGGCAGCCACCTACATCGGCATTCCTTTGTTCCTGCTGATTTGGTTGGGCTACAAGCTGGCACGGGGCTCACGTTTCGTGAAGTACAGCGAAATGGAATTCCCAACGTTTAAAGAGTGATGTCAACCAGGTGCGCATTTATGCGCACCTGGCCGATAGACACACAGGTCTTGATAACGCACTCTTCGCCCTGACTGTTTTGGGCTTTGTAACACAGTTATAATTGATAATTATTATCACCTGCACTATTGTGGCTGCCGTTATGATTTCGACAAGAAACAGGTAGAACAATGCAGACCACGGACTCCGCGCTGCTGGCCGAGAATGGCCATCAAACCGATACCATGACGCGTTATCGTCAGGTATTGCGACAGCGCCTGATGCTGATTGGTGTACTGGTGCTGGCGATACTGGCTTCAGTCATCCTTGATTTCACCCTTGGCCCGGCCGGGCTCTCCCTTGATACCTTATGGCAAACGCTGACGCACCCCGATGCGGTAGATGCGGGCACGCGCGTTATCGTCTGGGACATCCGCTTGCCGTATGCCTTGATGGCAGTGGTGGTCGGCTTCTCATTGGGCCTGGCGGGCGCTGAGATGCAAACCATCCTGAACAACCCGCTGGCGAGCCCCTTTACCCTTGGCGTCTCTTCTGCAGCGGCGTTCGGTGCGGCTTTGGCAATCATTCTGGGTATCGGTATTCCGGGCGTGCCGGATCAGTGGTTTATCTCTGCCAATGCTTTTGTCTTCGCACTGTTTGCCGCGTTAATGCTGGATGGCGTGACGCGCTGGACCAAAGTGTCTACGTCGGGCGTGGTGCTGTTTGGTATTGCCTTGGTGTTCACCTTCAATGCGCTGGTCTCGATGATGCAGTTCATCGCCAGTGAAGATACGTTGCAAGGCCTGGTGTTCTGGACCATGGGCAGCCTGGCGCGTGCTTCCTGGGAAAAACTCGGTGTGTTGACCGCAGCGTTTGCCATTTTGATTCCGTTTTCGATGCTCAGCAGTTGGAAACTCACCGCGCTACGCCTCGGCGAAGATCGCGCGGTCAGTTTTGGTATTGATGTGCGCCGTTTGCGCCTCGCCACTTTACTGCGCATCAGTATCCTTTCTGCTTTAGCCGTGGCTTTTGTAGGCCCGATTGGTTTTATCGGCCTGGTGGCGCCGCATATTGCGCGCATGATGTTTGGTGAAGATCACCGCTATTACCTGCCAGCCAGCGCACTGGTTGGGGCATTAGTCTTGTCGCTGGCTTCGGTAGCGTCTAAGAACCTGATTCCAGGTGTGATCATTCCCGTCGGAATCGTCACCTCGCTGGTGGGGGTGCCGTTCTTCCTGAGTATTATTCTGCGTCATCGGGGGACGGTGTAATGGAACAAGGATTACGTCTCAGCCATTTCTACGCCGGCTATCCGAAGCGCAAAGTCATTGAAGACCTCAACGTACCCGAACTGCCGCGCGGCAAAATCACCGTGCTGCTTGGCCCTAATGGTTGTGGTAAGTCAACGCTGTTGCGCGCACTGGCGGGCTTAAGCAAAGGGCAGGGCGAACTGTGGCTAAATGGCGAAGAGTTGATGTCGCAGCCGTTTGCACGTCGTGCACAGCGCGTGGTGTATCTGCCGCAGAGTCTGCCAGCCGGCGTGCATCTGCATGTGCTGGAGTCGATTATTGTGGCGCAGCGTGCGTCCGGCGGATTACACAGCGCCTCCAGCGAAGCGGAGATCATGCATCTGCTGGAACAGCTGGGGATCTCGCATCTGGCGATGCGCTATCTCGATCAGCTCTCCGGTGGGCAAAAGCAACTGGTGGGCCTGGCGCAATCGCTGATTCGTCGTCCGGAGCTGTTGCTGCTGGATGAACCCTTAAGCGCGCTCGATTTAAACTATCAGTTCCACGTCATGGACTTAGTGCGTCGCGAAACGCGCCTGCGCAATATCGTCACTGTAGTGGTGGTGCATGATATCAACATCGCGCTGCGTCATGCCGATCATGCTTTGATGTTGAAAGATGGCGGATTGCTGGCGGACGGTGAGCCGTCACAGGTGATCACGCCAGAAACTCTGGCACAGGTATATGGTGTGCGCGGTCGTATAGAGCACTGCTCGCAAGGCATGCCGCAAGTGATGATTGATGGGCTGGTGGCGGAGTCCTTGGTCTAAGACGTTGCGACGTTAAGGTGCGGCCGTTAGGCCGCCCGAATTCAGGAGCGTGCGTGGCACGCTCCTGAAGGTATTACACCAACAAATGCTTCGCGTGGAAGCGCAGGTGGTCTTCGACAAAGCTGGCGATGAAGAAGTAGCTGTGGTCGTAGCCCGGCTGCACACGCAATTCCAGCGGGAAACCTTGCTCACGTGCCACGGCTTCCAGACGATCTGGCCGCAACTGGTCCGCCAGGAACTGATCGCTATCCCCTTGGTCGATTAAGATCGGCAAACGCTGTTCCACTTCACGCATCAACAGGCAGCTGTCCCACTCACGCCAGGTCTGGCGATCTTCACCCAAATAGGCGCTGAACGCTTTTTGTCCCCATGGCACTTCCGTCGGGTTAACGATAGGCGCAAACGCCGATGCCGAAGCAAAACGCCCGCCAAGACGCAGCGCCAGCACCAGCGCGCCATGTCCTCCCATCGAATGTCCCATCACCGATTGACGATCGCTGAGCTTGAAGTTATCGGCGACCAGCGCAGGTAACTCCTCGCTGAGATAATCAAACATGCGATAGTGCGCTGCCCAAGGCTGCTGGGTGGCATTCAGGTAGAAGCCCGCCCCCTGGCCGAGATCGTAACCGTTGTCGTTGGCGACCTCATCACCGCGTGGGCTGGTATCCGGCATAATCAGCACCAGACCCAGCTCAGCGGCAACGCGCTGCGCACCGGCTTTGGTGGTGAAGTTCTCGTCGGTGCAGGTCAGCCCCGCGAGGAACCACACCACTGGCGGTGGCGCATCATCCTGCGGCGGTGGCAAGAAAATGCTGAAGGTCATCGGGCAGTTCAATACGGCTGACTGATGACGCCAGCGCTGCTGCCAGCCGCCAAAAATGCGGTGCTCTTCCAACAGTTCCAAAGTGGATGGCATAAAGTCTCCTGATTACTTGTTGAAATGCACCACCGAACGAATCGATTTCCCTTCATGCATCAGGTCAAAGGCGTCGTTAATCTCTTCCAGCGGCATGGTGTGCGTGATGAAGTCATTCAATGCAAATTTGCCATCAAGATAATCCTGCACGATGCCAGGCAGCTGGGTACGGCCTTTCACGCCACCAAATGCCGAACCACGCCATACGCGACCGGTCACTAACTGGAATGGACGGGTTGAAATCTCTTCACCTGCACCGGCCACGCCGATAATCACGGATTCGCCCCAACCTTTGTGACAGCACTCGAGTGCTGAACGCATCACGTTGACGTTACCGATACATTCAAAGGAGAAATCCACGCCGCCATCGGTCAGCTCAACAATCACATCCTGAATCGGCTTATCGTAGTCTTTCGGGTTGATCAGATCAGTAGCGCCCAGTTTTCGCGCCAGATCGAATTTGCTGGTGTTCAGGTCGATACCGATGATGCGACCGGCTTTGGCCATTTTCGCGCCAATGATCGCGGACAAACCGATGCCGCCTAAGCCGAAGATCGCGACAGTATCGCCTTCTTTCACTTTGGCGGTATTCATCACCGCGCCCATGCCGGTGGTGACACCGCAACCCAGCAGGCACACTTCTTCCAGTGGCGCTTCTTTGCTGATTTTTGCCAGAGAGATTTCAGGTACCACAGTGTACTCAGAGAAGGTTGACGTCCCCATGTAGTGGAAGATCGGCTGACCGTCTTTAAAGAAGCGCGTGGTGCCATCAGGCATCATACCTTTACCTTGCGTCGAGCGAATCGCCTGACACAGGTTGGTTTTGCCTGAGAGACAGAACTTACATTTGCCACACTCTGGCGTGTAAAGCGGGATCACGTGATCGCCGACCGCCACGCTGGTGACGCCTTCGCCCACGGCTTCCACCACACCGCCGCCTTCGTGACCGAGGATCGCCGGGAACACGCCTTCAGGATCCTTGCCTGACAGGGTGTAAGCATCGGTGTGGCATACGCCAGTCGCCACGATGCGCACCAGCACTTCACCTTTTTGCGGTGGCATCAGATCCACTTCTTCAATTTTCAGCGGTTCGCCAGCTGCCCAGGCAACGGCGGCACGGGTTTTAATCATGTTCATGCGATCTTTCTTCCTAAGGGTGTCGTGATTCAAAATTAATAATATACCCTTCATACTTCAACTTTCAGGTGCGTTGGCTACGTGCATTCACCTCAGTCACTTACTTCAGTAAGCTCCTGAGGATTCATGCACTTGCCGCCTTCCTGAAACTCGAATTATTTTGGGTATGAATTCACTCAACGGTCTGCAACGGGTGCAGTAATTCGTCGTTGAGCGGGCGGTCGTCAAACATTTCAATAATCAAATACTTCAGTGCTTCCACGTTCGGCGTGAAGGCATCGCGGCGCCACATCAGCCAGGTGGCGGTGTCGCGATACGCGGGTGGCAAGGTATGTTCCTGTACGCGTGCGCGCGCAGGCATTTGCGCCAGTACCGACGCAGGGATCATCGCCACGCCGCCACCGGCCGCTACGCAGGCCACCATGGCGTGATAGGACTGAATCTCCATCACGCTATTCGGTGAAGTCTGGCTCTCGCGATACCAGGACTCCAGTTTGGTGCGGTACGAGCAGCTATTGCCAAAAGCAAACAGCGTGTCGTTCTGCGTGTCACGCGCGTTGTGAATCGGTCCGTGATCGAGACTGGTGATCAGCACCATCTCTTCCCGAAACGCGATGCAACCATTGAGGTCATCATGGGTGGCTGGGCCATCCACTAATGCGGCTGCCAGCGTGCCAGCGCGCACTTTATCGATGATATCGCCCGAGGTACCGGTCACCAGCGATAGCGCCACCGTGGGAAATCGTTGATGATAAGCCGCCAGCAGGGCGGGCAAGCGCGTGGCTGCCGTACTTTCCATGGAACCGAAAGCAAAGTTGCCACCCGGTTCTCCGGCGCGCGCCATATTCAGTGCTTCATCACTCAGACTCAGAATACGTTGGGCGTAATTAAGAAAATTGTGCCCCATTGGCGACAGGCGGATACGCTGTTTCTCACGGATAAACAGGTCAACGCCAATCTCTTCTTCCAGCTGGCGCAGACGTGTTGTGAGATTGGAGGGCACGCGATGCAGTAATTCTGCGGCGCGTGCCAGCGAACCGGTCTCGGCCACAGAACAGAACATGCGAAGTTGTACTAAATCCATATTCTCTTCTCGTAAACAACTTGGTTAATATTATTCACTTTTCGTGAGTGTAAACGTCATGCATGCTGCTGACAAGTATAAAAAGATCATCAACTGAGGTCAGAATGGCGTTTCGTGTCGCGCTTAGCGCATTTTTAAGTTTAGTGGTTGCGATGGGTATTGGGCGGTTTGCTTTCACGCCGCAGGTACCGTTAATGATCCAGGATCATCAACTGACCCTGACCAGCGCCAGTCTGGTGGCGGCGCTCAACTATCTGGGATATCTGTTTGGTTCCTTTGATGCCATGCGCGCGCGTCAGCGCGTTGAGTGGCGTTTGCAGGCGGGCGTTTGGGGGGCGGTGATTTTGACGCTGCTCTCTGCCTGTGTCAGCGGCCCCTGGCTGCACGGCCTGATCCGCTTCCTGATAGGCTGCGCCAGCGGCTGGGCGATGGTGCTGGTTGCCGCATGGAGCAACGAACAACTGTTGCATCATGGACGATCAGGCCTTTCGGCTGCCGTGTTTGCCGGGCCTGGCACCGGCATCTTTATCAGCGGCATGTTGGCCGTTGCGCTGCATGCCAGTGGCGCGAGTGCGACCTTTGCGTGGGCCGCTTACGGTCTGCTGGCGCTGCTGTTGATTGCCGCCATTGCCCGCTTCCTGCCGCGCACCGGTCAGTTACATCGCCCCGATCAGGCACCTGCACCCTTGGTACTGAATGGCAATCTGAAGCGTCTGGTATTGAGCTATAGCCTGGCGGGCTTTGGCTACATTTTGCCCGCGACTTTCCTTTCGCAAATGACGGCAGCCCGCTTCCCGGATAGTGCATTAGCGCAATTTGTCTGGCCTGTGTTTGGTGGCGCGGCGGTCATCGGTATCGTGCTGGGCATTCTGACGCGACGTTGGGGCAGTAGCCATGTGCGCCTTGCACTCGTGCTGTGGGCACAGGCGTTGGGCGTTATCGCCACCATCGTGATGCCTGGCCTGAACGGCTTGTTAATCGGTGCTTTGTTGGTGGGCGGCGGCTTCCTGTGTGTGGTGCAGCTTGCACTGCAATATGGCCGTGAGCTGGCACCGCATCATGCGCGCTATCTGGCAGGATTACTGACCACCGGTTACGCGGTGGGGCAGTTGGGCGGTCCCTTGCTGTCATGGATTTCCAGCCTGTTGTGGCATCGACTCGACCCGGCATTATGGGTGGCCGGAGCAGGCTTGATCGTGGCTGGCTTGCTGGTGTTACGTCGTTCGACACCATGAAAAGCTTTCATCTCCAATCGGATTGATTGCTGGATTAAGCGCGCGTTGTGTTTCACAATACGCGCTCAGAAATTCCCCCGCAGGCTAAGACCTGCGGGCGCATCACCTGCCGGAGAAAGAGTACGATGAGCACCTTAAGTCAGGAAGCCGCCCTGGTTCACGAAGCGCTGTTGGCGCGTGGTCTGGAAACGCCTTTACGCGCCCCGGTGCGCGAAATGGATGACGAAGCCCGTAAGCGTGAAATCGCCGGTCATATGACCCAAATCATGCAGCTGTTGAATCTGGATCTGGAAGACGACAGTCTGATGGAGACGCCGCATCGCATCGCTAAGATGTATGTGGATGAAATTTTCTCAGGGCTGGATTACGCCAATTTCCCGAAAATCACCGTCATCGAAAATAAGATGAAGGTCGATGAAATGGTCACCGTGCGCGATATCACCCTGACCAGTACCTGTGAACACCATTTCGTGATCATTGATGGTAAAGCCACCGTTGCTTATATCCCGAAAGAGAAGGTGATTGGTCTGTCGAAAATCAACCGTATTGTGCAGTTCTTTGCTCAGCGTCCGCAGGTGCAAGAGCGCCTGACTCAACAGGTGCTGGTGGCGCTGCAAACTCTGCTGGGTACCAACAATGTCGCGGTTTCCATTGATGCGGTGCACTACTGTGTGAAAGCGCGCGGCGTGAAAGATGCCACCAGCGCCACCACCACCACATCATTGGGTGGCTTGTTCAAGTCCAGCCAGAACACGCGTCAGGAGTTCCTGCGCGCGGTACGTCACAGCTAATTCCTTTGGGCGGCACATTGCCGCCCGTTTTCACCTCTCTTCAGGGCACTCGATGCAACGCTATCTCGCGCTGGATTTCATTCGTGGTTGCGCCATTCTCGGCATTCTGCTGCTTAATATCGTCGGTTTTGGCTTGCCGTCTGCGGCTTATCTCAACCCGGCGTGGCGGGGGAGTCTGTCGCTGTCTGATGCCTGGACCTGGGCGGTCATGGATGGCCTGGCGCAGCTGAAGTTTCTGACGCTGTTTGCTTTGCTGTTTGGTGCCGGCCTTTCGTTGCAAATATCGCGTGGCAGTCGCTGGATATCGGCACGCCTGTCGTTATTGGTTCTGCTGGGGTTCATTCATGCCATCTTCTTCTGGGAAGGTGACATCCTGCTCGACTACGGTCTGATCGGCCTGATTATCTGGCGCATGCTGCGCGAAGTCCCTTCGGATAAGGCGCTGTTGCAAACGGGGACGCTGCTCTATCTGATGGGGTGCGGCGTGCTGCTGGTGTTTTGGGGCATCTCCAGCACTGAACCGGGCCGTTCGTGGTTGCCGGGTGCCGCAGATATCGAGTACGAAAGCTACTGGAAGCTAATCGGTGGATGGGAAGCGGTACAGAATCGCTTTGATCACCTCTCTTCCAGCCTGATGGCCCTCGCGGCACAGTATGGCTGGCAATTGGCAGGATTGATGTTGATTGGCGCCGCGTTGATGCGTAGCGGCTGGCTGAAAGGAGAATTTAGCGTACAGCACTATCGTCGTTCGGCCGCGTTGTTGCTGACTATGGGCTGGCTGATCGCTATTCCCGGCATTGTGGCGCAGTGGCTGCTGGATTGGGAATTTCGCTGGAGTGGTTTCTTACTGCAACTGCCGCGCGATCTCGCCAGCCCGTTTGTCAGCCTCGGTTATGCCGCTCTCTGCTTTGGATTCTGGCCGCAAATCGGTCATACGCGGTTCAGCCACGCTATTCAGTGCGTCGGCCGCATGGCACTGACCAATTACCTGTTACAGACTCTGATCTGCACCACCTTATTCTATCGCTTTAACCTGTTCCTGAAGTTCGATCGCTTGCACCTGCTGGCGCTGGTGCCTGCGGTATGGCTGGTCAATATCCTGTTCTCGGTGCTATGGCTACGCTATTTCCCTCAGGGGCCAATGGAGTGGATCTGGCGTAAGCTAACGCGACTCGCCGCAGGAAAACCCGAGAATTCTCCCCGCATCAGATAATGACGTTCATCACAAAGGTTGCAGATTTGTATGTAACCGTTTTCATCCGTGTGACGTAATTCACGCAGCGGAACAAAATGCCCTGACAGAATAGCGCCGTTACGCGCCCGTCGCGCATTTTCTTCCTCTGTGGAACAGCTGCATGATAACGATCCGAGATGTCGCCCGTCAGGCCGGTGTGTCAGTAGCCACCGTGTCGCGTGTGCTCAATAACAGCAGTGCAGTCACCCCCGATACCCGTGAAGCTGTGCTTCAGGCCGTGGAATCACTGGGATATCGCCCCAACGCCAACGCGCAAGCCTTGGCCACCCAAGTCAGCGACACCATCGGTGTCGTGGTGATGGATGTCTCCGATCCCTTCTTTGGCGCGCTGGTCAAAGCAGTAGACACCGTGGCACAGCGTGTGCACAAGCACGTGTTAATCAGCAACTCCTGGCATCAGGAAGAGAAAGAACGCCATGCCATTGAGGTATTGATCCGCCAGCGCTGTAACGCCTTGGTGGTGCACGCGAAAACGCTTTCAGACGCAGAATTGACCGGTTTTATGGACCAGGTTCCGGGTATGGTATTGATAAACCGAACTATTCCCGGCTATGAGCACCGCTGTGTTTGCCTTGATAATGTCACCGGAGCGTTGATGGCAACGCGCATGTTGTTACAACAGGGGCATCAACGCATCGGTTATCTCAGCTCCAGCCATCCCATTGAGGACGTGACACAGCGGCGCGAAGGCTGGCTGCAGGCCTTGTCAGAGCAGGGGATTCGTCCGCAGGAGTCTTGGATTGCCCTAGGGGAACCGGACATGCAAGGCGGGGAAGCGGCTATGGTTGAGTTACTGGGCCGCAACTTGCACTTAACCGCCGTATTTTCCTACTGTGACGGCATGGCGGCGGGGGCACTGACCGCGTTAAAAGACAATGGCATTCAGGTGCCGCAGCACTTCTCGGTGATTGGTTTTGATGATATTCCCATCTCGCGCTATACCGATCCGCAACTGACCACGGTTCGCTATCCTATTGTTTCCATGGCAAAACTTGCGACTGAACTGGCGTTGAAAGGTGCTGCCGGAGAGCTGGATCCTGAGTCCACCCACTGCTTTATGCCTACGGTGGTTCGTCGCCATTCGGTTGCCCAGCGGCAAATTGTGGAGTCGGTCACTAATTCGGGCGATAGCGCAGTGTAACCGTTTCCAATCTGTGATTACATTCACAGTTAATTAACATGGCGCTCACTATGATGGCAGCGTCTTACCGGACTGAAACATCATGTAACGCCGGGTCTTCCTTCTCCGGTCAGGTTTCAGTAGCCGATTGAAATAGTTCACAACACTCTTCAGGAAGCGTTTACGTACAGGGAAGTCAGGATTGCGATGGTGGCCCGGCTTTGCGTTACGCGTCCGCCCCATAAATGAGTTTGACCGACTGCGTTGGTTGCCCGCAGGCAGCACAGCGCGATGATATGCCCTACATAAAAACCGGAGATACCATGAATAAGAAGGTTTTCACGCTCACAGCACTGGTTGCCAGCATGATGTTTGGTGCAACTGCGCACGCCGCCGATACCCGCATTGGCGTGACCATTTATAAATACGACGACAACTTTATGTCTATGGTTCGCAAGGACATCGACAGCGAAGCCAAAAAACTGGGTGGCATTCAGTTGCTGATGAATGACTCGCAGAACAGCCAGTCTACCCAGAACGACCAGATTGACGTGTTGATGGCCAAAGGCGTGAAAGCGCTGGCTATCAACCTGGTTGACCCTGCAGCTGCGGCTGTAGTGATCGACAAAGCGAAAGCCAACGACGTGCCAGTGGTGTTCTTCAACAAAGAACCTAACGCTAAAGTGCTGGCCAGCTATCCAAAAGCCTACTACGTGGGCACCGATTCTAAAGAGTCTGGTATCATCCAGGCGAAGCTGATCGAGAAACACTGGAAAGCGACACCAGCCTGGGATCTGAACAAAGATGGCCAGATTCAATTTGCGTTGCTGAAAGGCGAACCAGGCCACCCAGATGCCGAAGCACGTACTAAATACGTGATCGAGACGCTGAACACCGATGGTCTGAAAACGCAGCAGCTGGCGATGGATACCGCGATGTGGGACACCGCACAGGCGAAAGACAAAGTTGATGCGTGGCTGTCTGGCCCGAACGGCAACAAAATTGAAGTGATCATCGCTAACAACGATGCGATGGCAATGGGTGCGGTTGAAGCGCTGAAAGCCCACAACAAAACCAACATTCCAGTGTTTGGTGTGGATGCCCTGCCAGAAGCCCTGGCGTTGGTGAAATCTGGCGCGATGGCCGGTACCGTACTGAACGATGCTGAAAACCAGGCGAAAGCCACCATTGATATCGCGAAGAACCTGGCCGATGGCAAAGAGCCAACTGCGGGTACTACCTTCAAGATGGAAAACAAAATTGTACGTGTTCCTTACGTACCAGTAGATAAAGAAAACCTGTCTCAATTTGTGAAGTAATCCGTCCTGGGCGCGGCAGGTTTGCCGCGCCTTATTGCATCTGACCCACGTTTTATTTAGCCAGGTAAATTATGGCCAGTGAGAATCCGACCACACAGCGTGAATATCTGCTGGAGATGACGAATGTCTCGAAATCATTTCCAGGGGTGAAAGCCTTAGATAATGTGAATTTAAAAGTGCGGCCGCACTCTGTCCATGCCTTAATGGGCGAAAACGGCGCCGGGAAATCCACATTATTAAAATGCCTGTTTGGGATTTATAAAAAGGATACGGGGAGCATCCTGTTTCAGGGTGAAGAAATTGATTACAAGAGCTCCAAAGAAGCGCTGGAAAACGGCGTCTCAATGGTGCATCAGGAATTAAACCTGGTATTACAACGCAACGTGATGGATAACATGTGGCTTGGCCGCTATCCGCGTAAAGGTGTGTTTGTCGATCAGGATAAAATGTATCGCGATACCAAAGCGATCTTTGATGAATTAGATATTGATATCGATCCGCGCGATAAAGTCGCCAATCTGTCTGTTTCACAAATGCAGATGATTGAAATTGCCAAGGCATTCTCCTATGACGCGAAAATCGTCATTATGGATGAGCCAACGTCGTCGCTGACCGAAAAAGAAGTTAACCACTTATTTACGATTATCCGTAAGCTGAAAGATCGCGGCTGCGGCATTGTGTATATATCGCACAAAATGGAAGAAATTTTCCAACTGTGCGATGAGATTACCATCTTACGTGATGGGCAGTGGATCGCCACCCAGCCGCTGGAAGGGCTGGATATGGATAAGATCATCGCCATGATGGTGGGTCGCTCACTGAACCAGCGTTTTCCGGACAAAACCAACGTGCCGGGGGAAACCATTCTTGAGGTGCGTCATTTAACCTCGCTGCGCCAGCCATCGATTCGCGATATCTCCTTCGACCTGCGTAAAGGCGAGATTTTGGGGATTGCGGGGCTGGTCGGCGCGAAGCGTACCGATATCGTAGAAACCTTGTTTGGTATTCGCGAGAAGTCGGGCGGCACGATTAAGCTGCACGGCAAAGCGATTAATAATCACAGTGCCAATGAAGCCATCAACCATGGTTTTGCGCTGGTGACGGAAGAGCGCCGCTCAACCGGTATTTATGCCTATCTGGATATTGGCTTTAACTCGCTTATTTCCAATATTAAAAAGTATAAATCCAGCATGGGGCTGCTTGATAACAAACGGATGAAAAGTGATACCCAATGGGTGATTGATTCGATGCGTGTTAAAACGCCGGGTCATCATACGCAAATTGGTTCGCTTTCCGGTGGTAACCAACAGAAGGTCATTATTGGTCGCTGGTTATTAACTCAGCCGGAAATTTTGATGCTTGATGAACCGACGCGCGGTATTGACGTTGGGGCGAAATTCGAAATTTACCAGCTTATTTCAGAATTGGCGAAGAAAGAGAAAGGCATCATTATTATCTCTTCTGAAATGCCAGAGTTATTGGGCATTACCGACCGTATTTTAGTGATGAGTAATGGCCTGGTAGCGGGCATTGTCGAGACCAAAACGACCTCGCAGAATGAAATCCTGCGTTTAGCGTCATTACACCTTTAATGAAGCAAGGGCTTTAACATGAAAGCGACTACTAAAAAGAATGCGCTAACCTGGTTAAAAGAGGGCGGCATTTACGTTGTCCTGTTGGTACTGCTGGCGATTATTATCTTCCAGGATCCGACATTTTTAAGTTTAATGAACCTGAGTAACATTCTGACCCAATCCTCAGTGCGTATTATTATTGCGCTGGGCGTGGCAGGATTGATTGTTACGCAGGGTACCGACCTGTCAGCGGGCCGTCAGGTTGGCCTGGCCGCGGTAGTGGCCGCCACGTTGCTGCAATCGATGGACAACGCCAACAAGGTATTCCCACATCTGGATACCGTGCCGATTCCACTGGTTATTCTGACCGTGTGCATCATCGGGGGTGTGATTGGCCTGGTGAACGGCGTGATCATTGCTTACCTGAAGGTGACGCCGTTTATCACCACACTGGGCACCATGATCATAGTTTACGGTATTAACTCGCTGTACTACGACTTTGTGGGCGCTTCACCGGTTGCCGGTTTTGATTCAGGTTTCTCCAACTTCGCTCAGGGCTTCTTGCGCTTTGGTGACTTTAAGCTGTCGTTCATCACCTTCTACGCGATTATCGCTATCATCTTCGTGTGGATTTTGTGGAACAAAACGCGCTTCGGTAAGAACATCTTTGCTATCGGTGGTAACCCGGAGGCAGCACGTGTTTCTGGCGTCAATGTCCCGTTAAACCTGATTCTGGTGTATGCCCTGTCCGGTGTGTTCTATGCCTTCGGTGGGATGCTGGAAGCGGGCCGTATCGGCAGCGCCACCAACAACCTCGGCTTTATGTATGAACTGGATGCGATCGCGGCCTGTGTGGTCGGCGGCGTGTCGTTTGCCGGTGGTGTGGGCACGGTGGCAGGCGTGGTGACCGGTGTCATCATCTTCACCGTGATCAACTACGGTTTGACCTATATCGGTGTTAACCCTTACTGGCAGTACATCATCAAGGGCGGCATCATTATCTTTGCGGTAGCGCTGGATTCACTGAAGTACGCACGTAAAAAATAAGACTGACACACAGCAACATCACAGCAAAAGGCCGCGTCTATCGCGGCCTTTTTTTTCCTCACTTCACTTCTGCAACTTATCTTCCAAATCCAGTAGTTGCTCAGGCGTGACCGCTGGATAACTCTGCGCATCTTCCGGCACTTCATGCACGGCTGGAATCGGCACCAGCGGCCCGAGGAAGCGAGGCTCACGTTTCATCAGGTACAAATCTGCCAGCGCCCCTAAACGAGCCCCGACTTCACGGAAACGCACCGACAGCATATTTTTAGGTGACGGGACGGCATAACACTGCGCCTGAATACCCAGGTGCTGGGCAATAAACAGCGCGCGCTCGCAGTGGAAGCGCTGAGTAATAATGATGAAGTCATTGGTATCGAACACTTTGCGTGTGCGCACGATCGAATCCAGCGTACGGAATCCGGCATAATCGAGCACGATGTCCGAAGGATCGACACCCGCTTTAATCAGGTCACGGCGCATGGTCATCGGTTCGTTATAGCTTTGCAGCGCGTTATCACCGCTCAACAGCAGATAGTTCACCTTGCCGCTGTTGTAGGCGTTAAGCGCGCCTTGAATGCGATAGAGGTAATACTGATTAATCACACCGGTGCGGTAATACTTGGCGGTGCCTAAGACCACACCGACCTGACGATGCGGCAACGAGGTGACATCTTCATAAATAAAGGGGGCGGTTTTCCAGCTGATCCAGCGATCCAGGCCGAGCGCGGTCGCCACCATCAATAAGATGATGAAAAACAGACCAAAGAAAACGCGTTTAATCATGCGCGTAAGCACTCGGTTGGTGAAAAATCGGATGGCTATACCCAAAATAATTCGAGTCCCCTCATGGGGCCTACTCCTGGTGAAGGAAGGCGGCAAGTGCATGAATCCTCAGGAGCTTACTGAAGTAAGTGACTGAGGTGAATGCATGTAGCCAACGCGCCTGCACCAGGAGTAGGCCCCATGAGGGGACTTGAAGTATAAAGGGTATAAAGGCTACTTGAGGCGGGGACAGTAAGCAAGTTAACGCCGTTTGGCTGGTGTTTTTTTAAGCGCAGCCGGTACTGATTTCCCGGCTGCGCTGCCTTATCAGATCGAGGTACGGCGATAGTGACGATACTGCGGCAGCCAGAAGTTGTTATTCACGGCTTTTGACAGCACATCTTCTGACGTCACCACGGCCACACCGGCCAGCTGCGCCGCTTTGCCCACTTCCATGGCGATCAGTTTTGACACGCCCTGAATGTGTTTAAGCTCTGGCAGTACTGGACCTTCACCGTCATTCACCAGCGGTGAGCAGTCAGCCAGTGCACGACTGGCGGTCATCAGCATGGAGTCGGTGATACGTGTTGCACCCGCCGCAATCACGCCCAAACCAATGCCCGGGAAGATATAGGAGTTGTTACACTGGGCAATCGGATAGGTTTTGCCTTTCCAGGTCACCGGCGCAAAGGGGCTGCCCGTGGCGACCAGCGCTGCGCCATCTGTCCAGGCGATGATATCTGCCGGGGTGGCTTCAACGCGAGAGGTCGGGTTAGACAACGGCATCACAATCGGACGCTTGGTATGCTTGTGCATCTCACGGATGATCTCTTCCGTGAACAGGCCTGGCTGGCCAGATACACCGATCAGGATATCCGGCTTGGCGTTGCGCACCACATCCAGCAGCGAAATTGAATCGCTGGTCACATCCCAGTTCTTCAGGTTGTCACTCTTCTGCACCAGTTTGCTCTGGAAATCGAGCAGGTTTGGTAGTTTGTCGGTCAGCAGGCCAAAGCGATCCACCATCATCACGCGTGAACGCGCTTCGTCGTCGCTTAACCCTTCGGATTTCATCTGGGCGATGATCTGTTCGGCGATACCGCAGCCCGCAGAACCTGCACCCAGGAACACCACTTTCTGCTCACACAGGCGGCTACCGGCTGCACGGCTGGCGGCGATCAAGGTGCCCACGGTAACGGCAGCGGTGCCCTGAATGTCATCATTAAAGCAGCAAACTTCATCGCGATAGCGTTCCAGCAGCGGCATGGCGTTTTTCTGCGCGAAGTCTTCAAACTGCAACAGTACGTTCGGCCAGCGGCGTTTTACCGCCTGGATGAACTCATCAACAAAGGCTTCGTACTCTTCGCCGGTGATGCGCGGATGACGCCAGCCCATATACAGCGGGTCGTTCAGCAACTGCTGATTGTTGGTACCGACATCCAGTACTACTGGCAGGGTGTAGGCCGGGCTGATCCCACCACAGGCGGTATACAGTGACAGCTTACCGATGGGGATGCCCATGCCGCCGATACCCAGGTCACCCAGACCCAGAATACGTTCGCCATCGGTGACCACAATCACTTTTACGTTCTGCTTGGTGGCGTTCTGCAGCATGTCTTCAATGCGGTCGCGGTTGTTATACGAGATGAAAACACCGCGTGCGCGACGATAGATTTCCGAGAAGTGTTCGCAGGCCGCGCCGACCGTTGGGGTGTAGATAATCGGCATCATCTCTTCCAGATGATTGTCGAGCAGACGGTAGAACAGGGTTTCGTTAGTATCCTGGATGTTGCGCAGATAGACGTGCTTGTCGTTATTGTTTTTGAAATCCAGGAACTGACGCCAGGCACGTTCGGCCTGCTCTTCGATGGTTTCAACGGCTTCAGGGAGCAGGCCGTTCAGGTTAAATTCGTTACGTTCTTCCAGGGTGAATGCGCTGCCTTTATTCAACAGCGGAAATTCCAGCAGGATCGGACCCGCATAAGGAATATACAGCGGGCGTTTACTTTCGTAGTCGAGTTCCATGCAGTGTTTGCTCCGGTTGCAGTGTTTTCTGACGCTCACGGGAAAAGGTAACGCCAGTCCTGTTCAATGTGAAGTGGATCTGGCGCCCGATCCTATGAGTTTTCCTGCAGATGTACAGCTTTTGTTAACAGCAGGTCACAAAAGCGGTAAAAGGATCACTAAACTGATGTTTTCGAAACTAAAGTAAGTGAGAAATCTTCACAGCCCAAGGCCGCAAGCGTCGAGCGCGTGGCATCAAACTGGCTCAATGTGCTGCCCTGACACTCGGCCAGTACCGCCTGTTGCACGCTATCAAGGGGTTCATTGCTCATGTTCATCATAATCAGCGCGGCCTGCAATGGCGGCAAGCTAGGGTTAAATGCCGCATTTTCGGCATATTGACCACGGAAAATCTTGCCGCTTTGGCTGCGCAGTGCAATGCCGCTAAAACTTTGGCTGTAAGGGGCGTGGCTGTGATTGAGCGCCTCAATCGCCGCCTGCTGCAGCGTATCGCCTTCGGCTTTAAAGCCATGATTAATTGGTGTGAGCAGACGCTCGGTAATGTTCAAATCCGCCGGGCCAAAGGCATCAGGCAGATAGTCACCCAGCGTGCTGATAGCGCGCCCCGGTAAACTAATGCGGATAGCCGTACCGCTATTCAGTTCATTCATAAACTGACGGCAGTGGCCGCAAGGCGTGTAGTTAACGGTGATGGCATCCAGCTTTTCTTCACCGTGCAGCCAGGCGTGGGTGATGGCGCTTTGTTCGGCATGCACAGTCTGTTGCAGCGGAGCATGCTCAAACTCCATATTGGCACCAAAGTACCAGTGACCACTCACACCGCGCGAAATCGCCCCCACGTTGAAATTGGAGACAGTGGCGACTGCACAGCATGCTGCAATCGGCAGCAGCGCCAACGCCAGCGCATCCTCATCCAGACCGGTTTCCTGCTTCAGGTGCGCCACATCTTGCGGGCGGAGTACGCCCTGAAAATCAACCGAATCCAGCAGCGGTTGGATCGCCGCTTGTAACGAAGCGGGCAGGGCAGAAAAAGCAGCAGTAAATCGTGGATGCATGATGTGATGACCTCATAAACGCGTTAACGGCGATGCGCCGTCTGAGGGGTTATATGTGATCTATGTCGCTATGACAATGTAAGCTGATTGAGTAGTTTCAACTTTGCGAGATCTCTCGCAAAGTTTTAGCCAAACCAGTGCATCAGCATTGGGAACAGAAACGGTGCCAGTAGTGAAGTAATGATGCCGCAAATCACCAATGCCAGCGAACTAAACGCCCCTTCCTGATAATCGATCTCCGCTGCACGTGCCGTGCCTAACGCGTGGGATGCATTGCCGATCGCCAATCCGCGTGAAGATTTGCTGCGCACGTTAAACAGGTTGAGCAACATATGGCCGAACACCGCACCCAGCACACCGGCAATCAGCACGCAGATAGCACTGATGGCCGGGATGCCGTGCAGCGAGCCGGACACCGCCATGGCAATTGGCGTGGTGACCGATTTAGGCATGATGGTGGCGGCAATTTCTGGCGTAGCCCCCATCCACAACGCGATAGCGGTGCCTGATACCATCGCGGTGATGCTACCGATAAAACACACGCTGATGATAGTTTTCCAGCGCGCGCGTATTTGATGCATCTGCTCATACAACGGCAATGCCAGTGCCACCACGGCCGGTTGCAACAGTTGGTTCAGCAGTGCACTGCCAGCGAAATAGCGCGTGTAAGGGATATGCGTGAGCAGCAGAATGGGAATCACGATCGCCATCGCCACCAGTAATGGGTTAATGATGGAAATATTGATTTTTGCTGCCAGCTTGCGCGCCAACAGATAAGCCACCAGGGTAAGCGGTAGCGACCACCATGCGTCAGTCATGCGGCTGCTCCTGCGGACGTTGCAGACGCTCCGCGCTGATGCCGACAATCAACAGCACCAAAAACGTACTGACAAAACAGGAAACCACAATGGGCCCAAATTGGGCACTGAGAATATCGGTATAACCCATTACGCCCACGCTGATGGGGACGAACAGCAGCGCCATATAGCGGATCAACAGATAGCAGCCAGGTTTGACCCACTCAACCGGCAGGATTTGCAGCGCCAGCAAGCTGAACAGCAAGAGCATGCCAATGATGCTCCCCGGAATGGTGATCGGGAGTAGGGCAGCAACACCATTTCCGGCATACAGCGCGGCATAAATAATCACAAAGGCACGTAGGTAGCGCCAGCAAGCAGTTAGCACGGCGGGCATGTCAGGCTCCTGTTTTCATCGCGCTTCATCATACGCATTAAGCGTTTAGCGTGCTAGCGATCACACTGGAATGCAAATTCCAGCTTGTGCAGCTAATGCTTGTGGGCGGGATTTACCCGCGTAAGCTGCGACCTCTTCAAGGAGGTCGTCATGAAAGGACAGACAGAGAGGCAGAGGGCGTTGCGTCAGACGATGCCAGAAACGGAATATCGTCTGTGGCGATTTCTTCGCAACCGTAATTTCTGCGGGGCAAAGTTTCGTCGTCAGCATCCAGTTGGAATCTATATTGTTGATTTTGCCTGTATTGAACGATTGCTGATTGTGGAGTTGGATGGTGGACAACATGGCGAGGAACTGGCACGCATGTACGATGAGAAGCGTACAGCATATTTGCAGCAGCGTGGTTGGCGCGTAATTCGGTTCTGGAATAATCAGGTGATGGGGGAATTTGATGCGGTAATGGAGGAGATTTATCGGTGTCTGATTTTGCGGGAGTAGTGCGTTTTGCTGCCCTCACCCCAGCCCTCTCCCGCAAGCGGGCGAGGGGGCCGACTGAGCCATTCTCAACATGGGTGCGTAACCTGACTCAGGCTAGCTAGATGTATAAGGTTGAATACTTTTTTAAATTCTCGCTAAAAACGGTTCCCTCTCCCGCAAGCGGGCGAGGGGGCCGACTGAGCAATTCTTAAAATGGGTGCGTAACCTGACTCAGGCTAGCTAGATGTATAAGGTTGAATACTTTTTTAAATTCTCGCTGAAAACGGTTCCCTCTCCCGCTTGCGGGAGAGGGTTAGGGTGAGGGAATCCCCCCCTTACTTAACCTGCATACCCGGCTTCGCACCGCTATCCACTGACAGCACGAACAGGTCTGAACCGCCTGAGCCCGCGGACAGCACCATGCCTTCCGACACGCCGAAGCGCATCTTACGTGGGGCAAGGTTAGCGACGATAATGGTCATCTTACCGACCAGCACCGACGGATCAGGATAAGCCGCACGAATGCCGGAGAAGATCTGGCGCTTCTCGCCGCCGAGGTCCAGCTCCAGGCGCAGCAGCTTGTCAGAACCTTCAACCAGCTCGGCTTTCTCGATCAGCGCGACGCGCATATCGACCTTGGCAAAATCGTCGATGGTGATGGTGTCACCAATCGGTGCATCAGCCAGAGGACCGGTGACCGCAGGCTTATTCGCTGCTGCCGCGTCCTCTTTAGACGCCTCAATCAACCCTTCAACTTTCGCCATTTCGATACGACCGTACAGCGCTTTGAACGGGGCAACATCATGATTCAGCAGCGGCTGCGCAATCGCATCCCAGCTCAGTTCGCTTTGCAGGAAAGCTTCAGCACGCGCGCTCAGCGATGGCAGCACCGGTTTCAGCCAGGTCATCAACACGCGGAACAGGTTGATCCCCATGGAGCAGATCGCTTGCAGATCAGCATCGCGGCCTTCCTGTTTCGCCACCACCCACGGTGCCTGCTCATCAACATAGCGGTTAGCAATGTCGGCCAGCGCCATGATTTCGCGGATGGCACGGTTGTATTCGCGGCTTGCCCAGGCTTCACCGATCTTCTCTGACGCATCAACGAAGGTCTGATACAGCGCTGGATCGGCCAGTTCGCTCGACAGTTTGCCGCCGAAGCGCTTGGTGATGAAGCCCGCGTTGCGTGACGCCAGGTTTACCACTTTATTGACGATATCCGCGTTCACGCGCTGCACGAAATCTTCCAGATTCAGGTCGATATCATCGATACGTGAAGAGAGTTTCGCCGCATAGTAGTAACGCAGGCTGTCAGCATCCAGGTGTTGCAGCCAGGTGCTGGCTTTGATGAAGGTGCCACGTGATTTGGACATCTTCGCGCCGTTCACCGTCACATAACCGTGAACAAACAGGTTGGTCGGTTTGCGGAAGTTGCTACCTTCCAGCATCGCTGGCCAGAACAGGCTGTGGAAGTAAACGATGTCTTTACCGATGAAGTGATACAGCTCGGTAGAGGAATCTTTCTTCCAGAATTCGTCGAAATCGATGTCGCCGCGCTTGTCACACAGGTTCTTAAATGAACCCATATAACCGATTGGCGCATCCAGCCACACGTAGAAATATTTGCCCGGCGCACCTGGAATTTCAAAGCCGAAGTAAGGGGCATCACGAGAAATATCCCACTGCTGCAAGCCAGAATCGAACCACTCCTGCATCTTGTTGGCAACCTGCTCCTGCAACGCACCTGAACGGGTCCAGGTCTGCAACATCGCGCTGAATGACGGCAGGTCGAAGAAGAAGTGCTCAGAATCACGCAATACCGGTGTCGCACCAGAGACCACGGATTTTGGATCGATCAGCTCGGTTGGGCTGTAGGTCGCGCTGCACACTTCGCAGTTATCGCCATACTGATCCGGTGACTTACATTTCGGGCAGGTGCCTTTGACAAAACGATCGGGCAGGAACATGCCTTTCTCGGGATCGTACAGCTGTGAAATAGTGCGGTTCTTAATGAAACCGTTTTCTTTCAGGCGGCCGTAAATCAGCTCGGACAGCTGGCGGTTTTCGTCACCGTGCGTCGAATGATAGTTGTCATAGCTGATGTCGAAACCGGCGAAGTCAGTTTCATGTTCCTGCTTCATCTCTGCGATCATCTGCTCAGGCGCAACGCCAAGCTGCTGAGCTTTCAGCATGATAGGCGTGCCGTGGGCGTCGTCGGCACAGATGAAGTAAACCTGATTGCCACGCATTCGCTGGTAACGGACCCAAATGTCAGCCTGAATGTGTTCAAGCATATGACCAAGATGGATAGAGCCGTTGGCGTACGGCAGTGCGCACGTTACCAGAATTTTTTTAGCGACATGAGTCATAGTTTGCGTAGCGTTCCGTAAGAAAAAAATCGGGCTTAGATGTTAACCGAAGCACCCTCTGGCGTAAACACAACTGCACGGCATCTGATATTATTGAAGACACACCGCCGTGATTTGGCGTTATGAAAAGACAAGGAGTTGGGATGACTTCACAATCCCGGGAACATCACTCACCCGAAGCGTTGCGTGCTGTGGTTATCGGCGTGCTGAGCGACTTTGAACATCCGACACTGCATCACAATCTGACAACCCTCAAAGCACTGCGTCATGTGGCGCTGCTGGATGGCAAACTGCATATCGAACTGGTGATGCCGTTTGCCTGGGCCAGTGCCTTTGAAGAATTAAAGGCGCAAACCAGCGCTGAATTGCTGCGTCTGACCCATGCCAGCGCGATTGACTGGCGGCTGCGCCATGACATCGCCACGCTGAAACGCGTGAAGAATCACCCTGGCGCCACCGGGGTGAAAAATATCATCGCGGTAAGCTCCGGCAAAGGGGGCGTGGGTAAATCCAGCACCGCGGTGAATATGGCGCTGGCGCTGGTGGCGGAAGGCGCACGCGTCGGGATCCTCGATGCGGATATTTACGGGCCATCCATTCCCAATATGCTCGGCACCGAGAGCCAACGTCCGACCTCGCCGGATGGTACCCATATGGCACCGATCATGGCTCATGGCCTTGCGACCAATTCGATTGGTTATCTGGTTACTGATGAAAATGCCATGGTGTGGCGCGGCCCGATGGCCAGCAAAGCCTTGATGCAACTGCTCAATGAGACGATGTGGCCGGATCTCGACTACCTGATTTTAGATATGCCGCCAGGCACCGGTGATATTCAGTTAACCCTGGCGCAAAACGTACCGGTCACCGGTGCGCTGGTGGTGACGACGCCGCAGGACATCGCGCTGATTGATGCACGCAAAGGCATTGTGATGTTTGAAAAAGTCAGCGTGCCAGTGCTGGGTGTGGTGGAGAACATGAGCATTCATATCTGCAGCGAGTGCGGCCACCACGAGCCGATTTTCGGCACCGGCGGCGCACAGAAACTGGCGGCGGATTACCACACGCGCTTGCTGGCGCAGTTGCCGCTGCATATTAATCTGCGTGAGGATCTGGATGATGGTGAGCCAACGGTGATCCGCCGTCCAGACAGCGAGTTCACGGCACTCTATCGCCATTTAGCCGGGCGCGTCGCCGCACAGCTTTACTGGCAGGGTGAAGTGATACCGGCGGATATCGCTTTCCGCGCGGTTTAACCTGCTGATTTTCTGCTGGCGCGTGTCGCCAGCGGAAAATGCATCAGCACATATTTTCCCTGATCGCTCTCGCCTACCGCTTCACGCTGCCAGCCGTGTTTCAGATAAAAAGTCTGGGCTGCTTGATTCTGCATCAGACATTTCAATGCGCCAGTTGAGGTGAAACGCTGTTGCACGTGCTCCAGCAATGCACTCCCCACGCCGCGCCCTTGAAAATCGGGATCGACATACAGGCTGTGCAGGAAGTTGTCGTTATCCAGTATGCCGGCAAACCCCACGCGATGACCTTCAAGCTCTGCAACCAACACGGTTTCGCCGAGGATCACCGCATCAAAATCCTCCAGCTGCCACTCATCGCCATCCAGCCACGTCCAGTTGCGACGGCGCGCAGCTAGAAATAGCGTGCGCAGAAAAGGGCGGTCGGCTTCCTCAAAAAAACGAATTTTCACGTCACTCTCCCTCAAACTTTCTCACCTCTTCAGGCTGCACATCGCCAAGATAATCGTAGCGGCGCGATTCATCGCGCATATGTCAGCAACACAGTGGTTTTACCCCTGCGCGATAAATCGCGCCGCTACAGATGGTAATCGCTCTTTTAAAATAGTTGTCGCACCGGAAAAAGATAAACCCTGTCAAATCAGCGGGGTTTCTGTGTAGAATGCCGCGGCAAGCCGCATGGAATCAGGCATCAGCGCTTTGATAGCTTTTGATTATCTAATTGATAACGACTGCATATTAGAAGTTGGCCCGGAAAAACTGTAACTTGCATCACATCTTTTAACGGAGGTCACCATGTCCATCATTAATACCAAAATCAAACCATTCAAAAACGCAGCGTTCAAAAACGGCGAATTCATCGATGTAACCGAGAAAGACGTTGAAGGTAAATGGAGTGTTTTCTTCTTCTACCCGGCTGACTTCACCTTCGTATGCCCTACCGAACTGGGTGACGTTGCAGACCATCACGAAGAACTGCAGAAAATGGGCGTAGACGTTTACTCCGTTTCTACTGACACGCACTTTACCCACAAAGCCTGGCACGGTTCTTCCGAAACCATCGCAAAAATCAAATACGCGATGATCGGTGACCCAACTGGCGCACTGACCCGTAACTTCGAAATCATGCGTGAAGACGAAGGTCTGGCTGACCGTGGTACCTTCATTGTTGACCCACAGGGCATCATCCAGGCTATCGAAATCACCGCTGAAGGCATTGGCCGTGACGCATCTGACCTGATCCGCAAACTGAAAGCGGCTCAGTACGTGGCTTCTCACCCAGGTGAAGTGTGCCCGGCTAAATGGAAAGAAGGCGAAGCAACACTGGCTCCATCTCTGGACCTGGTTGGCAAAATCTAAGCCACACCCAGCCATTCGATCTTTCTCAATCGGGTGCTACGGCACCCGATTTTCTTGACAGGAACTCACTATGCTCGATACCAATTTAAAAACACAGCTCAAGGCTTACCTTGAGAAATTAACGAAACCGGTTGAGTTGATTGCCACACTGGATGATGGCGCAAAATCTGCGGAGATCCGTTCTCTGCTGACCGATATCGCGAGCTTGTCAGAAAAAGTCAGCTTCCGTGAAGAGAATGATCGTCCGGTTCGTAAACCCTCTTTCCTGATCACTAACCCTAGCAGCCAGAGCGGCCCACGCTTTGCCGGTTCGCCAATGGGTCACGAATTTACTTCACTGGTCCTCGCACTGTTGCAGACCGGTGGACACCCGTCGAAAGAGTCACAGAGTCTGCTGGAGCAAGTCATCGCTCTGGACACTGACCTGCATTTCGAAACCTATTACTCACTGTCGTGCCACAACTGTCCTGACGTGGTGCAGGCACTGAATCTGATGGCGATCCTCAACCCGCGCATCAGCCACACCGCCATCGACGGCGGCATGTTCCAGAACGAAATCACCGAACGTAACGTGATGGGTGTGCCTGCCGTATTCCTTAACGGCACCGAGTTTGGTCAGGGCCGTTTAAGCCTGGCGGAAATCGTTGGCAAAGTGGATACCAACGCTGAGAAACGTGCAGCCGAAGAGCTGAACAAGCGTGATGCCTATGAAGTGCTGATCGTCGGCAGCGGCCCAGCGGGCGCAGCGGCAGCGATTTACTCTGCACGTAAAGGTATCCGCACTGGCCTGATGGGCGAGCGTTTCGGTGGCCAGGTGCTCGACACCGTTGATATCGAAAACTACATCTCAGTGCAAAAAACTGAAGGCGCGAAGTTGGCTGGTTCACTGCGTGCTCACGTGGATGACTACGATGTTGACGTGATCGATACCCAGAGCGCGATCAAGCTGATTCCTGCTGCGAAAGAGGGCGGTCTGCACGCGATTGAAACCGCATCTGGCGCGGTTCTGAAATCGCGCAGCATCATCATCGCCACCGGCGCACGCTGGCGCAACATGGGTGTGCCGGGTGAAGAGCAGTATCGCACCAAAGGCGTCACCTACTGCCCACACTGTGACGGCCCGCTGTTTAAAGGCAAGCGCACGGCGGTGATCGGCGGCGGCAACTCTGGTGTGGAAGCGGCGATCGATCTGGCCGGTCTGGTTGAGCACGTGACGCTGCTGGAATTTGCCAGCGAAATGCGTGCCGATAAAGTGCTGCAGGACAAACTGCGTAGCCTGAAAAACGTCGATGTGATTCTGAATGCACAGACCACCGAAGTGAAAGGCGACGGCAGCAAAGTGACCGGCTTGAGCTACATCGATCGTAACAACCAGACCAGCCACGAGATCGCGCTGAGCGGCATCTTCGTGCAGATTGGTTTGTTGCCGAACACCACCTTCCTCGAAGGCGCAGTGGAACGCAACAAAATGGGTGAGATCATCATCGATGCCAAGTGCGAAACCAGCCTGAAAGGCGTGTTTGCGGCCGGTGACTGCACCACGGTGCCGTACAAGCAGATCATCATTGCCAGCGGTGAAGGCGCCAAAGCCTCACTCAGCGCCTTTGATTACCTGATCCGCACCCAACCGGCTGAATAAGTTTTATTGCGATAGCCACGCAGCAGCCCCGCACCTTGTGTTGCGGGGCTTTTTTTTGCCCGATGATTATCCCAGCCAGCGGCGCGCTTCAGCATCGCTAATATCACGGTAATACACTTTGTGTATTTGCTCTCCGCACCCTTTACACTGCGCTTCAATGTGCGTCGAAAAATAGTGGCGACCACCAGGGGAAATAGCCCCTTTACGGGAAATGCGAATCTGATGCCAACGATGTGCGTGCGGAATAAAGCTGAATAACTTTAGGTTCATTTTCGATCCCGGAATTGGGTGTGCAGAGTCTGTCTTCAAGTCCGGAGGGGGATTAGGCCGTTTTATGGGATGTCAGGCGTTGATGCTAATCAATTAGTGGTATTGATTATCTTAATTACCTCGTTTTTGCCTATGTAGATTAAAAAAGGCATGAATACATTAAGCGGATATATTTTCAGTTATTGATCTTGCGGGTGATGTTTATTTTATTGATGGAGGATGAATATTTTATATTTTGATGTGGCGCAATTATTCTCACTCACCGCACAAACCACACAAACCACAATTTACAACCTGCGCGACTGCGCTTATCCTGTCGTCGGCATGTTCTGCATGCCATGACTCGGGGTGCCCCTGTAAACAGGGCTGAGATACACCCGCTGACCTGATCTGGATAATGCCAGCGTAGGGAAGTCAGATGCCTGACCGCATTCGCCTTCTTGATCGCCGGTTGGGAGCCTTATGACACACCAGCCTGAAATACTCTCCACTGCGCAGCTCGCGCAATCCCTGCACTTACTGCGGCAGCAATCCCCGTTGGTGCACTGCATGACCAACGACGTGGTGCAAACCTTCACCGCCAATGTGCTGCTGGCATTACAGGCGTCTCCGGCGATGGTGATTGACCCAGAAGAGGCGGCCCAATTTGCTGGTTTCGCGGATGCGTTGCTGATCAATGTGGGTACCTTAACCCGCGACCGCCGCGATGCGATGTTAGCCGCCGTGCAGGCCGCGCAGAAAGCAGGCACACCCTGGACGCTCGATCCGGTGGCAGTGGGCGCATTATCACTGCGCACCGAATTCTGCCAACAGCTGCTTGGCCTGCAACCCGCCGCGATTCGTGGCAACGCCTCTGAAATCCTTGCGCTGGCCAATCAAGCGGCTGGAGGGCGTGGCGTGGATAGCGTGCATCAAGCGGATGCCGCGCTGAGCGCAGCCCAGCAACTGGCGCAGAAATATCAAACCGTTGTCGCGGTAACCGGAGAAGTTGATTACGTCACTGACGGTAAAAGCACGCTGGCGATCCCTGGTGGTAGCCCATTGATGACGCGTGTGGTCGGCACCGGTTGTGCACTGTCTGCGGTGGTTGCTGCTTTCGCCAGCTTGCCAGGCGAGCGCCTGCAGCACATTGCAGCGGCGTGCCGCGTGATGTCATTAGCGGGTGAGCAGGCTGCACGTCAGGTGCAGGGGCCCGGCAGCTTTGTCGCTGCTTTCCTCGATGGACTCTGGACTCTGGAGGTAGCGGCATGAAACGCATCAATGCTTTAACTATTGCTGGCACCGATCCAAGCGGTGGCGCGGGTATTCAGGCCGATCTCAAAGCCTTCTCCGCATTGGGCGCTTACGGCACCAGCGTGATCACCGCCCTGGTGGCGCAGAATACCTGTGGCGTGCAGTCGGTGTATCGTATTGAACCGGATTTTGTTGGCGCGCAGCTGGATTCGGTGCTGGACGATGTGCGCATCGATGCCGCCAAAATCGGTATGCTGTCTGAAACTGCGATTGTTGAAGTGGTCGCGCAGCGGCTGAAACGCGCTAGCCTGCCGTATGTAGTGCTGGATACGGTGATGATTGCGAAAAGTGGGGATCCGCTGCTGTCACCCGATGCGGTGGCAAGCGTGCGAGAGTTACTGCTGCCGCACGTCTCGTTAATCACGCCGAACCTGCCGGAAGCGGCAACGCTGCTGGGCCGCGATATGGCGCAGGATGAGAAAAGCATGCTGATGCAGGGCGATGCGCTGCTGGATCTCGGCTGCGAAGCGGTGCTGATGAAGGGCGGCCATCTGAGTGATGCCGAAAGCCCAGACTGGCTGATTACACGTGCAGGACGTCAGCGCTTCACTGCCCCGCGCGTCAATACGCGACATACCCATGGCACGGGCTGCACGCTCTCGGCGGCGCTGGCGGCGTTGCGCCCTCGTCATGATAACTGGTCAGATACGGTAGAAGAGGCCAAAGCCTGGCTGCAGCAGGCGCTACTGCATGCCGATTCACTGGAAGTCGGGAAGGGCATTGGGCCGGTGCACCATTTCCATCAATGGTGGTAGGGCGTAACGCCAGATTGCCGCTTTTTCACTGCGTATCCGTCTGAAAAATGGTGTCAGCAATTTGCCAGCCTGGCGCTTTTCGGTCCAGGCTGTTGGGGGCGAATCGGCAGGTGCCGGTTCCCATCCAGCCATTTATTCAGGAGCCAACATGACGGACATCGTACAGTTATTGGGCAAAGAAGCGGACACCCTTCTTCAACATCGCTGCATGACTATTCCAGCGGACAGCCTTTATTTACCCGGCGCGGATTATGTTGATCGTGTCATGATCGACAACAATCGTTCTCCTATTGTGTTACGCAACATGCAAACGCTATACAACACCGGACGTCTGGCAGGGACCGGCTATTTGTCGATTTTGCCGGTCGACCAGGGTGTTGAACACTCGGCGGGTGCTTCATTTGCTGCCAACCCGGCCTATTTCGATCCTAAGAATATCGTTGAACTGGCGATTGAAGCCGGCTGTAACTGTGTTGCGTCAACCTATGGGGTTCTGGCATCGGTGTCGCGCCGCTATGCGCACCGCATTCCGTTTATGGTCAAGCTCAACCATAACGAAACGCTGAGTTATCCGACCCAATATGACCAGACGCTGTATGCCAGCGTAGAGCAGGCATTCAACTTGGGTGCTGTCGCGGTGGGTGCAACCATCTACTTCGGCTCTGAGCAATCACGTCGTCAGATCGAAGAGATCTCAGCGGCCTTTGAGCGCGCGCACGAACTCGGCATGGTGACGGTGCTGTGGGCGTATCTGCGTAACAATGATTTCAAGAAAGATGGCGTGGATTACCATGCCAGCGCCGATTTAACGGGCCAGGCGAACCATCTGGCCGCCACCATTGGCGCGGATATCGTGAAGCAGAAAATGGCGGAGAATAATGGTGGTTACAAGGCGGTGAACTTCGGTCATACCGACGATCGGGTTTACAGCAAACTGACCACCGAGAACCCGATCGATCTGGTGCGCTACCAACTGGCGAATTGCTATATGGGACGTGCAGGGTTGATTAACTCCGGCGGTGCTTCGGCAGGTGCCACCGACGTGGCAGAGTCGGTGCGTACGGCAGTGATTAACAAACGTGCGGGCGGTATGGGGCTGATTCTGGGCCGTAAGGCGTTTAAGAAGTCGCTGAAGGAAGGTGTTGAGTTGATTAATGCGGTGCAGGATGTTTATTTGTCGAAAGATGTGACGATCGCGTAATTAAACCTGGCTTACTTGCCATTTCGCAGGCGGGCAGTGCGCGTCCTTGGTCACATACTGATGTATGCTCCCAAGGCCTGTGCGCTGGCCGCCCGCGAACTGCCAGCGCCGCTAACGGTTTAATCCGATAGTCGACCTAAAACCTAAGGCGCTTCAAACCACTCGCTATTGCGTTCAGCTATTGGCGTAATGGTCAAAATCATCTCTTGCAGATGGCGGCGCATGGCGCTCTCTGCCGCCTCAACGTCTTTGGCTTTCAACGCGCGATAGATATCTTCATGCTGCTGGATCAAACTCTCCGGCGGGGACACTTCACTCAGCGTCAGGAAGCGCACGCGGTCCATGGTGGCCTTGATATTCTCCACCGTTTCCCATGCCAGCAGGCAGTTAATTCCCTCGGCAATCAGGCGGTGAAACTCATCGTCCAGAGTTAAAAATGCCTGGCTGTCCTGGCGCTCCGCGGCTAAGCGTTGTAACTGAAGATTATGCTCCAGCGCCATCAGGCCCGTGGGGCTCATCTCCTGTGCAGCACGACGCACCACGGCGATTTCGACCGCTTCACGAATAAAGCGCCCATCCGCCACGCGCTGTGCAGAAATCTTGCGCACAAAAGTGCCGCGCTGCGGCAGCACCTGAACCAGACCGGCTTCCGCCAGCTTGATAAAGGCCTCGCGTACCGGCTGACGTGACACGTTAAAACGTGCGGACACCTCTTTTTCCGACAGCAATGAGCCCGGATGAATGGCGCAGGTGACGATATCTTTGCGCAAATAGCGATAGATCTGCTGATTGACGGGTTCGCTGGTGGTTATGGTATAGGCAATCGACATGCAGCAATATCCGTATTACGGCTGGCGCAAGCCAGCCCGATGAGAAAGGTTCAGTCTAATCAGCACGCTGCATCTGCGCTACACATTTGTGAAGGCGCTTATGCCTGTGCCACCAAGGCATGTACAGTAGCGCGTGCACCCTGCATCGCAAGTTGCTGATAGAGTTCTGTGACGCGTGCAACAAAGGCGCTGTGGTGCAGCAGGTCATCGCCGAACACCGCTTTCAGGCCGATAAGCGCTTTTACGCGTTCTGCACCCTCTTCACTGTGAGCCACAATGCTTGCCAACTGCTCTTTAAGCGGATCGCGAATCTCAATCGGCTGGCCTTGCTCATCTACGCCGCTGACATAACGCATCCAGCCCGCGACACCCAGCAGCAGATAATCGCATGAGGTGCCATTACGCAGATGCCAGCGCACGCTGTCTAACATGCGCTGCGGCAGCTTCTGAGTGCCATCGGTCGCGATTTGATAAGTGCGATGCTTAATGGCACGATTTTCGTAACGCGCAATCAGTGAATCAGCGTAGGCAACTAAATCCACGCCTTGTGTACGCAACGTCGGGGCCTGATCTTGCAGCATCAACGCGCGCGCTGCCGTGCGGAAATGGGCATCGGCCATGCAATCGCTGATGTGTTCATACCCTGCGAGGAAACCGAGGTAAGCCAGGAATGAGTGGCTGCCATTCAGCATACGCAGCTTCATCTCTTCGAACGGCAGTACGTCACTGACCAGTTCCGCGCCAGCATTTTCCCAGTCAGGACGGCCACTCACGAAGTTATCTTCAATCACCCATTGGAAGAACGGCTCGGCTTCGACAGCAACAGGGTCGCTGCTGCCCAGGCGAGCTTCCAGCACGTCAAACGCAGCATCGGTCATCGCGGGCACAATGCGGTCGACCATGGTTGAAGGGAAGGTGATATGTGCGTGAATGTACTCGGCCAGTTCAGGGCTGAGGCGTTCTGCCAGTTGCGTGATGACATTGCGAGTCACGTGACCATTTTCCGGCATGTTGTCACAGGACATCACGCTGAATGGGGGAAGATGGCGGGCGCGACGGCGAATAATGGCGGCCAGAATCAGCCCCGGCAGCGAGCGCGGCTGTTCCGGATTTTCAAGGTCATGCACGATATCGGGATGGTCAGGGTTAAGTTTGCCGCTCGACGGCATATAGCAATAGCCTTTCTCGGTGACGGTCATCGAGACGATGGCGACGTCAGGCTGGCTCATGGCTTCAATCACCGCATCAATACCATCCCCCTTGCCGTGCAGCGCTTGTGTCACCACGCCAATCACGCGAGTATTCAGGCTGTCATCCGCCATCTCGGTCACGGTGTAGAGTAAGTCTTGCTGACGCAGGGCTTGAATCAGTGCACCGCTGTTGAGATTGACTTCGCAGTAGCCCCAGTCACTCCCCTGCGCAGCCAGCTTATCGGTGGCGAGTGCCTGATGGGCGCGATGGAAGGCACCAAAGCCGATATGCACCATGCGGGTTTTCAATTGGCTGCGGTCATAAGCGGGGCGTTGGACGTCGGCGGGAAGGCGATCAAGCTCTAACATAGGAATTCCTTTTAGCAAACGGGGCGCTGAGCGCCCCATTATGGTCAAACTGTTAAGCGGAGACGGGTTTATCTGCGGTCTTTGGGCTGCGAATCACAAACAGCACTAACATCGCGCCAATCCCGGCAACACAGCCCGCCAGAATAAACGCACTGTCGAATTTACCGGTGTGCTGCACGATATAGCCGGTGACAATCGGGCCGATAATCCCTGACAGGCTGCCGATTAAATGGATAAAGCCACTGATACTGCCGACACGGCTTTTGTGCACCACGTCCTGAATAATCGCCCAGTAAATTGCGCCGGTGATGTAGAGGAAGAAGATGGAAATCGACATCATGATCACCGCCGAATTCACTTCTTTAATCGTACCCGCCAGCGCCACACAAATCGCCGCCGCCAGCAGTGACACTACCAACACAATCTTGCGCGATAGCAGCAATTTTCCGGTGATATTAAAGATTTTATCCGAGATCCAGCCGCCCAATGCCAGGCCAACGAAGCCCACAATCCACGGGATCATGGTGGTGATACTCATGGATTTAATATCCAAGCCATGCGCCTGCACCAGATACGCCGGGAACCAGCTCAGGAAGAAGAACAGGATGTAGTTGTAGCAGAAGAAGGCAAATGCGGTCACCAGGATAATCGGCTGGCGCAGATAGTAGCCCATGCCGTGCGCTTTGCCTGAAGGATCGATCACATCGGCAGGCTCTTCCGCTTTCAGTTTTTCGACCAGAGCGCGTTCTTCAGCTGACACTTTTTTGCTGCGAGCCGGGTTATCTGCCGCGAAGAAGAACCACAGGCCCATCCACACCAGACCAATCACGCAGATCACCACGAACGCCGGACGCCAGCCAAATGACAGGGCCAAATAGCCAACAATCGGGCCCGCGACTGCACCACCCAGAGGGGAACCGGCACTGAGCAAGCCCATGGCGGTTGCGGCCTGTTTTTTCGGGAACCAGCCGTTGATGGCCTTGTTCGCCGAGGCGCAAATCGGACCTTCCGCCATGCCGAACAGCACGCGCAGAATCATCATCGACCAGAAGCCGGTGGCCAGCGCGGTCATGCCGCAGAACAGCGACCACATGCCGACTGCGGTGCCCAGCACGATGGTCGGGCCGAATTTATCGGTCGCCAGGCCACCAATAAAGTTAAACAGCGCATAGCCAAAGAAGAAGCTACCGAAAATCATGCCGAACTGCTCGGCGTTGATCATCAGATCTTTTTCCACCAGCGGTACAGTCAGGGACAGGGCAATACGATCGAGGTAGTTGATCATATAAACCAGGAACAACAGCAGTACGAGGGTCCAGCGTAGGTTCTTAAGCATACAAACTCCGACCTAATAGTTTTTCTAGTTTTGCCGGCGGGTACGCACCGGCATTAAGGACACCTGGTGTGAAGATTAACTCAACCCATTTGGAGAATCACTTTGCAGCAGGTACGGGGATCTTTTTCAAACAACGTCATGGCACGTTCAATCTCTGCGAGTGGGAAATAGTGCGTGACCAGTTTTTCAGGCTGGATCAGACCTTTTTCCATCCACTCAATCACCTGCGGGAAACGATGACTGTTGAGGCGCGAGGTAAACAGCGATAACTCTTTGCTGGTCAGCGCTTGCTGCGTGATGCTGCAAGGCTCGCCAGAGAAGCCAAGTAGCCCGATACGTGCCGCCGGGGAGGCGAGGGCAGCAGATTCAGCCAAAATAGAAGGATGGCAGGCAGCATCGATAATCAGCGTGGGTTGAATGCCTTCCAGCTGCGCTGCCAGTGGGATCTCGCTGTTATTGAATACGCGGTCAGCGCCATTTTCCTGTGCCAGCGCCAGACGCTCTGGCAGACGGTCGACCACCAGCACCTGCGCCACGCCATAAACGCCTTTCAGCACCTGAATCGCGGTCAACCCCATCGGGCCTGCGCCATAAATCAATGCCACATCGTTTGGCTGAGGTTTCAGGAAAGCGGTGATGTTCGCAGCGATGGTAAAGGGTTCAACCATGCTGGCGAGTTTGTCTGGAATAGCGGCGGGCAGACGGAAAGCATTTTTAGCCGGGGCAACGGCGAACTCACTAAAGCCGCCATCACGATGCACACCAATCACCTGCAACTCTTTGCAGACGTTAGGGCGCCCGATGGAGCAGGGATAGCAGTGACCACAGCTGACCACCGGATCAACGGCCACGCGCTCCCCGATGCGGCAAGCATCGACACCGTCGCCTACCGCATCAATCAGGCCAAAGAACTCATGGCCAATGACGCGCGGATATTTGGCAAACGGATTATGACCGTGCCAGATATGCACATCAGAACCGCAGATGCTGGCAAACTGCACTTTGACACGCACTTCACCCGCGGCCGGTGTTGGCAGGGGGCGGTCTGCTAAAACTAATTCACCCGGTTGTTCAATTACGACACTTTTCATCATTTACTCCTGGCCGGCGCGTACGTTAAACGGTGCTGCTGGCATTAACGGGAAAGCAATGATGAAAAAATACGCTTACCAATACTACCATACAAGTCGGCGTTAAAGAGTTGTGAAGGCAGTCACAGAGCGAAGAGGTAAGCACCGCGTTGGCTATGTATTGCTGGTGGCGTGAAGTTATCGAGGGCGTGAAGGTCAAAGCATGTTGCAGTCTGACTGGCATCCTGCCGACATTATCGCCAGGCTGAAAAACTTGGCAATTCGCTATCAGCGCTTTCGCGTCAGGTAAGACTGGCGTCCTCCATGCTAGCAAATGAGCTTACCCGCCGTTGGCTCAAAGGCGAAAGATTGATTGCGAAAACGTTAGATATTGCGCCTGAAAAATCTGACCTTAACCCTATCTCTAATGTTCCTCGGGCGCAGTCCCGATACGGAAGCCGCCTCGCATTTCGTTTATCTGAATCGCCATAATCCTTTAAACCACAAAAACAGTTTTCTATTATCGGCCTTCTTGGTTACGCACTAAGATCCCGCCTGGTCGAAATGCTTCATGACCTGAAAGAAGCGCCTGATGTATCAGGAAGGTCGCCGTTTTGCTGGTAAAGCCGCCTCTGACAACTGCCGGAGCTGTCCTTAGATGGATTACGGCATTTTTCACGCTTTGATCCGAAAAGGAAATCACCATGAATCTGATTAATAATTGTGCACGGCCTACTATGGATGTTATATTAAAATATAATATTAGGAGGTGCTTTATGTATACCACTCGCCTGAAAAAGGTCGGCGGATCCATCATGTTGGCGGTTCCTCCCGCCGTGCTCAAAACGCTGGAGCTGTCGACGGACAGCGAAGTCGGCATGACCATTAATAATGGCTGCCTGATTATTGAACCGCAGAAACGGCCTCATTATTCTCTTGAGGAGCTGCTGGCGCAGTGCGATCCGCACGCCGAAATGAGCGAAGAGGATCGGGAATGGATTGATGCTCCTGCGGTGGGCAAGGAGCTCCTGTAAATGGACAGAGGGGAAATCTGGCTCGTTTCACTGGATCCGATTGCAGGCCACGAGCAAAGCGGAAAACGTCCGGTGCTTATCGTATCGAAGGCATCGTTTAACAAGCTGACCCGGTTACCCGTTGTTGTTCCCATCACCAGCGGCGGAAACTTTGCTCGCACGGCAGGTTTCACCGTTTCACTGGAAGGGGCAGGAACAAAAACGATGGGCGTTATTCGCTGCGACCAGCCCAGAACCATTGATATGGGGGCCCGAAATGGAAAGCGGCTGGAACGTATACCCGATGCTATCGTATATGAGGTGCTGGCTCGACTGGAGGCCATTCTGGCCTAATGCTTTAGTAGCAATACTCTAAAAAGCAAAAAGCCCGCCTAAGTTTCCTTAAGCGGGCTTCTCTAAATTTGGCTCCTCTGACTGGACTCGAACCAGTGACATACGGATTAACAGTCCGCCGTTCTACCGACTGAACTACAGAGGAATTGTTTGGAACGGGGCGCATAGTAACGAGCAGGCTCGGGCTTGTCAAAGCCCTTTTTCACAATTTATTTCAATTGCTGAATAAAACGTCAATTCCTGCGCCTGAGTGGCTGCCAGAGTGCGAACTTACACGCAATCCGAGACTGGTTGTGATCCGTATCACCAATCCTATGCAAAATTACATTCTGATTTGTCGGTTATGTCAGATACCTCGCATGTATGATCACAGATATTTCATTTCGCCGTTGTGGGCTGAAAAAGCGAAACATATATTCCAGATCAATTTCCATCCATAACGCCAGGTGCAGCATGAACAAAGTCAGAATCGGTATGATCGGCAGTGGTTACATTGGTCGTTGTCACGCAATTGCTTACGCTCAGGCACCGACGGTGTTTGCGCTGAAAGGGGAAATCGTGCGGGAAATGCTGGCGGAGGTAAACCCGGAGCTGGCAGCAAAGCAAGCCGCAACCTTTGGCTTTGCACGTTCAACGGGTGACTGGCATGAGCTGGTGCGCGACCCCAACATTGATGTAGTCGATATCTGTGCGCCTAACTTCCTGCATAAAGAGATGGCGCTGGAAGCGATTCGCCACGGTAAGCACGTCTATTCTGAGAAGCCGCTGTCACTGTCGGTGGCGGATGCCGAAGAGATGGTGCAGGCAGCTCAGAAAGCCGGCGTGAAAACCCTGGTCGGCTTTAACTATATGAAAAACCCGACCAGCCAACTGGCGCGTGAAATCATTGCGCGTGGTGAAATTGGTGACGTGGTGCACTTTTACGGTACACACAACGAAGATTATCTGGCGCGTCCAGAAACCCCGCTTGACTGGCACTGTCAGAAAGCACTGGCCGGATTAGGGGCGCTGGGCGATCTGGCGGCGCATATTGTGAATATGGCGCACTACCTGGTAGGCGATATCGAAGAAGTCAGCGGCGATATGATGACGGTGATTAAACAGCGTCCCGATCCCAAAGACCCTTCGCGCCTGCTTCCGGTGGAAAACGAGGATCAGGCCAGTGCGCTGCTGCGCTTTAAGAACGGCGCGCACGGCGTGTTTGAAACCTCACGTATCGCCTGTGGCAGCAAAATGGGCCTGACCTATGTCGTGACAGGTACCAAAGGCACGCTGCGTTACACCCAGGAGCGCATGGCAGAGCTGGAGCTGTATATCCATGATGAACCGGCAGGACGTCAGGGCTTCAAAACCATTCTTACTGGGCCTGCGCACCCTGATTACGCCAACTTCTGTGTCTCAGCGGGTCATGGTATTGGTTTTAACGATCAGAAAACCGTGGAGATCCGCGATTTGATCAATGGCATCGCGGCAGGCGACCGCATGTGGCCCGATTTCGCGGAAGGCTTGCAGGTGCAGAAGGTGCTGGAAGCGGTAGCGGTGTCAGCGGCAGAACGCCGTTGGATGACGGTGTAAAAAAATGGGTCGCCATGAATGGCGACCCTACGAATACAGAACTGAACCCTTGTAGGATGCGCATTTATACGCACGAGGTCACTAAGCCAGTAGCGGACACTGTGGTGGCAATCGGCAGCTCAACGCGCCGGGCATCACCTCAATCTCAAACTCGCTGCCGGTCAGCGGCTCGCCATCGAGATTAAAGGTCATCTCATGCGGTGAGCGGATAGTTAATGACTGCAACTGCGCGGTGGTGATATTCGGGTTCTCATCGTTACGCGTCAGCGAATGCAGCAGGGTTGGTAGCAACTCCTGCGCGGTGACGATGCTGAGATTGAGTTGCCCATCATTGATCAACGCCTCCGGGCACAGCTTCTGCCCACCGCCAGCCTGACGGCCATTACCGATGCCTATCACCAGCGCATCACCTTGCCAGTTAAAGCCAGGGCCGCTGATCTCACAGCTGTCGGGTTTCAACGCATCGACTCGCATCAAACCGTGAATAAAGTAGGAGACGCCGCCCAGCGCAGATTTCAGCTTCTCCGGGGTTTCGGTGGTAATGCGTGTGCCGAAACCCCCGGTCGCCATATTGATGAAGTAGCGATCGCCATTGACGCGGGCTAAATCAATCGCGCTGGCTTTGCCTAACACAGCAAGGCGCAGCGCCGGTTTCATTTCGGGCGGAATGCCGACGCTGGTGGCAAAATCATTGGCGGTACCCAACGGCAAAATGCCCAGTGCGGGACGTTTTTCAGCGTCGATGGCGGCCAGAGCCGTGGCAATTTCATTGATGGTGCCATCGCCACCGCCCGCCACCACGGTTTCAGCCTGCAAATCTACCGCTTCTTGAACATAACGGTCGCCGTCACCTTTTTCCCAGGTGACACGCACCGCCAGATTGAAACCTTCATCTCGCAGCGTATTCACCGCCGCGCGCAAATCTTCATTACCAGCGCCTTTACCATTGAGGATCAGCAGGGTGAGCGGTTTGTTTTGCATAATCAGTTCCTTGAGGCGAAAAACGATGCAGTGGTTATAGCATAGCTGGGCGGGGAACTTTATCGGCGGGCGACGAAAAAAGAAAACCCGCACGGGGGAGCCGGGCGGGTGAATGAGGTGGTTCCTGGTACTACCTGCTGTTTATTGTTACTCGTTAGCAGCAGGCGGGATTCTAAAGCGAGGCGCAGCGGCGGTCTGTGATCCTGTTCTAACTTCGCTGCATTCTTTTCATTATGTGCGCTTTTTTCCGTGCGGATCGTAAGTGCTGTTGCCATCGGTGAAGTTACGCAGCAGCAGGGCAAACGACAGATCCACCGCTTCGGGGACCGGGATCCACACCCGATGACCATCCCCTGGCGCCACGTCCACCGCTGCACCTTTATCATTCTGCATGGTTTCCAGCGTACAGTTCAGGTTGCCTTCGGGCGTCATAATCTCAACCGAATCACCCAGTAAGAACTTGTTCTTAACGGCAATCTGCGCCCAGTCACCGCGACGCTCGCCGGTAAACTCTCCGACAAACTGCTGGCGTTCTGAGACCGAGAACCCTTGCTCATAGTTTTGATAACTGTCATGAGTATGGCGGCGTAAAAAACCTTCGGTATAGCCGCGATGCGCCAACCCTTCTAAGGTCTCCAGCAGCGCGGGATCAAAAGGTTTCCCCGCCGCCGCATCATCAATGGCGCGGCGATAGACTTGCGCAGTGCGCGCGCAGTAGTAAAACGATTTGGTGCGCCCTTCAATTTTCAGCGAATGCACGCCCATCTGCGTCAGGCGCTCAACGTGCGCCACCGCGCGCAGATCTTTAGAGTTCATGATGTAGGTGCCGTGCTCATCTTCAAAGGCACTCATCACCTCGCCGGGCTTCATTTTCTCTTCCAGCAGGAATACGCGGTCTGTTGTCGCGCCGATCCCAAGCGTCGGTTCCTGGACGGCAATTGGCTGATGGAAACCGACGATATTGCCGATCTCATCCTGCTTGCCTTCTTCCACGTTGTATTCCCAGCGGCAGGCGTTGGTACAAGTCCCCTGATTGGGATCGCGTTTATTCAGATACCCGGACAGCAGGCAGCGCCCTGAGTAAGCCATACACAGCGCACCGTGAACGAAGATCTCGATCTCCATTTCGGGTACCTGCTGGCGGATTTCAGCGATCTCATCCAGTGATAGCTCGCGCGATAAAATCACCCGCGTCAGCCCCATTTGCTGCCAAAACTTCACGGTTGCCCAGTTAACGGCATTGGCCTGTACCGAAAGATGGATCGGCATCTCGGGGAAGGCTTCGCGCACCAGCATGATCAGACCAGGGTCGGACATAATCAGGGCATCGGGTTGCATGGCCACGACCGGCGACAGATCGCGAATAAAGGTTTTCAGCTTGGCGTTGTGCGGCGCGATGTTGACGACCACATAGAATTTTTTACCGAGCTGGTGGGCTTCTTCGATGCCTTTCGCCAGCACCTCGTGGGTAAATTCATTATTACGTACGCGCAGGCTGTAGCGGGGCTGCCCGGCATACACCGCATCAGCGCCATAGGCAAAGGCATAGCGCATATTCTTCAGCGAACCCGCTGGAGAAAGGAGTTCAGGTTTAAACATGGGGGATTTCTCACTGATGTCAGGTCAGCATGCCATCACGGATGGCAGGTGCAGAGGCCGCGCTAAGCGGCCCTGCAAAAGGTGGGGAATTGTAGGCGGGCCCGCACCCTGAGTAAATTGATCTGGATCAGTGAAAAGGGCTACAGCAGGCGGCAAACATCTGCTTCCCAACGATATCCCATGCCGTACACCGCGCGAATAAACGGTTGGTCGGCATCCAGGCTCTCCAGCTTGCGCCGCAGATTTTTGATGTGGCTATCAATGGTGCGGTCGGTGACCACGCGGTAATCATCATAGAGATGGTTCAACAGCTGTTCGCGTGAAAACACTTTGCCGGGTTCCAGCGCCAGCGTCTTTAACAGGCGGAACTCAGCAGGCGTCAGCTCCAGCTGCTGTTCGCGCCAGCTGGCTTGAAAACGGCCTTCATCGATCTGCAGATGCGAGGCTAATTGTGCTTCCTCTGGCGAACGCTTCACGCGGCGCAGGATGGTTTTCACTCGTGCCACCACTTCACGCGGACTGAAAGGCTTACAGATATAGTCATCCGCACCAATCTCTAATCCGAGCAGGCGATCAATCTCTTCAATGCGTGCGGTGACCATGATGATCGGCAATTCAGAGAAACGGCGTATCTCGCGGCACAGGGTTAAACCATCACGACCCGGCAGCATCAGGTCCAGCAGCATCAAATCGGGTGGGGATTGCTGGACATAGTTAAGCGCCTCGTTGCCATCGGCAATGTGGTGCGTGCGATAGTTAGACGCCTGCAGATAATCAATCATCAGCTGCGCCAGTTTGGGTTCATCTTCAACAACAAGGATCAGGGGATCGTTATTATCCGGGCTCATAAGCTATTTCTGGTGAGGAACATACGGCAAGTTTAGCGTGATTTGCAGCCCACCTAAATCAGAGTGATCCGCAGAAATGCTGCCGCCATGTGCTTCCACAATATTTTTACAGATAGCCAAGCCTAATCCAGAGCCGCCGCTGGCGCGATTGCGCGAGTTTTCGGCACGGAAAAAACGTTCAAAAAGTTGTGCCTGATGTTCAGCATCCACGCCGGGGGCGCTGTCGGCAAAGCGTAATTGCCAGTAATTATCCTGCTGCTGCAAACTGATACGTGTTTCGCCACCGGCATCGGTGTAGCGCAGGCTGTTTTCCAGCAGATTGGTGAACAGTTGCATCAGGCGATCGGGATCGCCAAAGCTCTCCGCCTTGGTGGGCAGCGCCAGATTGAGAGTTAACTCACGGCTGCGATAGCGCTCGCTAAAGCTGCCAGCCACGACTTCCAGCAAATTCACCACATCCACCGGCTGCTTGCGGTAGGCGAGGGCACCCGCATCGGAGAGGGCGAGCTGATGCAAATCGTCCACCAGTTTCGTCAAGACCACCACTTCACTTTGCAGTGAGGTAATGGCTTCTGGCGTCATTTTACGCACACCATCCTGCATCGCCTCCAGCTCACCCCGCATAATGGCGAGCGGCGTGCGTAATTCGTGAGAGATATCCGCCATAAAGGCACGACGATTACTCTCATTCTTCTCCAGCGAACTCGCCAGCTGGTTGAAGTCACGCGCCAGTTGTCCAATCTCATCGCTGCTGCCGACTTCCACTCGCGCGGTAAATTTCCCGGCAGCCAGTTCGTGGGTGCCGTCCACCAGGCGTTTCACCGGTGCCAGTAAACCGCGCGCCAGCAGCCAGGTGACCAGTGCGGCCAGTAGTGTGGTAAGCGCGACGATCATCCAGCTGGTTTGCCGCTGTTGCTGATCAAAGTTGATATCGGTGCTACGCGTCAGGCGCTCGGCGGGGGAAGCGATCACCCAACCCACCACTTTGCCAGTGCTGGTGGTGATATTGCGCCGAGTGCCCTCCGGCGGAACCGGTGAACGTGGGCCAGACAGCACTTTGTATTGCTGATCGATGATCCAGAACTGGGTGCGCCAACCGTGCGGCGGCAGCTGGTTACTGCTGCCTGGGTTTTGTTCCAGCGAGCGTAAAATGGTGAAAATTAACCGGTCATTGTTGCGCAGAAAATCCCAGTCGCCATGCTGCTCATACTGATCGGCCAGCGCATCACTCAGCAGCGTCAGGCGCTGCTCGTTGCCCTTTTTGATGTAATCGACAAAGCCATGCTCAAAGCTGAGGCGCACGCCCCAGTGCATGGTGATGATCACCAGCATGCAGGTGGAAAAAATCGCCATAAACAGCTTGGCGCCAATGCCCAGTTTGACTGGCTGCTTCATGCTTTTCTCCTGCCTCTGAGATCGACGTTTTTACTGACATCTTTCGGTACGCGCCAGAACACCAGGGCGGGCAAGAGAATAATCACGGCCATGCTCAGGTAGGTGTAAATAAAGGTTTGATGGGCGGCTGCGCTGTCGGTCACCGCGCCGTGCCCAAAGGCACCAAGCAGCAAGCCGGCAACGGTGACGCCAATACTCATTGATAACTGCATAATCATCGACAACAGGCTGTTGCCGCTGGACGCCAGGTCATCGGGCAGTTCTTTGAGCGTCAGCGTGTTCATCGAGGAGAAACGGATAGCATTGACCATACCTAACAGCAGCAGCACCAACGGCAGCGCCCAGGTCCAGCCCATTAACGCGACGGCGGGGAACAGCAACACCACCAGCGCCAACGCAACGGTCGCACCGACCAACGCATTACGATAACCAAACAGATTGACGATACGTACCACCACGCGTTTGGTGCCCATGTTGCCGAGCACCATCGGGATCATCATTAAACCCGCATGGAACGGGCTGTAGCCGAGGCCCACTTGCAAGAAGATCGGGGACATAAACGGCAGCATGCCGCTACCGATGCGGCCGGTAAAACTGCCGAGCAGACCAATGGAATAGATGCGGTTATCAAACAGTTTCAGGCTAAACAGCGCGTTATCATTGTTGCGGCTATGCATCAGATAGAACAGCAGGGAAAATACGCCAACCAGGATCAGTGCGCCGAGCAGCAGCGGCGATCCTCCGGTGCTGCGCTGCCCGTCGAGCGCCAGGGTCAATGTCGCCATGCCCACTGCCAGCAGCACAAAGCCGAGGAAATCGAAGCGTTTGGTTTGCATGGTGTAGTTCGGCATCAGCGTCAGGGTGGCGATAGCGCCGATAATTCCGACCGGAATATTAATCAGGAAGATCCAGTGCCAGCTAGCGTACTGCACCAGTATCCCGCCTAGTGCCGGGCCGAGCAGGGGACCGACCTGGCCGGGGGTGGTGACAAAGGTCATGGCCGACATGTACTGCTCGCGCGGCACGATTTTCATCACCGTTAAGCGCCCAACCGGCACCATCATGGCGCCGCCGACGCCTTGCACCACGCGCGCCATCACCAGTTGGTCGAGCGAGGTTGAAAAGGCACACAGCACCGAACCAATACTGAACAGCACAATGGCGCAGAAGAAGATGTTACGCACACCAAAGCGGTCAGCCAGCCAGCCACTGATCGGCAGCGTCACGGCCACCGTCAGCACATAGGAGACAATCACCGAATGCATATTCAGTGGGCTGACGTTCAGGTCGCGCGCCATGGACGGTATCGCGGTGTTCACGATGGTGGTGTCCAGCGACTGCATAAAGAAGCCGAATGCGACAATCCACAGTTGCCAGCGCACGGTGGCGTTTTGCGAGTTCATGGAGAGTACCGTTGTATTAAAGCCAGTTTTCGCAGATTAAGCCGTTCACCCGCGAAAATTCGCGCAGGTTGTTGGTAATCAGCGTCAGCGCTTCACTTCGCGCATGTGCAGCAATGTGCAAATCATTCAGACCGATGGGGGTACCTTTCTTTTCGAGGTCAGCGCGAATCGAGCCGTAATGAAAGGCTGCTCTTTGGTCATAATTGAGCACGTCCAGACGAGAAATGAAGTCTTCTATAACGCGTAGGTTCCTTTCAGGAAAGGCGCTTTTCTCCGAGCCATGAACGAGTTCTGCAAGCGTTATGGATGAGATGACCATGCGCCCGACATTGGCGTTAAAACGTTCCAGAACCTCAATCGGGCGGCGTTTGATGACGTAAATGACAATGTTGGTATCCAGCATGTAACGATGCATTAAAACGCTTCCCTGTCAGATTGCTCCTGTGAAGCACGCTCGTTCATAAAATCATCACTGACGCTGGGGCCATCCAGGAAAAAACTATCCCAGGCGCTTTCTACGGGGGTGAGAATGCGTTCTTTGCCAATCGCACGCACCGTGACATTTTTCACGTTGTCCGGGAAGCGAACATCTGCTGGGATACGCACGTTTTGCGTACGATTACTGGTAAACACAGTACCTTGAGACATAGAAACCTCCTTCATGGTGACGGGATAAAGTTTACTCGTTTTGTGCTATGTAGCAAGCGTGTATAGCACAATCATTCCGTTATCAATAATGCTTTTCTACGCCGGCTCAGCTTGTCCATCATCAGATACACCACCGGCGTGGTGTACAGCGTCAGCAGCTGACTCATCACCAGCCCGCCGGCGATGGTGATACCCAGCGGTTGGCGCAGCTCCGCGCCATCACCGCTGGTCAGCACCAGTGGCAATGCGCCAAACAGCGCGGCCAGCGTGGTCATCAGAATCGGGCGGAAACGCAGTTGGCAGGCCTGGAAAATCGCGTCACGCGCGGAAAGATTGCCATTGCGCTGCGCCTCTAGCGCGAAATCCACCATCATAATGGCGTTCTTTTTGACGATACCAATCAGCAACAAAATGCCGATTAACGCAATCAGGCTGAAGGGCGTATTAAACAGCTCTAGCGCCAGTAGCGCCCCGACGCCCGCCGAGGGCAGCGTCGAGAGGATCGTCAGCGGATGAACGTAACTCTCATAGAGAATCCCCAGCACGATATACACCGCCGCAATCGCCGCCAGCATCAGGTAAAGCTGGTTCGATTGGGATTGCTGGAACACCTGCGCCGTACCGGCAAAGCTGCCGCGCACGCTGGAAGGCACGCCGAGCGCGGTGACGGTGCGATCAATGGCGTCAGACGCCTGAGATAACGACACCCCTTCCGGCAGGTTGAATGAGATGGTGGACGCGGCGGACAAGCCCTGATGATTGACGGACAGGGGTGCGTTGGCTGGCTGCCATTTGGCGAACCAGCTCAGCGGGATCGCCTTGCCATCACTGTTAATCACAAACATTTGGTCCAGCGCACTGATATCCTGGGTGTAGCGCGGATCGACTTCCATCACCACCTTGTACTGGTTAAGTGGCTGATAGATGGTGGAAATCTGACGTTGCCCGAAAGCATTATTGAGCAGCGCATTGGCGGCTGACACATCAATGCCCAGGCGCGCCATGCTTTCGCGATCATAGGTCAGGTCCATTTCGCTGCCGTTGTCCTGTTGATCCGAGTTGACGTCTGCCAGCTCTGGTAAAGCGGCAAACGCCTGACGGATTTTCGGCTCCCACTCCCGCAGGTCAGCGAGATTATCCGACAGCAGGCTGTACTGATAGCTGGCGTTAGATTCACGGCCACCGATGCGGATATCCTGTACCGCGTTGAGATACAGGTTGGCACCAGGTTCCTTCGCCAGCTTGGTGCGCAGGCGGGCAATCACTTCCTGTGCGCTTTCGCTGCGCTCTGACAGCGGCTTCAGGGAGACGAACATCGAGCCGCTGTTAGTGCGTGAACCGCCGGTAAAGCCGGTGACGTTATCCACCGCCGGATCGGCCTTGATAATGTTCATGAAATCCTGCAATTTGCCGCGCATCGCCTGGAATGAAATGCTCTGGTCCGCCGAGATAAAGCCGTTAAGACGACCGGTATCCTGTTCGGGCATAAAGGTTTTCGGGATCGAGATAAACAGCCACACCGTCAGCCCCACCGTGGCCAGCAGCAGCATCAGCACCCAGATGGCGTGATTGAGCACCCATCCCAGTGAGCGCGCGTAGCCGTTTTGCACCCTTAACATCACTTTCGCAAACCCACGCGTGCGCGGCTGGCTGCGTTTTGCCTGGGGTTTGAGCAGGTAGGCGCACATCATCGGCGTCAGGGTAATGGAGATAAACAGTGATATCAGGATCGCCACTGATAACGTGATGGCAAATTCAGAGAAGAAGCGGCCAATGATGCCGCCAATCATCAGCAGCGGCAGGAACACGGCAATCAACGACAGGCTCATCGACAAGACGGTGAAGCCCACTTCGCGCACGCCGGTGAGCGCGGCTTGCAGCGGTTTCATCCCGGCTTCAACGTGGCGCGCAATGTTCTCCAGCACCACAATTGCATCATCGACCACGAAGCCAGTGGCAATGGTCAGCGCCATCAGTGACAAATTATTCAGGCTAAAGCCGCACAAATACATGGCGGCGAAGGTGCCGATCAGTGAAACCGGCACCGCCGCTGCCGGAATCAGCGTGGCGCGCCAGTCACGCAGAAACACAAACACCACCAGAATCACCAGCGCCACCGCGATGATTAATGACTGTTCCACTTCCTGCAACGAGGCACGAATGGTGGGGGAGCGATCCTGGGCAATTTGCAGATCGATAGCGGCCGGGATCACCTCATGCAACAGCGGCATTTCGCTACGAATACGATCCACGGTTTCGATGATGTTGGCATCCGGCGACTTACGCACAATCAACAGGATCGCGGGCTTGCCGTTAGTCATCCCGGCATTGCGCACGTCCTGTACCGAGTCCTGCACATTAGCCACATCGCTGAGTCTGACAGCGGCACCGTTGTTGTAATGCACCACTAACGGTAGGTATTCGCTGGCGGTTTGCAGTTCATCATTAGTGCGCACTTGCCAGCGCTGTTGCACATCATCAATCGCGCCCTGAGGACGGCGCTGGTTGGCGTTGCTGATGGCGGTACGCACCGCATCCAGTGACACGCCCTGGTTGAACAATGCCTGTGGATTAAGATCGACGCGCACCGCAGGCAGCGAACTGCCGCCGACGGTCACATCGCCCACGCCCTGAATTTGCGACAGCTTCTGCGCCAGCTGTGTTGAGGCATAATCATACAGCTGACCGGGATTATAAATATCCGAGGTCAGCGTCAGGATCATGATCGGCGCATCGGACGGGTTCGCTTTGCGATAGGTTGGGCGGCTCGGCATGCCGGTGGGCAGCAGGCTTTGCGCGGCGTTAATCGCGGCTTGCACGTCACGCGCGGCGCCGTTGATGTCACGATCGAAGTCGAACACCAGAATCACTCGCGTGCTGCCGAGTGAGCTGGTGGAGGTCATCTCACTGACCCCGGCGATACGCCCAAGCGAACGTTCCAGCGGCGTAGCCACTGAAGCAGCCATGGTCTCAGGTGACGCACCGGGCAGTGAGGCGGTGATAACAATCACCGGGAAATCGAGCTGCGGCAGCGGTGCCACCGGCAGCAAGCGGAAGCCAAGAATCCCAGCCAGCGCTATCGCCAGCGTCAATAGCGTGGTAGCGACTGGGCGATGGATAAACAGCGCGAAGAACTTCACGGCTGCGCCTCCGAGCGCTTAAAACGACGGCGCGTGGCGTGAGCCAGACGATCGAACAGCAGATAGATCACCGGAGTGGTAAACAGCGTCAGTACCTGGCTCAGTACCAGACCACCGACCATGGCAATCCCTAACGGACGTCGTAACTCCGCGCCAACGCCGGTGCTCAACATCAGCGGCAGAGCGCCGAGCAGCGCGGCGAGGGTGGTCATCAGAATCGGGCGGAAGCGCAGTAAACACGCCTGATAAATCGCCTCACGCGGAGCCATGCCTTGTTCTCGCTCGGCGGCCAGCGCAAAGTCGATCATCATGATGGCGTTTTTCTTCACGATACCAATTAGCAAGATAATGCCAATGATGGCGATGATATCCAGCTCGTTGCCGCTCAACATCAGCGCCAGCAGCGCGCCAACGCCCGCGGTGGGCAGCGTGGAGAGAATGGTAATCGGATGAATAAAGCTTTCATACAGCACGCCGAGCACGATATACATCGCCACCACAGCGGCAACAATCAGCCACACCGTGCTGGTGAGCGCTGCTTCAAAGGCCAGCGTGCTGCCCTGGAACTGCGTCATCATCTCAGCGGGCATGCCCACCTCATCTTCCGCTGCGCTGATGGCTTTCACCGCTTCACCCAGCGAATAGCCTTCGGCCACGTCAAACGAGAAAGTGGCGGAAGGGAACTGATCGAGGTGATTGATGCTTAACGCGGCGTGACGCTCTTCCACCTGGGCAATGGCGCTGAGCGGCACGCTGCCGCCTCCGCTGCTGGTGAGGCGAATGCCGTCGAGACTGGCCAGCCCCGGTGTAGCCTCACTGTTCTGCTCCAGCACCACACGATACTGGTTGGCCTGAGTGTAGATGGTGGAGATCAAACGTTGCCCAAAGGCGTTATACAGCGCGTTATCCACATCCGCCATGGTGATGCCGAGGCGACTGGCGCTGTCACGATCCACACGGATAAAGGCTTCGAGCCCTTGATCCTGCCAGTCACTGCTGACATCACGCAGTTCTGGCAAAGTGTTTAATTGCGCCAGCAATTTTGGCACCCAGGTGCTCAGCGATTCCAGCGAGCCGGATTGCAGCGTGAACTGATAGGGCGTGCGGCTGGCCTGGGTCTCAATGGTCAAATCCTGCACCGGCTGCAGCCACAGCGAGACGCCGGGCACCTTATCGATCTCCTGTTGCAGCCGTTTTTGCACCGCAGGAATACGATCGTCACGCTCACTCAGCGGTTTGAGGTTGATCTGCAGGCGTGCGCTGTTCAGCGCTGCGTTGGTGCCATCGACGCCGACAAACGAAGTCAGGCTCTGCACCGCCGGATCTTTCATGATGATCGAAGCCACATCACGGGTGCGCTGCGCCATGCTGGTGTAGGACACCGATTGTGGCGCCTGCAAGGTGCCCTGAATAATGCCGTTGTCTTGCTGTGGGAAGAAGCCTTTCGGGATAACGATCCACAGCAGCACCGTGAGCAGCAGCGTACCGAAGGCGACGGATAAGGTCAGCCACGGGTGCTGTAACACACGCGTCAGCCAGCGACCATAGCCAGCAATCACCCGGTCAAACATCGCTTCACTGGCGCGCGAGAAGCGGTTCTGCTTGCGCAGCGATTCGGCACTCAACATGCGCGCGCACATCATCGGCGTCAGCGTCAGTGAAACTACCGCCGAGATCAGAATCGCCACCGCCAGCGTCACGGCAAATTCGCGGAACAGGCGGCCAATCACATCGCCCATAAACAGCAGCGGGATCAGCACCGCGATTAATGAGAAGGTGAGTGAGATGATGGTGAAGCCGATTTCGCCCGCGCCCTTGAGGGCTGCCGTCATCGGTTTTTCGCCTTTTTCGATATACCGCGAGATGTTCTCGATCACCACGATGGCGTCATCCACCACAAAGCCCGTGGCGATGGTCAATGCCATTAACGTCAGGTTGTTGATTGAGAACCCAAGGAAATACATGGCGGCAAAGGTGCCCACCAGCGACAGCGGCACCGCCACCGCCGGAATAATGGTGGCGGGGACGTTACGCAGAAACAGGTAAATGATCATCACCACCAGGCCAATCGCCAGCATCAATTCGTGCTGGGTATCCGCCACCGAGGCACGGATATTGGTGGTGCGGTCGGTGAGCAGTTTCACATCCACCGATTTCGGTAGCGTCGCGGTGAGCGAAGGCAGCAGCGCACGAATACTGTCGGCGGTGGCGATGATATTGGCACCCGGCTGGCGCTGCACATTGAGCACAATGGCAGGCTGGCGGTTGGCCCACGCACCCAACCAACTGTTTTCCGCACCCTGTTCGATGGTGGCGACATCACCCAGCCGCACCGGTGCGCCATTGTTATAGCTGATGATCAGCTTGCGGTAATCCTCTGCCGAGGTCATCTGGTCATTGGCCGCCAGCGTAATCGAGCGCGTTGGGCCATCAAGACTGCCTTTGGCGGAATTGACGTTGGCATTGGTGATGGCGGTGCGCACCGTTTCACTGGTTAAGCCGAGTGCGGCCAGCGCCTGAGTGTTCATTTTGACCCGTACCGCTGGGCGTTGCCCACCCGATAACGTCACCAGCCCGACACCGGAAACCTGCGAAATCTTCTGTGCCACGCGGGTCTCCACCATGTCCTGCACTTGCGTCAACGGCATGCTGGTGGTGGTGACCGCCAACGTCATGATCGGCGGATCGGCGGGGTTAACTTTGCTGTAGACCGGTGGGTTTGGCAGATCGCTCGGCAGCAGGTTGGTGGCGGAGTTGATTGCCGCCTGCACCTCTTGCTCGGCGACATCCAGTGAGAGCGTCAGTTGGAACTGCAGGGTCACCACGGAAGCGCCACCGGAGCTTTGTGACGCCATCTGTTTCAGCCCTGACATCTGACCAAACTGGCGCTCCAGCGGGGCGGTGATCGAGGATGTCACCACATCCGGGCTGGCACCCGGATAGAGCGTCACCACCTGAATGGTGGGGTAATCCACCTCGGGCAGCGCCGACACTGGCAGAAAACGGTAGCCGAGCACGCCCGCTAGCAGAATGGCGATCATCAATAGCGTGGTCGCCACCGGGCGCAGAATAAACTGGCGTGAGGGGCCGCCGCTACTGTCTGGAGGCATCACCTGCATTATTGACGCTCTCCACGGGCAGGCTGGGCCGCGCGGGTGCTGTGAGTGGCGGTGCTTTGCGGCGATACCACTTCAACGGTTGCCCCTTCCGTCAGGCGGTCGAGGCCATCCGTTACCACGCGGTCACCCGCTTCCAATCCGGCACTGATCACCACTTTCTGGCTGTCTTGTAATCCGGCGGTGACGCGTTTTTTACTCACTTTGTTTTCGCTGTTCACTACCCAGACAAAGTGCCCGTCATTGCTCATCTGTAATGCTGCAGTGGGGATCACCACCGCATCCTGCAACGTATCGACTTTCAGCCGCGCATTGACAAACTGGTTAGGGAACAGCGTGTCATCTTCATTACTGAAACGGGCTTTGAGCTTGATGGTGCCCGTCGTGGCATCAATCTGGTTATCCAGACTGAGCAGGCTGCCGCTGGTGAGCAGGGTTTTGTTGCTGCGATCCCAGGCTTCGACAATCAGCGGCTGACCGCTTTTCTGCGCCTTCAGGATCTGGCTGATGTTGTTTTCGGCGACGCTAAAAACCACGTCGATCGGGTGCGTTTCAGTGATCACCACCAAACCGGTGGTATCGCCAGAGGTGATGTAGTTGCCCACATCGACCTGTTTCAGCCCGACACGACCGGAAATCGGCGCGGTGATGCGGCTGTAGGTGAGATTGAGCTGCGCGCTGGCGACGTTGCCTTCATCGGCCTTGATTGTGCCGAGGGTTTCACTCACCAGCGAACGCTGAGTATCCAGTTCCTGCTGCGAGACTAAGGAGGTTTTCGCCAGTTTTTCATAGCGGCTGAGATCGCGTCGCGCATTGGCGAGTGTTGCCTGGTCTTTTGCTAACTGGCCCTGCGCCTGGATTAAGGCCACCTGATAGGGTCGTGGATCGATCTCCGCCAGCAGTGCGCCCGCAGCCACCTGCTGTCCCTCCTGGAAGTGCAGCGCCATCAATTGCCCGTCAACCCGGCTTCGCACCGTGACGGTATTTGCGGCGGTAACGGTGCCGAGACCGCTGAGATAGTAGGGCACGCTCTGAGTGGTTGCCGCAGAGGCCTGAACCGGTGCTAATGGACGACGTCCCGCACCACCTGCTCCGCGCCCATGATGCTGTTGCCCCTCGGCCTGCGGTTGCTTACTCGGTTCTGCTGGATGCTGCCACCAGTAATATCCGCCGGCCAGTGCGGCAATCACGACAACGGTTATCAGACTTTTTTTTAATCGGCTGCTCATGGCTAAGTTGCTCTCCAGCGGTTTCGTTTTCCCCACATGCGAAAGCAAAATAACCGTTTCGCAAACGAAATGATTGTAGTCGCCCGTGCCGGGCAAAAATTGAAGGAAATAAGAATATCGTCCCGTGCGCGCTAAGTATTCATATTACGTAAACATTTTGGCAGGAAAACGCATAAGCGCAGCGATTTCCTTTGCTAAGCTCAAAGACAGTCCTGTCTCGTTTCAATAAGGAGAACAAAATGAGTCAACAGAAAACCCGTCAGCTTGGCGACAGTGGTATTCAGGTTCCGCTTCTCACTTTTGGCGGCAACGTTTTTGGCTGGACGGTGGACGAAAAGACCTCGTTTTCGCTGCTGGATGCGCTGGTGGAGAAAGGGTTGTTCTTTATCGACACGGCAGATGTCTATTCGCGCTGGGCACCGGGTAATGAAGGTGGCGAATCCGAAACCATTATTGGTAAATGGCTGAAGAAAAGCGGTAAGCGCGACAGCATCGTGCTGGCCACCAAAGTCGGCATGGAATTGTCCCCTGAGAAAACCGGATTAAAACCGGCTTACATTCGCCAGGCGGTGGAAGATTCGCTGCGCCGTCTGCAAACCGATGTCATCGATCTCTATCAGGCGCATCGCGACGATCAGGATACGCCGCTGGTGGAGACCTTAAAGGCCTTCGATTCGCTGATCAAGGAAGGCAAGGTGCGTGCGATTGGCGCTTCAAATTACAACGCTAAACGTCTGCAGGAAGCCTTGGATATCAGCAAGAAAGAGGGATTAGCCCGTTACGAAACCTTGCAACCTGAATACAACCTTTATGACCGTCAGGAGTACGAAAGCGGTCTTGAGCAGGTGGCGGTGAAAAATGGTTTGGGCGTGATCAACTATTACTCGCTTGCCAGCGGTTTCCTCAGCGGTAAATACAAAAAGCCCTCTGATGCCAGCAAGAGTAAGCGCGGGCAGGGCATTGTCGAGAAGTATCTCAATGAGCGCGGCTCCCGCATTATTGAAGCGCTGGAAGATGTAGCGGCTTCACATGACGCCTCGGCCACTCAGGTTGCACTGGCATGGCAAATCGCGCGTCCGAGCATTACCGCACCGATTGTCAGTGCCACGTCGCTGCAACAGATTGATGAACTGGTAAAAGCCACCGAGTTGCAACTGAGTAAGCAAGAAATCGAAGAACTGGCCAGTGCCAGCAAAGCCTAAAGAAGCCTGGGGCGCTGCGGTGCCCCACCTTATCTTTCTTTTTTTGCCATGCAAAAAATGCCATTTTTGTAAAAAGATATTCATTCATAGACCATTGTCACAATTGCGTTAATTAACTATCACCTGATCTTTCACTGCGCACATATTTGCAAAAATTGACATATCCCCAGCACTATCCTCTGTTCGATCCTTTCCAGTCACTCACAAAAGAATAATGATCATGAACAGAAAAAAAGCAGTGCAGTTTATGCCCCGCCTGGCAGCGGGAACCCTGATGTTTGCGATGCTGAGCGCATCTGCGATGGCCGCCGATGCATTCAGCGCTGACTCACCGTACATGTTTGGTGACTGGGGAGGTTACCGAACGCAGCTGGAGAATGACGGGATTAAATTCGACGTCAACTACACCATGGAAAGCGCCTCTAACCTTGGCGGCGGCGCGGATACCAACACCTCTATGCGCTACAGCGACCAGTGGGCGTTTGGCGCAAACTTTGACCTGGAAAAACTGCTGAACTGGCAGGATGCCGAGTTCCAGATGACCATCACCGACCGTAATGGCCAGAACATCTCCGATCAGGTGGCTGACCGTCGTACCGGCATGCTGTCATCCGTACAGGAAGTGTATGGACGTGGGCAAACCTGGCGCCTGACACAGTTCTGGTTGCGTAAAGGTCTGTTCAACGATGTGGTTGACCTGAAAGCCGGTCGCGTTACCGTCGGTGAAGACTTCGATAATTTCGACAGTAAGTTCCAGAACCTGGCGTTTGGTAGTGGCCAGGCGGGTAACTGGCGTGGTGACCGTTGGTTCAACTGGCCGGTTTCCCAGTGGGGCGGTCGCGTAAAAATCAACATCACGCCTGAAGTGTTCTTCCAGGTCGGCTTCTATAACCAGAACAGTTCGAACTATGATCGCGGCGATGGCTTCCGTCTCGACACCAGCAATTCCGAAGGCAACATGGTGCCGGTGGAACTGGGCTGGAAACCGACTTTCGGCGCGGACAAACTGCCGGGTAACTACCGAATTGGTTATTACTACTCATCAGCGAATAGCGATAACTACGGTAGCTGGAGTAACGGTGCTTACCAGAGCCAGGATCACGCCTACGGCGGCTATGTGCTGTTGCAACAGCAGTTGACCGCGCAGGGTGGCGATGCCAGCCGTGGCCTGGGTGTGACCGTGCAGGCCGTTATGAACGACCACAAAACCTCGAAAACGGATAACTATCAGTCCATCAGCTTTACCTGGAAAGGGCCGTTTGACGCGCGTCCACAGGATGAGATTGGTGTCGGTGCCGCACGTATTCACGTCAACAGCGCCTATACCCGCTCGCTGCGTGAACAGAATAATGCCAACGGCGAAACGGACTTCAATAGTCCAACCTATCTGCCGATTCAGGATGGCTCAGAGTACAACTACGAGATTTACTACAACGCTCAGCTGACCAAATGGCTGCAACTGCGTCCTAACCTGCAGTATGTGGTGGCACCGGGTGCCGTCAGTGAAGTGAAAGACGCCTTTGTAGGCGGCATCGCAGCGAATATTAATTTCTGATTCGCAGATGCAGACAAAAATGGCGGCCAGGTGGGCCGCCATTTTTTATGGCTATAAGGCTTGAAACCGTAGCGACGCGATTCATCGCGCATTGATGCAGCGGAACGATTGCCAGGGCGCGCAATAAATTGCGCCGCTACCAATATTAACCGAACATCACCTCGGCCCAGCGCGCCAGACCGGCGGTAACCGATCCAAAATCATCGCCACCGGCAATAGGTGTATCCGGAAGCGCCTGTTGCAGTGCCGCTCGCAGCACTGGAGAACGCGCGCTGCCGCCTGTCAGGTAGATCACTTCAGGTTTGGTTTCGCACGTCGCCAGCGCCAGATGAACCTGCTCCAGAATACGCTCCAAGGGCTGATTGATGGCTTCTTCCAACTGTGCAGCGCTGATTTCAGCCTGCAAAGATTGCGCGATAAACGCCAGCGACGCATCGGTCTCGTTCTGTTCAGACAGGGCGATTTTGCTCTCTTCCGCTGCACGCACTAAACGATAGCTCAGCTTCTGCTGCCATACCTTAAGCAGGTGTGACACTTTATCCGCTTCTTCGGCATCACGAATCAGGTCGCGCAACAGTTTGCCGCTTGCCGCTGAATAAAAATCGCTCTGTGCCGGAACATCGTTAATCGCCACCGCATTCCACCAAGGAAGCGCGGGCAGGGCGGTGCCTTTTTGCGTATTGCCGCCAAGACCCAGCAGTGGCATCAGGGTTTTGAACGCCAGGATAATATCCAGATCGTTACCGCCTACGCGGCAGCCGCTGTGACCTAATAAACTCTCACGACGATCGGTTTTATTGCGCCATTCTGGTCCCATCAACAGCATCGAGCAGTCTGTCGTTCCGCCGCCGATGTCGACCACCAGCACGCGCGTCTCTTTCTCCAGTGTGGCTTCAAAATCCAGCCCTGCAGCCACCGGTTCAAACTGGAATTCAACGTCACGGAAGCCTGCACGTTTCGCGGCACGCAGCAAAATGCCCTGTGCCTGCTGGTTGGCGTCTTCGCCACCTAAGCCCTGGAAGTTAATCGGGCGACCAATCACCGCCTGCTCAATCGGGCGGTCAAGTTGGGTTTCACCTTGCTGACGAATGTGCAGCATCATGGCGCACACCAAATCTTCGAAGAAGGCAATTTGCTGCGGCTTGAGGCCGTTGGCACCAAGGAAGGACTTCGGTGATTTCACAAACCACACGTCTTCAGGGTCAACCATATATTGTTGCAGCGCAGTGATGCCGAACTGCACGCTGCCCGGCGTGACCTCGATATCTTCTTCGCGGTTAAAACGCAACGCGCGTTGCAACAGCGCCGTGCCTTCACTGTCCGGTGTCGGCACCTGATGATGACGATGCAGCCATTCGCTGATCGCTTCGCGCGTCGGCGCACAAATCATGGAGGGAAGCAGGCGCTGACCCTTCTCCAGTGTCAGCAGGCGCGGTGTGCCGTTATCGCTCACTGCGATAGAACAGTTGGCCGTGCCGTAATCGAATCCGATAAACATAATGATCCCCCATGCCAGAAAAAAAGGGGGCGACTTTAGCGCAGCCAGCGCAGGCTGGCAATAAGCAGGTGGTGATTACATTTGAACTTCCTGGTAAACGTGATATTGACCACGGCCCGCGTGTTTTGCGCTGTAGCAGGCAACATCAGCCTGCGACATCACCACATTACTGATGCAGTTGTGCTGATCAATCTGCGTCACACCGGCGCTGGCACCTACATGATAAGGCTGTTCATGCCAGATAAAGGTGAAGTCATTGACGGCAGAAACAATGCGTTGCACCACATCGCGCATCTGATCGACATCGCTGTTAGGCAGTAACACACCAAACTCATCGCCACCGAGACGCGCCAGAACATCGCTGCTGCGCAAATACTTTTGCATCAGGTCCGCCAGTTCGCGCAGCAAGGCATCTCCCGCGGCGTGCCCGGCGCTGTCGTTGACGGCTTTAAACTTATCCAGATCGATAAACACCAACACGTGCTGGTTTTTATTCGCTGCGGCATCATTCACCAGCCGCTTAAGCTGTTGTTCGAAACTGTGGCGGTTTGGCAGGCGGGTGAGCATATCGTGTGACGCGCTGTAGCTCAGACGCTTCATCATTTTGCGCGATTCACTGACATCCTGGATTACCATCACCGCGCCAATGCTGGCGCCGGTCAGGGTTTTCAGCGGGGTGATGCTGTAGTGGATTTCTACCTGTGCGCCATCCGGCGTATGCAGCACCAGCTCCTCCTCCAGGTCAGGCGAGGTTTTTTCATCGGGCAGGGTGCAAAGCAGCAGATTCTCCACGCGCGGACCCTGCACCCCCCGCGTGATATTCAACAGATCGGTAATCGGGATGCCCGCCGCTTTACTCTGCGTCCAGCCACTCAAGGTTTCTGCCACCGGGTTCATAAAGGTCACGCGCATTTCATCATCGGTGCTGATGACCGCTTCACCAATCGAATCCAGAGTGATCGCCATGCGCTCTTTTTCCTGGAACAGCGCTTCATTCAGCGCGCGCAGCGAGGTAATGTCCTGACAGATGCCGAGCATGCGCTCTATCTGTCCGTCCTGGCTCAGAATACGGTTGGCCTCGGTGCGAATATAACGCGGGCCAGAAGGAAGATTCACACGGTATTCAAGATGGAACGCGCTACGTCGCTCAATCGCCTGTTGGACGGTCAGCGCAGCAGATTCACGCTCGGCGGGATCCAGTAAATGCACCCAGAGATCGTAGGTGGGTATTTGATGTGGGCCCAACGCGAACAGCTCGTACATGCGTTTGTCCCACAGCATTTCACCCGTCAGCAGGTTCCACTCCCATACGCCAATACCGCCGGCTTCGTTGGCCAGCGTGATGCGCTCCATCAGGCGTCGATTCACCTGTTCACTCTGTTTCAGCTCTGAGATGTCGATGATTTGGGAGATGAAATAGAGCGGCTGTGCATCGGCGTCACTGACCATGGAAACGGTTAACCGCGCCCAGACAATCTCCCCATCCCGGCGGAAATAGCGCTTCTCCATGGTGTAGGTCAGGATCTCACCCGCCACGAGCCGCTCAAGCTGCAGTAAATCGTTATTCAGGTCATCGGGATGGGTAATTTGCTGGAACGTCAGTTTCTTCAACTCGTCAGCAGGGTAGCCAAGCGTGTGACATAACGATTGGTTGACCTGCTGCCAGCCGCCATTGGGCGACACCAACGCCATACCAATCGCCGAGTATTCCATGGCGTTACGGAAGCGGGTTTCGCTTTCGCTGATATGGTGTTTTTCACGTTGGAAGGCATCCATCACCAGTGCCATCACATGGCTGGGCAGCAGCACCAGCAGGAAAGGTAACCAGGTGCTAACCTGACCGAGCAGTAACCCCGTTTGCACCAGGTTCACCCAGCCAAATGCCAACAGAATCGAGATAAAACTGGCATTCAGGAAGAACAGCAGGAATGCCTCGAATTTGGGCAGTCGCACTGCGCACCAGAACAGGATCACGACGATAAAGGTAAACGGCCACGGCAGGAAACGCAGTGAAAGATAGCTGGCGAAAAGCGTGAAGTTCAGCGTCAGTAAGGTTTCCAACTGGCGGCCGGGAGTAATCAGTTGGCGCAATGGCTTGTTGGGCCACAGTAATAGCACGGGGCCAAATGCCAGCACGCCGATGATTTCTGAAATCACCCAGGTGGAAAAGAACGGCAGTGACGCTTTATGACCCACGTGCAGCATCCACAGCGCCAGCACTCCCCCGATCAGCGGGGCAATCAAGCCCGCGCACAAGGCAAAACGCACCCAGTCAAGCAGGGAGTTCAGCGGGGCTTTGCGATCGAGTAGCGCACGCAGCATCAGGCCGGCGAGAACACCCTGCACCATATTGAGTATGGCGAATTTAATATTGCTCAGCGCCGGGCCAATTACTAATAAGTTGGCTAAGGCGGTGCCAAGTACACAGCTCAGCAGCAATAAGGGTACACGTTTGGAGGGAGCGCGAAATACCACCACGGTCATCAAAGCCGTGGAATACCAGAGCGGGGAAATACGCCCACTGACGACAATCAGTTCCAGACAAAACAGCGTCAGCAAAAAGGCTAAAGCACCCAGCAATAAGGCGTTGAGCCAATTTCTTTGCGGTCTATCCTGTGAGGTCAATATCTCAAGGGTCATGCACGAATCCAGCTTCGCGCATCCGTTATACGACGAAAAATGCGCCATTCAATCTCTGCTTTGCATGCTAGCACATCTGAATAAGATGTCTGCGCAGAAATCAAATTTAGTCGCTATTCAAACGATTGACTGGCCCTTGTGCACCCGGCTACTGGCGGTAAAGATCCGCGCGGGTGAAGGGCTTTTCTAAACCGGCGAGATTGGCGGAAAAACGTTCGAGAAATTGCTGCGTGGTGGCAACTCGGCCATGGCCCATTAATACCACCGGCACTAATAACGCCACACACACTTGCGCCAGACTAAACCCTTTTAGCGCGGTGCGGCGTTGAGTGACCAGGAAGGCGCTGCTCAATGTGAAGCCCAGCATCAGGCCGGTTAACACTTCGCTAAAGGAGTGAGCATGGATGACCAGGCGCGAGAAGCCCACCATCATCGGGATAAGATATCCCACACCAATGGTGACGGTACGCCAAAAAGCAGGAAAGCGGCCGGAGACCAGCCACATCATCACCGGCCAGAGTGTCGCTGACATCGCACTGTGTCCGCTGAAACCGGTGAAGTTAAATCTGGCGCTACCAATGCCAAAGCCGAGAAACAGGATTTTTGAGATGCTGACCAGCAAACCCGCCAGACCAAAGGCCAGCAGCCAATACCACACGGTTTGGCGGTTGTCGCTTTTCCAAGGCAGTATCAGCGCGATGATCACCGCAGTGGGGATCAACAGCATGCTGTCACCAAAATAGGTCAGGGTTTTCCAGCTCATACATTTCCTTGTGGCTACGTTCGGTCAATCTGCGCTGGACAGATCACAGGCAGATGAACAGTGTATCGATTATCTGTCTGGCTGCAAAAGGGGATATTCTGAAAAGCTTTGGGTCCAATTCTCTGGCATCAAACTGGTGAAATACCTATAATTGCCGCCAACTAACCCTCTCAATCGGCCCATTGTCGTTTCGGCTCCAATTGGCTCCAGTTATCAGGTCTTAAAAAAGTATGACTGACAAGTCTCATCAGTGCGTGATCGTTGGCATTGCAGGTGCATCCGCATCCGGAAAAAGTCTTATTGCCAGCACGCTCTATCGTGAAATCCGTGACCAGGTCGGTGACGAGCATATCGGTGTCATCCCCGAAGATGCCTACTATAAAGATCAGAGCCACCTCACCATGGAAGAGAGGGTGAAAACCAACTATGACCATCCGAGTGCGATGGATCACGACCTGCTGTTGCAGCACCTGCGTGCTTTAAAGGCCGGGCAGGACATTGAGTTGCCGGTTTACAGCTATGTTGAACATACCCGCACCAGCGACTGCATTCACCTCAAGCCTAAAAAAGTCATTATCCTTGAAGGGATTCTGCTGTTAACGGATTCGCGCCTGCGTCAGGAGATGAACTTCTCGATTTTCGTGGATACGCCGCTGGATATCTGCCTGATGCGCCGCATGAAGCGTGACGTCAACGAGCGCGGTCGCTCAATGGACTCGGTTATGAGCCAGTACCAGAAAACCGTGCGTCCGATGTTCCTGCAATTTATTGAGCCTTCAAAGCAGTACGCTGACATTATCGTGCCGCGCGGCGGGAAAAACCGCATCGCCATCGATATCCTCAAGGCAAAAATCAACCAGTATCTTTAATTCACTCTGTCCGGATATGGACGTGACGCGCTAAGGTTGTCACAACAGTGGTGACCTTTCGCTACACTTAAATCATGGAGTACCAGCGATGAGATTGTGCGATCGCGATATTGAAGCGTGGCTCGACAACGGTAAGTTAGCCATTGAACCGCGCCCACCTGTGGAGCGCATTAACGGAGCCACCGTGGATGTGCGCCTTGGCAACCAGTTCCGCACCTTTAGTGGTCACACGGCACCCTTTATCGATTTGAGTGGTCCAAAACACGAAGTCAGCGCGGCTTTGGATCGTGTGATGAGCGATGAAATCGTGCTGCCGGAAGGGGAAGCATTCTTTCTGCACCCCGGTGAGTTGGCGCTGGCGGTCACGCTGGAGTCAGTGACGATTCCGGATGACCTGGTGGGCTGGCTGGATGGACGCTCTTCACTGGCTCGTCTGGGCCTGATGGTGCATGTCACCGCGCACCGTATCGATCCCGGCTGGCAGGGGCGCATCGTCCTGGAATTCTACAACTCCGGTAAGCTACCCTTGGCGTTGCGCCCGGGCATGTTGATTGGTGCTTTGAGCTTTGAGCCGCTGTCTGGCCCGGCTGCACGCCCCTATAACCGCCGCGAAGACGCAAAATATCGTGGTCAGCAGGGCGCAGACGCGAGCCGTATCGACAAAGACTGATAGTGCGCAGCCAAGGCTGCTGCAGTTCGAAGTAAGACGGTAACCGAGGGATTATGAAGAGACTGATAACGACGCTGGCCATCCTGTTAGTGGTGGTGGTCGCGGGCATGACGGCACTGGTGTTGCTGGTCAATCCCAACGACTTTCGTACCTATATGGTGCAACAGGTACAGCAGCGCAGCGGTTATCAGCTTGAAGTGAGCGGCGATCTGCGTTGGCACGTCTGGCCGCAACTCAGCATCCTCGCCGGACGCATGAGCCTGACCGCGCCGGGCGCCAGCCAGCCGATGGTCACCGCAGAAAACATGCGGCTGGATGTGAACCTTTGGCCGCTGTTGTCACATCAGTTGAGCGTAAGCCAGGTGATGCTGAAGAATGCCGTGATTCGTGCCACGCCGGATAGCGCCCCGCAAAAAATCAGTGGTTCTCCGGTGGGGCCGCGTGATGCGGAACCGGTGAGCACGGGCACAAATGGTTGGTCATTTGATATCGCAAAACTTCGCGTCGCCGACAGTCTGCTCATCTGGCAGCAACCGGGCGGTGAAGAATACAACTTCCGCAATTTCAATCTGAATCTCGATCAGGATGCCAGCAAAAACGCCAGCCTTGAACTTGCCACGCGTATTTCGCGTAATCAGCGTAACGTCAGCGTCAATCTTAAAGGCCAGATGAATGTGGCGCAGTACCCACATCGGTTAGTGGGCCAGCTAGATGGGCTGGATTACACGCTGGATGGCGCCAATCTGCCACCGCAGGGCATCAAAGGTACGCTGAGCGGGCAGGGCGAATGGAACGGTGATAAGCAGCAGTTTTCAATGCAGAAGATGCAACTGACGGCCAACGACAGCACGCTGGATGGCTCGGCAGAAGGGCGCTTAACCCTGCCACAGCAGCTTAACCTGGCGCTGCATGCCACCACATTAAATCTCGACAACCTGATGGCCAGCGCGCCAGCCAGTGATAACAGCACGGCACAGCACGCCAGCGTGATCCGCACGCCGGTTATTGCCGAGCCGCGCAACCGAGAAAATGCGGATTCCCCGCTGAATTTGATGGATCTGACTCTGAGTCTCAATGCGGACAGCGGCGTATGGCGTGGGCTGACGCTGACTAACCTGCAAATTGATGCCAGCAATCAGGAAGGTCTGATGACGCTGAGTAAACTGCAGGGCAAAATCGGCGACGGTCATTTCTCTTTGCCTGGCTCAGTTGATATTCGCCAACCGGTGACGCAGGTGGCGTTGCAGCCGGAGATAGAAAACATCAGCATTGCGCCGTTGATGAAAGCGCTAGAGTTGCCAGAGAGCCTGCAAGGCACGGTTTCACTGAAGGGTGAGCTCAGTGGCGCAGGCTTGAGCGTGGAGGAAGCCAAACGCAACTGGCAAGGCAGTGCGGAAATGGAAGCCACCAACCTGCAACTGTCGCAGTTGAATTTGCAGCAGATGGTGCGCCGCGCCGTGTCTCGCGTCAGTAACCGTGTGAGTAATGATGAACCGGACGATCAGGGCATTCAGCAACTGAGCGGACGCATTAGCTTGCAGCAGGGGAAAATTGTCATGCCAGACCTGCAGGGCGGCAGTAGCCGACTGGCGGTGCAGACCAAGGGCAGTATTGATGTGGTGAACCAACAGCTCGACGTGACCATCAATATGATGCTGCGCGGCTGGAAAGGGGACGACAAGCTGGCGGGTCTGTTGAACTCGCAAACCATTCCGCTGCGCATTTACGGCGGCTGGAATAATTTGCAGTATTCATTGCCAGTGGACGACGTGGTGCGTCAGCAGTTGCAGAGCGAAGCGAAGTCGCGTTTGAACGAGTGGCTTGACCGTCAGCAGCCAGCGAAACAGCCGTAATGCCTGGTGCGCATAAATGCGCACCTTACGAAATTGTGCACTAACGCGCGATAAATCGCGCCGCTACAAATTAACGTGCGAAAATCGCGTCGTTCTAACATGCTCTAACGCGCGATAAATCAGCGCTACAAATTAATGTGTAAAAATAGCTCCGCTACACAAATGAGGCTCGTGCCGTAGCGGCGCAATTTATTGCGCGGTGTCTGAACCTGGCACAATCTCCACCTTCTGCACCCGATGATTCTCCACCTGCAACGTCCTCAATAAATAATCCCCCACCTGCAACTCTTCACCTTCTTCGGGGACATGCTGCAAACTGTCCATCAGGAACCCCGCCAGCGTATGGTAATTGCCTTTTTCATCCAGCGGCAGGCGCACATAGGCGGCTAAATCCTCCAGTGGGATATGACCATTGGCCACCCAACCTCCGTGCGGGAGCGGTTGAATGTCATAGCGTGCATCAATCTCTTCGCCTTCATTGGGCAGATTGCCCGCAATGGTCTCCATCAGATCGCTCAGCGTCACCACCCCTTCCACGGAACCGAACTCATCCACCACAAAAGCGAAGTGGGTTCTGGCGTGGCGGAACTGCTCCAGCGCCTGCAATAACGTCAATCGTTCAGGGAAAATCAGCGGCTGGCGTATCAGCGCGCGCAAATCCAGCTGGTTGCTGTGTAAAGACTGATGCAGCAGATCAATGACGTGCACCACGCCGAGTGGATCCTGCCCCCGTTCCGTCACCAGAATGCGGGTATGCTGGTTACTGTCGAGCTTCGCCATGATGGCCGCAGGATCTTCACTCAGGTCGATATGCTCAATATCGTGGCGCGATGTCATGATGCTGCTGATATGGCGTTGGCCTAATCCCAATACGCGCGCAATCATGCGGCGTTCCTGGCGATTAAACAGCTCGCCTTCCTGGTGATCGCTCAGTAATGAGGCGGTGTCGGCATCCAGTTCAGCCCGTTGCGCTTCGCCACGCAGAATACGCAGCACCGCTTCAGAAGTGCGCTGACGCAGCGGGCGCCCTGCGGTGAGAAAGCGGCGACGATTAAACAGCGCCAGCTGATTAAACATCTCAATCAGAATCGAGAAGCCAATGGCCGCATACAGATAGCCCTTCGGAATAATAAAGCCTAATCCTTCGGCCACCAGGCTGAAGCCAATCATCAACAGGAAGCTAAGGCAAAGGATCACAATGGTAGGGTGGTTGTTGACAAAGCGTGTCAGTGGTTTGCTGGCCAGCAGCATCAGCAAGATCGCCACCGTCACCGCCGCCATCATCACTGGCAGCTCATTTACCATGCCCACGGCGGTAATCACCGCATCCAGCGAGAAGATGGCATCCAGCACCACAATTTGCGCTATCACTGGCCAGAATTTAGCACCGTTCTTACTTTGACCATTCTCCTCATCACCGCCTTCCAGACGACTGTTGAGTTCGGTGGTGGCTTTATAAAGAAGAAACAGACCACCAGAGAGCAGCAGGAGATCACGTGCGCTGAAGTTATGTTGCCACAGGGAAAACAGTGGTTGAGTGAGTGTCACCAGCCACGAAAGGGAGGCAAGCAGCACCAACCGCAGCAGTAACGCCAGCAGCAGGCCGACCACTCGGGCGCGGTCGCGCAGTGTTGGCGGTAATTTTTCCACCAAAATAGCAATGAAAACCAGGTTATCAATACCCAACACCAGCTCAAGAACGATTAGCGTCACTAATCCTGCCCAGAGCGAAGGATCAAGGATCCACTCCATCATGCTTTCATCACCTGAATGTCTGAAAATGCGTTTTGTCTGATGATAGTAAATCGCCCCACAAGGTACAAACAGGCATTAACGCCCACATCATCAGGTTGACTTGAGGCTTAGGCATAATCTTAGGCGCAACATTTCACCGATAAGATGAAAGTATGGATAAACATCTCAGCAAGGTGATTGTCACTATTAATTGCGACTCACGCATCGAGGCGTACGTTTTTAATGCGAAGTGCTCTGAGGCTGAGTATCGAATTAATCTGAATTTTATGCAGGAAAGGGCTGAAAGGGATGGCATCAATACTTATGGCTGGTAGTCTTTTTCCTAAAATAGTGCAGGGAACACGGGGCCTACTTGTAAACAAGCCAGTAATAACTAGTATAGCAACGTGTTAGTAAATGTCTGCGCCGATGTTGTTAATAGCGCGCTGTTTAGCTTCTTAATGTTGTGAATTGTGATCGTGCACAGGATAAGCCTGTTTCCGGCTAAGAATAATCTGACTGCGTGCGATGAAAATAGATGTCTTGGTAGCGGTATTGGCAGCGACAGCCAAGGGCGGTAGCGTTCCCGAAGTGCTTTTCTTTGTTCAGAATATGTCTGGGGTTGTGGCAAGGGAAGTCAGACTAATCTGTTGGTATTTATTACAATTCTTTGGCTTTACTAAATAGAGAATTGGCGTAATACCGGAGAGTTCGCCGCAGATTGCCTCACTGATTGCAGTAGATATATCGCTCATTTATTACACAGGGCAGAGGCGTTAGGGATTAAGGAAATAAAATAAAAGAGTTAAATATGCGCGATAAAGAAATTACATATAAAAGTCTCCTCACAAAAATTTTACTGGCGTGCTCGGATTTAATTTGTTTCAACGCGGCATTGTTTATTGCACTGGCGTTGATTAATTCGTTCACTAACTCTCCACTGGCAGATATTTCTGAAAAATACCTGAATTTAAAAGTTGCCACCCACGTCTGTCTTTCGGTTATTTGTACCGGCTGGTTCTGGGTTCGCCTGCGTCATTATACCTATCGCAAGCCGTTCTGGTTCGAGTTGAAAGAGATCTTTCGTACCATTCTTATTTTCTCTGTCATCGATTTGTCAATTTCGGCGTTATCGCAATGGCAGATGTCACGCTTTGTTTGGGTCATTACCTGGATTCTGGCGTTGATTTTAATTCCGATTGCCCGCGCTATTTCAAAACGCGTGCTTAACCACTTCGGCATGTGGAAAAAACAAACCATCATCATTGGCAGCAGCCGTAATGCCCAGGAAGCCTGGCAGGCACTGCAAAGTGAAGAGGTGATGGGTTTTGATGTGATTGCCTTTTTCGACGTTGATGGCAGTTGCCCGCAGGCCAGCATCTCTGGTGTGCCAGTCCTGCACAACGAGCAAGAGTTATGGCAACTGACGCACAGTGAGACGCAGTTCATTGTGGCAGTGGAGTTTGAACAGAGTCAGCATCGTGACAACTGGCTGAAAATGCTGGCCATGCATAACTGCCGCTCCGTCTCTGTGATTCCAACATTACGCGGCGTACCGCTGTACGGTACCGATATGGCTTACATCTTTAGCCATGAAGTGATGATTCTGCGCGTAAATAACAATCTGGCGAAACGCACTTCGCGCTTCCTGAAACGTGCCTTCGACATTGTTGGCGCACTCGGCATCATCATTGCGCTGTCGCCGGCGCTGCTGGTTCTCGGTTTTATGGTCGGACGCGATGGCGGCCCACCGATTTACGGTCATGAACGTGTTGGTCTTAATGGTCGCAAGTTCAAATGCCTTAAATTCCGCTCGATGGTCATCAACTCGAAAGAGGTGTTGGAAGAAGTGCTGCGTACCGACCCGGTCGCGCGTGCGGAGTGGGACAAAGATTTCAAACTGAAAAACGACCCGCGTATTACCAAAGTTGGCCACTTTATCCGAAAAACCAGTCTGGATGAGCTGCCGCAGCTGTGGAACGTGGTGCGTGGCGACATGAGCCTGGTGGGCCCACGTCCCGTGATTGAAGATGAACTCTGTCGTTATGCCGGTGATGTTGATTATTACCTGATGGCGAAACCAGGCATGACGGGATTGTGGCAAGTCAGTGGTCGTAACGACGTTGACTATGAAACGCGCGTCTATTTCGATTCGTGGTATGTCAAAAACTGGTCGCTGTGGAATGACATTGCGATTCTGTTTAAGACAGTAGGTGTCGTACTAAAACGTGACGGCGCTTATTGATAGAACGTAGGGCAGGGGACGAAATCATTATCCCCGTCTGAAATGCCGGTGTTGGGAGTGCCCATTATCCAGCCTGAATAGAGTGAGGTGTTTCAGTTGTCTGGAGATTCACCCACTTTAATTGATGTCGTCCTAAGGCACGGTGACAACATAAAACCAAGGGAGCAAATGATAATGACCCACAGTTTCAGTGTTTAACCCGTCAGGTTTTATTTTTTATAAGACGCTACACAGCGGCGTTTTCGCCTCTATCAATCATTAACTGATAGCGAAGAATCAGATGATAATGAAAATTAAATTGATACCTTTACTGGTATCCGCAACTTTTCTCGCCGGGTGCACCATTGAACCAGGTTCGCACCTTTCCACTAGCGGAAAAGATGTCATTGAGCAACAGGATAGCAACTTTGACATCGACAAATACGTAAACGTCTTCCCAATGACGCCGCGTCTGGTTGAACAGATGCGCGCCAAGCCGCTGGTGGCGCAAGCTAACCCAGCGTTGCAGACCGAAATTCAAAGCTACGAATACCGCGTGGGCATCGGCGACGTGCTGAACGTCACGGTGTGGGATCACCCCGAATTGACCACACCTGCCGGTCAGTATCGTAGCGCCAGTGACACCGGCAACTGGGTCCAGGCCGATGGCACTATTTTCTACCCGTACATTGGTAAAGTGCGCGTCGCAGGACGTACCGTTACCGAAATCCGTGCTGAGATTGCGCGTCGTCTTGCGCAGTTCATTGAGAGCCCGCAGGTTGACGTCAATGTGGCGGCGTTCCGCTCTCAGAAAACCTACGTGACCGGTTCGGTGACCACGTCGGGTCAGCAGGCGATCACCAACGTACCATTGACGGTACTGGATGCCGTCAACGCCGCTGGTGGCTTAGCCGCCGATGCTGACTGGCGTAATGTGGTGCTGACGCATCAAGGTAAAGAACAACGCATTTCACTGCAGGCGCTGATGCAAAACGGCGACCTGAGTCAGAACCATCTGCTCTATCCGGGCGATATTCTCTACGTGCCACGTAACGATGATCTGAAAGTCTTCGTGATGGGCGAAGTGAAACAGCAGGCCACGCTGAAAATGGACCGCAGCGGCATGACGCTGGCCGAAGCGCTGGGTAATGCGCAGGGTATGGATCAAACCACCTCTGACGCTACGGGCGTATTCGTTATTCGTCCAATTCGTGGTGCTAACCGCACTAAGATTGCCAACATCTATCAGCTGAACACGAAAGATGCGGCATCCATGGTGATGGGCACCGAATTCCAACTGGAGCCGTACGACATCGTCTACGTCACCGCCACACCAATTACCCGTTGGAACCGCGTGATTTCTGGGCTGTTGCCAACCATCGTCGGTATCGATGATGCAAGTTCCGCCGCACTGCGTTTCCGCAATTGGTCTGACTAGGTTTAATCATGATCAAGTCCGTGTTAGTTGTTTGCGTAGGCAATATTTGCCGCTCCCCCACCGGGGAGCGTCTGTTCCAACGCGCGCTGCCTAAAACCCGGGTGGCTTCTGCAGGGCTTGGCGCTCTGAAGGGCTATCCGGCGGATCAGACTGCCAGCGATGTCGCCGCTCAACACGGTGTGTCGCTGGAAGGTCATCAGGCTCAGCAGTTAACGGCCAGTATGTGCCGTGATTACGACCTGATTCTGGTGATGGAGAAGCGACACGTTGAGCAGGTGAATCGCATTGATCCAGCTGCACGCGGAAAAACCATGCTGCTTGGGCATTGGCTCAACCAACAGGAAATTGCGGATCCGTATAAAAAAAGTCGCGAGGCCTTTGAAGAGGTCTACGGGTTACTGGAAAACGCTACCCAGAAATGGGTCAACGTACTAAGCCGATAGTTGGGAATATCCATGAATATCAAAAACAAGGTTATGACCGCGCCAAAAGAAGATTCGAATGGATGGGATCTGGCGCATCTTGTGGGACAGCTGATTGATCATCGCTGGATCATTGTTGCGGTTACTGCCTTCTTTATGCTGGCGGGAACGCTCTACACACTGTTTGCCACCCCGATCTACAGTGCCGATGCCATGGTGCAGGTTGAGCAGAAGAACACCGCTTCTGTTCTGAACGAACTGCAAGACGTATTGCCGACCACGCCGGCATCCGATACTGAAATTCAGATCGTTGAATCGCGTATGGTGTTGGGTAAGACGGTTGACGACCTCGGTTTAGATACCGTGGTGCAGCAGAACTACTTCCCGGTGATTGGTAAAGGTCTGTCGCGCCTGATGGGCAACAAACCGGCACAAATCGCTATCTCGCGTCTGGAAATTCCTAAGTCTATCGACAAGCGTACCGTGCAACTGGAAGTCACCGGTCCGCAGACTTACACCGTCACCAATGATGGCGATGAGCTGTTCAAAGGACGTGTCGGTCAGCTGGAGCAGCACGGCGATGTGACCATGCTGGTAAGCGGTATTCAGGCGGATGAAGGCACCAGCTTCAACGTGACGAAACTCAGCGACCTGCAGGCGATTAAAAACGTGCTGGGCGCGCTGACCGTCGCGGATAAAGGCAAAACCACCGGTGTACTGGGTCTTGAGTTCGTGGATGAAGATCCCGATCAAGCCAGCCGCGTGCTGAATCAGATTGTGAATAACTACCTGCTGCAGAACGTTGAGCGTAAATCTGAACAGGCTGAAAAGAGCCTCGACTTCTTACGTAACCAGTTGCCGCAAGTACGTACCAACCTTGACGACGCAGAGAACAAGCTGAACGCTTATCGCCGCCAGAACGAATCGGTTGATATGTCGCTGGAAGCGAAGTCAGCGCTGGATTCCTCCGTAAGCGTACAGAGCCAGTTGAACGAACTGACGTTCAAAGAAGCCGAGGTGTCACAGCTCTATACCAAAGATCACCCGACTTACCGTGCGCTGCTGGAAAAACGTAAAACGCTGGAAGACGAGCAGGCAAAACTGAACAAGAAAATTGCCGGTATGCCGCAAACCCAGCAAGAGATTCTCCGTCTGACCCGTGATGTGCAGTCAGGTCAGGAAATCTACATGCAGTTGCTGAACCGTCAGCAAGAGTTGGGTATCAGCAAAGCCAGTACCGTGGGTGATGTGCGTATCATCGACCGTGCCGAAACCGCTGGCAGCCCGGTAGCACCGAAAAAACCACTGATTATTATCGCCAGCTTTATTCTGGGTCTGATGCTGTCGGTTGGCCTGGTGTTGCTGAAAGCGCTGTTCCATCACGGCATTGAAAATCCAGAGCAGCTGGAAGAGCTGGGTATGAACGTCTATGCCAGTGTGCCGCTGTCTGAATGGCAACGTAAGAAAGACACGGAAGCGTTGGCGCGCCGCGGTCATAAAGAGAAGAGTGACCCGCACAACACGCTGTTGGCGTTGGGTAATCCGACTGACCTCTCCATCGAAGCGATTCGTAGCCTGCGTACCAGCCTGCACTTCGCGATGATGGAAGCGAAAAACAACATTCTGATGATCACCGGTGCAAGTCCGGGCATTGGTAAAACCTTTATCTGTGCCAACCTCGCCACGCTGGTGTCGAAAGCCGGTCAACGTGTGCTGTTCATCGATGGTGATATGCGTCGCGGCTATACCCATGAACTGCTGGGTTCGGATAACAAATTGGGTCTTTCCAATGTGCTGTCCGGCAAGAGCGAGTTCTCACCGAGCATGATTCAGAAGGGCGTTTACGGGTTTGACTTCCTGCCACGTGGCCAGGTGCCACCGAACCCATCTGAGCTGCTGATGCATCGCCGCATGAGTGAATTGCTGGATTGGGCTAGCAAGAACTATGACCTGGTGTTGATTGATACCCCACCAATTCTGGCGGTCACCGATGCCTCTATCATCGGTAAGCTGGCCGGTACGTCGTTGATGGTGGCGCGTTTCGAAACCAACACCACCAAAGAACTGGATGTCAGCTACAAGCGCTTCGCGCAGAACGGCATCGAGATTAAAGGCGTCATCCTTAACGCCGTGGTTCGTAAAGCGTCAAATGCCTACGGTTATGGCTATGACTACTACAACTACGAATACGGTAAAGAAACAAAAAGCTAAATACTGGGGCGGATTTTCCGCCCCTTTTTCTTCCTCGTCATCATTCGAGCCACAGCGGCGTTGGCTGCGTGATCCAACCCCAGTCACTTACTGATGTAAGCTCCCGGGGATTGTCTCACTTGCCGCCTTGCTGTGACTCGAATGATTTAGGGGAAGGTTTTTGTCAATAATACACACAGCACAGTCTTAGGAACTTCCGTGATGGAACGCAACAGCATATTGGTTAAGAGAAATAACGGTATGATTTTTCAGAACAAAGCCGATTCCTTTCTGATAGCTGCTCGCGTTACCGTTAAATCTGGAACAGCTGTTTAAGAGGTGCTGGCAATGCAGGACATCCGCTTCTCAATTGTCATTCCCGCGTATAACGCGTCGGAATCAATTGTCACAACGTTAGATTGTGTCAAAGCGCAAACTTACCGCAATTTTGAGGTCATCATCGTTGATGACAAATCCGCTGATGCGGCTGAGCTGGCGCAGGTGGTGCAGAGTGAGCGTTATCAGGACTTGGATATCAAGCTTGAACTCTCTCAGGTCAAACTCAACGGTGCTGGTGCCCGCAACAAAGGTATCGAGCTGGCAGAAGGAGATTTTATTAGCTTCCTTGATGCCGATGACGAATGGCGTGAAGACAAACTGCAGGTGGCGTATGACACCATCACCAAACTTGAGGCGCAGGGCAAATCGCATTACCTGATCTTCAGCCAGGTGAACATTCACCAGGATGGCAACTTCCTGAAGGTAATGCCGATGCAGCCGCCAGGAAAAGACGAAACCGTGGCGGAGTATCTTTTTGGCTGCTACGGCTTTATCCAGACCAGCACCATCGTGTTGAAACGCGAAGATGCCGAGAAAATCCGTTTTGATGCGCGCTACATTCGCCATCAGGATTATGACTTCTGCATCCGTGCCGATCGCATGGGTTATGACTTTGTGATGATTGACCAGCCGCTGACCACCTACCATCTGGTGACCAAATTTGGTTCCAAACACAAGGGTGAGTCGGTGAAGTACTCCTTCTTCTGGCTGGATACCATGAAACCGCATCTGACCGCGCGTGATATCCATACCTACAAAGCTTTCAAGCTGCCGCTGCGCTACAAGATGGATGGCAATTCACTGCTGGCGAGCCTCAGTTTTGCGCGTTATTTCTTCCTGACCAACCGAGACAACCGCGCTTACTTTATGAATCGCTTGCTCGACAAAGTGAAATCGCGCTTCTCGGGTGGACGCGCCGTTTCCTGATTCATTTTTAACGACTTTCACTTGCTCCCACATCGGGGGCAATTTTTTGGTTCCTGACACTCCGGGTATTCAAATGACAAATCATGTTGGCACCGTCGGTATCGTGATGCCGATGTATAACGCGCGTAAAACGGTATTGCGCGCGGTTGAGTCGATCGTCAAACAGACATACAGCGACTGGCATCTCTACCTGGTGAACGATCAGTCCACTGATGATTCTTTAGCGTTTGTGCGTGAACACTGCACCGATGCGCGCATTACCATTCTCAACAACGAAGTGAACCTTGGCGCAGCGGAAACCCGTAATGTCGGTTTACGTGCGGCAAAAGAGGAGATCATTGCGTTCCTCGACAGCGACGACGAATGGCATGCCGATAAGTTGGCGGAACAGACCGCCGCTATCGCCGCAGGTGATGATTTTGTTATCACGCATTATCACTACAAAACCAAAAGCGCCGACCACGACATCCTCTACAGCAAACCCTATCTGCAGCAGGAAAACTTCGTGAAGAAGCAATATCGCGTGTGCTTCTCTTCCGTGTGTTTCCGCCGTCCCCCGCAGGGCATCTTCTTCCAGCGCAAAGGGCATGAAGACTTCCTGTTCCTCTACGAGTTATTCCTCCGCTACAAACAAGCTCGGGTGATTCAGAAGACGCTGGTCAACTATTACGAGCTGGGCGACTCACTGTCTCGCAACAAGAATAAAGCGGCGAAATGGCACCTCGAATTATTAAGAATTATCTATAAAAACAATCCGTTAAAAATCTATTACTATTACACGTGGTACATGGTGAATGGCGTACTTTTCGCCCTTAAGCATCGTTAAACCCTGCATCCTTCGCGCTGTAACTGCGTTGGCTGCAGATGTCCAACCCAGTCACTTACTGATGTAAGCTCCTGGGTATGAACATCTTTGCCGCCTTGTTACAACGCGAATGATTTGGGTTTGGGTTCAAATTTTGAGGTGGAAAGGTTCATGAAAAAGATAGTTTTGGTCATCAAAGATGCCTACTCGTACGCGGGTACTGAGAACATCTGCAACTTCATGTCGGAGTGCCTCGGTGAGCAGCACGCCGTCACCATTTATTCGCTGGAAGGGCATGGCAAAACTTTTTACCCGTTCGATCGCGTGAAACAGATTGTCAGCTTTGAAGGCCACAGCAACCCAATTAAAAGCGCCGTGGCGGCTATCCATCAGGAAGGTTTCGACAGCGTATTCCTGATCAGCATGGGCCGCCTGAGCGTGATGTTCGCCTTCTGGAACCTGATGGCGATGAAGAAAAAACGCTTCAAAGCCTATGCCTGCGAACACATCGCCATCAACTCCTTTAGCAAGCCGATCAAGCTGCTGAAATGGATGCTGCTGCGCTATTACGACCAGGTGATTGTGCTGACAGACAAAGATCACCAGGTGTTCAGCCGCTGGAATATCGCCAGCCAGCAAATCCCGAATCCGGTGGTGTACAAAGCGTTTCAGCGCCAGACGCGCAGCCGTCAGGCTTTAGCGGTGGGGCGTCTGGATAACCAGAAAGGTTTCGATCTGCTGCTGGATATCTGGGCCGACTTCAGCAAAACCCATCCTGAGTGGAAGCTGGTGATTGCCGGGGACGGCGAGCTGCGCCAACAGCTGCACGACCAGGCCGCTGCGCTGGGCATCACTGATAGCGTTAATTTCGTCGGCAAAGTCAGCAACATCAATGATTACTACCGAGACAGTGACATGGCGCTGATGACCTCGCGCTATGAAGGTCTGCCGCTGGTGTTGCTGGAAGCGAAATCCTGGTCACTGCCGGTGGTGGCATACGACTGCCCAACCGGGCCGCAAGAGATCATCAACCATGGCGAAGATGGTTTCCTGGTGCCGATGAATGACAAATCGACGTTCCTGGCGCGTATGGACCAGCTCGCCAGCGATGACGGCCTGTTCTACGCCATGAGCGAAAAAACCAAAGAAACTGCGCTGAAGTTTGACGGTAATCAGATCAAACAAAGCTGGCTGGCGCTGGTTTAAGCGTTGGCTCTCGTGCCTCCGGGATCACTTTTATGGCTGCCTGGCAGCCCATGACCACGGGATTGAAAGCATGAAAAGAAGAGAAGTCTTGCAGACTGCAGCCTCCTCCATTGTTGCCGCGCTCTCAGTGAGTGCATTTTCCAGCTACGCCGCAAAAAGTGGTCAACCTGCGTTGAAGGCTGTCGATCCGTCCAGCGTACCGCAGGGCGATGTCCCGATTCTGACGCCGGAAAATGTCTACACCATGCCGCCTCAGTTCTGGCAGAACTTTGAGGGCAAACTGTGGATCGGTAAAGCGGGCAGCGATGCCAGCCAATCCGGTAACCAGATCCCGGTATTCCTGCGCGATGCCAACGGTAAAGTGTCACAAATCAGTCAGCCAATTGCGTTGAATAAAGGCAACTTTGCTCAATTTATTCACGATAATGCTGCGTTAATTGCCGATCCTGCCCATTCAATGGTGGTGGAGGATAATCAGGGCAACACGCTGTTTTCGATTACCGACGTATCGCGCCCCAATCAGAGCAACTTCAGCCAGCGCTTGGCACAGCCAAATGGCTACCAGCTGATTGGCGAAATTCCTTCCGTTGATGAGCTGCGCAAAACCCGTCCGCTGTTTGCTGGCGCTAAAATTAAGCTGAAAAGCTGGCACGAAGGGCTTGAAGTCGGCGGCGGCGAATTTGTTGGCGCATTTGGCGAAGGCAAAGATGATGGCGGCGTGATCTTTTCTGGCAACGGCTTCTACTGGCGCCGTGTGGTGGAAGATTTCAACCGCCTGACGCTGTTTGATTTTGGGGCCATCGCCGACGGTAAAACCGACTCGGCACCGGCGATCAAAGCCATGTATCAATGGTCGCATGATGCCGAACAACCGATCTGCGTGCAGTTCCCGGCCGGGACCTTCTTTGTCTCAGGCTGCGATTTCGGCAATGAGCAGTTGCGCTTCTTCCGTATTTCGGGCGCGATGGTTAACTTCGGCTACTTCCCCGCGACCACACTGGTATCGGATGGTCGCTCCGAATTTCTGTTCTCGGTGAACGCGCGCTGGACTGAAATCTCCAACCTCAATTTCAACGGTAACAACGACTCGCGTCCGAATAAGCAGGGGTTGTTCCACAACACCTGTCCGGGCGGTCAGTTCTTCCGTGGTGCCTGCCTGCGCTTCAACCGCGTGGGCGGCGTGTGTCTGAGTCTGATGGACACGCTGGATTGCAAAATTGACCAATGGTATGCGGAAACCTGTACAGGCGATGTGATCAAAGCGACCTGGTCCGGACAGAAAGTGGGCGTGTGGGATCACAGCACCGCGATTGAACTCTCTAACTTCAATGCGCAGCACTGCTCCGGCGGCAAAGTCCTCAATCTGCCACGTTGCGGTCAGTCGATTATTCACAACGGCTGGATTGAGCACACCGAACATCCCGGCGACATCTCTGACGGTCAGTGGATTATCGATGCACTAAGCCTCGAAGATTGTAAAAACCCGCTGATTGCGCACAACTCGCGCCTCAATATGCGTCAAACCAACCTGCAATCGGGTAGCTGGATCGACAACTCGCTGCAGGGCAAACCCTGGTTGAGCATGTGGGAGATGGGATCGACACGCGTCGAGTCTTACGGTGTCGCCATCGATGGCAGCCTGAAATACAACTACATCACCTCGCGTTTCCGCTTGAGTAATAACACCAATCAAGAGACCTGGTTTGAGTTAGGTAACTTCTACTCTCCGGATGTAGGTGACAGCTGGGAAATCGAGGTGTTTGGTCAGTCGCAGTTTAACAACGGCACCACCAATCAACCGCTGATGGATCCGATTGACGGTAAAACCACCGGAGGGCGTGCGGTTATTCATCTGCAACGCAAAACCAAAAATGCTGAGGCAACCTGGTCGGCAGAAGGCAGTTCACCGGTATTGGAAGTGCGCTTTGACCCGCGTAGCGAGGCCGACACCAGAGTGTTCGTTAAGCTGGCGGGCTGGATGCCAACCGCGGTGGTGCTGATTAAGAGCACGGCCAAAGACCGCTTTATGACCGGTCGCTGCGCGCGCGTTGACGCCAAAATGGACAAAGGCAATCCGAGCAATGGCAGCCAGCAGGCAGCACAGCGCTTCAGCCTGCATAACGGCAAAGCGGGGATTGGCGGCAACGAGCAGGGCGATCTGCTGCTGGCGTCTCGTGCATTGAAGCCGGAACAGGTGGATACGCGTGAGCCGAAAGGGTTTGTTTCGGTGGTGATTAACGGCGAGCAGGTCGCTCTGCCGTATTTTGCGCTGAAGTCTTAGTTTTAACGGCGCGATTTATCGCGCCACCAAGAGTGTTATATGGCGGTAAGGTGCGCATTAATGCGCACCGCTAGATTTATTTAGGGCATTGTTCCCATTGCAGTTTTTTAATACAGAGTTCACTTTGCCAGTTCAGGAAATGGCGCGGCTTGCAAAATTAAAAAAATTTTATCTGGAGTTTTTATGAAGATTTTATTGGTGGGAAACCATACCTGTGGAAATCGTGGGGATGGCGCGATTTTACGTGGACTGATTGATTCACTGCATTCCTCGCGTAAGGATCTCGATATTGATGTGATCAGTCGTTATCCAACAAGCTCCGGATACTTACTGCAGCAGGATATCCAGCAAGATTCCCTGTTCCTGCACAACAGCAAATCCGCCAAAGGGCTGGTGGGTACGGTAAAACGTAAAGTCGCAAACCGCTTAATGCCCGACATCATGATGGCGCACTTAGGCAAGGGCGGCTTGTACAAATCGTTTTCAGTGCCACCGCATCTGGAAGCGTTCACCAAAAGTCTGGCGCAATATGACGCGATCATTCAGGTTGGTGGTTCGTTCTTCGTCGATCTGTACGGCGTGACGCAATTCGATCACGCGCTCTGTGCGCTGATGGCGAAAAAGCCGCTGTATATGATTGGCCACTCGGTGGGGCCGTTTGAAAATCCACGCGTGAATGCGCTGGCGAACTTCGTGTTTGACCGCGTTGACAGCCTGGTGCTGCGCGAGGAAGTGAGTTTCGACCGCCTGAAACAGGATGGCGTCACCACACGTCGCGTGAAGAAGGGCGTGGACACCGCCTTCCTGGTGGAAGCGCGTCAAGTGGAGAACCCAAGCCATAATCTGCTGCACTGGCAAAATATCATCCGCTCACGCAAAACCATCGCCATCACCGTGCGTGAACTGGCACCGTTTGATAAACGTCTGGGCGTGACGCAGAAAGAGTATGAAGCCGCATTTGGTCGAGTGATTAACGCGATGATCGCCGAGGGATATCAGGTCGTGGCGTTCTCAACCTGTACTGGCATCGATAGCTACGCGAAAGACGACCGCATGGTGGCATTAACCCTGCGCGACCACGTCGACCATCCTGAGCATTACCATGTCATCATGGACGAGTTCAACGACCTTGAAATCGGCATCCTGCTCGCTGATTGTCACCTGACTATCGGCACCCGCCTGCACTCCGCCATCATCTCCATGAACTTCGGTACTCCGGCTGTGGCCATCAACTATGAGCACAAATCGCTCGGTGTGATGAACCAACTCGGCCTGCCACAAATGGCGACCGATGTACAAAGCCTGATGGACGGTTCACTGATCGACAAAGTGCAGACCGTGCTGGCGGACTACGACAATGTGAAGCGCAAAGTGGACACCGCGGTGGCGCAGGAGCGTGAAATGGGTAACCGCATTACGGCAGAAATTCTCAACGTGCTGGGGTAAGTGATGAAGCTGACCTTTTTCACCATGCGTTTTCCGGTTGCCTCTGAGACGTTTGTCCTCAATCAGGTGACGCATTTCATCGATGCAGGCTATGACGTGGAGATTATCTCCGTGTTTCCCGGCGATATGATCAATCGTCACGCCGCGTTCGATGATTACAATCTGGCAGCGAAAACTCACTATTTACTGCCGGAAGAGAAAGTCTCGAATCTGGATAAGCTGACGCAGCGTATTGGTCTGATGCTGCCGAAAATCGCCAAACCGTCGCTGATCAAATCGCTCAACGTCGGGCGTTACGGTGCGCAGGCGAAAAAGCTGCTACTGCCCGCTATTGTGGCTAACGCGAAGCAAACCTTCACCGCTGATGTTTTTCTGGTGCACTTTGGCTATGCCGGTGCGCTGGCGAATAAATTGCGAGAACTTGGCGTGTTGAAAGGCAAGCAGGCCACGGTGTTCCATGGCGCGGATATCTCGCGCCGTCACATTCTTGAAGAGCACAAGCTCGATTACGTCAACCTGTTCAAGCAGAGTGAGCTGATGCTGCCTATCAGCCATTTGTGGGAGAACAAGCTGATCGAGATGGGCTGTCCGCGCGAGAAAGTGCATGTCACCCGCATGGGCATCGAGCCGGAGAAGTTTAACTTCAAACCGCGTGAGGCCTTCCACCAGCCGCTGCGCATCGTCTCGGTGGCACGTCTGACCGAGAAGAAAGGGCTGGATGTGGCGGTGAAAGCCAGTGAGATCCTGCGCAATAATGGTGGACAGTTCCAGTTCACCATCATCGGTAACGGTGAGCAGGACGGCATGATGCGCGAACATATCGCCCGTGCCGGGCTGGAAGCGTTTGTCACCATGCCGGGCTTTAAACCTCAGGAAGAGATCCGTCAGGCGCTGAATGAAGCGGATATCTTCTTGTTGCCGTCTAAAACCGCAGCGGACGGTGACATGGAAGGTATTCCGGTGGCGTTGATGGAGGCGATGGCGGTGGGCTTGCCGGTGGTCTCCACCTATCACAGTGGTATTCCAGAGCTGATACAGAACAACGTGAGTGGCTGGTTGGTTTCCGAAAACGACGCCGAGGAACTGGCAGAAACGTTACTGCGCTTATCGCGTGGTGATGTGGATGTGGCACCCGTGGTCGCGGCCGCGCGTCACAAAGTGGAAACTGAGTTCAATCAGCATATCGCCTATGGCGAGCTGGCCAAAATTCTGGAGCAAATGGTGTGAGCGGATTAAAAAAACAGGCCGTTTGGCTGTTTGGTAGTACCTGCTTCGCAGCCCTGTTGCAGGTTCTCCAGCTTAGCGTGCTGGCGCGCAAGCTGGAAGCGCATGAGTTAGGTTTACTGGCGATCATCAACGCCATTCTGGCGGTGGCAACGGTGTTGCAGGACATGGGGATGAGCAGCTACATCGTGCATCGTCAGGACATCAACCGTCGCCAGCAGAGCACCATCTACTGGGTCAACGTCTCACTCAGCTTGTGCACCGGTTTGATTATGCTGGCCATCGCCTGGCCGGTGGCGTGGTTCTATCACCTGCCAGAGTTGACCGGGCTGATTATGCTCACCAGCCTCAACTTCCTGGTGCTGGGGCATTTGTCGCAGTATCAGGCGCACTATGTGAAAGCCAAGCGCATGGTGACGTTGGCGAAGATTGAGATGGCGACCAAGCTGTTCGCGTTCCTCTGCACCGTGGCGATGCTCTATTTCACCTCGCTGACCGTTGCTGCTGCAATCCTCGGGCTGTTTATTAATGCCTTTACCCGCATCCTGTGCATGATCTACTTCGGCGAGAAATCGTGGCGTCCGACGTGGGAATTTGAAGGTAAAACCTTCTTCAGCGCAGTGCGTTACGGCATTTATCAGCTCGGATCGCAGACCATTAACCAACTGCGTACTCAAGCGGATGCGTTGATTGTTGGTAAGGTGATGGGCGCAGAAATGCTGGGTATCTACTCACTGGCGAAAGAGCTGATTCTGCAGCCGCTGAAGCTCGTCTCACCAGTGATTAACCGCCTGGCGCTGCCGCGTTTCGCGGAGAAACAGCACGATCCTGAGCAGTTGAAGAAGCTGTTCCTGAAGGGCACCTTCGTCATCATGCTGTTCAGCAGCCTGATGTATCTGGCGATTGGAATTCTGTCGCCGGTGATTGTGCGTGTGCTGTATGGCGCGTCGCATGAGCAGGTTTACCATCTGATTCCGCTGATGCTGCTGTTCGGCATGCTGCGTCCGATGGGCGGCTTGACCGGTGCAATCTCGCAGGCCAACGGTAAGACCAACGTCGAGTTCTACTGGAATATCGTCGCGAGTCTGGTGGTGGTGGTGGTATTGGCGACCACTTACATCTGGCCAAATGTGCTCTACGTGGCGCTGACACTGTCCATTTCGCAGGTGTTGATCTCCGCCTTTGCCCATCCGTTCTTCATTAAACCGGTGATTGGCATTCGCTTTGTACCCTATGCACGCCAGTGGGTGTCAGTGTCGGTGGTGTTTGTCGGTCTGATGCTGCTGGTGAATCACTTCAATCTGTTTGTGATGCCGGAGTGGTTTGAGGGCTGGCTGTAATTCACGTTAATGGCACCGCTACGTATATCCTTTCGTAGCGGTGCCATTTATGGCGCGCCCTGGCAACCGCACCGCTGCCTGAAAGCGTGATAAATCGCGCCGCTCCGTTTTACCCGCCTGGCGCCATTAAAATCGCTGCAAAATCCCCTGAAACCATTCTGAAAATCACTGGTCTTATCCTCCGTTCAAAATCCGGCATCCTCCCACTGTTTTTCAGCAGTTTAGCCCGCGCATTTCACACGCGTCAGGCGAAACGGCAAAGGGACATTTTGACGATTTTTGATGTCGTGACAGAGAGTTAGTGCCGGTTTTTCAGATAAAGATTATACTTGCTGCACCGGCCGATCCTGCATAATCGACCCCACGTATTCACTTCATGAAATGGAATAAATATGACCAAGCTTAAAGCAGTAATCCCGGTTGCGGGTCTCGGTATGCATATGCTCCCTGCAACGAAAGCCATCCCAAAAGAGATGCTGCCAATCGTCGATAAACCAATGATTCAATACATTGTTGACGAGTGCGTGGCTGCGGGCATCAAGGAGATTGTGCTGGTCACCCATGCTTCCAAAAATGCAGTGGAAAACCACTTCGACACCACTTATGAGCTGGAAGCGCTGCTTGAAGCGCGTGTTAAACGTCAGCTGCTGAGCGAAGTGCAATCAATCTGTCCGCCGGGCGTAACCATCATGAACGTGCGTCAGGCGAACCCACTGGGTCTTGGCCACTCAGTACTTTGTGCGCGTCCAATGATCGGCGATAACCCGTTCGTGGTGGTATTGCCAGACGTCCTGCTCGATGACTCTACCGCTGACCACCTGCGCTATAACCTCGCTGCGATGGTTGCGCGTTTCGAAGAAACCGGCCACAGCCAGGTACTGGCGAAACACATGCCGGGCGAAGACCTGACCGAATACGGTGTCTTGACCACCGAAGCGCCGATTGATAACCCAGGCGACATCAGCACCATCACCAACTTCGTTGAAAAACCAGAAGCGGGTCAGTTAGATTCAGACCTGACCGCAGTGGGCCGCTATGTGCTGTCTGCTGATATCTGGAAAGAGCTGGAAAACACCGAGCCAGGCGCATGGGGCCGTATCCAATTGACCGATGCCATTGCCTCTCTCAGCAAGAAGAAGCCTGTTGATGTGCAATTGCTGACCGGAACCAGCTTCGACTGTGGTAAAAAGATGGGCTACATGCAGGCGTTCGTCTCTTACGGTCTGCGTAACAACGCGCAGGGTCGTGATTTCCGCGAAGCTATCCAGAAAATCCTGGCGAAATAATCCATTCTCATGCCGCGCCACTTGCGCGGTTTAAAGGAGTACACATGGCTATTTTGGTAACGGGAGGAGCAGGGTACATCGGCTCCCATACGGTGCTGGCGCTGTTAGAGCGCGGTGACGACGTTGTGGTCCTGGATAACCTTTGCAATGCCTCACGCGAAGCCATCAACCGCGTGGAGAAACTCTCTGGTAAGAAAGCGGTATTTGTCGAAGGCGACATCCGCGATCGTGCCTGCCTGCGTGATCTGTTTGCTGCCAACGATATCTCTGCGGTGATCCACTTCGCTGCGCTGAAAGCGGTGGGCGAATCCACGCGTATGCCGCTGGAATATTACGAGAACAACGTCGCAGGCACCGTGGTGCTGCTGGAAGAGATGCGCGCAGCGGGCGTGTGGAACTTCATCTTTAGCTCATCAGCGACCGTTTACGGTGCCGATGCGCCAGTGCCGTATGTGGAAACCACGCCGATTGGTGGCACCACCAGCCCGTATGGCACCTCTAAGCTGATGATCGAATTCGTGATGCGCGACTTCGCTAAAGCGGACCCGAACTTCAAAGCCATCGCGCTGCGCTATTTCAACCCTGTGGGTGCGCATGAGTCGGGTGAGATTGGTGAAGACCCAACCGGCATTCCTAACAACCTGCTGCCGTACATTGCGCAGGTGGCGATTGGCCGTCTGGAGAAGCTGGGTGTGTTTGGCGATGACTACGACACGCCAGATGGCACGGCACAGCGCGACTACATCCACGTGGTGGACTTGGCCGAAGGCCATCTCAAAGCGCTGGACCATCTGCCGAAGGTCACCGGTTACAAAGCCTATAACCTCGGCGGCGGCGTAGGCTTCTCAGTACTTGAGATGATCAAAGCGTTTGAGAAGGCGTCGGGTAAAGCGATTCCGTTTGAGTTCAAACCCCGTCGTGACGGCGACCTGCCGGCGTTCTGGGCGGATGCGAGCCTGGCGAACACCGAGCTGGACTGGCGCGTGACGCGCGGGATCGATGCGATGATGCGCGATACCTGGAACTGGCAGAGCAAGAACCCGGAAGGGTTTAAGTAATCCACATTGAATTGATCAAAACCCGGCATCTGCCGGGTTTTTTTATGGGTAAAATAACTAACATTGATTGGGTTATTTTTAGCCACATCATGGTTTTCAAACACAGAATAATCCTAAACGAACCTGAGAAAAGATTAACGCTCTAACTCATCATCTACTTGTCTCTGTAAGAATGACGGTGATCCTTTAACTATCTGTTAAAGATACTATATTCATTGCAGTCAATGAGTTGTAGATAAGCGGAACGATTAGATGGCATAAAGATTTGTAGCAGTCTCATAAGACAATAACCATGTTATTTCATCAGCACAAAATGTATTATTTGCGATGGCTTTAGTTATAGCTGGGGCTTGTTGAATTATTAGACGCCTGTGTGAAAAGAGGCGGTGAGCATAAAAATTGACTTGTTACACAGCATATTGGTTGCTGCAAGCCAAGGGCGGTAGCGTGGCTGTTTTTTAAATTGCGATGAAAAAATAACCCGCTCTAAATTGATATAGCAGTTTTAAATGACACATTAGAGGTTGTGGAATGTTACTTCCCGTAATTATGGCCGGAGGAACCGGCAGTCGTTTGTGGCCCCTTTCACGCGAACTCTATCCAAAGCAGTTTATCAGTTTGCATGGACAGCATTCGATGCTGCAGGAAACCGTAAACCGTCTGACCGGCGTTGAAGCACGAGCTCCGTTGGTTATTTGCAATGAAGAGCACCGTTTTCTGGTGGCAGAGCAGCTTCGTCAAATCAAAAAGCTCTCACACAACATTATCCTTGAGCCAGTAGGACGTAATACGGCGCCAGCGATTGCTCTAGCCGCACTTAACGCAATTGAGCAAGGTGATGATCCGGTCCTGCTGGTGTTAGCAGCGGACCATGTCATTGATGACCGGGCAGCATTCCATCAGGCCATCACGACTGCGACCCAATATGCCAAGCAAGGGCATTTAGTGACCTTTGGCATCGTACCGACCGGACCAGAGACCGGCTACGGTTATATCCAGCGTGGCAGCCAGATCGCTGGCGATGAGAATGCACCATTCGGTGTTCAGCGCTTTGTTGAAAAGCCAAATCTTAAAACAGCTGAAGATTATTTAGCGTCTGGCGAATATTACTGGAACAGCGGCATGTTCATGTTCCGCGCGAAACGCTACCTGCAAGAGTTAGAAAAATTCCGCCCGGACATCCTTGAAGCCTGTCAACGCGCGATGGCTAACGTGAAAGAGGGCAGCGACTTTATCAGTATTGATAAAGATGACTTTATCGCCTGCCCAGATGAATCCGTCGATTATGCGGTGATGGAGCAGACTGATGCTGCAGTGGTCGTGCCACTGGATGCGGGCTGGAGTGATGTTGGTTCATGGTCTGCCTTGTGGGAAGTGAATGAGAAGGATGAAGCAGGTAACTCACTCAAGGGTGATACTTTCCTGCACAACACCAAGAACTGCTATATCAACAGCGAAGATCAGCTGGTCGCAGCTATTGGGGTAGAAGACCTGGTTATCGTCAATACTAAAGATGCTGTATTGGTCGCGCGCAAAGACCAAGTACAGGATGTTAAACGTGTGGTTGAATTCCTGAAAACGGAATGCCGTAGCGAGTATCGCCGCCACCGAGAGACCTATTGGCCATGGGGCCGTTGCGATTTGATCGTCAACACCGGCCGATTCAATGTGAATCGCATTACGGTTAAACCGGGCGAATCGTTTGAGCTACAGATGCACTACCATCGCACCGAGCACTGGGTGATTTTGTCGGGTACCGCGAAGGTCACGATTCAGGATAAGACGCTTCTATTAACAGAAAATCAGTCAACCTTCATTCCTATTGGCCATCAGCACACACTGGAAAACCCAGGCAAGATTCCGTTAGAGCTACTGGAAATCCAGTCGGGATCTTACTTAGGCGATGACGACCTCATTTTGATTAAAGAGCAATTTGCCCGTAAATAAGGATACAAAGAAACAATGGAAGCACTGACTTGTTTTAAGGCTTACGACATTCGTGGTGAGCTGGGCAAAGAGCTCAATGAAGATATCGCTTATCGTATTGGCCGTGCCTACGGTGAATTTATTAAACCGAAAACCATTGTTGTTGGCGGTGATGTTCGTTTGACCAGTGAGGCACTGAAATTAGCTTTGGCTAATGGATTGCGTGATGCTGGTACTGACGTGCTGGATATCGGCATGAGCGGCACTGAAGAAATCTACTTCGCCACCTTCCACTTGGGTATTGATGGCGGTATTGAAGTCACTGCCAGCCACAACCCAATGAATTACAACGGCATGAAGTTGGTACGTGAAGGCGCCCGCCCGATCAGCGGTGATACTGGACTACGCGATGTACAGCGTCTTGCAGAAGCCAATGAATTTGCCGCAGTTGATGAATCAAAACGAGGCAGCTACCAGCAGATTTCGGTGTTAGACGCCTATGTTGATCACCTAATGGGTTACATCGATTTGGCCAATTTCAAACAGCCGATGAAACTGGTGATAAACTCCGGAAACGGTGCTGCTGGGCATGTTATTGATGAAATTGAAAAACGATTCCAGCAAGCAAACGCTCCGGTAAGCTTTATCAAAGTTCACCATGAAGCTGACGGCAATTTCCCGAACGGCATCCCTAATCCTCTTTTGCCAGAATGCCGCAAAGACACTTCAGATGCAGTGCGTGAACACCACGCCGATATGGGTATCGCTTTTGACGGTGATTTTGACCGTTGTTTCTTGTTTGATGAGAATGCTGAATTTATTGAAGGCTATTATATCGTTGGCCTTTTGGCAGAAGCGTTCCTGAAGAAAGAGAAGGGCGCAAAAATTATCCACGACCCACGTCTTACATGGAACACCATTGATGTGGTGACTAAGGCTGGTGGAATCCCTGTCATGTCTAAAACCGGCCATGCATTTATTAAAGAACGTATGCGTGAGGAAGATGCGATCTACGGCGGGGAGATGAGTGCACATCATTACTTCCGTGATTTTGCTTACTGCGATAGTGGGATGATTCCGTGGTTGCTGGTGGCGGAGTTGCTGGCGGTGAAAGGGCAGACATTATCTCAGCAGGTTGAAGAGAGGATGAAAGCCTTTCCTTGTAGTGGAGAAATAAATAGAAAGTTAAAGAACCCATTGGATATCATAAATATAATTAAAGATTTTTATATGAATGATGCGGTTGAATTTAATGAAACAGATGGTGTTAGTGTCGATTTAAAATCATGGCGTTTCAACATAAGAACCTCAAATACAGAACCGCTTTTAAGACTCAATGTAGAGTCGAAGGATGACGAAGAGCTTTTGCATTCTAAGTTGAAACAAATTTTAAAACTAATGGATCACTAAATGTATAATTTTATAAAAAATACATACCAGTTTAGAGGGTTCATTCTAAGTAGCGTAAGAAGAGAATTTCAGTCTAAATATCGAACCAGTATCTTGGGTCCTGTATGGATTTTTGCTCAACCAATATCTCTAATTTTAGTTTATACAATTGTATTTTCGACCCTCATGAGAGGAAGGATTGCTGATAGCACGAGTCCAATTTCATATAGTATTTTTTTATGCTCAGGTATAATTTTTTGGAATTATTTTATGGAGATGATAAGTAAGAGCACTGTTGTGTACTTACAAAATGCAAATTCAATTAAAAAAATAAGCTTCCCTAAAATATGCTTAACAATTGTAATTGCGATTACAAGTTCAATAAATTTCAGTATTATAATGGGTGTGTTCATTATAGTGATGATAGTAACGGGATCATTACATCCATTAAGCATTCTATATGTAATACCCTTGTCACTCTTAATGTTATGTTTCGCTTTGAGTCTAGGAATGATACTAGGGCTTATTAACGTTTTTTTTAGAGATGTCGGTAACTTTATAAACGTGTTCATGCAGTTTTGGTTTTGGCTAACACCGATTGTTTATCCTCTAACTATTCTACCTCAGTGGGCGAAAGATATCGTTCTAATGAATCCGTTAACAGGAATTGTTATTTCATCTCAAAGTGTTTTTGTTAAAGGATACATGAATGACTTTTCTATATTGCTTCCCGCAGTTATAGCTTCAGTAGTCCTATCATTGATTGGTATAGTTCTATTCAAAAAAAGATTTAATGAGATGGTTGATGAGCTATGAGTATTCGATTAGAAGTAAAAAATACAGGTAAGGCATACAAAGTCTATAGAAGTAAAATTAGTAAGCTACTGACTGTACTTTTTGGATCTAAGAATAGTAAAAACTTTTTTTTAAAGTGGATAGTAAGAAATATTAATTTTACCATTAAACATGGTGAAGCAGTTGGCATAATTGGTATAAATGGAGCAGGGAAAAGCACTCTCCTTAAAATAATAACCGGCACGATTAAACCAACAGAGGGTAGTATTGTAAGAAACGGAAGAATTGTAGCTCTACTTGAATTAGGGCTTGGTTTTCATCCAGAATTTACCGGTAGACAAAATGTATATATGTCAGGGCAGCTTTTAGGATTATCAGTTAACGAAATTGATAAGCTCTTTGATGAAATAGTTAACTTTTCAGAGATTGGAGATTATATTAATCAGCCAGTCAGAGTATATTCTAGTGGGATGCAGGTTAGGTTGGCATTTAGTGTGGCCACAGCTGTAAGGCCTGATTTATTAATTATAGATGAAGCATTATCAGTTGGAGATGCCTATTTTCAACATAAAAGTTTTGAGCGAATAAAAAAGTTCAAACAATTAGGGACTTCATTGCTACTGGTTTCACATGATAAACAGGCAATACAAAGCATATGCGATAGAGCTATTTTAATTTCGGCAGGCAACATGGAACTCGATGGTGAGCCTGAAGAGGTTCTAAATTATTATAACGCAATGTTATCAGACAGAGGAATTGATGTTGGTCATTTAAAAAAGAGAATAAATGATAATAAAAAGCAAACGACATCCGGTGATGGTAAAGTTAGTCTAATAAATATTTCAATTATTAATTTGGACGGAAATGTCATTGAGCTTGTTAAAGTTGGAGAAAGAGTTAAGCTCATCATTGAAATTAAAGTTAATGAAGATTTGAATGACTTGGTTTTAGGTTATCTTATTAAAGATAAGTATGGTAGAGAGATTTTTGGGACAAATTCCTATTTTTTAAAACAGCAACAATGTGATTTGAAATGTGATGAAGTGAAGGTGTTTGAATTTACATTTGATGCCAACGTTGGTGAAGGGAATTATTCTGTATCTGTTGCAGCACACCGTGGGCATACTCATGTAGCTGGTAACTATCTTTGGAAAGATGTTGCGATAGTGTTTAATGTTATTAATACGAATAAGTCCAGTTTTATTGGGAGTTCTTGGATTGAGCCGATTTTGGAGATAAAAAACAAATGAGTGATTTTTACAGGAAGTTTGAAGACAAATATCGTGGCTCAGCAGAACTAATTTCAAAACGACTTGATTATTACAACCAATTTATCCAAGAAGTTTTGAAAATTAACCCAAATGCTAGAGCTTTAGATATAGGGTGCGGAAGAGGGGAGTGGTTAAGAAAGCTAAGTGAGAATAATGTAAAGAATTTGGTTGGTATTGATCTGAATAAGAATATGCTAACAGCATGCGCTGATATAAATGCGGAAATAATATGCGGTGATGCATTGGTATATATAAGTGAGTTAGATTGTGAATCACAAGATGTTATATCTGCATTTCATTTTATTGAGCATATTCCGTTCAGTGAGCTTGAAGAATTTATAAGAAATTGTTTTAAATGTCTAAAACCTGGTGGTATTCTGATTTTAGAAACACCAAATGCACAAAACCTTGTAGTAGGCACAAACAACTTCTATCTTGATCCAACACATAACAAGCCGTTACCTTCACTGTTACTTGATTTTATGATTGAATATAATGGCTTTGATGTTCATAATATTCATTATCTTCAAGAAAAGATAATGAGGGGTGACAGTATTAGCCTTATTAATGTTATTGATGGCAGTAGTAAGGATTATGCTGTTATAGCTAGGAAAACAGCTCAATCATTTGGGGATGAGCTAAATGATTTGATTATGCGAAAAAAAGGGATAAATACAATTGAAGCAGCAAGAATTTATGATCAAAAAATGGAGGTTGAAAGGAGGATTTTATTAAATGAAATTGAAGAAATTAAAAAATACCAGAGAGAAGACAAAGTTAACTATCAAGAGTTAATAAAAAAAATAAATTCTGAAAAACACGCTGCTTTAATTAAACTTTCGGAAATTGAAAAAAGCAAATCTTGGAAGTTGATATCGTCCTACAGAAAAATTTATACTATTATGAAAAATAATAGTTTAAAGACTGCGATGAAAAAAACACTTTCTTATTGTATCCACTCCTCGCGTTCAAGAGCTATTTATGGCAGGTTTTATAGGCTCAATCCTAAATTTGCAACAAAACTTAAAAATCTAGTCTTAAGAGTGCTACTTGCGGTTGCCATAAGTGGCGAGAAGAAAAATAAAAATGAGAAGCATACTAATATTTTCAACGGATTGAGTTATTTTGATGCTATCTCAAAAATCAACAATTTAGATAATAATAATTCATCTTATAAAAAATACCTCACTGAGATTTATAATTCACCTGCACTCGAATCACTAATCGAAAATAAATATTCAACCGTGATGTATTGGATTACTGAATTTAATAATTCAAAACGCAATGGTAAAGAGTCAATATTGAATATGCTGCCGCATAATAATATAGACCATAATATTGGTTTTGCGTTATACATGAGCTTACTTGGGCGCATGCCAAGTTCAATCCAAGAAATTGATTACCCCATTAATCATCTTGCCAGAGTTATTCTTGAAAGTCAGGAATATAAAACATTTTCTGGTGAAAATTTGAATGCGTGGTTAAAAAAATGATTTATGTAAATATTACGAGTTCTGTAGCCACAAAACGTAAAACTGGCATTCAGCGCGTTGTGGTTAACCTTGGTGAACAACTGCGGACCGATGAATTTTGTTTTATTGCATGGGATTACGATAAAAATTATTTCAAAAAAATTGTAAACTTTGAAAGTTTGTCCGAAGCTATTTATGAAGGTAAAGCAACGACAGAAAAAATAAATTTTGAAGATATGAAAGTTGGCGATTATTTCTTTGATGTTGATGCATCGTGGAGTGATGGTATAGATCGGAATACCTTATATCCCAAACTGAAAGAAAAATTGATCAAAATAATAAATCTACATTATGATAGCGTCCCTATCGTTAACTCCTCATGGTCGCATGTAAATACAGTATTAAGATATAGTGACTACTTTTATGCTAAGATTGCTTATAGTGATTTTATATTCTCAATATCAAAATTCGTACATGATGAAATTTCGACCTTATCAAAAAAATTCATCGGAGTTGCAAAGGAAGGTTCAGTAATACCTTTAGGTCCATTACCAAATTTAAATGTTCCTAATGGGAGCGATACTGTTGTTAGGGATGAGTTGAGAGGTAAGAGGTTTTTTCTTTCAGTAGGAACTCTTGAACCTAGAAAAAATTATGACTACCTGATTAAATGTTTTGAATTGTGCAATTTACATGATGTTGCATTAGTAATAATAGGTAAGGAAGGCTGGAATGTTGAAGGTCTTGCAAGCTATTTGAAGTCTGAAAAGTCAAAGGAAAAGAATATATTTTGGTTTGACGATGTGGATGATGATGAGCTCGCTTACTTTTATTCTAAATGCTTAGCTTACATTACAACATCCCATTACGAAGGTTATGGGCTGCCCGCAATAGAAGCATTGAGTTTTGGGATTCCAAGCATAGTTTCAGATGGCGGGGCTCTTCCAGAAGTCGTAGGCAATTCCGCAGAAGTATTTAAATTAGATGATGAACGCCAGTTAATATCAATTATGGTTAATGTGGCTAGCGATGAAAATTATGTTATTGAACTGACTAATAAAGCAAAATCTCTTACAATCCCTTCATGGAATTCAGTAGGCGAACAAGTAAAAAGAAGTATTGATGACTTAATTCATGGAGATAAAAAATATAATTTTGAAGACCCAATCACCCAAATTGTTTATATAACTATTGACTCTGCCAACCTTTCAAAGAGTCTGGAATCTGTTCGTGATAAGATGAGTTTTATCACAAGTGTTGTTGTTCTAACCAAATCAGAACTTAAATCTGAAATGGAGAAACTAGTCGCAGACTTTGGATTTGAAAACACCGTGTTTTGTGATGAGGATTTACTGGAAAAGTCAGAAGTGGATATTTCTGATCATCAGTCAAGAAATACTTTGTTAAGAAAGAGACTTTATGCTCAGAATAAAATTGCGCAAAACTTCATCGCGGCTGATGATGATTATTTGGCTATTAGATCTATAGAATCAACTTACTTTAAATGTAAAGATAAGCACAATGCTTACTATTTCACAGAAGATCTCAATTCATGGTCTGGTGCCTATCCAGAAAAAACAAGTTTTGATAAAGGGTTGATCAAGACAGCTCGCTTCCTTTCTTCGCTGGGATATCCAGCAAGAGGTTACTCATCTCATATGCCACAAGTTATAAATAAAAAATTAGTGAATGATATTTATAACAGGTTTTTAGCAGATGAAAGGAATTGGGGTATGGATGAATGGAGCATATATTTTAATATTGCATATTTCACGTATCCTCATAAATTCGAGCTTAAAACATATGAAGCATTTGGTTGGCCGGGTAATTCATCAGATTGGGTTGTAAATAAGATTGCTGAAAAGTTTACATTCCAGAATTACTATCCAAATCCTCAAAACGGTTGCAGTGAAGTTTTAAATTCTAATTCAGAAGTTTTACAAGGTTACAGAGAGGAAGTTACAAAAGCTCACCAAGTTGAGCTTTTTGATAAACCTATCGTGATTTTGATAAATAAAAATCAGGCAAGCTTTAACTCAAATGAATTTAGCGTATTAAAAGCCCAGCAAAACATGAGGCGAATCCTAATTCAATGTGATAAATTAGTTAATACAATAAATTTAGAGCTTAAAAATGACACTGAAACAATTACTGCTTCGCATACGCTAAAGGATTCTATTTGGATTCCTTTTTATCCACCTGATGCGTCAGGCAAGTATATTTTAAAAGTATTAATTGAGGTTGATGGCAATTCGATTGTTGCTGAAACCAAAGTTACAATTGTTGATTAATAATGGAGTTAAAATGAAAGCTATTGTTACAGGCATAACTGGTCAAGATGGAGCGTATTTAGCTGAGTTACTGCTTAGCAAAGGTTATGAAGTTTATGGTACTTATCGCAGAACAAGCTCAGTAAATTTTTGGCGGATTGAAGAGTTAGGAATTAAAGACAATTCGAAATTGCATTTGGTTGAATATGATTTAACCGATTTGTCTGCTAGCATTCGCTTATTAGAGCAGAGTGGGGCGACTGAAGTATACAACCTCGCAGCACAGAGTTTTGTTGGTGTTTCTTTTGAACAGCCAATTACAACTGCAGAAATCACAGGTATTGGACCAGTTAACTTATTAGAAGCAATTCGTATTGTTAACCCTAAAGTGAAATTCTATCAAGCTTCAACTTCTGAAATGTTCGGAAAAGTTCAGGCTATTCCACAGAAAGAAGATACGCCTTTCTATCCCCGCAGTCCTTATGGCGTAGCAAAACTTTATGCACACTGGATGACCATTAACTATCGTGAAAGCTACAATATTTTTGCGTCCAGCGGCATTTTGTTTAACCACGAATCACCGCTACGTGGTCAAGAGTTTGTCACGCGTAAAATTACTGACTCAGTGGCAAAAATTAAGCTCGGTAAGTTGGACGTTCTTGAGTTGGGTAACATGGATGCCAAACGTGACTGGGGCTTTGCCAAAGAGTACGTTGAGGGCATGTGGCTGATGTTGCAAGCCGATGAGCCAGATACCTTTGTCCTTGCAACCAACCGTACTGAAACGGTGCGCGACTTTGTATCCATGGCATTTAAAGCTGCTGGAATTGAACTCCGCTTTGAAGGTAAAGAGGACCAGGAAGTGGCCATTGACGTTGCAACAAATAAAGTTGTTGTGAAGGTCAATCCAAAATTCTACCGCCCTGCTGAAGTTGAATTACTGATTGGTAACCCACAACGCGCGAAGGATATCCTTGGCTGGGAACCTAAAACCACGCTGGAAGAACTTTGTGCAATGATGGTGGAAGAAGATCTCCGTCGTAACAAACAAGGATTTTCTTTCTAATATGACTAATGGCAAAAAAGCACTGATCACAGGTATCAAGGGCTTTACGGGCCATTATATGGCAGCGGAATTATCCGCTGCCGGATATGAAGTTTATGGCTTTGGCTCATCCCCTGCTCTTAATGAACTGAGGTATACCCAAGTTGATCTGATGGATTCCAAACAGGTGAAGAGCGCTGTCGAGGCCATCAATCCCAACGTTGTGGTTCATCTCGCGGCTATCGCTTTTGTTGGTCATGCAAATCCAAACGCGTTTTATGACGTAAACTTGTTAGGCACTCGCAACTTACTGACTGCGTTGGCGGACCTCACCAATAAGCCTGAGGCTGTGCTTATCGCGAGTAGTGCTAATGTCTACGGTAATAATACGCCCGGTAAGCTGAGTGAAACGATTGCTGCAAATCCTGCAAATGATTATGCAGTCAGTAAATTAGCTATGGAATACATGGCTAATTTATTCAGTGACAAGTTGCCCATCATTATTACCAGGCCCTTTAATTATACGGGTATCGGCCAAGCTGAAAACTTCTTAATTCCAAAAATCGTCAATCATTTCCGTGCCCGCCAAGAAATAATTGAGTTGGGAAATATTGATGTATGGCGTGATTTTTCCGACGTTCGCTTTTTGGTAAAAAGTTATGCCGCACTAATATCGTCTTCGTCATTCGGCCACACCGTAAATGTTGCCTCAGGTGAAATGCATTCACTGCGTGAAGTAATTAAAATATGTGAAGAGCTGACCGAGCATTCTATACATATTGAAGTTAATCCGCAATTTGTCCGTCCTAATGAAATTAAAGAACTTTGTGGGGATGTTACATTGTTAAATAATTTAACAGGTAATAAACTCCAGAAAGTACCACTACGAGAAACCCTGAAATGGATGTTGGAAGAAAAAAATTAAATGTTGTCTTTTCAACAGACTGCATTAAATATCCGCTTACAGGGATTGGACGTTATGCGTTTGAACTTGCACAACAACTACAGCAACGTGAAGAGCAGATTGCGTTAACTTTTCTCCACGGGACAAAAGTACGAGATTCACTGGCTATTGCCAGTGAATCTGCGCAAACGGTCCAATCAATAAAACGAAAACTCCAAAAAAGCAAAACCGTAAGCGAAATTTATCGGCTCACTTTCCCGATAATGAAATCTTTTGCGTTGAGAAACTTCAAAGATCATATTTTTCACAGTCCAAATTATTATTTACCACCTCAGGTTAAACATAGCATTGCAACATTTCATGATCTATCCGTGTTTCACTGGCCACAGTTTCATCCCGCTGGACGAGTGCATCTGATGCAGAAAGAGTTGCACAATACCGTTAAGCGCGCTTCGATGTTGATCACCGACTCAAACTACACCAAAGAAGAGTTGATGACGTTCTTTGGATTAGATGAACGGAAAATTGCGGTTGCTCCTTTAGCCTGTAATCAACAGTTTCACCAGCGGACTGAAGAGCAGGTGAAATCGGTATTAAATGAGTACGGCTTAAGATGGCGAGGTTTTTTTCTTTATACCGGCACTATTGAGCCCAGGAAAAATATCCTTACCCTGTTACGAGCCTATGATCGCTTACCCCTGATCGAGAAGAAAAACTTTCCATTAGTTATCAGCGGTTACAAAGGCTGGGAAAATGAAGAGCTCTTTAAGCTATTTCATAAAGGTGAAAGTGAAGGGTGGTTAAGGTATCTGGGATTTGTACCCGGTAAGAATTTGCCTGCATTATTTAGCGCTGCAAACAGCTTTGTTTTCCCATCAATCTATGAAGGATTTGGATTGCCTGTACTTGAGGCAATGACATCCGGAACGCCGGTTATTTGTTCTAATGCGACATCTTTACCTGAAGTCGTCGGAGATGCTGCTTTGCAACATGAACCGGAAGATGTCGAAACGCTTACCAGCTATCTAAAAATGATAGTGGAAGATGACTCAAAACGACAGTTGATGATTAATTCAGGCCTGGTTCAGGCTCAGCAATTCTCATGGTCACTTTGCGCTGATAAAACAATAGAAGCTTATCAGCAGGTCGCTAAATCGCTATGATAAAAGTTCTTCACTGCTATAAAACATACTATCCTGATACTTTCGGTGGCATTGAGCAAGTTATCTATCAACTCGCAGAAGGCGGGGTGAAAGAAGGTATTCAATCAACGGTTTTTACTCACAGCCCAGCTTTTGATGACGCAGTCACCAATCTGGACCATCACTCAATTTTTCGAGTGAAAACGCAATGTGAGTTCGCATCCACACCGTTTTCACTGTCTGCAATCGCGAAATTCAAAAAACTAGCAAGCCAAGCCGACATTATTCACTATCACTTCCCGTATCCTTTTATGGATATTATGCATTTCGCAGCAGGCATAAAAAAGCCATCGGTCGTTAGCTATCATTCAGATATTGTAAAACAAAAATCTTTATTAAAAATTTATACACCGCTAATGAATTGCTTTCTTAACAGTGTTGACAGCATTGTGGCTGCATCACCTAATTATGTAAGAAGCAGTCCTGTTCTTCAGCAGTATAAAGATAAAGTTAAAGTCATCCCATATGGGCTTAACAAGGATTTTTATAAAAATAATGATTCTGCTGTTTTAGAAAAATGGCAGGCGCGGTTTGGAAAAGGGTTCTTTTTGTTCATAGGAACCTTCCGCTACTATAAGGGATTGCACATCCTGATTGAAGCAGCGCAGCAGAGTGATTATCCAATTGTAGTGGTAGGTGCAGGTCCGATTGAAGCAGAGCTTAAAGAACAAGCAGTGAAATTAGGGGTTACTAATATTCATTTTCTTGGTGCGCTTGAAGACACCGATAAATCTGCTTTGTTGCAACTTAGTACCTGCTTGGTATTTCCATCGCATTTGCGTTCTGAAGCCTTTGGTATATCACTATTGGAAGGCGCACTTTATTCTAAGCCGCTTATTTCAAGTGAGATTGGGACCGGGACAACCTATATCAATATTGACCGTGTCACCGGCTTAGTGGTGCCACCCTCTGATCCACAAGCGCTGCGAGGGGCAATGGATGAGATTTGGAATAATCCACGTCAAGCCATGAGCATGGGGCAGGCTGCACAAGAGCGTTTTGAAACACTCTTTACAGCAGATAAAATGATTGAAAGTTACACAGATTTATATAAATCCCTGTTAAATATGTGATTTTTTTTCAGATAATTTCAATCCATTATCGCACCAATCATTACCTATCATCGGCTATCCTGAGTTAACATATTGGTCACTTATGGGATGGTGTTACTGGTAACACCACGTGAGACCTCAGACAGGAGTATGTAATGTCCAAGCAACAGATCGGCGTTGTAGGTATGGCAGTCATGGGCCGTAACCTGGCTCTTAACATTGAGAGCCGCGGTTACACAGTGTCTATCTTCAACCGTTCTCGCGAAAAGACTGATGAAGTCATCGCTGAAAACCAAGGCAAGAAGCTCGCTCCTTATTACACCGTTGAAGAATTCGTTGAATCTTTAGAGAAACCACGCCGTATCCTGCTTATGGTTCAGGCGGGTGAAGCTACCGATAAAACTATCGCGTCTCTGACCCCACACTTGGACAAAGGCGATATTCTTATCGATGGTGGCAACACCTTCTATAAAGATACCATCCGCCGTAATAAAGAACTTTCTGACCAAGGCTTCAACTTCATTGGTACCGGCGTTTCTGGCGGTGAAGAGGGTGCACTGAAAGGCCCATCTATCATGCCTGGCGGTCAGAAAGAAGCTTACGAACTGGTTGCACCAATTCTAGATAAGATCGCAGCGCGTGCTGAAGATGGTGAAGCTTGTGTTGCTTACATCGGTCCAAACGGTGCTGGTCACTACGTGAAGATGGTACATAACGGCATCGAATACGGCGACATGCAGCTGATTGCAGAAGCTTACGCGTTGCTGAAAGGTGCGCTGGGTCTGAACAACGAAGAGCTGGCTAAAACCTTCACTGACTGGAACAACGGTGAGCTGAGCAGCTATCTGATCGACATCACCAAAGATATCTTCACCAAGAAGGATGAAGAGGGTAAATACCTGGTTGATGTGATTTTGGATGAAGCAGCGAACAAAGGTACAGGTAAATGGACCAGCCAGAGTTCACTGGATCTCGGCGAGCCACTGTCACTGATCACTGAATCTGTCTTCGCGCGTTACCTTTCATCTCTGAAATCTCAACGTATTGCTGCTTCTAAAGTATTGAGCGGTCCACAAGCTAAAGCCTTCACAGGTGATAAAGCTGAGTTCGTTGAGAAAGTACGTCGTGCTCTGTATCTGGGTAAAATTGTTTCTTATGCACAGGGCTTCTCACAGCTGCGTGCTGCTTCTGAAGAAAACAATTGGGACCTTCACTATGGTGAGATTGCCAAGATCTTCCGCGCTGGCTGCATCATTCGTGCGCAATTCCTACAGAAGATCACTGATGCTTATGCAACGAATGCTGATATCGCTAACCTGTTGTTGGATCCATACTTCAAAAACATAGCAGATGAATATCAGCAGGCGCTGCGTGATGTTGTTTCTTATGCTATCCAGAACGGTATCCCGACACCGACCTTCTCAGCTGCAATTGCGTATTACGATAGCTACCGCTCAGAAGTTCTGCCTGCGAACCTGATTCAGGCTCAGCGTGATTACTTTGGTGCGCATACTTATAAGCGTATCGATAAAGAAGGTGTGTTCCACACTGAATGGCTGGACTAGTGACCAGAAAAGTGACAGTTTACAATATCTAGATTGTTTCTCCGTCGAATAGAAGCAAAACGTTCTTCTGAGGACGAGGCTGACACCTTTTAATATTGTTTATATAGTCCAAATCGACCTGTTTATCAGGTCGATTTTATCTCAATTTGTTTTACCGCTATATCTAAATGACATCATTTATGTTAATATGCGCCTGTACACGTATTCAAAACTAACTGTTTTTCCTTCAAATAAAGCCATTTCCCTTGCCATATCCACCTATATATTCCTTTTAAAAATCGTGAATATCCCTCCTTTATGCATTGACCGGAGTTAACGTCGCACTCTGATACCCCTAACTACATCAGCTCGGCATCATAAAAAAGCCAGGTCGTGGATAATTGAAAAAACATGAAGGTTTCGGGCTCAACTCCGTCCAGACATAACCTGCTGAGCTATATTGAATTTTTCTCTTGTAGCGAGAGCTGTTCTAAACCGATTTATTCCCGATACTACCTAACCACAATGTATTTGGTTTGGTTGCTATCCGGTCTTTAACATCGATCGTACACATTTAAGTCATCGCAGATAACTTTACACCTGTAAGAAAATACCCTTGCCAGTCAGGCGGCTATGAGGAGATTTTATATTGAATTTTAATTGAATTTTTCTGCACATATACTACAGATTTTTTCATAACTTCCAAATAAATAGACGCTCCACTGCGTTGCTCTCCTCATATTTAATATTCTTTTTGATGCCAAGCATCCTAGAGTCAATCTCTGCGACTATACCAAGCATAAATCTTGGATATTACGCGTGTGTGGTTTATCCACCCATTTAAATATGACTCAATCCTACTTCTACATTATGAATTCAAATCCTTTCACTGCGCACCCCCCCCCACGGCCAAACGCCTTTCCTGTCCCGGCTACAGGTAGCTAACGCTGACTGAGACAAACCAATCTTTCATTTATGTTTATCATGTGGTTAAGGAAAAATATGGCTGTTATTAATATTAATTTAATGAAGCCTAGAGTTGGCTATATTTCTTTAGTTCATGAAATAAACTCAACCAAAGTGCATGGGATATGGATAGTAAGTTTGGAGTGTGAATAACCACAGGAGATGCGGCATATTATAAGCCTGATTGATATCTTGGTAAGTTGCCCCTCTTTCCGGCATCTTTATCAAAATAATTCATATGTAAATCCATTTTAATAAGGTTAATTTTTTCATTTGTCTCATAGAAAAATGGAAGCAGCCTTCATGTGCCATAAAACTGTGCGAATGAACGCATTAATTGAGTTCTGCAACATTGCTAATTTCGAGAAGTGAATCGCTTATTTTGGATGAGTCTGTGTGGTGATTTAAATAATGTAATCTACTACCACTATTTAAGCACTCATTGGTTTATTTAGGTTAGGGCTTTATCTAACCACCAACCTTAATTTTACGTGTGTTATTATTTTTTGTTTAAATAAGTTTTTCACATTCCTCCATTTTATTATCACTTGCAATAACTTCTAATTTTCCGTGCTCAAGAATAAATTGCTTTTAATAATTTCATTGATTTGTTACTCATATGGCTTTGGAACGTTTGAATAGGAAAGTTTCTGATCTTTGATATGAAAGTCCAGTTTTAATTACCTCAACTACAGAATGGCTTGTGATTTCTTTTTTTTATCAAATCATCGAGGTTATTGGGCATGGAGTTTTTTTCGGTTGCAATTAAAAACTTTTCTCTTGATTTATGTTGATATACCATTATTTGATATGCTCTGTCAATAACCATTCCCACTGAAAGAGATTGGTTGGGGATAAAATAGCTTTGACCATGATGCGAAAAAGGTATCTCTATAATTTCATTTGATAAAAAGCCATCAATAAAAAGACAATTTGCCATAATTACTCTCCTATGCGATGACTAATTATGACAGAGATACATTTCAAATTGATTTCGGTTGGGTACTATGTGGTAAGTTAATGTAACATGTGCAGTTCGTTTAAGTATTATTTAATTTTCTGGCAGGTTAGGTTTTTATATTCAGAATGAATTAAATCATACAATCCTCTGTTTTAATTGATATTTAATGAATGCTCTCACTGAATTCACTATTTAATCTGCTCAGGTCCAATCTAGTTATAACTATGTATTTTTTAACAGAAATTTAAATCATGCTTTTGGCTTGCGACATAAATTCTATTAAACCACCAACAACTCCCCCTCTCTTCCCGCATTCTCCCCTGCCAGCCTCACCACCAGCATCCCCGCCGTCGCAAACTTCATCAAATTCCTCGCATAAAGCACGCCACCAAACTCAGCAAACAGCGGCGTCACTTGGTCTGTAATCGGGTCAACAATCTCAGCCACCACTTCACCGGGCTTAATCCACTCACCCAACTTGCGGCGGTTTAACAGCAGCCCAGAGTGCGGCGCATGAATATACTCGCAGCCTGCTAACGGCGTGGCTGGGTTAATCAGGGCAGGGGATTCACCCAACTCACCCGCAATATAGCCACCTTCTATCAGCGCATTGATAATCGCATCGGCATCTTTTTCTGCCTGTTCAGGCTCAACATCTGCCACGCCACGCAACTCTAGCGTTACAGGCAGCAATCCACGCGGCATGGGGTACTTATCACCAAACCGCTCTGCCAGTGTTAACCACGGCTCGCAGCAGGCTTCATCAAACGGTTCTCCACCGGAGATTTGCGCCAGCAGTTGTACTTCACTGCCTAGCCAGCGCGCCAGCGGTTCGATGTCCTGCCAGGCATGCGGAGTGGTGTAGAGGTGTGGCAATGCATCCCAGTCGCAGTGCAGATCGATCATGAGATCCGCCTGGCTGGCCATGCGCATCAGGGTAAAGCGCTGTGAATCCAGTTCGGTCTTGGCAATACGGTCGCGATAATGACGGTCAATCGCTTCGCGAATCAGGCACTTGTTTTCGTACTCGCTTTGCGTCAGTGAATCGGCAAGTTCGGCGGCCAGGGTTTCACCCAATGCCGGGAAGCGACGGTTGAAATCCTGCCCCGATAAAGTATGGAAGCGTCCCAGATGGCTGCCGTGCCAGTGCTGTCCCATCGCTAAAGGGTTGGCGACCGGCACCAGAGTGATCTTTGATTTAAGCTGCCCGGCTGCTTCGAGTGCCAGCAGTTTGTGTTTCAGATACCACGCTACCGCCATACCTGGCAGTTCATCACCGTGTAAGGCGGCCTGAATATAGACGCGCTGCTGGGAATCGGTACCGAAGTGGAAGCTAACGATCTCGCGCTGTGTTCCGAGGGAAGCACTCAACAGAGGATGATGTTGCTGTTGCATGAGGTTGTCGATGTCCTGTCTCTACGGCACCTAAAGATTCGTGCCTAAAATTTATTGATTGGAATTATAGTGCTGCTGCGAAAATGAGCGGAATAAAAGCAGTGAATTATGTGTACTGAACAATGGAATCCAGCGGCTGGGCGGCCTGCAGGCCGCCCCTACCAAATACCATACGTTACTGCTGAATGGAGATATCAGTCGCGAAGTACTTCTTCTGAATCTTGTCGAAAGTGCCGTTCTTTTTGATTTCAGCAAAGGCGTTATCAAGGGCAGTTTTCAGCTCTTCATCGCCTTTACGCAAACCAATGGCGGTGCCTGGGCCGATGATCGGGTCTTGTACAATCGGACCTGCCAGTTCGAAGTCTTTGCCCTGTGGCTGCTTCAGGAAACCATTAGCGGCCTGGGCGGCATCAGTGAACACCACATCAAGACGACCAGAAATTAAGTCACTCTCAACCTGTGCCTGATCGCCATAAGGAACCACTTGTACACCGTGTGGCTGCCATTTTGCCAGCGCATAGCGTTCCTGTACGGTTCCCTGCTCAACACCCACGGTTTTACCCTTCAGGGATTCAGCGGTCGGCAGCAGACCAGAGCCTTTGCGCGCGATCAGTTGGGTGTGCGTATCGTAAAGCGGCACGGTGAAGTCAATCTGCTTCAGGCGCTCTTCGGTGATGCCCATATCCGAGAGGATAGCGTCGAACTTGCGTGCTTTCAGTGCCGGGATCATGCCGTCAAACTGGCTCTCGACCCAGACGCATTTGGCTTTCATCTGCTCGCACAGCGCGTTGCCAAGGTCGATATCAAAGCCAACCAGCTTGCCCTGTGGGGTTTTGGATTCAAAAGGAGGATAGGTTGGGTCAACGGCGAAACGAACCTGATCAATCTTTGCCTGAGCGCCAAACGCACAACCTGCCAGCACAGCCAGAGCCAGCGTCTGACGCAGGCGGGCGGTAAAACGAGAACTTGCCATAATAACGGTCTTCTTTTTTCGTGATGTGGAATCACGCAGAGTACCGTTCACCGTCTGTCATGGCAATTAGCAGATTATTTTCAGAACGTTACCATTATGCAGCTTGCGGTAATCCGCTACATCAAGCAGCACGGATTTCTCCAACAGGCCAGCATTAAAGGCAATTTCGTCGTAGCGTTCGAACAGCATGGGATCAACCACCAACTGCAAATCCGGATGGAAACTGAAGGGCGGAATGGCACCGAACACACAGCCGGTTAAGGCATCCACTTCTGCGGGAGAAGCCAACGAAGCGCGACGGCCACCTACCGCTTCAGCGACTTTGCTCAGGTCTGCTTGTTGATCGGCGGGTAAGATCGCCAGTACGTGCTGTTTGATGCCGTTGCCTTTCACATGGCACACCAGCGCTTTGGCACCTTGTCCCACTTCCGTGCCACGGATAGCGGCCACAGCTTCACACTTCCCGGTCGCTTCATGTTCCATGAGTCGGTAACGGGCGTTGTGCTGATCGAGCAGGGCGAGCAGTTTTTCATGGGTGGTCATGGGACTCTCCGTGTTGAATAAGATTGGTGAGCAGTACCTGCATCATATGTGTCTGGCGAGGCAACAAACCCAGCTTCAATCCTAGCGGCTTAAAAGCGCGATTCAATGTCGTCAACGTTATGCTCTCTTTGTCCTGTTCGACATCGGATAAAGTGCGGCGGCTGATCCCCGCTAAGCTGGCATAGCGATCCTGTGAAAATCCCAGCACCTTTTTACGAAGCTGCATTAAGAGTTGACCATGGGTTAACTTCTCCTCAATGAACTGTTGTAGAAGGTCCAATAACATGGCTTCTCGTTCAAAAGGCGTCATCGTTTTCTTCATAACTGCCACCCAGCAATGCGTTCATCCAGATAATTAAAGCCAATACCGGGCATTTCCAGAATAGATTGCGGTACGCCGCGATCGGCAAGTCGTCCTTTCAATCCAGTAAGTTTATTGGCTAACTCACCTAAGCTTTGCAATAGGGTTGCTTCAGGAATGAGATCGTCCAGTTGATGTGCAATCAACTGCCAATTGTAGTGACCACCTTCTTCATAAGGTGAGCCCCACTGAGTGGTGCGAACCACGCCCTCAGGATCGGCTTTCATAGGGGCAAAGTCATAAACCGGTGCAAGCCACATGCCTGCCGGTTTCTTAAGAATGGCACTGTTACGCCCATGATTGTCTGAATTACCAAATGCAATATTGAGCATATCGCGTTTAACCCATTCACTGACCAACTTTTCTCGATGTTCTCCAGTCAGCGCTAATCGATCTACCACGCAGCGAATGACCTCAAAATGATTGAGATAACTCCCCGGCGCTTTTTTCATCAGCGAATAGATGGATTCCAGTCCGTACATCACTTTTCTATTTTCAACAAACGCGATATCGAACCGTGGAAGCCAAAGAGAAGGGTATCTTTCACCTTCGCACAACAGCATTGCTTGGGTATCAATCGTGTCGATGCCCATGGCCTGTAACTCATGGTAGAAATGATATTCCGCGCGCAGGATGTCACAGTCGATTGGGCTGCGTGCGCCACGCGGATATTTGACAAGATACGGGTTATCTTGGTTTTGTTGATCGTCTTGCCAGGTATCAATCCATACTTCGCTATCCGTATTACGCCTTAAAAGTAGTTTTGGCGCTTCCCCACCTGCACCTGTTGCACCGCCGCTGGCGGCGCCCATTTGTTGTGCATATTCAAGAAAATCACTGTCTCTCTCAATCGCCCATTCGGCAGGGAAACGTCGAGTTTTGAGTTGGCTATTTTCTGGCAATTGGGGAAGGGAATCTTTAATACGCAAATTTCCAACAGGTGCAATAGTTCCGGCTTTTAACAGTGCGTAATCTTGCTCAGCCGAAGATTTTCCCTGTAACCCAAGATGTTGAATCCAGTAGCGTCTGCTTGCGCCTGCGGGGACAATATCATCAAGGAAGCTGAACCATGGCTGCGCAAAATGGCTGCCAATCAGCATGACGGGGTAGTTCAGGCTGCAGCTTGCGATATCATTTCGGTCGAGTTGTTCGGCTGCATAATTGAAGTCATAGGCAAGCAATGTGGCGCTTTCACGCCCCTTCGACGGCTCTTTAACATCAAGCTCGGCAGCGTCGTGCCATTGTCCATCAAGGTAAAGCTGTACGGTAAGCATGCTGAACCTCCATTGAGCAGTATGTTGCTCAATTTTAGCTAGCTTTATCTTTTTTGAGAAGCATGCTGCTCAAAATCGCCATAAAAAGCCAATTCTGAGCAGCATAGTGCACAATCCGTTACTTATGACGTGCACGCAGGTTGTTGATGATGGTGCTCAAATCCAGATCCTGATCCTGCAACAGCACCATCAGGTGATACAGCAAATCAGAGGCTTCATTGGTCAGTTCGTGGCGATCGTTCACCGTGGCGGCCAATGCAGTTTCCACGCCTTCTTCACCTACTTTCTGCGCGATGCGCTTGGTGCCGCTGGCGTACAGTTTTGCGGTGTAAGAGCTTTCCGGGTCGGCACTCTTACGTGAAGCCAGCAGTTGCTCCAGTTGATACAGGAATGCCCAATCGGGTGCGGCAGGTGAGAAGCAGCTTGAGGTACCCAAGTGACAGGTTGGTCCAATCGGGTTCGCCAGCACCAGCAGCGTGTCGTTATCGCAATCCGGTGTGATGCTCGCCACCTGCAAGAAGTGACCAGAAGTTTCACCTTTGGTCCACAAGCGGTTTTTGGTGCGAGAGAAGAAGGTGACGTTGCCTTCCGCCAGCGTCTTTTGCAGCGCTTCCTCATTCATATAACCGTGCATCAGCACTTCGCCAGAGACGTTGTGCTGGACGATAACAGGCATCATGCCCGCGGTTTTGGCCCAATCCAGTTTGGCCAGTTGTTCTGCAGTTAACACGCGCGAATCTCCACACCGTTGTCGATCAGGAAGTTTTTCAACTCGCCGATATTGATAATTTGTTTGTGAAATACGGAAGCGGCCAGTGCGCCATCCACATTCGCCTGCTCGAAGGCTTCAAGGAAGTGTGGCATGGTGCCCGCGCCGCCAGAGGCGATCAGTGGCACTTTACACACGTCACGCACTTTCTTCAGTTGCACCAGGTCATAGCCGTTGCGCACGCCATCCTGGTTCATCATATTCAGTACGATTTCGCCCGCGCCCAGCTTCTGCACTTCCTGCACCCAATCGAGGGTTTCCCAGGTGGTAACACGGGTACGTGATTCGTCACCGGTGTACTGGTTAACGTGATACTTACCGGTGGCTTCATCGAACCAGGTATCAATGCCTACCACGATGCACTGCACGCCAAAGCGATCGGCCAGACGGGTAATCAGCATTGGGTCCGCAAGCGCAGGGGAGTTGATGGAGATCTTGTCCGCACCAAACTGCAGAATACGTGCCGCGTCTTCCGGGGTTTTAATGCCACCGGCCACGCAGAAAGGAATATCGATCACTTCTGCCACGCGTGACACCCAGCTTTTATCGACGACACGGCCATCGGAAGAGGCGGTGATATCATAGAACACCAACTCGTCAGCGCCTTCCTGCGCGTAACGCTGCGCCAGTGGCACGATATCGCCGATGATTTCGTGGTTGCGGAATTGAACGCCTTTCACCACTTGCCCGTCACGCACATCGAGACAAGGAATTATCCGTTTTGCCAGCATGCAATCGCCTCCGCCACTGTGAATTTATCTTCTAACAACGCACGACCGACAATCACGCCCTGTGCGCCGCTGCCGCGCAAGGCAGCGATATCATCCAGCGAGCCGATGCCGCCAGAGGACTGGAAAGCGATATCCGGGAACGCGGCAGACACTTCTTTATACAGCTCGACGTTGGAGCCGCTCAGGGTGCCGTCACGTGAGATATCGGTGCACAGCACGTGCTTCAGGCCGACAGGTTGATACCAGCCAATCACTTCTTCCAGCGTCACACCGGCCGCTTCCTGCCAGCCGCTGATCGCCACTTCTTTGCGATTACTGGCGTCGATACGCACATCCAGTGCCAGCACGATGGCATCGGCACCAAACTCGTTAAACCAGCTTTTCACTTCTTCGGGCTGCTTCACGGCGGTGGATCCAACCACCACACGCGTGGCGCCGGCTGCCAACAGGGCGGCAACGTCGTCACGATTACGGATACCGCCGCCCACCTGCACTGGCACGTTGACACCGCGCAGCAGGGTGGTGAGCAGAGGGATCTGGCGCTTAGCCGGATCTTTCGCGCCGGTTAAATCCACCAGATGCAGCACTTCCGCGCCCTGGCGTTCGTAATCCTGTAGACGCGGCAATGGATCGCTGCCGTAGTCGCGCTGTTGGCCGTAGTCGCCCTGATGCAGACGCACCACTTTGCCGTCGATTAAATCTAATGCGGGGATAATCATCACATCTCCAGGAAGTTTTTCAGCAACTGCGCGCCTGCTTTGCCAGAACGCTCCGGGTGGAACTGCACACCGTAGAAGTTATCTTTCTGCAACGCAGCGGTGAACGGATGGCCGTAATCGCACTGCGCGATGGTGGCGGCATTCACTGGCATGGCGTAGCTGTGCACAAAATAGAAATAGCTGCCGTCTGGAATATCACGGAACAGGTGATTGCCCGCTTGTGAAGTGATCTGGTTCCAACCCATATGCGGCAGCGGCAAATCTTGCGTATCCATCAACGAGACCGGCTCATCCACGATGCCCAGCGTGGCCACGCCGCCATTCTCATCGCTACCGCGTCCCAGCAACTGCATACCGAGGCAAATCCCCAGCACCGGTTGGGTACAGGCTTTAATCAGGTCGATTAAGTCACGTTCTTTCAACTGATCCATGGCGGCCTGCGCAGTACCCACGCCCGGCAACAGCAGTTTGTCGGCACGCAGTACCACATCCGGATCGCGGCTCACCACGGGCGAATAGCCAAGGCGCTCAATCGCCCACTTAACCGAAGAGAGGTTGGCGCAGCCGGTATCGAGAATCACCACGTTCATCACAGCACTCCTTTCGAACTCGGCAGGGTGTTGCCATCGACGCGAATCGCCTGACGCAGCGTGCGACCAAAGGCTTTGAACAGGCTTTCCACGCGATGGTGATCGTTCTTGCCTTTGGTTTTCAGGTGCAGGGTGCTCATCATGGCGTAGGAGAGGGAGCTAAAGAAGTGCTCAACCATCTCGGTGCTGAGATCGCCAACGCGCTGATAGCTGAACTCGGCTTTGAATTCGATGTGCGGACGGCCAGAGATATCCAGCGCGCAGCGTGCCAGGCACTCGTCCATCGGCAGTACGAAGCCGAAACGGCCGATGCCGCGTTTGTCGCCCAGCGCTTTCAGCAGGGCTTCACCCAGCGCCAGACCGGTATCTTCCACGGTGTGGTGATCATCGATATACAGGTCGCCTTTCACATCGATGTTCATGCGGAAGCCGCCGTGTACCGCAATCTGATCCAGCATGTGATCAAAGAAGCCAACGCCGGTGTTGATCTTGCTGCCGCCTTCACGGTCCAGCCACACTTCGACTCTAATCTGCGTCTCTTTAGTATTGCGTTGCACCAGCGCATAGCGGTCACGCTTGGTCAGCTGCGTTTGAATCGCATCCCAGTCAATGCCTTCCGCGCCATAACGCAGGCCCTGGATGCCCATATTCTCTGCCAGCTGAATATCGGTAAGACGATCGCCGATCACATAGCTGTTGGCGGTATCCAGTGCGCCTTGTGCCAGCCAGGCTTCCACCATTTTGGTTTTCGGCTTGCGGCAATCGCAGTGATCTTCTGGCTTGTGTGGGCAGATCAGGATGTCACTGAAGTTCACGCCCTGCGAGGTCAGAATTTGCATCATCAGGTTGTGTGGGCCATCAAAATCCGCCTGCGGGAAGCTGTCGGTGCCCAGACCGTCCTGGTTGGTAATCATCACCAACTGATAGCCTGCATTTTGCAGTGCCAGCAGCGCAGGAATGGCGTTCTTTTCAAACGCCAACTTCTCCATGCGATCTACCTGATAATCCGTTGGCGGTTCAGAGATGATGGTGCCATCGCGGTCGATAAAAAGGGTCTTCTGACTCATGCTTGCTCCACTGATAAGGCTTGCAGCGCGGCGATCAGGCGCTCGCACTCTTTACGGGTGCCGATGGAGATGCGCAGGCATCCCGCAAGGCCGGGGTTTTTGTTTTGGTCGCGCAGAATAATGCCTTGATCCCACAGCGTTTTAAACACTTTTGGCGAATCGGTGAAGCGCGCCAGAATGTAGTTGGTTTCGCTCGGGAACACCTGCTGCACCATGCTCAACTGTGATAACTGCTCAAACAGCCATGCACGGTTAGCGTTAAGCTCCGCCACGTGCTGACGCATCAACGCGATGCCTTGCTCGCTCAGTGCCTGTCCCGCCACATCGGCAACCGGGGTGGCCAGCGGATAAGGAGCGATCACTTTCATCAGCAGATCGATAACCGGCTTGTTCGCCAGGGTGAAGCCACAACGCAGACCCGCCAGCGCAAAGGCTTTCGACAGTGTGCGCAGAATAACCAAGTGTGGATACTCTGTTAACCATCCCGCCAGTGTCGCTTCCGGGCAGAACTCGATATAGGCTTCATCGGCGACCAGCAATGCTTTACCGGCGGTCATGTCGAGTAATTTGCGGATGTCGTCAGGATTGATCAGGTTACCGGTCGGGTTGTTCGGGCTGCACATGTAGACCACTTTCACGCCGTCCAGTTGCTCGGCAATGGCAGGCAGATTCAGTTGCCAGTTATCCAGCGCAGCGACGGTGCGGTACTCAATGCCGATGGTTTCGGCGCTGACGCTGTACATGCCATATGTCGGCGGGCAGAACAGAATCGCATCTTTTCCCGGCTCGCAGAAAGCGCGCATCAGCAGTTCAATGCCTTCATCGGCTCCACGGCAGGTCAACACTTGTTCTGGTGACAAACCGGCATAGGCGGCGTAGCGCTCAATCACAATTTTAGGCTGACACTCTGGATAGCGGTTCAACGTTTGCTGAGACAGCTCAAACGGCACCGGCAGCGGGAATTCGTTGGCGTTCAGCCACACATCACCGTTACCCCCTAAACGACGCGCAGAGAGATAAGGCGTCAATGCACGCACGTTGGCGCGGGCTAAATCTTCAATGCTCATGCTTGCTCCTTCAGCGCGGCAACCCGCAGGGTAACGGCGTTTTTGTGGGCTTCTAACTGCTCAGCGGCAGCTAAGGTTTCAATGGTGGCGGCCAGGTTGAGGAAGCCTTGCGGCGTCAACTCTTGCACCGTCATACGTTTCTGGAAATCCGCTAACCCCAGGCTGGAGCAGGTGGATGTATAACCGTAAGTTGGCAAGACGTGGTTGGTGCCGGAAGCGTAATCGCCCGCAGATTCCGGTGACCAGTCGCCGAGGAACACAGAACCGGCACTGGTGATCGCATCCACCAGATCACGCGGTTGACGCGTTTGAATGATCAGGTGCTCTGGACCATACAGATTAGAAATTTCCACGCACTGTGCCAGATCGCGCAGCACAATCAGACGGCTGCTTTCCAGCGCCTGTCGTGCGGTTGCGGCGCGTGGCAATTGTGCCAGCTGCTCTTCAACCGCCAGCGCGACGCCCTCGGCTAGTTTGAGCGAAGGTGTCAGTAAGATCACCTGCGAATCAGGGCCGTGTTCCGCTTGCGATAACAGGTCAGAGGCGACAAACGCCGGGGTTGCACCTTCATCAGCGATTACCAGCACTTCAGACGGGCCGGCGGGCATATCAATCGCCGCGCCATCCAGACGTTGGCTGACCTGACGTTTGGCTTCCGTGACGTAGGCATTGCCCGGACCAAAGATCTTGTCCACTTTTGGCACGGTTTCGGTGCCAAAAGCCAGAGAGGCAATCGCTTGCGCACCGCCTACCTGAAACACTTCCTGCACGCCGCACAACTGCGCCGCATACAAAATCTCATCGGCAATCGGCGGCGGTGAACAGAGCACCACACGACCACAACCGGCAATACGTGCTGGCGTGGCCAGCATTAATACGGTTGAGAACAGCGGGGCAGAGCCGCCTGGAATATACAAGCCAACGGATTTCACCGGGCGGGTGATCTGCTGGCAGCGTACGCCTGGCTGCGTCTCAATATCCACTGCGGGCAAAATCTGCGCATTGTGGAAGGTTTCGATGTTAGCTACCGCAACCGCCATCGCCTGCTTCAGCGTATCGCTCAGGCGATCGCTAGCGGCTTGCATCTCTTCAGGTGTTACGCGCAGGTTTTCCACCTGCGCTTTGTCGAAGCGCGCGCTGAACTCGCGCAGCGCGTCATCGCCTTGTTCTTTTACTTTCGCCAGCACATCGCGCACGATTTCACTGATGCTCGCCGACGCAGATATCGCCGGGCGCATCAGCAGCGCTTGCTGCTGCTGTTCATCACACTGTTGCCAGTCAATCGGGGTCATGATTGTGCTCATGCTGTTACTCCAACATTTTTTCGATTGGCAGTACGAGGATCGAGCTGGCACCCAGCGCTTTCAGTTTTTCCATGGTTTCCCAGAACAGGGTTTCGCTGCTGACCATGTGCATCGCAACGCGGCTGACTTCACCTGCCAGCGGCAACACGGTAGGGCGCTCAGCGCCTGGCAGCAGGGCAATGACTTCTTCCAGACGTTCGCTTGGCGCGTGCAGCATGATGTACTTAGATTCACGTGCTTTAATCACGCCCTGAATACGCGTCATCATTTTGTCGATCAGTTCTTGTTTCGCCGCTGGCAGCTCGCCGTCACGCTGAATCAGCACTGCTTTAGAACGGTAGATCACTTCAACTTCACGCAGGCCGTTGGCTTCTAGCGTGGCACCGGTAGACACCAGATCACAAATTGCATCTGCCAGACCCGCACGCGGTGCGACTTCAACCGAACCGTTCAGCAAGCAGGATTTGAAAGCAACGCCTTGCTTATCAAGGTACTTCTTCAGCAGGTGTGGATAAGAGGTAGCGATACGTGAGTTTTGCAGGCACTGTGGACCGGTGTATTCGGCATCCACTGGCATCGCCAGGGACAGGCGGCAACCGCCGAAATCGAGGCGACGCAGGGTGAAGTAACGCGGGTCTTCACCTTGTGCACGGCGGTCCAGCAGTTCTTCCTCTAATACGTTTTCACCGACGATACCGAGATCAACCACACCGTCCATCACCAGGCCTGGGATATCGTCATCACGCACGCGCAGGATATCGATAGGCATGTTCTCCGCAAACGCAATCAGACGCTGCTGCTGAAGGTTGATTTTGATACCGCAGCGGGCCAGCAATTCGCGTGATTCATCACTTAAACGGCCAGATTTCTGCATAGCTATGCGAATACGGGTGTTATCTAACATGTTTCCTGTCCTCTTATTCAATCCTGTCTGAACTCAGTTGGGTTGCGTCCGCCCATAAAAAAACCCCCGGAAGATGATCTTCCGGGGGCTCTCTTTGCGTTCGCACCACTGGAAGATCCTAATCGTCTCCCAGCACACATCGCCTGAAAGACTAGTCAGGATGATGGTGATGATGGTGGTTGAACTGAACGCGTGTCATAGTAAATTCCGTTGCTGAATGAGTATTCATTTGCGTGCTGATTAACCTAACGAAGATAGCCGCTTTTGGCAACCCTTTTTTAACGTCAGTTCTCGGAACCTTCCGCAACAGTTTGCGCTGGTTTGCCATACGCGCTGGGACTAAGATGAAGTGTCTTAGCGCTGTAAAGCAGGAGTCAGTATGAAAAAAGTCGCGATTGTAGGTCTGGGATGGCTCGGTATGCCGCTGGCAATGGCGTTAACGGCACGCGGCTGGCAGGTCACCGGCAGCAAAACGTCCCCGGATGGTGTCGATGCCGCGCGTCGCTGCGGAATTGATGCGTTTCAACTGGTGCTGACACCCGAGATCGAGTGTGAAGCAGATGAGTTAGCCACGCTGATGGCGGTGGATGCGCTAGTGGTGACCCTACCGGCCAGCCGCACCGTACAGGGTGGCGAAGATTACATGCAAGCGGTGCAGAACGTGGTTGATACCGCGTTAGCGCACAAAATTCCCCGCATTATTTTTACCAGTTCGTCATCGGTGTACGGTACCGGTTCCGGCGTGATGAAAGAGAGTAGCGCGCTACAACCCGAAAGCGTCGCCGGTAAAACGCTGGTGGAGCTAGAGAACTGGCTGCACGATCTGCCCGGCACCAGCGTCGATATTGTGCGTCTCGCCGGATTAGTCGGACCAAATCGCCACCCAGGGCGTTTCCTGGCAGGTAAAACCGGGCTGGATAATGGCGGCCACGCCGTCAATCTGGTGCACCTGGATGATGTGGTGGATGCGATTGTGCTGTTGCTACAAACGCCGAAGGGCGGCCGGGTGTATAACCTCTGTGCCTCGAAACACCCCGCGCGTGATGACTTTTATCCGTTTGTGTCGAAACAGCTTGGCTTGGTGCCACCGACGTTTGCGGCTGAGGCCGAGCGCTCAGCAGGGAAGGTGGTGGATGGCTCGAAGATCTGCAATGAGCTGGGGTTTGAGTACAGCTATGATGACCCGATGAAGATGCCGCTGGAGTGAGATTAACGTTCGGGTGCCGGCTTATGCACTGTTTCGGTAGCGGCGCGATTTATCGCGCGTTTTTTAAACACGCGCAATGAGTTGCGCCGCTACATTGCGTTGCTTTTAAACCCCCAACCGATCCCTTAACGCATACCACACCGCGCCCATCGCCGTGAGTGGCACCTTAAACCGTCTCCCTCCTGGGAACGGCAGGTGCGGCAGCTTAGCGAATGCATCAAATCTCTCCGCATGCCCGCGCAGCACTTCAGCGATCAACTTCCCTGATAAGTGTGTGCAGGTCACGCCGTGTCCGCTGTCACCCTGCATAAAGAACGCATTTTTTTCGACCTGGCCAAACTGCGGCATGCGGGACAGCGTGAGCAGGAAGTTACCGCTCCAGCGATGGCTAATCTTCACATCCTTCAGCTGCGGGAAGGTCTTCAGCAGTTTCGGTCGAATCAGCGCTTCAATATCATCCGGCTCGCGTGCGCCATACACCACGCCGCCGCCGTACAGCAGGCGGTTGTCGGCGGTCAGGCGGAAATAATCCAGCAGATAGTTACAGTCTTCAACGCAGTGGTTATTCGGCAGCAAACCCAAGGCCTGATCACGGCTCAGGGGTTCTGTAGTGACGATCTGCGAACCGCACGGCATGCTTTTGCGGCTCAGGCGTGGTTCCAACTGCGAGGGCAGATAGGCATTACCGGCAAATATCACAAAGGTTGCTGTAACCTCGCCTTTAGCGGTTTTCACCCGATGCGGTTCACCATACTTCACATCCAGTGCCGCGGACTGTTCGTAAATTCGGCCGCCGTGGCGGCGAATCGCTTCGGCTTCACCCAGTGCCAGATTCAGCGGATGCAAATGTCCTCCGCGCTTATCCAGCAATCCGCCGACGTAGCGATCGGTTGCTACCTCGCGGCGGATACCGCGCTCATCCAACAGCTCTAAATCATGGTTGCCATAACGCGCCCAGTTGGCTTTTTGACTGCGTAAGTGGCCCATCTGACGTTGATTCAGCGCGGCAAAAATACCACCGGGGCGATAGTCACAGGCAATGGCGTAACGATCGATACGATCGCGAATAATCTCTCCGCCTTCAAACATCATGCTGCCGAGCATGGCTGCCACGTCTTTACCGTAACGCTGCTCAATCACATCCACATCGCGGCTGTAGGAGTTCACCACCTGGCCGCCGTTACGTCCGCTGGCCCCAAATCCGACTTTGGCAGCTTCGAGTACCACCACGTCGTAACCGGCTTCGGTTAAAAACAGTGCAGAGGAAAGGCCAGTGAACCCTCCGCCAATAATACACACGTCACACTTCACGGATTCCTGCAGTTCTGGCCAAACTTCATGCGCGTTAGCCGTGGCCGCGTAATAACTTCCTACATGTTGCATGAGACCCTCCTTTAACGCGGGAAGTTAAAAATTCGCCGGCGTATGCGCACTGATAATGCGACACGGTTGCTCTGACGTATTGGTAAAACTGTGTGGCAATCCGGTATCGATTACGTAGCTCTCACCACAATAGAGATGATAGCTTTGGCCGTTCACCACCAGGGTGATTTCGCCCTCCAGCACGGTACCGGTCTCTTCACCGGGATGGCGCAATTTCTCACCGGTACTGGCGCCGGGTTCATAACGCTCCAGCAGCATCGCCAGCGCGCGCTTTTCTGCCCCGTTTTCCACCAGGCGCAAAGAGACACCCAGACTGCCGATTTCCACGCACTCTTCCGGGCGCACAATCACACGCGGCGTGCTGTTCACTTTCGGTTCGGAGAAAAACTCCGACAGCGACAGCCCATACACCTTGAGCAATTTCTGCAAGGTGCTTAACGCCGGGCTGACTTTATCCTGCTCAATGGTGCTGATGGCACTGTGCGTTAATCCTGACAACTCAGCGACGCGACGCTGAGACAATCCCAACTCCTGCCGGATTTGCGACAAACGTCGTCCGGGCGCCAGAGTGGCATCATTCATGGCTGTTTTTCCTTGTGGTAACAGACAGCAGCGTGGATAAAGGCCGCGAACAGACGTTGCGAGGCCGGATCTTGATCGGAATGCCACTCCGGATGCCACTGCACCGCCAGGGCAAACGGGTGCTGACGTAAACTCACCGCCTCAATCAGTCCATCAGGCGCACGCGCTTCAATGCGTAACTGCGGGCCGGTTTCGTGAATCCCTTGACCGTGCAAGGAGTTCACGGCAATCGCGTCAGCACTGCCCAGCACTTGGCTGAGTAGCCCGTCGGCTTCTGGCTGCACTTCATGCACCGGTGCGTATTGCTGATCGAGGGGCTGCGCATCATCTTCCCGGTGCTCCTGGAAAAGATGCGTCATATGCAGTTGGCGATACAGAGAACCGCCATTTGCCACCACCAGTTCTTGCAGGCCGCGGCAAATGCCTAAGATCGGCATCTTCTTGCCGATGGCATGTGTAATCAAACCGAAGGAGAGGCGATCGCGCGCCGGATCGGCATGCTCCTCTTTGCCTTCTTCACCGTAATGCCAGGGTTCAATATTGCTCGGGCTGCCAGTTAGCAAAATGCCATCCAGCAGCGTCATACTGTTTTCTAATAGATGGGGGGCCTGCATCAGTTGATGCGGTAAAGGCAAGGGCACACCACCGGCAAGGACGATGGCATCAAGATATTTATTGTGAACCGTCTGCCCGAGATGGTTGCCAATATGGTTCTGACACATCACTACGCCAATCAAGGGTTTGTCAAAAATAATGCCCATAACGTCTCCGCGTTGCTGTTCAATATTTTCACCGTTTTTGCGGGTCTGGTCTAAAAAGTGTGCAATATATTGTCAATCTAGCAACCGTCTGTTCGTTCTTCCACCAGATTTGTTACATTTGCACACTTTTTGCGTTGGAGCTATGTTAGAAGAGTGGCTGTTATTTTGAGCATTGCGCGAACCAATACTAAACGGTAAAGGGCGGGTGGGAACATGACGAACCTCGTAGAAGTAGAAGACTTCACGCGGCACAGTGAAGAGAAACGAACAAGCGCGTTCCAGCTGGAGGTCAAAACCTGGCTGGAACGCCATCCTGAAACGCAGTATGTCGATATTCTTCTTAATGATTTAAATGGGGTGTTCCGCGGTAAGCGCATTCCCATTGCCGCACTGGCAAAACTGGATAAAGGCTGTTATTTCCCCGCCTCGGTTTACGCCATGGATATCCTGGGTAATACCGTCGAAGAAGCCGGACTTGGACAGTCACTGGGCGAACCCGACAATCTCTGCATGCCGATTCCTGGCACCCTCATACCATCCGGCGCAGATCCACAACGTATCGCGCAGCTGTTACTCACCATGTGTAACCAAGATGGCACTCCCTTTGACGTTGAACCCCGCAATGTCCTCAATCGCTTATGGCAACAATTGCGCAATCGAGGGCTATTCCCGGTGGTAGCGGTAGAGCTGGAGTTCTATCTGGTCGATAAAAAGCGTGATGCGGAGGGCTATATCCAGCCGCCGTGTGCGCCGGGTAGTGATGAACGCAATATGCAGAGCCAGGTCTATTCGGTCGATAATCTCGATCATTTCGCCGATGTTCTGCGTGATATTGACGATCTTGCTCGCCAGCAGGGCATTCCTGCGGATGGCGCACTGGCGGAAGCCTCCCCAGGCCAGTTTGAAATCAATCTGCATCACACCCGCGATATTTTAAAAGCCTGCGATCACGCCGTGTTACTGAAGCGTCTGGTGCGTCAGGTTGCCGAAAATCACGGTATGACCGCTACTTTTATGGCGAAACCTTATGAGGAGTACGCCGGTAGCGGTATGCATGTGCATATCAGCATGCTGGATGCGGCCGATCACAATGCGTTCTCCCTCGATGATGGCAGCGACTCACCTTTGTTGAAGCGTGCGCTGGCCGGGATGATTGATTTGATGCCCGCTTCAATGGCGCTGCTGGCACCCAACGTCAACGCCTACCGCCGTTTCCTGCCGGAAGCCTATGTGCCGTTACAGGCGTCATGGGGGCACAATAACCGCACGGTGGCGTTGCGTATCCCTTGTGGCGATGCGGATAACCATCGCGTGGAGTATCGGGTGGCCGGGGCAGACGCAAATCCTTACCTGGTGGTGTCAACAATTCTTGCCGGTATCTTGCATGGTCTGGATACTCAGCTACCCTTACCACACCCGGTGCAGGGCAATGGCCATGAGGCGGAAGGGCTGCCATTGCCTGTTCGCCAGAGTGATGCGCTGTATGAGTTTGAGAACAGCTATCCTCTGCAAAAATTGTTGGGTGAGCATTTCAGCGGGGTCTGGCATAGCTGCAAACAGAATGAGTTGATGCAGTTTGAACGGCTTATCACCGCCACTGAAATCGACTGGATGCTGAAAAACGCCTAACCGGGAGAAGAATTTCGCTAACGTCTTGTGCCGATGGCATAAGTTGGGGCAAAATACGCCCCCTGCAAAATGCAAAACATAACCGACGCTTATAACGTCGGTTATTTTTTTGTAGGAAGAAGTACCCACACACATTACCGAGGCCGGACACGCATCCGGATAGATAGATACTGACAACACGCTTGGGCGTGAGATTTGAGGAAAACAAAGATGGGGCTGTTTACAATTGCACCAGCGCAGGCTGGTTCTCGCTTTCGTGATGATTACGGCGCGGCGACAATCGCAAACACTAATATCACTTCTCACTGCAGCACGTTGCGCAGTATCCCGCAGATCACCTCTGTTGGGGGCCTGAACAATGTCGCTTAACACCTCTGCACCACAGCGTGCACACCTGAAAAAATCCCTGACCTTGATCCCAGTGGTCATGATGGGCCTGGCGTATATGCAGCCAATGACCCTGTTCGATACTTTCGGTATCGTGTCTGGATTAACCGACGGCCACGTCGCCACCGCTTATGCTTTCGCGCTGATCGCGATACTGTTTACCGCCGTGAGCTACGGCAAGCTGGTACGCCGCTTCCCATCTGCGGGCTCCGCTTACACCTATGCTCAGAAGGCTATCAGTCCGCACGTTGGCTTTATGGTGGGCTGGTCATCACTGCTGGACTATCTGTTCATGCCGATGATCAACATCCTGCTGGCGAAAAGCTACTTTGAGACGCTGGTGCCGGGTATTCCGTCATGGATTTTCGTGGTGTTGCTGGTGGCCTTTATGACCATCTCCAACCTGCGTGGTATCAAAACCGTGGCCAACTTCAACAGCGTCATCGTGGTGCTGCAAGTGGTGGTGATGGTAGTGATTACCGGTATGGTGATCTACGGTGTGGCAAATGGTGTTGGCGCAGGTACGCTGACCAGCAGCAAGCCATTCTGGTCTGAGAACGCCCATGTGGTGCCGATGATTACCGGTGCGACAATCCTGTGCTTCTCGTTCCTTGGCTTTGATGGTATCAGCTCATTGTCAGAAGAGACCAAAGATGCAGAACGTACCATCCCACGCGCGATTTTCCTGACCGCGCTGATTGGTGGTGTGATCTTTATCGGTGTGTCTTACTTCCTGCAGCTGTACTTCCCGGACATCTCTCGTTTCCAGAATCCGGACTCATCACAGCCTGAAATCATGCTGTTCGTAGCAGGTAAAGCCCTGCAAATCGGCATCCTGATTTTCTCTGTGGTCACGGTACTGGCATCCGGTATGGCCGCACACGCGGGCGTTTCACGTCTGATGTACGTGATGGGCCGTGATGGCGTCTTCCCGCAGCGTTTCTTTGGCTTTGTGCATCCGAAATACCGCACACCGTCACTGAACGTGCTGTTGGTAGGTGCGGTGGCGTTGCTGGCAATCAACTTCGACCTGGTCACCGCAACGGCGCTGATTAACTTCGGTGCGCTGGTGGCGTTCACCTTTGTGAACCTGTCGGTGATTGCCCAGTTCTGGATCCGTGAGAAGCGTAACAAGACGCTGAAAGACCACCTTCACTATCTGGTGCTGCCGATGATGGGTGCACTGACAGTGGGTGCGTTGTGGATTAACCTGGAAGAGACCTCAATGGTGCTCGGCCTGGTGTGGGCAGCAGTCGGGATTATTTACCTGGCGTTTGTGACGCGCACCTTCCGCAATCCAGTACCGCAGTTCAGCGAAGAAGTGTAATTACCTTTTCCCTCACCCTAACCCTCTCCCGCAAACGGGAGAGGGGACCGCTCGCAGAACTCGTTAATTTCTGAGCGATTTTCTCCCTCTCCCTGTGGGAGAGGGGACCGCTGGCAGAACTCGTTAATTTCTGAGCGGTTTTCTCCCTCTCCCTGTGGGAGAGGGCCGGGGTGAGGGCATCAGGCCGCAGTAGAATTACCCCGCCAGCACCAACTCCCAACTCCCCGCGCTCAGCGTCTCTCGCCCCGATTTACTCAGTTCCGTATCCGTAATCAAAGTATCGAAACGCTCCAGCGGCAAGGCCAGATGCGTGGCAATCTTGTTGTACTTGGAACTGTCGCTCAAAAGCACCCGCTTGCTGCTGACATCACTGGCAGCCCGCTTCACCGGCACTTTATCTTCGTCTGGAGTAAATAAACCACGCGGCCCCCAGCAAGAGGCGGAGATAAAGGCGATATCAATCGCCAGCATCCGCAAGCTGCGCGCTGCGGATTCACCCACGCTGGAGCGGTTTTCACGGCAAACCGTACCGCCAGTGTGAATCAGCTTGCAGCCACTGCTCTCCATCAGCAATCGGGCGATGACAAAATCATTGGTCACTACCAGTAAGTCATCGCGCTCCACCAGCTCTCGCGCCAGCGCTAAGGTGGTGGTGCCGGCATCAAGATAGATACAGCTATTACGTGGAATGTGGCGGGCAGCAAACTGGCCAATCGCCATTTTCTCACTGCTGTACATATTGGTTTTCGCCAGATGCGAAGGTTCCGCCGCCAGGCGATCGGCTGAACGCACGCCGCCGGAAACCGATAACACCGCACCTTGGTCTTCCAGCTTCTGCACATCGCGACGAATCGTCATGTGCGAAACCCCCAAACGCTCGGTCAGTTCGGCAATACTCACCACGCCGCGTTCAGCGACCAGCGCTAAAATCTGTTGATGACGCTCTACCGGAATCACATCGCTCTCCCTGATTTATCATTTTTTCACATTGTAGAGCATCGATTCACAGCCTGCAGCACATTTATCTTTGCGAAATATCTGCTTTTTCCCGCTGTAGAGCGCCTCAGCGGTATAGAGTCGGTTTGTGAAACGATGTTATCTCCTGTGCGGGTAAGTTAATTTTTGTGATTTACAGCACGTTTCTCAGCCAGTAACTGCGGCAGAATTAACACCAATGAACAAATTATCACTTAAATTAACAACGGAGGTGTGCTGTGTCAGCAACCGTGAATAACATCGGCGTGATTGGTTTGGGTTCCATGGGCATGGGCGCGGCGCAGTCCTGTATCCGCGCAGGCCTGAACACCTGGGGCGTTGATCTCAACCCTAAAGCGCTGGAAACGCTGCGCCACGCCGGTGCCCGTGACGCGCAGACCTCTGCCGCAGGTTTTGCTCAAGAGTTAGATGCTGTACTGCTGCTGGTGGTGAATGCGGCGCAGGTTAAAGCGATTCTGTTCGGCGAAACCGGTCTGGCCGCGCAGCTTAAGCCGGGCACGGTGGTGATGGTCTCTTCCACCATCTCGTCACAGGATGCGCAAGCCATCGAACAGCAACTGGCGCAACACCAGTTACTGATGCTGGATGCGCCGGTATCTGGCGGTGCGGCGAAAGCTGCCGTAGGCGAGATGACGGTGATGGCGTCGGGCAGCGATGAAGCCTTTGCCTTGCTGAAACCAGTGCTGGATGCCGTCGCGGCAAAAGTGTATCGCGTGGGCAGTGAAATTGGCCTGGGTTCAACCGTGAAAATCATCCACCAACTGTTGGCTGGCGTGCACATCGCTGTCGGGGCCGAAGCGATGGCGCTGGCCGCTCGCGCTGGTATCCCGCTGGATACCATGTACGACGTGGTGACCAATGCTGCAGGTAACTCGTGGATGTTTGAGAACCGCATGCGTCACGTGGTCGACGGTGATTACTCACCAAAATCCGCGGTTGATATCTTCGTAAAAGATCTCAACCTGGTGGCAGATACCGCTAAATCGCTGCACTTCCCGCTGCCACTGGCTTCGACCGCTCTCAACATGTTTACCGAAGCCAGCAATGCCGGTTACGGACGTGAAGATGACAGCGCCGTAATCAAGATTTTCAGCGGTATCACGCTGCCAGAGTCAAAGGAGAAGTAACCATGCGTTTAGGCGTGATTGCAGACGACTTTACCGGTGCAACGGATATTGCCAGCTTCCTGGTACAGAACGGTCTGCCGACGATTCAGTTCAACGGCGTGCCGGAAAGCCATGATGACCTGAGCGCGCAGGCGATTGTGATTAGCCTGAAGTCACGTTCGTGCCCGGCACAGCAGGCGATTGATCAGTCGCTGGCCGCACTGGCCTGGTTGCAACAGCAAGGCTGTGACCGTTTCTATTTCAAATATTGCTCCACCTTCGACAGTACCGAGCACGGAAATATCGGTCCGGTGACCGATGCCTTGCTGGCTGCACTGGGCGAAACGCAAACGGTGATCTCACCGTCGCTGCCGGTTAACGGTCGTACTGTGTATCAGGGCTACCTGTTCGTTGCCGATCAACTGCTGTCTGAATCCGGCATGCGTCATCATCCGGTGACACCGATGACCGACAGCAACCTGGTGCGCTTAATGACGCGTCAGGCTAAAGGTCAGGCCGCAGTGATCAACGCGGCGCAGCTGGATAAAGGTGCCACAGCGGTGCGCGAACAGCTTGCTGTGCTGAAAGAGCAGGGCATCAACTATGTGGTGCTGGATGCGCTCAACGAACAGCATCTGCTGACGCAGGGCGAAGCGTTGAAAGAAACGGTGCTGGTGACAGGCGGTTCTGGTCTGGCGATAGGTATCGCGCGGGCCTGGGCTACGCAGCAGCAGAACCGTGATGCTGAACAAGCAGGGCGTCCACAAGGTGAACGCGCGGTAGTGATTTCTGGTTCTTGCTCGCAGATGACCAACCGCCAGGTGGAAGCCTATCGTCAGCAGGCCCCTTCTCACGAAGTGTTGGTGGAGCGTTGCCTTGATGATGCCGAAGGCTATGCGCAGGAGCTGTGTGACTGGGTCGCCGCTCATCATCAGCAGGCGCTGGCGCCGCTGTTGTTTGCCACCGCAGACGCTCAGCAGTTGCAGGCGATTCAGCAGCAGTATGGCGCAGCGCGCAGCAGTGAAGCGGTGGAGCAGCTGTTTGCCGCCGTCACGCGTGAGCTGAAATCACGTGGCTGGCAGCGCTTTATCGTGGCCGGTGGTGAGACCTCCGGTGTGGTTGCACAGAGCCTTGGCGTTACCGCTTTCCACATCGGCCCGATGATCTCCCCTGGCGTGCCATGGGTACGTGACATCCATCAGCCGCTGTCACTGGCGCTGAAATCCGGCAACTTTGGTGACGAACAGTTCTTCGCCCGCGCACAAACGGAGTTTTCCTCATGACCGAACAACAAGCACGCGAAGAGATGGTGCAACTGGGCGCATCCTTCTTCCAGCGCGGTTACGCCACCGGCTCGGCAGGTAATCTGTCGCTGCTGTTGGAAGATGGCAACCTGCTGGCCACGCCAACCGGATCTTGCCTGGGCGAATTACAGGCCGATCGCCTGTCAAAAGTCACTATGCAGGGCGAGTGGATCTCGGGTGATAAGCCCTCAAAGGAAGTGGCATTTCATCGGGCGCTGTATCTGAATAATCCCGCCTGTAAAGCGGTGGTGCACCTGCACAGCCATTATCTGACGGCGCTGTCGTGCCTGAACGATCTGGATAGCGAGAACTGTATCCGCCCGTTCACACCCTACGTGGTGATGCGCGTGGGTGATGTGCCGGTGGTGCCGTATTACAAGCCGGGTGACGATCGCCTGGCGGAAGATCTCGCGCAGCTCGCGCCACGTTACAACGCCTTCTTGCTGGCCAATCACGGTCCGGTGGTGGTGGGTAAATCGCTGCGTGAAGCGGCCAATAATACTGAAGAGCTGGAAGAGACCGCGCGTCTGATGTTCACGCTCGGCGACCGCTCCATTCGTTATCTTACCGATGACGAAGTGGCGGAATTGAGGAATTACTGATGCCAAAGTTTGCAGCCAATTTATCGACCCAGTTTGGCGAACTGCCATTTATCGAACGCTTTGCCGCCGCGGCCAACGCCGGTTTTCGTGCCGTTGAGTTCCTGTTCCCGTATGACTATCCGGCTGAGGTGATTAAAGCCGAGCTGGAGAAGCATCAGCTGGAGCTGGTGCTGTTCAACACCGCTGCAGGTAATGTGCAGGCTGGTGAGTGGGGCGTGTCTGCCATTCCTGGCCGTGAAGCGGAGGCCCGTGCCGATATCGATCGCGCGCTGGAATATGCCATTGCCTTGAACTGCCCACAAGTGCATGTGATGGCCGCCACCGTGCCAAACGGTGCCGACCAGGCGGCGTATGAAGAGACGTTTGTGCGCAACATGCTTTACGCCTCAGAGCGCTTTGCACCGCATGGCATCCGCTTGCTGCTGGAAGCACTGAATCCGGTGACTAAACCCAATTACCTCTATTCCAGCCAGTATCAGACGCTGGCGATGATGGAGCGTATTGACCGCCCGAATGTATTCACGCAGTTGGATCTGTTCCACGCGCAGCTGGTGGACGGCAATCTCAGCCACCTGATCCGTGAATACGCCGGACGCTATCGTCACATCCAGATCGCATCCGCGCCACATCGTCACGAGCCGGATGAGGGCGAGATCAACTATCCGTACCTGTTCAACCTGTTGGATGAGGTTGGTTACGACGGCTGGGTCGGCTGCGAATACTTCCCACGCGGTCGTACCGAAGCGGGACTCGGCTGGTTCGCCCCTTACGCCAAATAACTTTTGCTGTACCGCTCAGCACAGTGCGTTTAAGCCCTGTGCTGGGCAAAGATTGTCTGAATCCGTCAATATCAGAGAAAGCTGTACCCAAATTATACTAAAATAATCAGAGGTTTATGATGTCTACCGCGTTGCTGTTAGCCATTGCTACTGCCAGCATAGTCATATTGCTGCTGCTGGTGATTAAAGCCAAAGTTCATCCGTTCGTTGCTTTACTGATTGTCAGTCTTATCGTTGCCATCAGCACCGGGATCCCGGCTGATAAAATCATGGAAACCATCTTTAGCGGCATGGGCAACCTGCTGGGGCATATCACCATCATCATCGTGCTGGGGGCAATGCTGGGCGCAGTGATTGAAGCTTCGGGCGGTGCCGAATCGCTGGCGCAGCGCTTCAGTAAATCGCTCGGTATTAAACGTACCGTTGCGGCACTGACTATGGCGGCCTTTATCCTCGGTATTCCGGTATTCTTTGAAGTCGGCTTTATTATCGTGATCCCGCTGATCTACGGCTTCACGAAGGTGGCACGTGTCTCACCGCTGAAGTTTGGTCTGCCAATGGCGGGTGTGATGCTGACGGTGCATGTGGCGTTGCCAACGCATCCGGGCGCTGCGGCAGCTGCCGGTATTCTGCATACCGATATGGGCTGGTTGATGATGTTGGGTATCCTGATCTCGATTCCAGTGGGTGTGGTGGGTTACTACGTCGCCAAAGCCATGAACCTGCGCCAGTATCACCTCTCCGTGGATGTGCTGGAGCAGTTGCAGTTAGCGAAACCGGAAGGCACAACGAAGAGTGAAGTGCCACCACCGGGCGCGCTGACCATTGCGGGTCTGATTGTGGTGCCAATTGTGTTGATCGTACTGGGCACCCTGGCGCATTCGGTGTTAGCAGAAGGCAGCGTCCTGCGTTCAGTGATGACGGTAATTGGTAATCCGCCGATTGCCCTTTTAATTGCGCTGGCGCTGGCGGCCTGGTTGTTGGGGATTCGTCGCGGCTGGAGCAAAGAGAAACTGGAAGATCTGACTGGCCGTGCGATTCCGAGTTCTGCCAGCGTGATTCTGGTGGCGGGAGCGGGCGGTGCCTTCGGTAAAGTGCTGGTGGAGTCTGGTGTGGGTAAAGCGCTGGCGGTAACGCTGGAAACCTTGCATCTGCCACTGGTGCCGGCCGCGTTTATCCTGTCACTGGCGCTGCGTGCGTCACAGGGATCGGCCACGGTGGCGATTCTGACCACCAGTGGCCTGTTGAGCCAGGCGGTAGGCGATGTAACCGACATGCAGCGTGTGCTGGTGACCTTAGCAGCGTGCTTCGGCGGCCTGGGCTTGTCACACGTTAACGATGCCGGTTTTTGGGTGGTGACACGCTATCTGGGTCTGTCAGTGGCCGATGGCCTGAAGACCTGGACCGTGCTGACTACGCTGATGGGCCTGAGCGGTTTTGCCCTGACGTGGATGGTGTGGGGCTTGATTTAACTAAGCAGCTAAAGGCCCTCACCCTAACCCTCTCCCACAAGCGGGAGAGGGGACCGCCCGCAGAACCCGTTAAATTCTGTGCGGTTTTCTCCCTCTCCCATTGAGAGGGCCGGGGTGAGGGCATCAGACAGCTAATGATTAAGACACCAGTTCCTGCGCATACAAATACAACGCTTTCAGCTGTGCCATCTTCTCTGCGCTATCCTCATGCAAACTCGCCAGTGACTCCAGCTCCAGCAAAAACGCCTGCACGCGATCGGCATTCAGCGCGTCACGGCGATGCTGTAACCAGCGCTGCTGCTCCTGGTCATCTAAAGTGCCAGGGAAGTTACGCGCGCGGTAACGGAACAGCAGTTTGGCGATGCGTTTATCGTCAAAGGCCAAATCCAGCGCCGGTAAATTCTGGGGTGGCGTCTGGCGCACAATGTTCATATTGGCGCGATCGGCATCGCTAAAGAAGCCGTCATACAACTGCGCATCAACATCATCGGAAGGCTTAAACGGCTCCGCTTCGGCAAACAACGTGACCGCTTTCTCACGCACTTCGGCATGTTGACGCAACAGCGCCAGGTTCGCGAGGCAGCGCTGACGATCGATATTCAGCCGCTCGGCATCTTCAGGGCGCAAGGTATTGGCAGGCGCAAGCACCGGGCACTTATTGATATGCACCAGCTTAATCGGCACGGCTGCCCGGTCACCCAGTTCACTCTGTTTGGTGTAAAGACGCTCACGCAGTTCATCTGCGTCCAGCTCCAGCAGCGGCGACATATCTCCCGCCAAATCCACCACAATCAGCGCATTACGATTATCCGGATGCCATGCCACGGGCACCACCCAACTGGTGTTGCCGCGCGCTGCACCGAACATGCCTGAAACATGCACCAGCGGCTTCATCTGTGGGATATCAATCAGGTTCATCAGTTTCTGTTTATTGCGATGGGTAAACAGAAACTCAAACAGCTTCGGCTGCTTCTCTTTGACCAGTTTGGCCATCGCCAGCGTGGCGTAGACATCAGACATCGCATCGTGCGCTTGCTCATGCGCCACGCCGTTCGCCTTGGTGAGGTGTTCCAGTTTAAAGCTGGGGAAACCGTCATCATTCTCTGGCCAGACTATGCCGTCAGGTCGCAGGGCATAGCAGGCACGCATCACATCCAGCAGATCCCAGCGTGAGTTACCGTTTTGCCAGCTCCAGCCATAGGGATCAAAAAAGTTGCGATAGAAGATGTTGCGCGTCACTTCATCATCGAAGCGCACATTGTTGTAACCAATCACACAGGTTTGTGGTTCGGTAAACAGCCCGTGAATACGCTCAGCAAAGGCTGCCTCCGTCACGCCACGCGCTTTGGCGACCTGCGGCGTGATACCGGTGATCATCACCGCTTCCGGTTGTGGCAGGTAGTCATCGGCGGGCTGGCAATAAAACACCTGCGGTTCACCTACCGCATTGAAATCTTTATCGGTACGCAGCCCGGCAAACTGCGCGGGGCGGTCCAGTGAGGGACTCTTACCGAAGGTCTCGTAATCGTGAAACAAGAAGGTGAACTCGGAGGCGGGCACGGCGGTATCCTGACAGTGGAAAATCAACGCACAGAATAGTCGTGTGCAGGGGCCAGCACAACCTTGTTTGCCATTGCTGCGGATGGGCGCGCAGCATTTGTCCGCAGTTCATACTTTTTTTCAATTTATTCAAATATCAAAGCGCTAATTGCCGTAAAACGTGCGGCGGTAAATTCATTTTTTTGATTTCGAGGAAGAAGTGTTGAAAAGGCGTCTGTTGGTAACTGTATCTGGAATGATTGTTTGGGCATCGCTGGCACAGGCTGACGACAGCATGCCATTCCCTCTGACGCCTCCGCCGATTGATGCGGCTTCATGGGTGTTAATGGACGCCACAACGGGCCAAATCCTCACGGCGGGTAATCCCGATGAAGAGCGTAATCCGGCGAGCCTTACCAAACTGATGACCGGTTACGTGGTCGATCGCGCGGTCGATCAGAAAAAAATCACCCGTGATGATGTGGTCACCGTGGGTAAAGATGCCTGGGCAGCAGGCAATCCGGTGTTCAAAGGCTCATCACTGATGTTCCTGAAGCCGGGCGATAAAGTCACCGTTCGCGATTTGATGCGCGGCGTGATCATCGACTCCGGCAACGACGCTTGCGTGGCGTTGGCAGATTACGTCGCGGGGAGTCAGGACAGCTTCGTCAATATGATGAACAACTATGTCCAGAAGCTCGGTCTGACCCACACCCATTTTGAAACCGTGCATGGTCTGGATGCGCCAGGTCAGCACACCACCGCGCGTGATTTGGCGGTGCTGTCACGTGCGATCATCAACGGCGAGCAAGATTTCTACGCCATGTACGCAGAGAAAACCCTGAGCTGGAACGGCATTACCCAGAACAACCGTAACGTTTTGTTATGGGATCAAAACCTTCACGTAGATGGCATGAAAACAGGCCATACTGAAACGGCAGGTTTTAACATCATCGCGTCAAACATTGTTGGCCGTCATCGTCTAATTGCGGTGATCATGGGCGGCAAGAGCTCAAAAGGGCGCGAAGAGCAGGCGCGTAAACTGCTGGTGTGGGGTCAGAACAACTTTGACACCGTGCAGCTGTTCCATGCCGGTAAGAAAATTGGCACCGAGAATGTCTGGTACGGCAACCCACATAAAGTGGATGTCGGCACCATCGAGGATATCTACCTGTCGCTGCCGCGCACTGAAGTCTCCAACGTGATGGCGAAATACGTGATCGAACGTAAAGACCTGGAAGCGCCACTGAAAGCGGGCGAGCAGGTGGGTGAAATTCAGGTGATGGACAAAGATAAACAGCTGGCAAGCTATCCGCTGTACGCGTTACAAGCGGTGGATAAAGCCGGCATCATTACGCGCATCAGTGACTACGTGAAACAGAAACTGTAATCCGCAGCGGGTTTCAGAGCCGCTCCTGTCGCCGAAATGGGTCAGGAGTGGCACACTCTGGCTTTCTGCTGCTGACCGGAGGCAAAAGTATGAAAGCATCAATTGTCGAGCGTAAGCCACAAAGCTGGCTGGGCTACCACCTGCAAGGACCCTGGCAGGAGACGGTGCCACACGGATTCAACCAGTTAAAAAGCTGGGTGGAGCAGCATGGTATGGCCGGTGAATGGCTGGCTATTTATTACGGCAATCCTGAAGTGTTACCCCCTGAGGAGCTGCGCGTCGAAACGGTCATCACGGCCCCTACCGATGCGGTCCCCTCGTATGGCGACGATATTGAGCAGGGGCTGTTACCCGGCGGCCAGTATTTTCATGCCCGCATGGAGGTGCTGAACAACGATTTCTTCACCGCCTGGCACAGTTTGTTTGATCACCTAAAAGCGCAGGGCGGCTGGCAAGTCGATAACCGTCCCTGCTTCGAACACTACCTTTCTGATGGGTCCGACAGCGGCGACTGGCTGGTGGATATGTACATACCCGTGCGTGCAGCCGACTAATATCTCCGGCGCGTTACATCTATGTTTAGATTAAGAAAATCAGATGTAACGCACTTGTTGATTCGTAAAAAAAGAGCGGAAAAAGTGCTGCGCAGCACTCAATGTTCGTGTCGCGCCAGGGTAACATAGCGCGCAAATTTTTATCGCTCCCGGACCATCATGTTACGTGCTGACAAGCCTATATCGTCGATTGAATTCTGGTTCTATCGCCACTACCGTGCCGTGCATGGTGTGCGCATCGCTATTGCCTTTGTGCTCTGTTTTCTGTTTGTTCGACTGACGGATATTCCTGAAGGCACCTGGCCGCTGATTACACTGGTGGTGGTGATGGGGCCGATCTCGACCTGGGGGAATGTCTTCCCACGCGTCATTCAGCGTATTAGCGGCACCTTTGCCGGTCTGGCATCGGGCCTGATTGCGCTCAAGCTCGAACTGTTCTCGCTACCGATGATGCTGTCATGGTGCTTCGTGGTGATGATCATCTGCGGCTACCTGACGCTGGGGAAACACCCCTATATGGCGCTGCTGATTGGTATCACACTGGGCGTGGTGGTCGGCGCACCAGCCGGTGACTTCACCGTGGCACTGTGGCGCGGTGGGGATGTGATTCTGGGTTCGGTGATGGCGTTGCTGTTCAGCGCGATTCTGGCGCAGCGTGCTTTTACCCACTGGCGCATTCAGCTGTCTGATTCGTTTCTGGCGATGGCCAAGCTGCATCACACCGGTTTCTCCGCCAACCTGCTGGAGAAACCGCGTTTAAACAAGCCGTTTCAGAAGCAGTTGACCAGCGTGATCAAGATGCGCTCGCTGCTGGAGCCGGCGAGTAAAGAGACGCGCATTCCAAAATCGGTGTTTGAAGCTATTCAGACCATTAACCGTAATATGGTTAACACCATGCAGATGCAAATTGATGCGTGGTGGTCATCGCGTGAGAGTCACTTACTGCTGCTCAATGCCCCGGCACTGCGTCGTAGTCAGAAAATGACGGAAGACACGCTCAACGCGCTGGCAACGCTGATGGTCAAAGGGGAGACGGAGCAGGTGATCGCCAATAGCCATCAGCTGGAAGAGATCACCCAAGAGCTGGAGCAGTTGATTGCCAACCGCAGCGGGCGGCTGGAGACCACGGCCATCTACGGCTATGTGTGGCTGAGTCTGGAACAGGCGCGTCAGTTGGAGCGGATGACAGACCTGGTTCGACTGGCATTGCGCAAATAGTTTTCTCAGGCAATGACTTAATGTGAATCACCCTTTCTTTGCGCTAAGATAAGTGCCAGTCCGAAATTAGCTGTGAAAATTGCGAACCAGGCTAGCAAGCCGCTAAGCTGTAGCTCATGACTATTCCGCCTGCCGCGGCAGGCTCAAAGAAAGGTGCCAACATGGAAAATGCCAAGCAATCATTTCAGGACGTACTGGAGTTTGTGCGTATGTTTCGTCGTAAAAACAAACTGCAGCGCGAAATCGTGGATAACGAGAAGAAAGTCCGTGATAACCAGAAACGTGTGTTGCTGCTGGACAACCTGAGCGAGTACATCAAACCCGGCATGAGCGTAGAAGCGATTCAGGAAATCATTGCATCTATGCGCGTGGACTATGAAGACCGCGTTGATGAATACATCATCAAAAACGCGGACTTGTCTAAAGAGCGCCGCGAGCTGTCGAAGAAACTGAAAGCGATGGGCGAGCCAAAACCGCAATAAATTTTCAGGGTCGCCTTTTACGGCGACCTTTTTAATTTCCGCGCCAACACCTGCAACTGCTCGGCAATCTCAATCACATCCACACCCGTCTGCATCGGCGACGCTGTCGTCTCACGCAATATCAGTTCGGTTTCCAGCGCTATCGTCTGTTGAGCTTCACCGTCCAGTTCTGCCAGTAAACGATCGACACTCACTTCACCTAATTGCTGCAAATCCTGACGTACCGTGGTGAGCGGTGGCTGATACCAGGCGCTCTCGGCGGTATCGTCGTAGCCAATGATCGATATTTCGGCTGGAATGTTAACCCCATGCTGATGCAGGGCGCGCATCGCCCCCAGCGCCATTTGATCGTTGGCAACCAGCAGCGCCTGCGGTAAGCGATCCGGCAATAGCTGCAACAGTGCCTGATAGCCTGACGCCGCACTCCAGTCGCCGTAAAGTACACAGCTTGCTTCCAGCTGATGTGACGCCAGCGCCTGCTGCCAGGCATGGAAACGCGCGCGAGCGGACGCTGAGCGGGTAGGGCCGTTCAGCACGCCAATCTGCTGATGGCCGAGTGCCACAAGATGTTCCACTGCCTGCTGCGCCCCTAAATCACTTTGATACTGGCACTGCGCGACATCAGCAAGCTGTTCGACATCCAGAAACAGCGTGGGTTTGCTGCCGCACTGCTGCTGCACCTGAGCAGCCTGTGAGGCATCCAGCGGCAGGTTAATCAACAGGGCATCCACACGCTGGGCCAGCAGTTCATTCACCGTATCCTGTGCACTTCCCGTCGCGTTCGCCATGGCAATCACCAGATGATAACCGCGCGCGGCGGCACGTTGCTGGATCGCCGAGGCAATCTGCGCGGGTGCCATCAGGGCCAGATCGCTGGTGGCCAATCCAATGGTGCGGGTGGCTTTGCCCGCCAGCTGTTGCGCCACGCGGTTCGGCACATAGTTGAGCTGCTGCATCGCCGCCTCAACCTTGGCACGCGTGCGCGGCGAGACCTGCACGGAATGGTTAAGCACACGGGAAACGGTCTGATAAGAAACCCCCGCCAGTTGAGCGACATCATCGAGGGTAACGGAACGCGCAGTCATAAACTCTCCTGAATCTGATAGCGGCGAGTGTAGCAAATTTTTCTCTGCTGTCGCGGAGTTAAGCCGCTACACTGCCAAGGTTAACGCGAGGAGAATGCGATGCAGCTCAATGACCAACAGATTCAGGACATCAATACGCTGGCGGCCTGGCTGGCGCTCGACCACATGCCCGTGGACGGTACGCTGGAGGTCGATCTGGCGATTCTTGCTGGCCATGCGGTCCTGCCCAATGTCGAGGGCGTGATTGCGCTGGCGAAAAAGTATCAATTACCGCTGCTGATCAGCGGAGGTATCGGTCACTCCACCACGCTGCTGGCGCAGATGATCGCCAGTCATCCGCTTTACCGACAGATCGCTACCCAAGGCAAAAGTGAAGCCGAACTGCTGGGTGAGATGGCGCAGATTTTTGCTGCACTGCCAGACGATCAACTGCTACTGGAAACCGCCTCACGTAACTGCGGAGAGAATGCCGCCTTCAGCCAAAAATTGCTGGATGAGCAAGACTGGCAGCCGCAGCACGTGTTGCTGGTGCAGGACCCGCTGATGCAGCGCCGAACCTGGGAAACGTTCCGCTACCAGTGGCGCGATCGCGCGGATGCGCCGGAATTCATTAGCTGGCCGGTGTTTATCCCACAGGTGATGATGGATGCAGGCATGCTGCGCATCATCGGTGCACCGCCGCAGGGGCTGTGGTCAATGGAGCGTTTTCTCTCATTGCTGATGGGGGAAATTCAACGTCTGCGCGATGATGAAAACGGCTACGGTCCACGCGGCAAAGGCTTCCTGGGCCACGTGGATATCCCTGAAGAGGTGGAAGCAGGTTGGCAGCGGTTGATGCAGTTGCCGGGTGTGCAAACGCGCCTCTAAGCACCAGGTCACCATAAATGGTGACCCTACGAATCTTGTAGGGTGCACCTTTATGCGCACCTGGCCAAAAACCGCATAGATGATGATGACGCATTTATCCGCACCTGGCTCAACACACCTACGCGCGGTTCTGCAAATACACCTGCAAGTTCACATACACCGCATTCAGCAGAGGCGTCACCACGCCACTGCGTGCGCCACGCACCAACAGATCGCCAATCACCTGATCCGCTTCAATCTCATAACCTTGCGTCAGATCGCGATACATGGATGAGGTCATCGCCACCTGTGGGTTATTCAGCGTCTCATAAATCTTCGCCGTCACCGCTGGGCGCGCCTGATAGCCGTCCGCGCTGATCACCGACAGCACTTCGGCGAAGATACCTTGTAACAGCGCTTCACCGCCCTGAGATCGCAGCACCTGTTGGGTATTGCCGCGCGCAATGCAGCACACTGCACCCAGCGTGCTCAGCAGCAGCCACTTCTCCCAGAGCTCGCTGATGATGTTATCGGCAAACACGGTATCAAATTGTGCCACTTTCAGCGTCTCATCCAGGCGTTGCAGGCGCGCATCATTCTGCCCATCGAGTGCGCCATAGTAGAGAATATGCAGTGGCGTCATCTGCACCACCTCGCCCTGATCGCCCAGCGTGGCGTTGATCTTGCACAGCCCGCCAATCACCTTGTCGCCAAATCGCGCACGCAGCGTATCGATATGGCGCATGCCATTGAGAATCGGCATGATTAGCGTCTCTGGCCCGACAGACGAGGCGATATCTTCGATCGCCTGCTCCAGACCAAAGCTTTTCACCGTCAGGATAATCAGGTCGAACTGACCCTCAAGTTTACCGGTTTGCGCCAGCTGTGGCTGAAGCACTTCCGTGCCACCTGGCGTTTTCAGCACCAGGCCCGTTTGCTGCAGTTGCTGAAAACGGCGCTCGCGCACCAGAAAAGTCACATCACGTCCTGCTTGCGCCAGACGTGCACCGAAATACCCGCCGGTGGCTCCGGCGCCGACAACCAGAATGCGCATGGTTAGATTTCCCGTTGAGAGTGAAACCCTTACCATAAATCGCAGCGGCGAGGGTTTCCAGCCATCAAATGTTTAATTTTGCACAGATTGCGGCAGCAGCGCGTTGGGAATGTCTTGATAACAGACCGGGCGCAGGAAGCGTTGAATCGCCGTGGCACCGACAGAGGTGGTACGGCTATCACTGGTTGCGGGGAACGGGCCGCCATGTACCATGGCATAACCCACGTCCACGCCGGTTGGGAAACCATTAGCGAGAATGCGTCCAGCGCGTTGCTCCAGCAGCGGCAGCAAGCTGGCAGCCAGCCTCTGATCTTGCTGTTCCAAATGTAGCGTAATAGTGAGTTGCCCCTGCAGTGCCTGCAGCGCTGTGACCATTTCCTCCTGATCGGCACAGCGCACCAGCAACGATACCGGGCCAAATACCTCATTTTGCATGCGAGGTTCCTGGATAAAATCGCGTGCACTGGCGGTAAACAAATGCGGTTGTCCCTGATTCGGGCCCTGTTTTTCTTGCCCGGTCGCCAGCCGCTCAACCCCCGCTAATGCACTCAGCGCAGCAGTATGCTGTCTGCAGGCATCAGCGATGGCGGGTGTTAACATCGTCGCGCTGGGTTTTAATCGCAAGGCGTTGCTGGCGTGCTGCACAAAGCGGTCAAAGTCATCGCCTTCACAGGCCAGCACCACGCCAGGATTGGTGCAGAACTGGCCGCAGCCCAGCGTCAGCGAATCGATAAACCCCTGCGCGAGTTTTTCTGCACGTTGTTGTAATGCGCCAGGCAGCAATAACATCGGGTTGATGCTGCTCGTTTCGGCATAGAGCGGAACAGGGCGTGGACGCTGTTGTGCCTGCTGCAATAGCGCCAGGCCACCCTGGCGTGAACCGGTAAAGCCTACGGCACAGATTGCGGGATGCTGCACCAGCGCGCTGCCACTTTGCACTGAAGTGCCGTGCAGCAGTGAAAATACGCCTGCTGGCAATTCAGATTGCAGTACGGCCTGGCTGATGGCTCGTGCCACTAATTCACTGGTTCCGGGATGCGCCGGATGGGCCTTCACCACCACCGGGCAGCCAGCGGCCAGTGCAGACGCGGTATCGCCACCGGCCACCGAAAACGCCAGCGGGAAATTACTGGCCCCGAACACGGCCACCGGCCCCAGGGCAACCTGGCGTTGACGAAGATCAGGGCGAGGCAAGGGCTGGCGATCCGGCAGCGCGGGTTCGATAATGGCCCCTTGAAATGCACCTTGCTCTACCACATCGGCAAACAGATTAAGCTGGCCAATGGTGCGCCCGCGTTCGCCTTCAATGCGGGCGCGCGGTAAGGCTGTTTCCTGCATCGCGCGTTCTATCAGTTCATCACCCAGTGCCGCGATATTTTCGCCAATCTGGCGCAAGAAACGGGCACGCACGGCGAGGTCGCGCTGGCTGTAAGGGATAAAAGCTGCCGCAGCCAATCGGCAGGCCGTGTCGATTTGTTCCTCATCGGCTTCATAGAAGTCCGGCACCAACTCCTGATTTAGTGTGGGATCGAAAGACTTAAAAGCGTGGGCGCCGCCGCGCTGGCGTTGTGTACCAATAAAGAGTTCTCCACTGAGCATCATGCATCCTCCTCTATTAAAGATTCCACCAGGCAGCGAGTTGCACTATTCGGGCTGTGCAGGAAGATCGCCACGGCGGGTTGTGATTGAAGTTGAGGCCGCCGGGCGAGAGGGTGTCCATCCCAGCTCCAGCGATATCTTGTTAGCCATTTCCATTACCAAGCCTGAAAGACCTTCCAGACGTGCCAGCGGCAGACGCTCAGCTGCACCGGATACGCTGATCGCCGCGAAAACCTGGCCGTTAGCTGCGCGCACCGGTGCGCCGATGCAGTGCACATTCAGTTCGTTCTCTTGCAAGTCCAGCGCGTAGCCGCGTTCGCGAATGCGCGCCAGTTCTGCTTCCAGCGCCTCGCCATCGGTGATGGTGTAAGCCGTGCGCTGTGGCAACGAATCGGCGATGATTTTGCGAATCAACCGGGGTGACTGCCAGGCCAGGAACGCCTTGCCCACGCTGGTGCAGTGCACCAATGCCGCTTCAATGCGGGTAATGGTGGTATTGCCGGTGCTGGTCATCTCCTGGCGTTCAACAAACGCCATCTGCGCACCATCGAAAATGCACATATGCGTGCTTTCGCCGGTAATCAACTGCAGTTGCGCGGCGTAAGGACGTGCATGGCTATCAAGATCCAGGTTTTGAATCACCAAATTTCCCAACTGAAACAGTTTCATGCCCAGCTTGTAAGTCTCGCGTTTGCCGTTCTGTTCCAGCAAGCCAATATCACGCAATGACGAAACCAACCGGTGCGTTGTCGCGCGCGGTAATCCGGTGCGCGTGGCAATTTCCGCCGGGGTTAAATTGGCGTCACGCTGTGAAAAACACTCCAGAATTTGCAGGACCTTGGTCAGGCTTTTAATCGATGCCTGATTCAGCTTCTCCGCCTCGGTTCCGCTATTTGTACTCATACCCACCTCTAGATCAGCAACAGTAAATCGTGCTTCGTGCACTCGCTCAGTTCACAGTATTCCGATATTCCGGCTCTTATACTGAGACACTTGCGCCAGAATAGCGCCTTTTAGTGAGCCTGCCATCCTCAAGTTGATTGTAACTTGGCTTAAATCTCATAATGTGGGATATGATTGTTAATATGTTCGCATTAATCCTCATTGTAAAGTGGGTGTTTATTAGCCTTCCCAATCATCTTAATCATGATTGATAACCCTCTGTTTAAAATTAATTGATATATTTCAGTTTGTTGGAGTTGATAGGTGGAAGGGTGCCAGTTAATGAATTGTATGAAATTTGATCTTAATATGTGATCTTAATTCCACAATGAGAGATTTGATGTTGATCAATATGCCATTGTCTCACATTAATTGATTACCGCGAGTCGTTCTCGCTTTAATCAGCGTCTTGAGAGACAGGAGCAGAAAATGAGTCAGCAGATTGCAAGCCAGGCTAAAGAACTGAAAGCTAAACTGCGTGGCGTTTTGCCGCCAATTACTATGCCTTTCAACGCCGAGGGTGAGTTGGTGCGTGGTGGCCTGAAACAGCAGATCGACTTCATCATTAACTCGGGGGCCAGTGCGATAGTGGTGGGCGGCAGCACAGGCGAAGGCCACACGCTCTCTGATGAAGAGTTTCGCCAGGCCATGACCGAAGCCTATGAAGCCAACAATGGCCGCGTACCTTTCGTCGCCGGGTTGATTGTTAACAGCACCCGCCAGGCGATTGCACGCGTGAAAATGCTGGAAGGGATGAAGCTGGATGCGCTGCAGGTCACGCCAGTACATTACCTGTTCAAGCCCGATGATGACGCCACCGCGCGTCATTTCCGCGAAATTTACGAAGCGACGCAAACGCCAATTCTGATTTACAACGTCATCCCCTGGAATTACCTGAGTCTCGATCTGATGAATCGCATCATGGATGAAGTCCCTGGCGTAGTAGGGATGAAACAGAGTGGGGGAGATCTCAAGTCCGTTTCTGATCTGCTGCTGCGCTGTCCAGAGAAGATTATCGTCAGTGGCGTGGATGCGCTGCTGTATCCCGGCTTTGCCATCGGTTGCCAGGGTGCCATCTCCGCATTGACCAGCGCGGTGCCCTCGGTGGTTGCCCGAATGTTTAAAGCGGTGGAAGAGAATGACCACGCCACGGCGCGCGACATCCATTTCCGTCTGAGCGATTTGTGGAGCCAGTTACCGCATGACAATCTTCCTGCCTGCGTGAAATACATTCAAAGCTTGCAAGGGGTACCGTTGTATCAGCCACGTCCACCGATGCAGCCGGTCAGCGAGGCTCTCAAATCCAATATTAAAGCGGCGTTCGACCGTCTGATGCGCTGATTTGCACCCCCGCACAGCGGGACATTATAAAAAAATCACGCCACGACCCGCCGAAAACGGGCGTGGCGGAGGTGCAGAAAGATGAAATTTGACCACAACCCTACACTCGAACGTGATGCGGCCTCGGCACCACGGGAAATGCCACGTGAGGTGGTGCGACCAAAACACCATCTGCGCTGGGCAATCATCGGCATCATTATTCTGTTAACCATTACCAACTATCTCGATCGCGGCAACCTGTCGGTCGCGGCGCCGCAAATCATGCAGGATCTCGGTATCAGCCACGCAATGATGGGGGTCATTCTCTCTGCGTTTGTCTGGCCCTACGCGATTATGAACCTGCCTACCGGCTGGGCAGTGGACCGCTTTGGTGTCAAAGTCCTGTTGGCACTGGCAGCGGGATTATGGTCGCTGGTGGCGATCCTCACCGGCTTTGCCCGTAATGTCGGCACCTTTATTGGACTGCGTGTTGCGCTTGGTGTCAGTGAAGCGCCGCTGTTTCCCGGTGCGTTAAAAGCCACAGACACCTGGTTCCCGGACCGGGAAAAAGCCGCCGCAACCAGTGCTTATATTGCGGCAACGCAGGTGGGGTTAGCGCTGGCTCCGCCGATTTCAACCCTGTTAATGGCGGCCTTTGGTTGGCCGGCGATGTTTATCATTATGGGCTTGATCGGTTTCGTGGCCCTCATCGGCTGGCTGGTGCTGTATCGCGAGCCGGAAAAACACCCGTGGTTGCACAAAGATGAGTTGAGCTATATCCGGGAAGGACAGGCCACGGCGCAGCAGGCGGCAGACGCGCCACGTGTCACTGTGCGCGAGTGGGGCGGGCTTTTCAGGCATGCTTCGGTCTGGTACATGGTGATTGGCGGTTTCTGTCTGCAGTACGTTTTCTGGTTTTACATCGGTTGGTTGCCTACCTATCTGCAGCAGGCGCAGGGCTTTACCCTGAGCCGCGCGGGCTGGCTCTCCGCGTTACCTTATATTGCCGGTGGCGTGGCGGTTTTGATCGGCGGGAGGTTCTCCGATCGTCTGGTGCGCAAAGGGTTCGATCCTTTTAACGCCCGTCGCTATACCATTGCCGGTGCGGCATTGCTGACGGCGGGCGCGATGTTTATCACCGCGTTGGTGGATGGGGCGGCGCTGGCGGTGATCATGCTGACCTTAGGTATGTTCACTTATAGCCTGTCGTCAGGTAACTACTGGACGCTGGCGGCAGAAGTGGTTACCACCAAAAAATGGGTGGCTTCCGTAGGCAGTATTCAAAATTTTGGCGGCTTTCTTGGCGGGGCGTTTGCGCCCGTGGTCACCGGGATTGTTGTGGATCATTTTGGCGGATTCGTGCCGGCCTTGATGCTGGCGGGATTTATGGCGCTGATATCGGCGGGCATGTATGGCCTGGCGTTGCGTCACCGTCTACCGGTCTGACTTTTCAGGAGTGACACCATGGATGCAACATCGCAACTCGCAACGGCGGAAGAGACCCGCGCGCGCCCGGAACTGACTCAACGTCAGCTCAGGCTGACGCTGATCTCCTCACTGATTGGCACCGCGCTGGAGTGGTACGATTTTTATCTGTACGGCACGGCGGCGGCATTAATCTTTAATCACTTATTCTTTCCCTCACTGTCACCATTAAGCGGCACGCTGGCGGCTTTTGCCAGCTATGGCGTCGGCTTTCTGGTGCGTCCGATTGGCGGGCTGTTCTGGGGCTATATCGGTGATAAATACGGTCGCCGTCCGGTATTGATTGGCACCTTGATACTGATGGGCGTCAGCACCACAGCGATTGGCCTGTTGCCGGGTTATGCCAGCATTGGCATTGCCGCGCCGCTGTTGTTGACCTTACTCCGTCTGTTGCAGGGCTTTGGAGCAGGGGCAGAATTCAGTTCGGCGATTACGCTGAATGCCGAGAAAGCGCCTGCACATCGTCGTGGTTTTTACGCCAGTTGGTCGGGAGTGGGCATCGGCTGCGGCGTATTGCTGTCGGCCTCTGCGTTTGCCCTGGCGCAACAGCTGCCGCAGGAGGATTTCGTCAGCTGGGGATGGCGCATTCCCTTCCTGCTCAGCATTGTGGCAGTGTTTGTGGGTGGCGCAATACGCCTGTATGTCACGGAATCCCCGGTATTCCGCAAGCTGGCGGCAGAGCAAAAGCTGGAGCGTGCACCCTTTGTTTCGGTGTGGCAAAACCAGCGCCGTCATTTCTTTGTGGCGCTGGGTGCACGCATGGCGGAAAACACCGCCGGATTTTTCCTGCAGGTGTGGACCATCTCTTATGTCACGCAATCGCTGCACGTCAGCAGTGCCATTCCCGTCGCAGGCGTACTGCTGGGGTCGGGAATTGGCTGTATCACTATCCCGTTGTTCGGTGCACTTTCGGACCGTATCGGCCGCAAACCGGTGTATATCGGGGGAGCATTGCTCTTTGGCTTGGGGATGTTCCCGTACTTTTGGCTGCTGAACAGCGGCAATCCCTGGCTGATCATCGGCGCAATGGTCGTGATGATCTCCCTCGCCAATTACTCGATGTTCTCGGTGCAGGCGGCATGGTTCGCCGAGTTGTTTGATGGCAGAACCCGCGTGACTGCGATTTCGATGTCGCGCGAAATCTCCTCGATCTTTGCCGGTGGCCTGGCCCCGATCATCGCCAGTAGCTTGCTGCTCTGGTCCGGTGGCCACTATGGTGCGGTGGCGTCCTACATGATTGTTTTAAGCATCATCACCGTTGTTTCCGTGTGGCTGGGTCCTGAGACCCGCGGTTGCCGCCTCGACTAAACCTCAATCCTACGTCGGGAGTTCAGCATGCATTCACAACCATTGACCGCCCACGCGGCGGTCAGTCGCCCCGCCACGCGCGGAGAAATGCGTAAAATCGTCACGGCCAGTGTGATGGGTACCATTATTGAGTACTACGACTTCACGCTTTACACCACCGCGACCGCGCTGGTGTTCAACAAAATATTCTTTCCCGGTGAATCACCGCTGGTCGGCAGCCTGGCGGCCTTTGCGACCTATTTTGTTGGCTACTGCGCACGTCCTTTAGGTGGCGTGCTGTTCGGCCATTTTGGCGATCGCATTGGCCGTAAGTTCGCGTTAATGATGACGCTAATCATTATGGGCCTCGGCACCTTTCTGATTGGCCTGATCCCGCCTTACGCACAGATTGGCGTGTGGGCACCGATTGCACTGGTGGTTTTACGCTGTCTGCAAGGCATTGGCATTGGCGGTGAATATGGCGGTGGGATGACCATGGTGGTTGAACACGCGCCGCCTGAACGGCGTGGTTTTTACAGTTCACTGGTGCATATCGGCGTACCTGCGGGTTTTCTGTTGCCGATAATTTTCATCACCGTGCTTAATGTGGCGCTGGATGAGGCCGATTTTCTCAGTTGGGGCTGGCGTGTGCCGTTCCTGCTCAGCGTGGTGCTGTTAGGGGTAGGGATGTTTATTCGCAGCCAGATTGAGGAAACGCCGGCTTTCAAACGCATGAAGCGTGACGGAACACAGGCAAAAGTGCCGGTGCTGGAGGCGCTGCGCCATCACACCCGCGATGTGGTGCTGGGCATTGGTGCCAAAATTGCTGAAAGCGGTCTGTTCAACATCTACGCGGTATTCGCCATCAGCTACTGCGTCAACGTGCTGGGCATGAAGAGTCAAATCATCCTGTACGGCATTCTGCTGGCTTGTTTGCTGGAGTGTTTCACCTTGCCGCTGTTTGGCCGTATGGCCGATCGCTACGGTAAAAAACGCGTATATATTGGCGGCATGATGGCGCAGGCCATACTGGCATGGCCTTTTATGCTGATGTTAGCCAGCGGGCACCTTCCCCTGATTTATCTCGCTATCGCACTGGGCTTAGCGCTAGGGCACGGCAGCACCTTTGGCGCTCAGGGGGCCTTCTTCTCGTCGCTGTTTCCGGCGCGGGTTCGCTATAGCGGGTTGTCCTTAGTTCAGCAGATCGGGCCGATTCTCGGCGGCGGACTATCACCGATGATCGCCACGGCGCTGCTGGTCAGCGGCGAGGGCTACGGCTGGGTGATTGGCTATATGGTGTTTATGGCACTGCTCTCGGCGTTCAGTGCCTGGCGGTTGCGGGATGCGAAGATGGAGTGAACAGATTGTGCGAAAAAGGCTCAAACTGTTCGTATTTACTCGTACAATAGGTCTATGCTGTTGCGCAGCGGCGGGCAATGGTGCTCGCCCACTTTTTCAGTCGAACAGACTAAGGACGCATCATGCCCCGACCCCTACCTATCGAACGTTATCGCAACATCGGCATCTCCGCGCATATCGATGCCGGTAAAACCACCACCACTGAGCGCATCCTGTTTTACACCGGAATGAGCCATAAGTTAGGTGAAGTGCACGATGGCGCGGCAACCACCGACTGGATGGCGCAGGAGCAGGAGCGTGGTATTACCATTACCTCGGCAGCGGTGAGCTGCTTCTGGCCGGGTATGGATGGCAGCTTTACGCCGCACCGCATCAATATCATCGACACCCCTGGACACGTGGATTTCACCATCGAAGTGGAGCGATCCATGCGCGTGCTGGACGGTGCCGTGATGGTGTATGACGCTGTCGGTGGCGTGCAGCCACAGTCGGAAACCGTATGGCGTCAGGCCAACAAGTACCACGTGCCGCGCATTGCCTTCGTCAACAAGATGGACCGCCAGGGAGCGGACTTCTTCCGCGTGGTGCAGATGATGAAAGATCGCCTGCATGCCAATCCGGTGCCGATTGTGATTCCGATTGGTGCAGAAGATCACTTCAGCGGTGTGGTGGATCTCAACAAGATGCGCGCTATCTACTGGGATGATGCCAGCCAGGGCATGACCTTCAGCTACGCACCGATTCCAGAGGAGCTGCAGGCGCTGGCGGCCGAATGGCGTGAAAACATGGTGGCGGCAGCGGCGGAAGCCAGTGAAGCCTTAATGGACCGTTATCTGGAGCAGGGCGATCTCAGCGAAGAAGAGGTGATTGCGGGGCTGCGTCAGCGCACGCTGGTGGGTGAAATCCAACCAATGCTGTGTGGTAGCGCCTTTAAGAACAAAGGCGTGCAGCGCATGCTGGATGCGGTGATTGAGCTGATGCCTTCACCACTCGATGTGCCACCGGTGGCCGGTGTGAATGACAAAGGTGAACACGACGAGCGTCATGCGGATGATGATGAGCCGTTCTCTGCACTGGCGTTTAAACTGATGAGCGATCCCTACGTGGGCCAGCTCACCTTCGTGCGCGTCTATTCTGGCGTGCTGCGCAAGGGTGACAGCGTGTGGAATGCAGTTAAAGGGCGTAAAGAGCGCATCGGCCGTATTGTGCAGATGCAGGCCAACGATCGCATCGAAATCGAAGAAATTCGTGCCGGTGATATTGCTGCCTGTGTCGGATTAAAAGAGGTCACCACCGGTGAAACCCTGTGTGATCCCAATGCGGTGATCACCCTGGAACGCATGGAGTTCCCGGACCCGGTGATTTCATTGTCGATCGAGCCGAAGACCAAGAGCGATCAGGAAAAGATGGGCCTGGCGTTGCAGCGATTAGCGGCAGAAGATCCATCGTTCCGCCTGCACACCGATGAGGAGTCAGGCCAGACCATCATCTCCGGTATGGGCGAGTTACATCTGGAGATCATTGTTGACCGCATGAAGCGTGAGTTTGGTGTGGAAGCCAACATAGGTCGCCCGCAGGTCACCTATCGCGAAACTATCCGCAAAACGGTGCGCGATGTGGAAGGCAAGTTTGTGCGTCAATCGGGCGGTAAAGGCCAGTATGGTCACGTGGTGTTGACGCTGGAACCGCAGGCTGCCGGTGCCGGTTTTACCTTTGAAGATGCCACCAAAGGCGGGGTGGTGCCGCGCGAGTTTATTCCTTCGGTGGAGAAGGGGATTCGTGAAGCGCTGAACAGTGGCGTGCTGGCGGGTTATCCGGTGGTGGATCTCAAAGCCACTCTGACGTTCGGCTCCTATCATGAGGTGGACTCATCGGAAATGGCCTTCCGTATGGCGGCGATTTTTGGTTTTAAAGCCGCAGCTAAACAGGCCGATCCGGTGATCCTTGAACCGGTGATGCAGGTGGAAGTGGAAACGCCAGAGGAGTATGCCGGTGGCGTGATGGGTGACCTGTCATCGCGTCGCGGTACGCTGCAAGGCATGGATGAGCGCTTTGGTGCGCGTATCATCCGTGCCGAAGTGCCGTTGTCAGAGATGTTTGGCTATGCCACCACGCTGCGATCCATGTCTCAAGGTCGTGCGACCTACAGCATGGAGTTCGCGCATTACGCCGAAGCGCCACGCAATGTGGCCGAGGGGATTATTGCCGCGCGTGCGGTGTGATTTTTTGGGCGGCAGGGATGCCGCCACAAATTATCATTTCAGATATCGATTCGTAGGGTGCGCATTCATGCGCACAGGGTTTTAGGTCGCCATAAATGGCGACCCTACGAGCGTTGAAGCGAAATTTATTTCGTTTGTTTCCTTTAAACCATTTCATCACATCGATAGCCAATATTGTCGTTTTACATTTATTTATCCGAATTTTAATAATTCAGCGGGAAATATAAATCAAGCCGGTATGCGGCTATTTAAAATAACACCTGCAATCACCAAGGATAATATGAAAGCGAACGCAATGACTCTGGCTCTGGGTTTCACCTGCCTGCTGGGCAATGCCTTTGCCGCTGATAAAGCGGTTAGCGGCGGTAGTCTTACGGTCGGTGTAGAAACTGAACCCACCACCTTCAACCCGCAACTTAACGGGCAAGACAAAGCCGAAATCACGCTGCGAAACTTCTGGGAATCGCTGCTGGCCCGCCGTCCAGACGGCAGTTTTGTGCCGTGGCTGGCGGAGAGCTATCAAGCCAGCGAAGATGGCAAAACCTTGCGCTTCAACCTGCGCCACGATGTGACGTTCTCCAACGGCGAAAAGCTGGATGCCAACGCCGTGGCCGAAAACTTTCGCCAAACTCAGGTGGCGCAGTACTGCGCCGGTACCAGCCTGTGCCTGATGGGATCGCACATCGACAAGATTGAAACGCCCGACGATCACACGGTAGTGATTACACTGAAATCGGTCTATTCACCGTTCCTCTCTTTCGCGGCGGGGCTGCAAATCCTTTCCCCCTCCAGTTGGAAATCATCGCAGCTAAAATCGGGTGGCACGGAGATTGCCGGTACCGGGCCGTTTATCCTGCAAAGTTACGAGAAGGGCCAGCAGGTCACCTTTGTGAAGAACCCGAATTACCACTGGGCACCGGCCACCGCGAAACATCAGGGACCGGCGTATCTCGATCGTGTTACCTATCGCTTCCTGCCGGAATCGTCAGTGCGCACAGGGGCGTTGCTCTCCGGTCAGGTGGATGCGATTGAAGGCATTTCCGGTAACGATGCGGGTGAATTCAAGGACAACCCTGATTTTACCTACCAGCACGCGCTCAATACCGGTACCCCGTACTCGCTATTCCTCAACGTCGAATACGGCCCCACACAGGATGTTAAAGTGCGCCAGGCCTTGTTGCAGGGGCTGGAAATCGATCCGCTGCTGAAATCGGTGTATCGCGGCGAGCGTACCCGCGCCTGGGGCATCACGTCACCGATTGACCCGCTGTATAACAATGAGCTGGAAGGGAAGTACGGCAACAACCCTGCTGCCGCTAACAAACTGCTGGATGATGCGGGTTGGCAGACTCGGGACAGCGAGGGCTATCGCACCAAAAATGGTGAGCGCTTGCGCATTGAGTTGATTCAGGCGCAGGCCACCGTACGCGACCAGCGAGATGTGTTGTTGCAGGCGATTCAGGCACAGGCGCGTCAACGACTGGGGATCGATCTCAAACTCAACTATGTGGATTCCGGTACCTATGTGGACGTACGCAAAAGCGGCAAGTTTGGCACCATCGCTAACTCCAACACACCGACCGACGGCGTGGATATTGAAAACCACTACCGGCCAATAGCGCAGGGTGGGGCGATTAACTACAGCCGTGTCAACGATGCCAGTATCAATGGGTTGCTGGATCAAGCCGCCGCGACGCTGGATTTGAAGCAGCGCCGCCAGTATTACAGTGAGCTGCAACAACGTGCCTTACCTCAGTTGGCGTTGGCGGTTCCACTGTATGAACCGGAAGATCAGCTTGCCACCGCCAGTTACGTGCACGGTTATGGTTTCCGCAGTTATAAGCAGATGCCAGAAAGCGTTTACGATGTGTGGTTGAGTAAACATTAATATCGCCAGGTGCGCATAAATGCGCACCCTAGGAAAATCATACGAACATATTTTAGGGTCGTCATTGATGACGACCTTTATTTAATGTTCGCTTATGCGATTCCCATAATTAACAAATCCATTGCCACTATTCTCGTTTTACTTTATTTCGGCGGATTTCAATAATTCTCTGCAGATAAATTCAGGAAACCCGCAGATGAGCCAATCTATTCAAATTGCCAAACCCGACGATGCCGACGAAATTTTTGCCCTGTTGCAACGCGCTTACGCATCGCTGGTGGCGTTGGATGTGCATTTCACCATCTCTCAAGGCAACGTCGAGCAGGTTCGTCGCGTCATTGAACAGGAGACGGTACTGGTGCTGCGCAAATGGAAACGTGCCGTGGCGACGGTGACCGTGCGTTTCCCCTGGCAGCAAGAAACCGATGCGCCCTCGTCGCTGCCGTTTATTCACTGGTTTGCCGTCGATCCGGACTACAAAGGTCAGGGCTATGGCCGCGAGATCATCAGCTATGCCGAAGAGACGCTGCTGAAAGAGACGCTCAAAGCGCCTGGCGTGTATCTGGCCACGGCGACTAAACATCCCTGGCTCAGTGAGCTTTACCTGCGTCGCGGCTATCAGCCGTTTTATCACCGCACCAATGCGTTGGGCGAAGCGCTGGTATTCCTGAAAAAGGAATTCAACCCGCAGCCCGTCGCCAACATCGCCTGATTCACATCATCAATAACAACAGGGACATTATGAAAGCGAATTCAATCACGCTGGCGCTGGGGCTGGCGTGCCTGCTGAGTACGTTAAACACCTTCGCCGCAGAGCAACCGCGCAGTGGCGGCTCACTGATCTATGGCGTAGAAACCGAACCGGCACCGTTAAACCCGCAGTTAAATGGGCAATCTAAAGCCGAAGTCACCCTGCGTAATGTCTGGGAATCACTACTGGCACGACGCACTGATGGAAGTTTTGTGCCGTGGCTGGCCACGGGCTATGAAGTGAGCCCGGATGGCAAAATTTATCGTTTCACGCTGCGTCGTGACGTCACTTTCTCCAACGGCGAGAAGCTGGATGCCAACGCGGTAGCGGAGAACTTTCGCCATGTACAGGACCCAAAATATTGCGCAGGAACCAGTATCTGTGCCCTGAGTGCCCGCATTGCCAGCGTCGAGACGCCCGACAATAGCACGGTGGTGATTACCCTGAAGCAGGGTTACGCGCCTTTCCTCTCTTTTGCCGCGAAGTTGCAGATTCTGGCACCCGCCAGCTGGCACTCACCCCAGCTCAAGGCGGGCGGTAAAGAGATCGCGGGAACCGGACCTTTCATCATCGAGAGTTACGAAAAGGGTCAGCAGCTGACACTGGTGCGCAATCCGCATTACCACTGGGCACCGGTCACTGCACATCATCAGGGCCCAGCGTATCTGGATCGCGTGACCTATCGCTTCCTGCCGGAGTCCTCAGTGCGTACCGGTGCATTGCTGTCTGGGCAGTTGGACGTGATTGAAGGCATCTCCGGCAACGATGCCAGTGCCTTTAAAGACAGCCCAGATTTTACCTATCAACATGCCTTGAACACCGGTACGCCCTATTCGCTGTTTCTGAATGTGGAATATGGCCCCACGCAAGATGTGAAAGTGCGCCAGGCGCTGCTGCAGGGACTGGATATCGATCCGTTACTGAAATCGGTGTATCGCGGCGAGCGTACCCGCGCATGGGGGATCACCTCACCGGTTGACCCGCTTTACAACAACGATCTGGAAGGTCAGTACGGCAACAACCCCACGGCGGCGAATAAGCTGCTGGACGAGGCTGGATGGCAAACGCGTGATAGCGAAGGTTTTCGCACCAAAGACGGCCAGCGCCTGAGCATTGAAGTGATACAAGCCCAGGCCACGGTGCGCGATCAGCGTGATGTGTTGTTGCAGGCGATTCAAGCCCAGGCGCGGCAACGGCTCGGTGTAGAGATCAAGCTGCGCTATGTCGATTCCGGCACCTATGCTGAGGTGCGCAACAGCGGTCATTTTGGTTCGATCGCCAACTCCAATACAGAGACCGACGGCATCGATATTGAAAACCACTACCGCCCGGTTAATGCCGGTGGCGCGATTAACTACAGCCGGGTCAACAGTCCTGAAATCAACGGCTGGTTAGATCAGGCCGCCGCCACGCTGGATATCAATCAACGTCGCAAATTCTACAGCCAGCTTCAGCACTACGCGCTAGCACAGCAGGCGTTGGCGATCCCGTTGTATGAGCCTGAAGACCAGATTGCCGCCGCCCGCTATGTGCACGGCGCGGGTTTCCGCAGCTACAAACAGATGCCGGAGAACGCATACGACATCTGGCTAAGTGACCATTAATCAGGAGGCGAAGATGAGTCTGGAAAGCATCGTCACCCGCACACCGCGACCGCGTAAGCCCGCGCTCTGGCGCAGTGAACTCTCGCGACGTATTCTCGGTCGCCTGCTCGGCGGCGTATTGGTGCTATGGGCTGCCGTGTCACTGGCGTTTCTCGGTGTGCATCTGGCACCCGGGGATATTGTCAGTTTGCTGATTGGTGAACAGTTGCGGACCCCGGCAATTGAAGCTGCGATCCGTGCCGAGTGGGGGCTGAATGAACCGCTGTGGTGGCAATATTTGCACTACCTGTGGCGCGTGCTGCATGGCGACTTTGGGCGCTCCTACATGCTTAACACCGAGGTGAGCCATTTGTTGTCCACCCAACTGTGGCCCACCATCAAGTTAACCCTGGCGGCACTGGTGGTGAGCATTCTGTTTGCGGTCGCGATGGCAGTGGCAACGGCACATCGCCGCATCGGTCGCCGTGTCGCCAACAGTGTTGAGCTGCTGCTGGCCTCCACGCCGTCCTTCTGGATGGGCATTGTGCTGCTGTTTATCTTCAGTTTCACCTTGCGCTGGTTCCCGGTGGCCGGAGATCGCTCACTGTCATCACTGGTGCTTCCGGCGCTGGCATTAGGCATGGCGCAGGGTGCGGTGATGGCGCAGTTGCTGAGGCGCGAACTGGAGCGGGCGCTGGATGCGCCTTTCACTTTGACACTGCGTGCGTGGGGCGTGGGAGAAACCACTATTCGCCTGCGTCATGTGCTGCGCCATGCGGCCTTACCGGCGGTGACATTAACCGGCTGGCTGGTGGGTGGCCTGCTCAGCGGTGCGGTGATCACTGAACAAGTGTTTGGTCGTCCTGGTCTCGGCAAACTCACGGTGGATGCGGTGCTGGCGAAGGATCTACCGGTAGTACTGGCGGTAGCCATCCTGTCAGCACTGATTTATGTGGTGATGAGCACCCTGGTCGATATCTTGTCACTGTGGATCGATCCTCGCCTGCGTGGGGAGAGCAAATCATGATCGCTGCACTGCAACGTCTGCCGACAGCACTGCCTGGCGCCGTGTGGCTGGCGATTCTCTATCTGCTTTTACTGGCGACAGCGGTAATAGCACCGGGCGTACTCACTCATAACGATCCGCTTCTGGCCGATCCGGTTAATGCACAGCTACCGCCATCGGCCACGCACTGGCTCGGTACCGATCAATTGGGGCGTGATCTGCTCACACGTGTGATTTACGGCAGCCGTTATTCCCTGTTAATCAGCGTGGCGGCGATGGCGTTGGCCGTGCTGTTTGGCACCCTGCTGGGGTTGATTGCCGCCTTGGCGCGTGGCGTGGTTGATGAACTGCTGAGCCGTGCGGTGGATGTGATTTCGGCATTCCCCGATCTGCTGCTGGCACTGATGCTGATTGCCTTTACCGGGCCGGGTACCAATAACCTGATTATTGCCCTCGGTGTGGCCTCGGTGCCGCGTTTTGCCCGCGTGGTGCGAGCGCAAACCTACACCGTCATGACCTCTGGTTACGTTGAACAGGCGCGGACGTTTGGTCTTTCAAGATTCACGTTAATCACCCGCCATATTCTGCCGCACGCCATTGCACAGGTTCCGGCCTTAGCCACGCTGGGGTTGGGTACCGCCATCATCGGCACCGCCGGTTTGAGCTTTCTCGGCATGGGGCCGCAACCGCCGACCGCCGAATGGGGCCTGATGCTGGCCGAAGGGCGTAACTATCTGCGCAACGCCTGGTGGATTGCAGTGTGGCCCGGCGTGTTTATCACCTTGACGGTGATTGCCGTGAATACGCTTGGCCGCCACTGGCAGGCCCGTTTTGAAGGAAGAAACGCATGAGCCAGCCGTTTATTGATATCCAGAATCTCAGCATCCGTTTCGGGCCGCAGCAGGTGGTGAAGAATCTCTCTCTGCAAGTGTGGCCGGGTGAATCGGTGGCGTTGGTGGGCGAATCGGGATCGGGAAAAACCCTGACCGCCCGCAGTTTGCTGGGGTTACTGCCCGAAGGTGCGGTGCTCACCGCCGACCGTTTCGACATTGATGGTCGGGATATGCGTGATGCAAGGCGCGGTGACTGGCAGGCACTGCGCGGGCGTCGCATTGGCTATGTGCTGCAGGATGCGCTGGTCTCACTCGATCCATTGCGCCGTATCGGACAGCAGCTAACCGATGCATTAAGCGCTGCCGGACATCGCGAGGGATTGCAGGAAAAAAGTCTGACATTGCTGAAATCCGCCGGTATCCCCGATGCGGAAAGTCGGCTGGCGCGTTATCCGCATCAACTCTCTGGCGGCCAGCGGCAACGTGCACTGATCGCTACTGCGCTGGCCGGCAGCCCTAAACTGTTGATTGCCGATGAGCCTACCACCGCGCTGGATATGACGGTGCAGCGCCAGATCCTGCAACTGCTGGCACAACGCCGCCGTGACGGCCATGGCTTGCTGCTGATCAGTCACGATCTGGCGGTGGTAGCGGAACTGGCGGATCGCGTGCTGGTGATGCGTGATGGCGAAGTGGTGGAGCAGGGACACAGCGGGCCGCTGCTGCAATGTCCGCAACATGCCTGGACGCAACGGCTGCTACGGGCGGTGCCGACACCGGCTACACGCGGGCTGCGTCTGAGTGCCGCTGAACCGACGCCGTTACCGCCGCGCCCAACGCCAGGCCATGCGCCCTTGCTTGAGGGCATCAACCTAAACAAAGCCTACGGTGAACGTCTGGTGTTGAACAACATCAACTTCACTTTGCATGCGGGGGAAACCCTGGGTGTGGTCGGGGAGTCCGGATCGGGCAAAACCTCGCTGGTGAAAGTGGTGATGGGTTTGACGGAACCGGATAGCGGTACGTTGCGGCTGGAGGGGGAACGCTGGGATCGCCTGCCTGACAAAGCGCGACGTGCCCGTCGTGCCCGATTGCAGTTGATTGCGCAAGATCCGTTTAGCTCCTTCGACCCCCGTTATACGGTGGAAAAAATCATCGGTGAAAGCCTCGATAGCGTGGGTATTCATGGCGATGCGCGGCGTCAACGCGTGCGTCAGCTGCTGGATGAAGTACAGCTTGGCGATCGCTTCTTGCGGCGTTATCCGCAGCAACTTTCTGGTGGTCAGCGCCAACGCGTAGCCATTGCTCGCGCGTTTGCCCCCAATCCCGCGCTACTGGTGGCCGATGAGCCGGTGAGTGCCCTGGATGTGTCGGTACAGGCGCAGGTGCTGGATCTGCTGGCCGAGATGCAAGCCGAGCACGGCACGGCGCTGCTGTTTATTTCTCACGATCTGGGCGTGATCCAACATCTGGCGGATCGCGTACTGGTGATGCAAAACGGTCAGATAGTTGAGAGCGGAGACCTGACGCAGGTGTTTGCCGCGCCTCAGCATCCGTGGACGCAAAAACTGTTACAGGCGCTGCCGGTGATACCCAACTGGCAGCCCGCACACGCATAAAAAGGAGCATGAGATGAGTCAGACACAACGCCAGCTTCGGCTGGGAGCGATTATTCAGGGCGTATCCGGCAATATGTCGGCATGGCGTCATCCCGATGCGATAGCGGATGCCAGCATCAATGTCGATTATGTGCTGGATCTGGCGCGCAAAGCGGAACAGGCGAAAATCGATTTCCTCTTTGTTGCGGACGGGCTGTACATCACAGCGCAATCGATCCCGCATTTTCTGAACCGATTCGAGCCAATTACCTTGTTGTCGGCACTGTCGTTGGTGACGCAGAAAATCGGTTTAGTCGCGACGCTCTCTACTTCGTACAGCGAACCCTTTACCGTGGCCCGTCAGTTTGCCAGCCTCGACCAGTTAAGCGGTGGCCGGGTGGGCTGGAATGTCGTCACGTCTCCGCTGGAAGGGTCGGCAAAAAACTTCTCGCGTGATACGCATCCTGAACATGACGAACGTTATCGTGTTGCCAGCGAATATCTTCAGGTGACGAAAGGATTGTGGGATTCATGGGAAGAGGATGCTTTTGTGCGTGATAAAGCCAGCGGTCAATTTTTTGATCATGACAAGCTGCATACGCTGAATCACAAGGGCAAATACTTTGCGGTGCAGGGGCCGTTAAATGTGGGGCGCTCACCGCAAGGACGACCGATCGTGTTCCAGGCAGGCGCCTCTGAAGCGGGTAAAGCCTTTGCGGCGGAAGCGGCGGATGCCATCTACACCCGTCAGGAGACGTTAGCAGAGGCGCGTGCATTCCGTGAAGATGTGCGCCGTCGTCTGGTCGCTCGGGGTCGTGATGCCGATGACATTCGCGTGTTCCAGGGTATCAGCGTGATTATTGGCGATAGCGAGGAGGATGCGGAACGCCGTTATCAACAGACCGCCGAGTTGGTCACCATCGATAAAGCGCTGGAGTATCTGGGGCGTTATTTCGAACATCACGATTTCAGCCAGTATCCTCTGGAAGCACCGTTCCCGGATATTGGCGATCTGGGTGAGAACAGCTTCCGCAGCACGACGGACAAGATTAAACAGAACGCACGGGAACGCGGTTTAACTTTACGTCAGGCCGCGCTGGAAGAAGCCACGCCGCGCCCCAGTTTCCTCGGCACTGCCGAGCAGGTTGCTGACGGTTTAGCGCAGTGGTTCCTGGAAGGCGGCACGGATGGTTTTATCGTACGCGGCGGCACACCAACGGCATTTGATGATTTCGTGACGCAGGTGATTCCACTGTTGCAGGCGCGCGGGATTTATCGCACCGAATATGAGGGCGATACCTTGCGGGAAAATCTGGGGTTAGCCACGCCAGAAAACCAGTTCGCCGCCCAGCGCCGTCAGCAGGTGGCATGACATGTTGGTCGCCGTAAATGGCGTACAGTCAAACGATTGACGTTAACGCCGTCTGGGGCCGCACCGTGGCTGGCGGTCCTCGCGCCGCTGTCGCGGTGCCTTCACTTCACTCATCTGCCTTAACGGAACGGTGCCGATGGAACATCCATGTTCCAGCGCCACCTTTCGCCCGCGTCCTGCGGGCTCTCCTGGCAGACTCACTCCGTTCAGCGCTGCGGATGCCTGCCCCGGTGCGGCTCCAGCCAGCTCATCAGCCTCAGTGCGCGTTGTCAAAAAGGGCACATTGCCTGAGGCCATGACGCCTCTGCTGCCCCCTCAGGGCTATCCGCAGCGCTGAGACTTTTACGTTGGGCCAGGAGCCCCACGCGGGGAGGCGTGGGGCAGTTCGCGGCCGACCATGGATGGTCATCCGCGAACGGTCCGTCCGGCACGACGTGGAAGTCGAAGGTACCGCTTTAGCGGCGCGAGGACGGCCCAGAGGGGGCAGTAGTGGCGGCAGAGCCCGCACAGAAAAGACAGGCCACTTATCAATAAGCAGCCTGAGTTGTTTACTGACGAGTATTACGTCATAAATGGCGACCTTAAAGCACAGTCACACCATACTCCGCCGCCTGATCCTCCCAGGCTTGCACCTCATCGTAAAACGCTCGTTCTGGTACTGCGAATCCGCTAATCAAACTCTGCACCATCAGCGGCTGGTACTGTTTCGCCGAGGTCAGTTCGTTCAGCGCACTGCGCAACTGCTCAAGCGTAGAAGCTTCCGTTTTGGCCGAGGTGATCAGTGGTAGCGCGGCACACAGCGGCGTTTCGCCAATGATCTCCAGCCCACTCAGTTCTGCAGGATAATGCGCACGCAACAGCGCCCAGGTGATGCAGTCAATCGCCGCCACATCCGCGCGATTATCGCGCAGCGCCGCCAGCGACTGACGGTGGCTGCCACTCAGCAGCGTTTCACTAAAGAAGGTACCTTGCTGCGCCAGCGGGGCGACCAGATAACGCAATGCGTTGTAACCTGAGTGCGAATCAACACTGTTGCTCACCGCGCGGCGGCCGCGGAAATCGCTGAGTCTGAGGTTTTCATCTTCCTGACGTGCAACCAGCCAACTGCGGTAGCGAAATCCCTCACAGCCCTGTGCGCTGGACTGAAACGCCCCGACCAACTGTACATCGGGCAGTAACGCCACAAATGGATAGCCGCAGGTTTGACTTAGTAACAGATTCTCATCGCGCCAGTGGGGTAACAGGTCTGTGTGCCATTCGACCTCAGCCTGCACGCCGCGTTGTGCCAGCAGCGTCGTTAGCGCTGAGGTCAGGCCGAGCGTCGTCGGGTGATGGATATCGTACATCGGTAAAGAGATGATCGGCATGCTGTGCATCCTTGTGTGTCCCCGGATGGGCGTTGACATTGACCGGTTGGCGCCAAAAGCGCGTTAACCACTCGCCATAACCTGCGACGCGAAAACCCTGGTTGCGCTGATGATAGCCTTCGCGATACAGCAGATAGACTTTACGCAACCCGTACCACGGCAATCCGGGCAGATCGTGATGTACAGAATGATAGTTGAGATTCAGAAACAGCAAGCGCCATGGCCATGCGGCTTCGTTATTCACCGAGCGTGCCAGCGGCGCGTCTTCGGCGCGATGTTCATAGAAAGATCGCACTTTGGTGAGCGCCAGTGCGGGGTAACTCACGGCAGTAACAAACCACAGTGGTGAGAATCCTTGCTGCTGCATCCAGTAAAACAGGCCCGCCAGCAAGGTCAAGTGAATCAACCACATGGCAATGTCTGCCCGCGCCCGTGCCTGCACCAGGATCTTCATCGTCGCCGCGATATCCAGCAGCGGCCCCAGCAATAATCGTCCGGGAAAGGTATTGCGGAGGTGAATCACGCGTTGTTGCCAGGGCTTGAGTTGTGCCCAACGTTCAGGGGACAAGTAATAGGTTTCTGGATCTTCATGCGGCTCGGTCAGGCTGTGGTTGCGATGGTGCGCCAGATGCGAATCGCGATATAAACCAAAGGGATACCACACTGCCAGCGGTAAGGTCCCCAGCAGCTGATTGAAACGCGGGTAGCGCGTGGGATGGCCGTGGATCAGTTCATGCTGCAGCGACATGTACCAGGTCGTCAGTACGATCAGCAGCAGGGTGGAGGCGAACAGTCCCAGCGTTTGCCAGAACATCACGCATGCAAACCAGCCGCTATACACGGTGATGATTAACAACCAAGTGGGCAACTCACTGCGCCACAGCCAGCTGCGCGCCAGTTGATGCACCACGGCGCGTTGTTGTCCGTTGATATAATCGTTAGCCATGAAGATAAATAAACCTGCGATGCGCTGAAATTACCTGCACGATGCGACAACCCTGTTCGCGACACAAAGACCGTGTTTTTATGACTTATGCAAAAAAGTTGATGAAGCGCGCGAAAACTATTGGCTATCAGTCACCTCACGCCTGGCGTAACCTCTCTCCATCGAAACTTAATCTATTACGTGCGGGCGAGTCTGGCCCACGAGGAGAAATTCACCATGAAAAAAATTGGCTTCTTATCCTTTGGTCACTGGACCCCGTCTTCACAGTCTGCCACTCGTTCCGCGCAGGATGTGTTATTGCAGTCCATCGATTTAGCTGTCGCCGCTGAAGAGCTGGGCGCTGATGGGGCTTACTTCCGCGTTCACCACTTTGCGCGTCAGCTAAGTTCACCTTTCCCGCTGCTGGCGGCGGTGGGTGCAAAAACCAATCGCATCGAAATCGGTACTGGCGTGATCGACATGCGCTATGAAAACCCGCTGTATATGGCGGAGGATGCCGGTGCGGCAGACTTGATCTCTAACGGGCGTCTGCAGCTGGGCTTAAGCCGTGGCTCCCCAGAGCAGGTAATTGAAGGTTATCGCTACTTTGGTTTTAACCCGAAAGAGGGCGAAACCGATGCCGACATGGGTCGTCGTCACACCGAAGAGTTGCTGGAAGTGCTGCGCGGTGAAGGTTTTGCTAAACCGAATCCACAGCCGATGTTCCCGAACCCGCCGGGTCTGCTGCGTCTGGAGCCATTCTCGGAAGGGCTGCGTGAGCGTATCTGGTGGGGCTCAGGTTCAAATGCCACTTCCGTATGGGCAGCGCAGCAGGGCATGAATCTGCAAAGTTCAACGCTGAAGGATGACGAAACTGGCGAACCGTTCCACATCCAGCAGGCGAAACAGATTCGTGCATACCGCGAAGCATGGGAAGCAGCAGGTCACCAGCGCACGCCGCGTGTATCCGTGAGCCGCAGTATCTTTGCGCTCACCAACGACATCGACCGTGCTTACTTTGGTCGCAGCGGACAGGATCAGGATTCCGTGGGCTTCCTTGATGAGAAAACCCGCGCCATCTTCGGTCGTAGCTACGCCGCTGAGCCAGAGCAACTGATCAAACAGCTGGCGCAGGACGAAGCGATTGCCGAAGCGGATACGCTGCTGCTCACCATCCCGAACCAGTTGGGCGTGGATTACTGTGCGCATGTGATGGAAAGCATTTTGACCCATGTCGCGCCGGAATTAGGCTGGCGTTAATCTTCGCAGGGCGTGCTTAGCACGCTCTTGCAGAATGACAATTTATAATAACCCCAATAACTCTTAAGATTGCATTTTAGGGTTATTGGGGTTATTTTGTTGTTTTCAGGACGCATCAGGGCAACGACATGGATAGCAGGTCATTAATGGCTGAGATTAAAGCTGATGGATGGGAGCTGATTCGAGTTAACGGTAGCCACCACCATTTTGTGCATCCCTCCAAGAAGGGCTTGGTAACGATTCCTCACCCCAAAAAAGATTTGCCCATTAAAACGGTGAAAAGTATTCGCAAACAGGCCGGGCTGATCGTCCACTAATTTGAGAGAGGTAAACCATGTTCTATCCGATTGCGATTGAAGCGGGTGATGAAAACACGGCGTATGGTGTAACGGTGCCCGATTTGCCAGGTTGCTTTTCCGCAGGTGACACGCTGGAAGAAGCGGTGAAAAATGCGAAAGAGGCGATCATTGGTCATCTGGAACTGATGGTAGAGTTAGAGCAAGATATCCCAGCAGTGTCAGAATTAAAAAGCGTGATGAAAGATCCGGCTTTTTCCGGCTATGTTTGGGTGTTAGTGGAAGTCGATGTGACGCGCATTCTCGGTGGTTCGGAGAAAATTAATGTGACGTTACCGAAGTTGTTGATTGATCGTATCGACCGCTGTGTTGCTACTCATCCCGAGTTTAAAACTCGCTCAGGTTTTCTCGCTCAGGTCGCACTGGAGCGCATTGCAAAAACCCGCTGATTAGGGCCTTGTACGATATTTTTTTAGGCCGCCCCTACAGACCACGATGACCTCATGTAGGGGCGCCATTGATGGCGACCGCTTTCCCTATTTTACGCCTAACTCCCACCATAACTTGTCCAGCGCGTAGTAGCGATCGCGCTCGCTTTCGGGCTGGTTCAGGTCACGTTTCCAGGGTTTAGCCAAAATGAAATGCAGGTTTTTCACCTCATCTTCGCGCCACATCGCGCTGTGCTGGAACGGCAGCGTCTTCAGCGCGTTATAGATATAGGGCAACGGCAGCCAACGGTTCTCAAAGACCTCGTTCAACAAATCCTGCTCTGAGAATGGATAGCGGCGCAAATCGTCTATGGCCGCGACTTTCTGCTGAAGCCACGCGAACACGCCCTGATCCGGTTTAAGCACCAGAAAACCGCCGTTGAGATATCGATCCAGCGTTGCTGGCGCGGCTTTACCACGATCTTGCCAGGTGTAATGGCAATTCTCGGGCTGCCAACTGGCGGGATAGCTGGCGATCTGATTGGGATTGCAGCGGCAGGCGTGACAGGCCGCCAGAGCGTTATCGCCCAAATCCAGGGTAAAAAGTTCGTCCATATTGCGCAGTACCAGCATGTCGGCATCGAGAAACACCACCCGATCGCAGCCAGTGAGTTCCCAGGCGCGCAGCTTGCTCCACACTTCACCGAATTGCGCAGAGGCATAATGCTGTTCGAGTTCTGCGTTGGGCATTAAAGGCTCAACCGGATGAATCACACAGCCTAACGCTTGCAAGTCTTCGCGGGTGGCAACATCAATCGCGTCGGTGACCATCACGATCAGCGGCCACTGCGTTTCGCTGCGCTTTAGCGAGCGGTGTAGCGCTTTCACGCCAATAAAGTAGTCCGGCTGCGTTAGCAGCGTTACCCAGGCAAACATAATTTCTCTCCCCGTACCCTTCATACTTCAAATTGCAGGTGCGTTGGCTGCGTGCATTCACCTCAGTCACTTACTTCAGTAAGCTCCTGAGGATTCTTGCACTTGCCGCCTTCCTGAAGCTCGAATTATTTTGGGTATAAACATTTAATCAAACAAAGCCGTGACATAGTCATTGCTAAAACGGTGCTGCGGATCGAGCCGATCGCGCACTGCACGGAAAGCATCCCACTGTGGGTAGATCGCCCGCCAGCTGTAACGCTGTGGATCGTAGTATTTGCCCCAGTGTGGACGTCCACCTTCTGCCGCCAGCAGTTTTTCCACTTCCGTCAGAAAATGCAGGCCATCTTGTGACAGTGAACCGTCATCGGCGTAATAGACCACAAAGCCAAAGAAGCAGGTCGGCTGCGCATAGGCAGGGCTGAGCCAGGCGTCAGACGCGCCGGTGCAGCGCAGGATGATGGGATAGTGCATATGCGGATGATTCTGCGCGTACCAGGCTTTGATTTTGCTGATAATCGCGGGGGTCTTATCCAGTGGGACACCGATCTCCACGTTGATTTGCGGCACCGCGATACCACGACAAAACAGCTGGTAGATATCACCGCTCACATCGGTGAAATCACGAAAGCGGGTGACGGTACGAAACTGCTTACCGCCTTTACCCTCGATTTGCGTGTCACGGTGCATCTGCGCCAGCGTTTGATCGATAGTGTCGTTGAGGCTGCTGTCGGTCTCATCACCGTGTTCAATCACCTCGCGCTGATTGGCATACCATGTCTCCGCATCCTGTGACATGGCTGGATTCGCGTTCCACACGTGCATCAGGTTGTCATCCACAAACCACCAGGCTTTGCTCAATTCATACTGTTGATTCCAGTGCAGCAAATCCTGCTCAAGCGAATCTGCAGACGTGGCGAATTTGTGGCAGGTAAACAGCCGAAACGGGCGGGTGCGCAGCGTGATCGCAGTCACCAGACCCAATGCACCCAGCGAAGTTTGTGCGGCGGAGAAATCGTCCTCCTCCCGATGAAATACGCGTACGCTGCCGTCGGCTAACACCATGCGGATAGCGAGCGCTTCATCCGCCAGTGAGCTTTGCCCCAGTCCCTGGCCGTGCGTACCCGTGGCCATGGCACCGGCCAGCGTTTGCACTGCGATGACCCCGGGGGAGGAAGCCAGCATGCGATCCATTGCGGTCAGCGTGTCATAAACCGCTTGTAAAGGCGTGCCCGCGGCAAAGGTCACGCTTTCAGCATCCTGCGCCAGCAGACCACTGAAAAGGCTGAGATCGATCAACACATCGTCGGGATTGACACACAGCATGCGACCGGGAGACAAACGGCTGCCCGTGACGCGCACTTTGCCTTTTGTACTCTGCATCAATTGCTGCAGTTCGGCTTCATTTTGCGGCTGAAAAACCTGGCTGCGCTGACCCACCACGGTGTTCTGCGCCCAGTTCCACAGCTTGCAGTCACGCTCGGTGTTTTGCGTGTTGCGAAGAGGGTAAAGGAGGGGATCTTTGTTCACTACGGCGTTCCTTAGACTGAGGTCTGTGACGGTCCCAAGGCTTTAAGCGTAGACCATCACAGCACTGCCCATGTCTAAGGCGCTTTACGGATATAACGCATAGTGGCTGTGACAGCCAGTTGGCGGTTACGGCGGATGCTGTCCTCTTCCGTGTCATCAGGCGTAAACAGGAAATGGAAGGTGTAACGGTTGGCCACATGGTGCACACAGATACTGCTGAGTAAGCGGTGGACGTCAACGGTGTTGAGGCCATCGATAAAGACGCCTTGCTGCTGCCCGCGTGTCAGGATGTCATCCAGCAGATCGAGGGTACTTTTGTTCAGCGCTTTGATGCGTTCTGACTGCACAATGTAGCGGCCGCGCAACAGGTTCTCGGTACACACCAGGCGCATAAAGTCTTGATGCGTAGCATGATAATCAAAGCTGGCTTCTACCAGTTTTATCATCGCCTGTTCAGGTTCCATTTTGGCAAGATTCAGCCCTGTTTCATGCTCGCGGATCGCCTGGTAAACCTGCTCCAGAACTTCGATGTACAACTTCTCTTTATTGACGAAGTGATACACCACCATACGTTTGGTGGTTTGTGCGAGCTCAGCGATCTGCTCAAGACGTGCGCCCTGCATGCCAAACTCGGCAAATGTCTTTAGGGCACCCGCTAAGATGCGTTTTTTTAGCCCTTCAGGGTCATTTTTACGTTTAGTAGTGGTGTCAGACATAGCGCTCAATATCAATCCAATCAAAACGTCATGGTATCACAGCCAGATTGTCGCTTGTTGCGATGGGAGCGGCTGCGTGTCTTTATTCATTTAAGGAATAGCTTTTCCAGATAAATCATAATGCAGGAATAAGCATCTGCGTATACTGCGGCTAACTGTTCATCACGACAGTGTACTTTGACGACCGCAATGATAACTATCAGGAAATACTTTATGCACACACGCCTGGCTTCTGCCAAAAATAAATTCTTGTTATCCGCTGGCGCGTTACTGCTGGCCAGCACGGTTTTGGCTCCACTCTCGCTGGCCCACGCCGCAGATAAAACCTCAGTGAAATCCGTGTTTAACAAGGTTTACAAGGGCACGGGCGAAACGGCCTGGTAAGGAAAGAGCATGGCGGTATTCTCAGGGGCCGAAACGCCTTTCCACGCCGTGGCGCGTGGGGTGGTGGAAAATGCACAAGACCGTGAACGTGTTGCGCGAGACGACGTTAGCGTGGTGCGTTTACAGGGCGTTTCCCGCCAGTTTGGGCAAACCCAGGCGCTGCGTGACGTCTCGCTGACGGTACAAAAGGGCGAGATTTTGGGCTTGATTGGCCGCAGCGGCGCGGGCAAATCCACGCTGATTCGTTGTCTGAATGGGCTGGAGCAACCTGATGAAGGCGTCATCGAAATTGAAGGCCGGAACATTACCGGCCTGTCGGAAAAACAGCTGCAAACCGTGCGCAGCCGCGTGGGCATGGTGTTCCAGCACTTCAATTTGTTGTCAGCGAAAACCGTGACGCAAAACGTGGCGTTGCCGCTGAAGATTGCCGGTCTGGATAAAGTGCAACGTCATCGACGCGTGGCTGAATTGCTCGAACTGGTGGGATTGACGGATAAGGCGCAACACTACCCGGCGGCGCTGTCAGGCGGACAGAAACAGCGTGTCGGCATTGCCCGTGCACTGGCGGCCAGCCCGGCACTGTTGCTGTGTGATGAAGCGACCTCGGCGCTTGATCCCGAAACCACCCGATCGATTCTGGCCTTACTGAAGTCGCTGAATCAGAAACTCGGCATCACCATTCTGCTTATCACCCATGAGATGGAGGTGATCAAATCGGTGGCGCATCGTGTCGCGGTGATTAATGCCGGTGAGATCGTCGAACAAGGCCCGGTGTGGCAGGTGTTTGCCCATCCGCAGTCCGATCTCACCCGTTCCATGCTGCGTGGTTTGCTACCACAGTTGCCGGAGGCGCTTGCCGCCCGTATCAGCGCGCAAAAACAGGGTGAGGCTATCTATAGCGTGCATTATGCCGGTGAAGATGCGCAGGGCGATCTGCTGACCCGCTTTGCCGCCGCGTTACCGGGCAAATTCCGTCTGTTACAGGGTGGCATCGACCATATTCAGCACTATGCCGTGGTGCGCTTCTTTATTGCGCTGCCGGCGAGCAACACGGCCGATGAACAGCAGATTCTTAGCTGGCTGCATACGCAGCAGGCACAAGTGGAGTTAGTGGGCTATGTCGCCAGTGATGATTGATTTACTGCTCAATGCGTTGGGCGAAACGGTATTGATGACGACCATTTCCGGGCTGTTCTCGCTGGTGGCCGGGCTGCCGTTAGGGTTGATTCTGGTGATGACCAGTGCGGGCGGGATTGCGGAGCATCGTGGCATCAACCGTGTGCTAGGGCTGATCATCAATGGCTTCCGGTCCCTGCCATTTATTATTCTGCTGGTGGCACTGATCCCGTTTACCCGGTTTTTGGTGGGCACTTCACTGGGCACCTGGGCGGCCATTGTGCCGCTGTCGATCACCGCAACGCCTTATTTTGCGCGCGTGGCGGAAGTGTCGCTGCGTGATGTCGATCGCGGACTGATCGATGCTGTGCGCGCCATGGGGGCCAGCAAGCTGCGGATTGTCTGGGATGTGCTGATACCGGAAGCGTTGCCCGGCATTCTGTCTGGTTTTGTCGTGACGCTGGTGGCCTTGATTGGTGCATCAGCGATGGCGGGGGCGATCGGTGCCGGGGGGCTGGGCGATCTGGCTATCCGTTATGGCTACCAGCGCTTTGAAACCTCAGTGATGATTGCGGTGATCGCGGTGTTGATTGTGCTGGTGTGCGGTATTCAGTGGCTGGGCGATCGGCTGGTGCAATGTATCGACAGACGGCATTAACAGGTTGCGCGATAAATCGCGCCGCTACCGTCATGTGCATAGCATGCCGATGTCGGCGCCTTGCGGTTCACGTCTGTTGTAGCGGCGCAATTTATTGCGCAGATAACCCGCCCCCTGGTTGTGCATTTTCCCGCAATCCTTATCACTATTTCTTTTTAAACATCAGCAGCTAACGCGCTTAGAGTGAGGGCAACGTCTTGCCTCAGGAGAATCCGTTATGCCGCTGAACACACTTCAGCTCACGCTTGAAAGTCATCTCGAAAAACACAGCGCCGACTATATCGCCGTGGCTAAATCCATTTTTGCCAGACCGGAAACCGGTAACAACGAATATTTTGCCAGTGAGCAACTGACCAACTTACTCAGCGCTCAGGGGTTTGAGGTCACCCGACATGTCGCCGGCCACGAAACCGCCTTTCATGCGGTGAAGGCCAGCATTAAACCGGGACCGACCATCGCCTTTCTCGCTGAATACGATGCGTTAATCGGTATTGGCCATGCCTGCGGTCACAACCTGATTGGAACCACCAGCGTGGCCGCGGCGATTGCCTTGTCGCAGGTGCTGGATCAGACCGGTGGCCGCGTCGTGGTGCTGGGTACGCCAGCAGAAGAAGGCGGCTTAGCGGGGCCGGGCGGGCCCAAAGGCAACGTGAAGAAGCGTTTCGTTGAGGCCGGGTTACTGGAGGATGTGGATGCGGCGCTGATGGTGCATCCCGCTGGCAAAACGCGTCTCACGGAAGCCACTCTGGCAAACAACCATCTTTACTTCCATTTCTATGGCAAACCCTCGCATGCCGCCAGCGCGCCGCATGAAGGTATCAATGCGCTGGATGCGCTGGTGCTGCTCTATAACGGTATTAGCGTCTTGCGCCAGCAACTGCCCGATGGCGTGCGTGTGCACGGCATTATCACCGATGGCGGCCAGGCCCCCAATGTGATCCCGGAATACGCAGCAGCGCACTACTACATCCGTGCCGATAGCCGTGAGCAGGTGGAAGCACTGGAGCCACGCCTGCGCGCGATTGCTGAAGGCGTGGCGCTGGCCACCGGAACACGTGTGGAGATTGATCATCAAATTGGTCCACGCGATTTCAAACGCAATCCAGCGCTGGATGCGCTGCTGCTGGAAGCGTTGCGTGCAGCCGGTGAAGAGGTAGATCTGTCGCCACAACGCAATAAAGTCTCGACCGATGCCGGGGATATCAGCCACGCGGTGCCGACTGCGCACCCCTGGCTGAAGATCGGCCCCGACGATTTGATTTTCCACACTGTGCCGTTCCGTGAGGCGGCCAATTCTGAACGCGGTTATCAGGCATTGCTAATCGGCGCACGTACGCTGGCCCGCACTGGATTACGTCTGCTTATTGATGCCGATGCGCTTCACGCCGTTAAAGCAGATTTCGCGCGCCAGGCCTAAAGGGGATCGTTATGTCACAACCTCATCGTAGAAAATTGAAAACATTAGTCGGTGCCAGCAGTGTGATTTCAGCGGGCAATGACACCCAGCCGGGCGTGGGTATCGCGCGCGCCATTGAGCTGGCAAAAATCGCCGAGCGCGAAAAAATTACCGGGCTGTTCACCGCAGATTTGCTGCAGGCCGATCCGGCGGGCTTAGCTGGCACCACCGGCACACAGGACCCATTGATTGCCCTGGCCGCGTTAAGTCAGGTGACATCGCAGATCGGGTTGATCGCTACCGTCAGCACCAGCTGGTTGCATCCTTATCATTTAGCGCGTCAGGTTGGCACCCTGGACCATATCAGCGGTGGCCGAGCGGGATGGAACGCTGTGACCTCATCAGTCGGTGAAGAGAACTTCGGTGAAAGCCAACTGCCCCCGCCACAGGAGCGCTATGCGCGCGCCACCGAGTTTATTGAAGTGATGAATGCCCTGTATGACGCCAACGAACGTGCAGCGGTGCAGCGCACGGCCAGCGGTGGCATCCGCCTCGATCACAAAAAGCTGCATCCTATTCACTATCGGGGCGACTTCTTCCAGGTGGCAGGTCCACTGAATGTGCCGCCACCGCCGCAGCGACGTCCGGTGCAGTTTCAGGCCGGGCAATCCGAGGCGGGTGTGACGCTGGGCGCACGCTATGCTGAGGTGATTTACACTTCGCAGCCTACCTTCGAGGCGGCACAGCAATTTGTCGCGGATGTTCAGCAGCGTGCACGTCGTTTTGGCCGCGAACAGAATACCCCTCTGATCATGAACTCATTTCACGCCATCATTGGCGACAGTGAGGCGGATGTGGCGCGTCGGTTACGGGATAAACACGAGAAAATTAACTACGAGCAGGGCAGGCTGCGCGTAGCGGATATGCTGGGAGGGGAAGTGGATCTGCGTGAAGTGCCGCTGGACCAACCGTTACCCGGCGCGTTAATTCCCCAGTTGGAACAGGTACACCGGCGCCAGGGACGTGCCGCCATCTTCCGGCAGTATGCACTGGAAGGTTTGACATTGCGTGAGTTGATCATCAAAGCCGAAGAGACCGGGCACTGGTTTGTTGCCGGTACGCCGGAACAGCTTGCCGATGCCATTGAACAGCGCTACCACGCAGGCGTGCTGGATGTGATCTCATTGCACGGCTTGGGTAATCCGGACCAGCAAGATTTACTGCTGAATGGTTTACTGCCCGAACTGCGCCGCCGCAATTTGCTGGACACCGACTATCAAGGTAATGACTTCCGCAGCAGCCTGGAACTGGCTCCGCTACTTAAAGCCACCGACTAACATCTCTTGCTTTAAGAAGGCCCTTCCAGAACAGCGGGAAGGGTTTTTTTTTTGGAAACCTGCTCCACAAATCATTTCAGAACAGATGCCCTCCGGGCAATACCCGACCACACTGCCTATCGCATTGAACCTATATAGCATTTGACCTATATCGATGAGGGCGTATTATGTGGCAGATAATAACAACAGACACTTTTGATCAATGGTTAATGACGCTAGGCGACACGGATCGAGCATGTGTCATCGCGGCAATGTTGGTTTTACGCCAGGCAGGGCCTGGATTAAGCAGGCCTTATGCAGACACAATTAAAGGTTCTCGCTACAGCAATATGAAAGAGTTGCGTGTACAGAGCAAAGGCAGTCCCATTCGGGCTTTTTATGCTTTTGATCCGTGGCGAAAAGGTATTTTGCTTTGCGCTGGTCATAAGGCTGGCAATGAAAAACGATTTTATAAAGAGATGATTACACAAGCAGATCAAGAGTTTACTCAACATCTCAATCGCAGCGAATTTAAGGAGTAATGTGATGGGCAGAACACTCGAACAGATTCTTACGGCTGAAAAACCTGAAGTGGTCGCGGATGCCAACGTCATGGCTGAAGACATTCTGCTGAATATACATCTTGCAGAGCTTCGCGAACGTGTAAGCAAAACGCAGGTGGAAATGGCACAGGCGCTAAGCATCAAACAACCAACGGTGGCCGGAATGGAAAAACCAGGGCGCGATCTCAAACTTTCCACACTGAAACGTTATGTTGAAGCGGCTGGTGGCAAGCTCCGCCTGGATGTTGAACTGCCTGACGGGTCGCATTTTGAGTTTGTTGTATAGCGATTAACACCACAAAACATCTTATTAGGCTGAGTTTGTGACGGGACTATGTATCAGCCAACACGTTCACTGCTGCAAGGAAAGACCCTCCAAAACGACAAAACCCCGCTCAGGTTTCCCTGAGCGGGGTTTTTGAATTTGGCTCCTCTGACTGGACTCGAACCAGTGACATACGGATTAACAGTCCGCCGTTCTACCGACTGAACTACAGAGGAATCGTGTGAACGAGGCGCATATTAGCGATGCCGATCTGCGTTGTCAAAGCCCTATCGCACACTTCTGGTTTAAGTGCGCGTAAAAGCAGCGGAATGCTGCTTTTCTGCCTTGAATGTGCAGATTTCAAACTGCCAACAAGATCTCACTTTAAGCGCATTTCCTTTGAGATGTTAGAGGCGTGTCAAAGTTTTGTTATTTGCCGATTTTAAAACAATCATTTCAGTGCTTTTATGATGAAAATTTCAAATGATGATCAGATGAAACAAATGAACTGCTTATCATCACGGGCGAAACGAGTTTCCTGACCTGAAACGTCATTTTGAAAATAACTTGTTGATAAGTAAGATGTTGCAACAAGGAGCTGTACGGAATCGATAGCGTTAGACCAGAAGCCTTACCTCTACAACCAGATAAATAACGCCAGCGACGTTGAGTGAATGTAAAAAATTTTTTTCATTCGTCGTATCAGCCAACTGCGCATGTTAACGAATAAGAAGGGTTACCCATGAAATTCAAAAAAGCGTTAGTGACTTCCCTGTTAGCTTGCATGTTACCTGCCGCAGTAATGGCGAAAGACCTTCAGGTGGGCGTTTCAATGGCGCTGTTTGATGACAACTTCCTCACCATTCTGCGTACCGGTATGCAGAAAGAGATGACCAAAGATGGCATTAAAGGTCAGGTCGAAGATGCCAAAGGCGACGTTTCACAGCAGCTGCAACAGGTACAGAACTTCATTGGTCAGGGTGTAGACGCCATCATCGTCAACCCGGTTGATACCAACGCCGTTAAACCGGTGATGGATGCGGCAACTAAAGCGGGCATTCCACTGATCTTCGTGAACCGTAAACCAGCCGGCGAACTGACTGACAAAATGGCCTATGTCGGTTCGGATTCTGAACTGGCGGGGCGTTTGCAGATGGAAGCGTTAGCCAAAGCAATGAACGGCAAAGGCAACGTCGCGATTCTGATGGGCGATCTCGCTAACGAATCCACCCGTGACCGTACCAAAGGGGTTGAAGCGGTGGTCGCTAAATATCCGGGCATCAAAGTGGTTCAGAAACAAACTGCCAAATTCACCCGCAACGACGCGGTGGACGTGGTGAGTAACTGGCTGACAGCCGGTGATGATATCCAGGCTATTGCGTCTAACAACGATGAAATGGCCATCGGTGCCTTGCAGGCGCTGGGTAAAAACCCGAACCACATTTTGATTGCTGGCGTGGATGGCACTCCAGATGCCTTGCAGATGCTGAAGAACGGCAAGATGGTTGCCACCGTATTCCAGGATGCGAAAGGTCAGGGTGAAGGTGCAGTTCAGGCAGCGATTAAACTGGCGAATGGCGAGAAAGTGGAAAAGATCATCAACATCCCTTACCAGCTGATCACCAAAGACAACATGGCGCAGTTCGAATCTCGTAACCAGAAATAATCGTTCCCGACTCAGCCGTACGGAGGTGATGTATGACCGCATTTGCGCTTGAAGCCGAAGGCATCAGCAAGTTCTTCCCCGGAGTGAAGGCACTCGACAATGTCTCATTGCGAATTAAACCGGGGTCGGTACATGCCCTGATGGGTGAAAATGGCGCGGGCAAATCCACTTTAATGAAATGCCTTATCGGGATGTATCGTCCCGATAAGGGCACCATCCGCATTAAAGGGGAGCCAGTTCAGTTTCAGGACACCATGGACGCATTGCGTTCTGGGATCTCGATGATCCACCAGGAGCTGAATCTGGTGCCTTATATGACTGTGGCCGAGAATATCTGGCTGGGTCGCGAACCGATGAAGTACGGCTTTGTTGACCATGCGTTGCTGAATAAGCAAACGCAGGAGCTGCTCAACAAACTTAATATCCGCCTCAAGGCGGATCGCATGGTCGGTGAACTGAGTATTGCCGCCCAGCAGATGGTGGAAATTGCCAAAGCGGTGTCGTGGAACTCTGACATCGTGATTATGGATGAACCGACCTCGGCACTGACGGAAACCGAAGTGGCGCATCTGTTTACCATCATCCGTGACCTGCGCGAGCAGGGTAAAGCCATCATTTATATCAGTCACAAAATGGATGAGATTTTCAGCATTACTGACGAGATAAGCATCTTCCGCGACGGCACATGGGTGGGCAGCAACAACACCACTGAATTTACCCGCCAGTCGCTGATTACCCAGATGGTGGGACGCGAACTGACACAGCTGTTCCCGAAATTTAACGGCGAAATCGGACAAGACGTGCTGACGGTGCGTAACCTCACCTGTAAAGACCGTTTCACCGACATCAACTTCTCGGTACGCAAAGGTGAAATCCTTGGCGTGGCGGGTTTAGTCGGCGCGGGACGCAGTGAAGTCATGGAAAGTTTATTCGGTATGGAAAGCTTCGATAGCGGGGAAGTGCTGATCGATGGCGTTCCAGTCAAGATTGATTCGCCTTCAACGGCGATTGAAAAGGGTATGGCCTTCCTGACGGAAGACCGTAAAAAATCCGGGCTGTTCCTGGTGTTGTCGGTGATGGAGAACATGAGCATCGTCAACATGCCGGATTACGTCAGTAAAGCTGGTTTCGTTAGCCACATGAAGATGGCGCAGGACTGCATGGAGCAGATCCGCAAACTCAATATTAAAACGCCGACCATGGATCAGATCATCAACAACCTCAGTGGCGGTAATCAGCAGAAGGTGCTGATTGCGCGTTGGCTGCTGGCACAACCGAAGATCCTGATCCTCGACGAACCGACACGCGGTATTGATGTCGGGGCAAAAGCCGAGATTTATCGCTTAATCAGCGAACTGGCAAACCGGGGTGTCGCCATCATTATGGTGTCCTCTGAACTGCCTGAAATTCTTGGTATGAGCGACCGCGTGATGGTGATGCACGGCGGGCGTATAACTGGCATCCTCGATAAAGAAGAGGCCAATCAGGAAACCATTTTGTCGTTGGCATCCGAGTGAGGCGCGAGACATCTATGAGTAACGTAAAAATTACGGCCCCGCAGGCCGCAGAATCGACTTCCTTCTTTGGCAACCTGCGCCATAAGTTGCCGAAAGATACCGGCATCTTTGTGGTGATGTTAGGGATTGCTTTGATTTTCGAAATTGCAGGCTGGTACGTACGTGACCAATCTTTCCTGCTCAACACCAACCGCCTGGTTCTGATCGTTCTCCAGGTTGCCATTATCGGCATTATCGCGGTGGGGGTGACGCAAGTCATCATCACTACGGGTATCGATCTGTCATCCGGTTCGGTCATCGCACTGACCGCGGTGGTCGCGGCCAGTCTGGCGCAAACCTCGGACAGCTTGTCACCGATGTACCCGTCATTAGTTAACCTGCCAGCCGTGATTCCGATTGTGGCCGGTATTGGTGTGGGTTTATTGTGTGGTGTGATGAACGGTTTTCTGATTACCAAAACCGGGATTCCTCCTTTCATTGCCACACTGGGCATGATGGTGTCGGCACGTGGTCTGGCGCAATATTACACCCAAGGTAACCCGATCAGCTTCCTGTCAGATGGTTTCACCTCCATCGGCCAGGGCGCGATGCCGGTGATTATCTTCCTGGTGGTGGCCTTCCTGTTCCACATTGCCCTGAAACATACGCGCTACGGCAAATATGTTTACGCGATTGGTGGCAACATGACGTCGGCCAAAGTATCCGGTATCAACGTCAACAAGTACCTGATCATCGTTTACACCATCGCCGGTGCGCTCTCTGGTTTAGCAGGTGTGGTGCTGGCGGCACGAGTCAGTAGCGGCCAGTCAAGCATGGGTATGGCCTATGAACTGGATGCGATTGCCGCAGCGGTTATCGGCGGTAGCAGCCTGATGGGCGGCGTAGGGCGCATCACCGGCACGCTGATTGGTGCGGTGATCCTGGGTCTGATTAAGAGCGGATTCACCTTTGTGGGTGTCGATGCCTACGTGCAGGACATCATTAAGGGCATCATTATCGTAGCGGCAGTGTCCATCGATATGCATAGAAACCGCAAGAAACGCTGATACGCTTCGTCCTTCACACTGTAACGGCGTTGGCTGCGCCCGTTTACCCTGGTCACATAGTGAACTATGCTCCCAGGGCTAAACGGGCTTGCCGCCTTGCTACAGCGCGAATTATTTTGCGTATAAGAATGCGATAATCGCGTCTAAAACCCCGCTAGATCGGTCCCCTCTCCCGCCTGCGGGAGAGGGTTAGGGTGAGGGTTGAAAGTGAAGAGACCAAATCCCTGCACAATAAGTTTTCCCACTGGTTGATCCTGTTCTTTTCCCCGCGTTTGCTTTCGATTTGACCCTTTCTGCTCATTTTTTGCCACTTCTGCACCATACCAGCACGGTTGGTCATCACTTTTTTGCACATCTGACACGCAGTTTGTGCACCAATAGAGTGCAAGGTGAGTTCTTTTTAAACACCTCGGGTCATGCATTGAACTTATTAACTCCTTCGAGGTAATCAGAAAGGCTTATTTTCCGGGCCGTTAGGAATAATCTGGATAGCCTTTTTTGCGTGCGGAATAAACCTGGCCTGCATATTGCAACTTCATGAACACAAGCCAGCAGGCTGAGACACCCATATTTGGGCATTCGGGGATTGACGGAGGCAATATGAACTTAAGACGACTGAAGTACTTTGTAAAAATCGTCGATATCGGCAGCCTGACTCAGGCAGCAGAAGTGTTGCACATCGCGCAGCCTGCGCTTAGCCAGCAAGTTGCAACGCTGGAAAATGAACTCGATCAGCAACTGCTGATCCGTACCAAACGCGGCGTCACGCCGACTGAAGCCGGTAAAATTCTTTATGCCCATGCCCGCACGATTTTACGTCAGTGTGAGCAAGCGCAGACCGCAGTGATTAATGCCGGTCAGGCACTGAATGGTCAGGTATCCATTGGTCTGGCACCGGGTACGGCCGCATCATCTTTGACCATGCCGCTGCTGCAAACTGTGCGTGAGCAATTCCCTGATGTGTTGGTGTATCTGCATGAAAACAGCGGCACTTCATTAAATGAAAAAGTGATGAACGGCCAGCTGGATATGGCGGTGCTGTACGATCGTGCGCCGACGGCGGGCATCAACAGTATTCCTTTGATGAAAGAAGAACTCTATCTGGTGGGCGCTACGGCCTGTCCGGGAGCCACCGTCGATCTGGCCGATGTCGCACAGATGAATCTGTTCCTGCCACGTGATTACAGCGCCGTGCGTAAACGTGTCGACGAAGCCTTTTCTCTGCGCCGCCTGAGCGCAAAAATTATTGGTGAGATTGAGTCAATCTCCACCCTGACAGCAGCCGTTTCAAGCGGAATGGGCGTGACCGTGCTGCCAGAGTCAGCGGCTCGCGCGCTGGTGAGTTCAACCCATGCGTGGATGGCGCGTATTAACAGCCCGTCACTAAATCTGCCTTTGTCATTAAACATCTCTGCACGTTTGCCGCTGTCGCCATCCGCGCAAGCGGTGAAAAATATTCTGCTGTCATTGCTGAATAAGCCGATGACCGAAGAACGCGAGTTGATGTTAGTGGGTTAAGCGTTGAAATATTGGATGTAAATTGTAGCGGCGCAATGGATTGCGTAATGCATGTCAGTTAAGCGGCAGACGATAACGCCGTCTGAGACCGCACCGGGGCTGGCGGTCCTCGCGCCGCTACGCGGTACCTTCACTTCACTCGTCTGCCTTACGGACCGGTGCCGATGGAACATCCATGTTCCAGCGCCACCTTTCGCCCGCGTCCTGCGGGCTCTCCTGGCATACTC